>NZ_JAUANU010000011.1:0-207737 GCF_032190535.1 Cupriavidus sp. SZY C1
TTGCGCCGATGATAGTGCGGACTACCCGTGTGAAAGTAGGTCATCGCCAGGCTCTTATACCCAGAACCCCCAAGCCCCAAAGCTTGGGGGTTTTGCTTTTGCAGCGGCGGTTTTGCGATTTTGCGTGCCGGGGGCGTGGCGCGTATGATGGCCGTCGCAACGACCGACGACCCATGATCGACGATAACGACGCCTCGCCGACACCGCCCGTGCAGTGGTTTCTCTACCTGCTCGAATGCGAGGGCAACACGATTTACACCGGCATTACGATCGACGTACAACGCCGCTATGCCCAGCACCTTGCCGGTACCGGTGCGAAGTACACGCGGTCCCGCAAGCCACTGCGGCTGTTGGGATGGCTGGCCTTTCCGAGCCAGTCGGACGCACTCAAGGCCGAAATCCAGACCAAGCGCCTGACGGCCGCGCAGAAACGTGCGATGTGTGCCGACCTGGTACTCGCCGACCTGGCGGAACCCGCGGCACAATAGAAAACGCCGGCCCAAGGGCCGGCGTTTGCATTTCAGGCTCAAGAGAGCCTGGCGGGCGACAGTCAGACCACAACCAGATTGACGTCGATATTGCCGCGGGTGGCGTTCGAGTACGGGCAGACCTGGTGAGCCGCTTCCACCAGCTTCTGGGCCGCTTCCTTCTCCATGCCCGGCAGCGAAATCTTCAGCTCCACCTGGATACCAAAGCCCTGCGGGATCTGGCCGATGCCGACCGCGCCGTCGATCTTCGCATCCGGCGATACGGTGATTTTCTGCTGGCCGGCCACGAAGCGGATGGCACCGAGGAAACAGGCCGAATAGCCGGCCGCAAACAGTTGCTCGGGGTTCAGGCCGTTCCCGGCACCGCCCATTTCCTTCGGCACCGCCAGCTTGGCGTCGAGTTGGCCGTCCGACGTCGTGGCGCGGCCATCGCGGCCACCGGTTGCGGATGCGTGGGCGGTGTACAGGACTTTTTCCAGTTTCATTTGCACTCTCCTAGATATGCCCGGGGGCGGGCAGCAGTTTCAACATGCCGATTCACGGCGATCAATCTTCCGATCGCGCTGCTTCCAGCGTCGACCGTAAGTCATGCAAACGCGCTGTCAGGGCCTGGATTTCTTCCACCGAGCACTGCATCGCGCACAACAATCGTTCCGGAATGCCCTCCGCCGACTGGCGCAGCGCCTGGCCGGCATCCGTCAGGCTGACCAGCACTCGGCGCTCGTCGGACGTATCCCGCACGCGCCGCACATGGCCGGCCGATTCCAGCCGCTTCAGCAGCGGCGTCAGCGTGCCGGAATCCAGCCGCAACCGGGCACCCAGGTCCGACACGCTCAACTCTCGATGCTCCCACAACACAAGCATTGCCAGGTACTGCGGGTAAGTCAGCCCCAGCTCACCGAGGATCGGCTTGTAGATCTTGGTCATCGCCAGCGACGTGGAATACAGCGCAAAGCAGAGCTGCTGGTCCAGTTGCAGCCAGTCATCTGTTTTGGAAGGGGTCGTTGGCGTGGTCATGCAGCTATCTTATACGCAATTAGATTGTGCGCAAGATAAATTTTGTATCGACCCTATAGAGCATAGGGCCAGCCCGTGAAGGATTAAGGAAAGGGATCAAGGAAAGCCGGCCGTCGCAGAACCCTTAAGTCTGGTTTAAGTGTGGCTCCCTACGATGTCACTGTCGCGCCAACGGGCCCACCCGTTGCGGCGCCGTCCAACATCCAGAAAGGAAAGCACCATGATTCGCCAGACCCTCGTCCGTTCCGCTGTCGGCGTTGCCGCGCTTGCTGCCCTGGCGGGCGGCTACGCGTATCTCCAGAAAGATGCCATCACGCCGGGATACGCCGCGCAGGCACCGGTCGTGTCCGCGCCGGCCGCGGTGGCCACGCCCACCGACTTCTCGGGCATCGTCGATCAATTCGGCCCAGCCGTGGTCAACATCAGCGTCACCGCCCGCGCCCAGCGCACGTCGGCCCAGGTGCCGCCGGGCATGGACCCCGACGATCCGCTGTTCCAGTTCTTCAAGCGCTTCGGCCCGCAGTTCCAGGGGCCGCAGAGCCAGCAGCCGCAACTGGTGAAGGGGCTTGGCTCGGGCTTCATCGTCAGCCCTGACGGCCTGATCCTGACGAACGCCCACGTTGTCGACAACGCCACGGAAGTCACCGTCAAGCTGACCGACCGCCGCGAATTCAAGGCCAAGGTGCTAGGCAGCGATCCGCAGACCGATATCGCGGTGATCCGCATCGATGCCAAGGACCTGCCGACCGTGCGACTCGGCGACCCGTCGAAGATCCGCGTGGGCGAGCCCGTGCTGGCCATCGGCTCGCCGTACGGCTTTGAGAACACCGTCACGGCCGGCATCGTCAGCGCCAAGTCGCGCTCGCTGCCCGACGACACCTACGTGCCGTTCATCCAGACCGATGTGGCCGTGAACCCCGGCAACTCGGGCGGGCCCCTCTTCAACCAGCGCGGCGAAGTCATCGGCATCAACTCGCAGATCTACAGCCAGACTGGCGGCTACCAGGGCCTGTCGTTTGCGATTCCGATCGACGTGGCGAAGAAGGTCGAGCAGCAGCTCGTCGCCCACGGCAAGGTCACGCGCGGCCGCCTGGGGATCTCGGTGCAGGAGGTGAACCAGGCCCTGGCGCAGTCGTTCAAGCTGCCCAAGCCGGCCGGCGCGCTGGTGAACTCGGTGGAACCGGACAGCCCCGCCGCGCAGGCCGGCCTGAAGCCCGGCGACGTGATCGTGCAGCTTGGCAACGACGTGATCGACCATTCGGGCGACCTGCCCGAGCACGTCGCCGACCTGCAACCGGGCACGAAGACCGATCTCAAGGTCATCCGCAAGGGCGAGCCGCTGACGCTGAGCGTGAAGATCGGCGCGGTCAAGGAAAGTGCGTCGGCGCAGGCCAAGAGCGGCGGCGAAGCCGGCGGACGCCTGGGCCTTGCGGTCCGTCCGCTGACCCCGGCCGAGAAGCGCGACAGCGGTATCGACGGCGGCCTCGTGGTCGAGGATGTCGCCGGTCCGGCCGCGCGCGTTGGCATCCAGCCGGGCGACGTCATCCTGTCGCTCAATGGCACGCCGATCGCATCGGTCGACCAGCTCCGCGCGCTGGTGTCGAAGTCGGGCAAGCAGGTGGCCCTGCTGGTGCAGCGCGACGACGCGCGCATCTTCATTCCGCTCGATCTGGGCTGATCGTCGGCCGCGTATACGACCCCGTATACGGCAGGCGCGCGGCAGGTATACGTGGGCGTATACGGTGATGCGTATACGCCCGCAAACCCTTGCCAGGCGCGGAATTCCGGGCGACAAAACATCCCAAATGGGCGTTCGAGCGGGTATGATCTCGACTGCGATGCATGAAGCGTGTGGTGACTCACGTCGCCACTTCTGGTTCTTGCTAAATCGACAGAAGAAGGAAGTCTATGCAGTTGGATTTCACCCGCGCCCCCATCTCGCCGGGCTCCGACCTGGCGCGGCGTCTGACGCCAGTGATCAAGAAGTCGACCGCGCGTCGGCGCAAGAAGGAAGTCCCGCCCCACTGGGAGCGCGGCTACCGCTCCCACTACTACCGCAACGAGCGCGGCGACAAGCTTGGCGAAGTCCGCCTGTCCGATCGCGGCGACCTGCCCGTGGTCTACCACTGGGCCGCCGGTAACTATTCCGGCGCCGAAGGTTCGCTCGCGCATGCCCGTGCGCGCGTGGAGGAAACGGTCGGCTTTGGCATGCGCCAGTTGTCGCTGTTCTGATCAACGGCCCACGCGTGCCCGCCGGGCATGCATGTCATCCGCAAGGGCGCGCCGCCGCCGTTGCCGCGCTGTCGCCAGCGCCCCAGCAGTACCCCGCTCCGCGATGCAAGGCCCAGGCTAGTCCAGCCGGCGTTGCACCAGCATGAAGACCGCGGCCACCAGCGCCATCGCGGCAATCAACCGATACAGATCCTCGCAGGCCATCAGCCGCGCCTGCTGATCGACGATCGCAGCCATCTGCGCCAGCGCGCCCGCGTGTGCCTGCCCGGCATCGAAACCGCGCGCCGCCAGCAGCGACTGGGCCGCCTGCATCCACTCGGCGGTCTGCGCGGGACGTAGCCCGATGGCCTGGACCAGGCTCGCATGCACCGCGAACTGCCGATTCTGCAGCAGCACCGCGCCCAGCGCCGACGCGAACGAGCTGGCGATCTGCCGCACCAGGTTCTTGCTGCGATAGCCGTGCGCAAAATCGTCGCCGCTCAGGCTGCGGAACGTCAGGCCGGCAATCGGGATGATGACCATCACGCCAAACAGCCCCTTGCCGACAAGCCCCGGCACCAGCGCGGCGGGCCCCACATCGGGCGGCATGAACGAGAACCACGCCATCGCGGCCGCCATCAGCAGCAGCCCGGCCACCATGAGCGGCTTCTTGTGCGTCAGCCGGCGCGCCACGCGCAGGTAGATCCAGATGCCCGCCAGGCTGATGCCGGCCGCCAGCGAATTGAGCCAGCCCATGGTGGCCAGCGGAAACCGCAGCGCCTGCTCCGCGAAGATCGGGAACACGTAGCCGCTCAGGTTGCTGATCATGTAGTAGACGAAGTACATCGCCAGGCCGGTCAGGTACACCGGTTCGCGCAGCGCGCGCAGGTGCAGCACGGGCGTGTCGTGGTGCCACTGCTGCCACAGGAAGAGGCCCAGCAGCCCCAGCGCCAGCGCCGCCACCAGCGCCACGCGCAGCGGGTGCGAGAAGATGTCGAACCGCGCCTCGGTCATCGACGCCTGCAGCACGACGATGGCCACGCCGAACAGCAGCAGCGGCCCCAGCGCCGGGCCGTCGTGCTCGGCGCGTGCCTCGGCATCGGGCAGCAGCAACCATGTACCGACGGCCGCCAGGGCGGCAAACGGCAGCACGCCGTAGAACACGTCCTGCCAGACGCCATGCTCCACCAGCTCGGCCGCGAACGCCGGCGCCATGGCCGAAGCGCCAAAGATCCCGAGCATGAACAGGCGCGATGCACGCGGCCGGTCCTCGGGCGCGAACATCACGTTCACCAGGATGCGGCAGCTCGTGAACAGCGCCCCGCCGCCCACGCCCTGCAGAAACCGCGCGACCACCATCTGCGGCAGCCCCGTGCTGGTGGCCGCCACCACGGTGCCGCCCATGAACAGCAGCAGCGACCCGGTCAGGTAGTTGCGATAGCCAAACCGCCGCGCCAGCCATTGCTGCTTGAGGATCATCATCATGCTGCCCACCGCGTAGGCCGCCTGGACCAGCGCGAAGCTGCGCGGGTCCGCGTCGATGCCGCCGACGATATGGCTCGACGCAAAGACGAACATGATGTTCTCAAGGAATTCGACACCCGTGGTCAGCCCCAGCAGCGCCATGATCAGCGTCTGCCGCTGCCGGTGGGTCAGCAGCCGCAGCCAGCGCACGCCGGCCTGCAGCCGGTGCCAGCGTCCGGCGGTCCTGCTCACGGCTGCGCTGCCTCCAGGGCAGCCAGATGCTGATGCAGCGCCGCCAGTTCGCGCGTGGCGGCGGCAAGCCCGGCATCGCCCAGCGGCGCCCACGCGGCGCCATAGGCGGCATGCACGACCGGCGCCACCTGCGCGAACAGCGCCCGGGCGGCCGGCGTCAGCGTCAGCGCCAGGCTGCGGCGGTCATGCTCGGCGGTCTTGCGCAGCACCAGCCCCCTGGCTTCCAGCCCGTCGACGAGCCGCGTCATCTGCGTGCGCGTGGCGTCGATGGTCAGGCCCAGCTCCGACGGCATGGTCGGCTCGCCGGCATCGGTGGCCAGCATGCTGATGACGAGGTATTGGTGCAGGTCCAGCTCGAACGGCGCCAGCGCCCGCTCGATATGCTGCCGCAGCAGCCGGGCCGAGCGCAGCAGCAGCCGCGACGCCAGGATCAGGTCGCGCGGCGCCTCGGGATTCTCGGCGCAGAAGCGGTCAATGCGACGTTCGAACGACATTTTGTTTCATCCGAGATAGTTACGAATGAAACTATATGAGGCCAAGGCCGCCATGGCAAGTTCGGCACCGTGGATAGTCTGGCCCGCCGGCCGAACGCTAGCGCCGCGCCAGGCAGCGGGACAGGTCGCGCAATGCCGCGCGCAATCCGCCGAGCACGCCGGCCTGCGACCCCTTGCCCGGCGCGCCGTACTTCCAGCCGACGTACTGGTCAGTGAACGCTCGCACTGCGTCGCGTGCCTGGGGTAGTGCGGCCTCGGCACGGGCGGCGAAGTCGCGCGGACCTTCCGACGTCCCGCGCGACACGCCGTGCCGGGCCAGCAAGCCGCAGTAGCGGTCGTAGAGCGCCTGCACCGGATCCACCCGCCGGCGGCGCAGCCACATCGGCACCAGCGCGAGCACCGCGAGCAGGGCCAGCCCCGCCGCCAGCACCTGCGGCAGCCGATTGCCGAGCCCCGCCTGGTCGAGCAGCCGGTTCTGCTGGCCGCGGTCGTATTCAAGCACCCAGCGCTGCCACCGGTACGCCAGCCCGTCGAAGCTCCAGCGCAGGTCGCGCAGCCAGCCAGGCGCGCGCAGATCGCGCAACGCCTGCAGGTCCTCGCCCGCCAGCGCGGCGTCGACGCCGTTCTCCACCCGGCTCGGCGCCACGGCGCTGGTCGGATCGACGCGCACCCAGCCCCGGCCGGCCAGCCAGACCTCGGCCCACGCATGGGCGTCCGACTGCCGGATCACATAGTGCCTGCCCATCGGGTTGTACTCGCCGCCCTGGTAGCCCAGCACCACCCGCGCCGGCACCCCGGCCGCGCGCATCAGGAACACGAAACTGCTGGCGTAGTGCTCGCAGAAGCCGCGCCGGGTATCGAACAGGAAGCTGTCCACCTGGGATGTGCCCAGCGGCGGCGGCGACAGCGTGTACGCGAACGGCGCGGTGGCGAACAGCCGCATGGCGGCCTGCACGCGCTGCCACGGGTCTGGATACCGGGCCATCCAGCCGGCGGCCAGCTCGCGGCTGCGCGGGTTGCCGTCCGGCAGCGCGAGCGACAGTTGCAGCGTGCGGCGCGTCAGCGGCTGCGGCAGGCCCTGCAGTTCGGACAGCGCGCGGTACCGCAGCGCCCGGTCCACCGGCGCCCGCATGAAGAATTCGCCATCGGCCGACGCCTGCGCCAGCAAGCTGTCCGACACCGCCACGCCGCGATCCAGCAGATACAGCCACGGCTTGTGATTGGGCTCCAGCGTGACGTTGTACGTGCGCGGACCGGCGCCGCCGCCATCGCGCAGGTCGCGGTCCCCATCGTCGTCGCGCAGCCCTGGCGCCGCGCGCAGCGTGGGCGCCTCGCCGGCGCGCCAAGTCTGGCCGTCGTAGTGCCACAGCACCAGCGCCCGCCAGTAGAGCGCGCTCGCGGGCAGCGGGTCGCCGACGATATCGGCGCGGAACGCCACTTCCGGCGAGCGGATCAGTTCGCCGACGCTGCCCGGCCGCATCGTGTCGCTGATGCCGGTTCGGCCGGTCGGCTCGGACTGCGGCAGCCGCCACAGCGGATGGTCCAGGCGCGGAAACAGCAGGAACAGGAACAGCGCCCACGGCAGCCCGAACAGCGCCATGCGGCCCAGCAGCGGCCAGATTGCCAGCCGTCCACGCGCCTCGGGATGGTGGAACAGCAGCCAGTTGCGCAGGATCCACGCACCGATCGCCATGCTGTAGATCGCCAGCCAGAACGGCTGGTCCTCCAGGTACAGCGTCAGCAGCAGGTAGAACGACAACTGCGTGACCAGCGTGGCATCGGCCAGCGCCCGGGTCTCCATCAGCTTGAGAATCACGAACGCCGCCAGCAGCGCCACGCAAAGCTCGCGCCCGAAGCTGCCGCCGCCCCGCCAGACCAGCGCGGCGGCAATCAGCAGCACCAGCACGCCGGCCGTGCCGACCAGGAATTTCGAAGGTAGCGGCGCGCGCTGGCGCCAGAGCAGCCAGCGCCAGGCCAGCAGCAGCACCAGCAGCAGGCTGACCGATACCGGCAGCGTGCGGGCCTGCGGCGCCAGCACGAGCGCCAGCTGGGCAATCAGCATGCCGTGTTCCTGATGGCCAAGCGGCCGCGCTGGCTGCTGCGGCTTCATGATGCGCGGCGCTCCGGCCAGATGGCCAGCGCTTCCAGGCAGGCGCGGCGATGGGCCGGGCCGGCGCCCGGCGCGATCTCCACGCCGGGCAGGCGCAGGCCCAGGTCGACATGGTCGCCCGCGGCCAGCACCCAGGCGCACAGGCGCGACAGCCGCGCCTCGGTATCCATCGTGAACGGCAGCGCGTCCCAATCGATCCAGCAGCCGGGCTGGCGCGGCACGTGCCCGGTGCGGCTCAGCCATCGGCCGGTGCGGGCGCTGTGCTTCCAGGCGATGCGGTGCAGCGGGTCGCCGGGGCGGTATTTGCGCAGTTGGTCGATGCCGTCGTCGGCGGCGGCCTGGAGCTGGCCGTCGTCGCCGTCCTCGGGGCGCGGCGTCAGCGGCAGCGGCGGCGCCGGCCGCTCGGGCGCGGGATAGACAAAGGTGGTGAGCGGCAGGTCCGCATAGCTCCAGACCCGGAACAGGCCGAACGGAAAGCGGCTGGACACGGTCACGCGCGGCAGCGCCAGCCGGCCGCGCCGTGGCGCCGCCACGCGCACGGCAAGCGCGCCCTGGCCGAGCCCGTCCAGCGTCAGTCCCGGCGCGGCGTCGGCCACTCCGCCCGCGGCCACGGCTTCCACGCCGATACGCGCACCGCCGTCATGGTTGGCGACGTGCAGCACGAACGTGGCGGTCTCGCCCGCGAATGGCGCCGAGACCGGGCCCGCCGAGATATCGAGATCGAGCAGGTTGCGGTAGGCCATCCACATGCAGGCCATGCCGATGCCCACCAGCAGGAACGTCAGCGCAAAGCCCAGGCTGATGTTGTAGTTCAGCGAGGTGGTCAGCATCGCCAGTAGCAGCAGGGCAAAGCCCAGGCCGCTGCGCGTGGGCAGGATGTAGAGGTGGCGACGATCGAGCGTGACCACGCCGTTGACCGGCGGGCGCGGCCGGCGCGGGCGGGGCGTGGGCACCGGCAGGGGCAGCGCGGGGCCGGAAGCCGTCGGCGGACGTCGCATGGCTGGGCCTGGGCGGCGGCGGTATCAGGGAATCGCCACGCGGGCGACCAGACGGTCCAGCGCGGTGGTGTCGGCATCGCCGGGCAGCAGCCGATGGCCGGCCACGGGCGCGAACACGGCCTGCACGTCTTCCGGCATCACCATGTCGCGCTGGTCCAGCAGCGCCCAGGCGCGGGCGCAGGCCAGCAGCGCCAGGCCGGCGCGCGGCGACAGCCCGGCCACGAAGCCGGACTCGGCGCGCGTGGCCTGCACCAGCGCCAGCACGTAATCGACCAGTGCGGGGCTGGCATAGACGCGGCTCGCGGCGGCCTGCAGCGCCACCACCTGCTCGGCGTCCATCACGGCCACCGGCTCGGGCCGGGTGGCGGCGCCCAGGTACAGCACGCGCTCGAACGCCGGGTCGGGATAGCCGAGCGAGATCCGCATCGTGAAGCGGTCCAGCTGCGATTCGGGCAGCGCATGCGTGCCGATCTGGTCCAGCGGATTCTGGGTGGCGACGACGAAGAACGGCGTGGGCAGCGCGTGGGTCACGCCGTCGTGCGTCACCTGGTGTTCGGCCATCGCTTCCAGCAGCGCGCTCTGCGTCTTCGGCGGCGCGCGGTTGATCTCGTCGGCCAGCACCAGTTGCGCGAAGACCGGGCCGCGATGGAAGCGGAAATCGCTGGATTCGCGCACGTAGACCGACACGCCGACCAGGTCCGCCGGCAGCAGGTCGCTGGTGAACTGCACGCGCTGGTACTGCAGCCCGAGCGTCTGCGCCAGCGCGTGGGCCAGCGTGGTCTTGCCCACGCCGGGCACGTCTTCCAGCAGCAGGTGGCCGCCGGCCAGCATGCACGCCAGCGCCAGCCGCACCTGGCGCGGCTTGCCCAGCACGATGCGGCTGAGCTGGTTCTGGGCCTCGGCCAGCGAGGCGGTGATCCGGGGTCTGGCAGTCACGATGGGCAGCCTTGGTGGCAGGTTGGCGATGACGGGACGGTGCGGCAGGGTCCGGCCATTGTAGCGGCGTGGGGGTCGCATGCGACAGTGGGTTTCCGCACGGTGGCGCGGCGGCGACGGTGGCCCGGTGCACCGGAATCGGGCGCCAGCCCGCGCCGGATCGCGCCGCTTCTGGCATCATCGGGCTGTCGCCGCCCCCTCACTTTCAGAATTGTCTTAGCTGCTGCAATGACTGCCTCGCAACCGCGCGTGTCTGGCGCGCCCCATTCCCTCGATTTCGATTGTTCCGCGCCGCTGGCCGACCAGGCGGCCCTGGCCAGCCTGGCGCGCGAATTCCACGCGGGCGGCTACATCGTGCTGCGCCAGTTTGCCAGCGAGGCCACGTGCGCCGCGCTGGAGGCGGTGACGCGCCGCCACCTGGCCGACGCCGTGCCGCCGGTGGAGTTCGAAGCCGACCTGGGCTATCCCGGCGCGCCGGCCACGCGCGACGCGGCGGGCGGGCACACGGTGCGCCGGCTGCGCCAGGCGTACGGGCGGGACGAGGCGTTCCGGCGCTGGGCCAGCCATCCGCAACTGGTGGCGACGGTGGAGGCGCTGCTGGGCGAGCCGGCCCGGCTCACGCTGGCCCACCACAACTGCGTGATGACCAAGCATCCGCACTATGGCAGCCAGACCGGCTGGCACCGCGACACGCGCTACTGGTCGTTCGTGAATCCGGAACTGGTCACCGTCTGGCTGGCACTGGGCGACGAGGACGAGCGCAACGGGGTGCTGCGCGTGATTCCGGGCTCGCATCGCGCCAGGCTGGACCCGGCCCAGCTCGATCCGGCCGAGTTCCTGGTCGAGGCCCATCCGGCCAGCCAGGGGCTACTCAAGGGGGCGATGCCGCTGGCGCTGCATCGCGGCGACGTGCTGATGTTCGACAGCCGCCTGTTCCACGCGGCCGGCCGCAACGATTCGGAGGCGGTGAAGCTGTCGGTGGCATTCGCGTATTTCGGCGCCAGCAACCGGCCGATCAGCGGCTCGCGGTCGGCCGAATTCGGCAGCGTCGAGATGCCGCCTGCCGCACTCTGATGTTTCGTCGTACCCAATAAGAAAGCCGCCCATTCCGGGCGGCTTTTTTCGTTGCCAGTAGGACTCAGGCCGTCTTGCGCCGCGCGCTACGCCAGCGGAAGAAGGCGATGACGTCCGCCAGGCGCAGCGGCACGAGCGGCGTGGCATGGCGGACGGCATCGCGCCGGGCGTAGTGGCTCAGAAGCTGCGCGCCGACGGGGCGCTCAAGGTAGGAAGCTTCCGGGTGATGCATGGCAAATCCCTATGGTGGTCAACAAACGCCTACAGTATACACTTCGATGGTGCACTGCGCCATTTGCTGGTGCGCAACGGGGAATTGCCGGAACGGTAATCGGGCAGGGTCAGGCGTGGGTCTGGCGAGGGTCGTCCGCCGTGCCCGCCGTCGGTGCAGCCGTGGCGCCATCGGCCGCCATCCATTCCACCGCCTTGGCGGCGCTGTAGACGTGGCGCGTGGCCAGCAGCGACGCCAGGTCGGCATCGCCGGCAATCACGGCCTGCAGGATCTGGGCGTGCTCGTCCCAGTTGATGCGCGCCCGGCTCAGGTTGGCCGGCGCGAACAGCAGCGCGGTGCGCTCGCGCAGCGACCGCATCATGTCCTGCAGCACGCTGTTGGCGGCGATGTTGCCCAGCACCTCGTGAAAGCGCGAATTCAATTCGACGAACCGCTCGGTCTGGCCGCTGTCGACCGCGTCGTTGCCTTCCTTGAGCACCTTTTCCAGTTCCTGGATCAGCGCCGGATCGCGGCGCTGCGCGGCCAGCTTGGCGTTCAGCCCTTCCAGCGTGGCGCGTACCTCGACCATTTCGCGGGCGATGTTGGGCGACAGCCGGGCCACGGACGCGCCGCGCCGCGGCTCGATCCGCACCAGCCCCTCGGCCGCCAGCGCCCGCAGCGCCTCGCGCACGGGAATGCGCGACACGCCCAGTTCCAGCGACAGCGTGTTTTCCACCAGCCGCTCGCCCTGTTCGTACTGGCCGCCCAGGATACGTTGCCGCAGCGTGTCGGTGACCAGCGCGAAAAGGGGAGAATGCTGGGCGCCCAGGCTTGCGGCCGGGGTGTCCGGATTCGGCTTGATGGCACTGGCGGTGGCGTCGTTCATGGTCGGGATCGGCCGTCGGATATCGGTGATGCGCCGCGGTCGATGGGCCACGGCGTGAATGCCGCTATTGTATACCGTTGCCTCCCCGCGCAAGACATAGGGTAGACATCTACCGTAGTCCCGCCGATGACGCCGCCGGGTCCGTCAGCCGCCCGCGTGCTGGAACGTGAAGCTGTCCGCGTAGATGAAAGGCGCCTCGGCGCCCAGCGCCATGAACGTCTGCCGGGCATCGCGGATCATGTGCGGCGACCCGCACAGGTAGATCGCGTGCTCGGACAGGTCGCCCAGGTCGGCCGCCACGGCGTCCTGCACGTAGCCGCGCCGCCCCTGCCAGTTGTCGCCGCCGCGCGACAGCACCGGCACGTACTGGAAGTCGTACAGCCGCTCGCCCCAGGTCGCGATCTCGTCGTGCAGATACAGGTCGGCCGCCGAGCGCGCGCCCCAGTAGAGCCAGACGGGCGGGCAGTCGGGGTCGTCCATCAGCGATTCGAGCATGCTCTTGATCGGCGCCAGCCCGGTGCCGGTCGCCACCATCAGCAGCGGCCGGTAATCCTCCTTGCGCAGCGCAAAGCTGCCGTGCGGCAGTTCCACGTCGAGCCGGTCCCCGGCGCGCAGTTGCGGCAGGCGGCGCGACGTGAACCGCCCGCCGGCGATCTGCCGCACATGGAAGTCGACGCTGTTGCCGGCCGGTGCCGATGCCATGGAGAAACTGCGATGGCTGCCGTCCTCCAGCCAGACCTTCAGGTACTGGCCGGGCGCGTAGACGAACGGTTCGTCGTCCGGCAGGGCCAGCCGCAGGTGCTGGACGTCCGGACCCAGCGGCGCCACCGACATCACCGATGCCGACGTGCGGCGCGGCGGCGTCAGCGCGGCCCCGGCGCGCGCGGTGCTGATGACAAGGTCGCTCAGCGGGCGCGCCTGGCAGGCCAGCGCGACGCCCTCGGCGTGCTCGGCCTCGGTCAGCGCCATCGGAAAATCCTCATAGGACACCGACCCTTCCACCACCTGCATGCGGCACGTGCCGCATCCGCCGAACGTGCATTCGTGGGCCAGCGCCACGCCGCTGCGCAGCGCGGCATCGAGCACCGACTCGCCGGCCGCCACCTGGAACACCTGTTGCGTTTCCGCAATCTCGACGCGATGGGCCATGACTGATTCCCCCGCCTACTTCTTGATGTCGGCCTGCGCCAGCACGGTCAGGTCGTCGGCGGCCAGCAGGTCGCGCAGCGCTTCCAGCGCGGCCACGCCGCACGCGGTGTCCTGCTCGCCGTTGCCGCCGGACAGCCCCACGCCGCCGATGACCTCGCCGTTCACCACGATCGGGTAGCCGCCCACGAACACCGCGAACTTGCCCTCGAAGCTCCACTGGATGCCGAACGCCTCGTTGCCGGGCAGTGCCGGGCCGTTCGGCGGCGTGTTGAACAGGTGCGTGGAGCGCTTGTGCCCGGCGGCCGTGAACGCCTTGTTCCACGCAATCTGCGGCCCGGTGATGCGTGCGCCGTCCATGCGTTCGAGCAGCAGTGGGTAGCCGCCGTCATCGACGATGCAGACCGATTCCAGCACGCCGATTTCCTCGGCCTTGCGGATCGCGGCGGCCACCATGTGGCGCGCCTCCCTGAGTTCGAGCTTGATCGATTTTTTCATCGTAGTTTCCTTGGATTCGGGTCAGACGCCCTGGTAGACGGTCTTGATCTGCGTATAGAACTCCAGCCCGGCGCGGCCTGACTCGCGGAACGTCGACGTGCTGGAGCGCTTGAGCCCGCCGAACGGGGCGTTGACGAGGTTGCCCGTGGTGGTGCGGTTGATCTTGACCGTGCCCGATTCGATGTCGCGCGCAAAGTCGTGCAGGTAGCGCGGGTTGCGCGTGGCGATGGCGGCGGACAGCCCGTAGTCGGTGTCGTTGGCCTTGGCGATGGCATCGGCGTAGCTGTCCACCTCGATGATCGCCAGCACCGGGCCGAAGATTTCCTCGCGGGCAATCCGCATCGACTGCGTGACGTCGGTGAACACGGCCGGCGCCACGTAGTAGCCGTGCGCGAAGTCGCCGTCGGTCAGCGCGTCGCCGCCGCACAGCAGTGTGGCTTCCTGCCGCCCGGCGGCGATGTAGCCCAGCACGGTCTCGCGCTGCTTGCGCGTGGCCAGCGGGCCCAGGTCCATGCCCGGCGTCATGCCGCTGCCGATCTTCAGCGCCTTGACCCTGGCCACCAGCTTGTCGGTGAACGCCTGCCGGACCTCGCGCATCACCAGGATGCGGCTGGTGCCCGTGCACGCCTGGCCCGACAGCGACAGCCCGCCCTTGATGGCCAGGTCCACGGCGTGGTCCAGGTCGGCGTCCTCCATCACGATCAGCGGATTCTTGCCGCCCAGCTCCATCTGCGTGCGCGTGGTCATCGGCACGGCCTTGTGGATCTGCTCGCCAGCGGCCGTGGACCCCGTGAACGACACGGCGCGCACCGCGCGCGATGCCACCAGCGTCGGGCCCACCTCGGCCGCGCTGCCGGTCACGAAGTTGAGCACGCCTTTCGGAATGCCGGCCTTGACGAACGCCTCGGCCAGCCGGTAGCCGGACAGCGGCGCGTCCGACGACGGCTTGAACACCACCGTGTTGCCCGTGATCAGCGCCGGCGCGATCTTGCGCGCGGGAATCGACACCGGGAAGTTCCACGGCGAGATCACGGTCACCACGCCCAGCGGCTCGCGCAGCGTGTAGACCAGCATGTCCGGGTCGTCGTTAGGAAAACTCTCACCGCCGAAGGTTTGGCCTTCCACGGCGTAGAAGCGCAGGGTCTGGGCCGACCGCATGACTTCGTCGCGTGCCAGGTTCAGCGCCTTGCCTTCCTCGCGCGTCAGTTCGGCGGCGATGCTGTCGGCGTTGGCTTCCAGGTGCGCGGCGGCGTCGTTCAGGACCCTGGCGCGCTTGCCGATCGGGGTCTTCTTCCACCCGTCGAACGCGGCGGCGGCGGCGGCCACCGCGGCGGCGGCATCGCGGGCGTCCGACGCGGCGTGGCGGCTGACGATCTCGCGCGTGTCGGCGGGGTTGACGTTGTCGAGCGTGCGGCCGGTGGCGCTGTCGCACCATTCGCCGTCGATGTAGTTGCGGTACGTCTCGGTCATCTTGCGGGGGCCTGGTTGGAGGATTCGAAGACGGCCCCGGACGCGCCGGGCGCCCAGGGTCACGCGGGGCGGTGCGGCCTCAGGCGGCCGCGGCCTCGGGCTTGGCGTCGACGTAGTCGTAGTACAGCGCCGTGGTGTAGAGCAGCCGCATCTGGGCGCCGATCTCGCAGATCTTCAGGCAACGCTGCTGCAGTTCGGGCGTGTTGGCGTGCTCCAGCACGATCTGGTAGCCGCGCTCGCCGTGGATTTCGTCGGACACGATGTGCAGGTCGAAGAACTCGACTTCCTCGTCGGTGAAGCCGTACTTCTCGCGCAGCGTCGGGGTTTGCTTGCGGTAGATCGACGGCACCTGCGACTCCAGCCCCACCACCAGGCCGGCCACGGCCACCACGGGGTCCTCGCGCATCGCCACGGCGTAGCACCAGCTTTGCAGCCCGCGCGTGGTCGGCGACATGTTGTCGGGGTTCACCACGCGCTCGCGCGAGGTGCCGCAGGCTTCGGCAAAGCGGATCAGCAGGTCCGTGTGGCGGTCGCCGCCGATTTCCTCCTCGTACATGTTGGCCAGCAGGAAGTCCTTGGCCTCGGTCATGTGGTCGGGCGTGCGGGCGTAGATATAGGCCAGGTAGTCGGCGAACGGCCCGACGTAGTGGTAGTGGTTCTCGGCCCAGCGGGCCAGGTGCTCGCGGCTCAGCGTGCCCCCGGCCCACGCCTTGCTGAAGGGCGCCTGGTTCGCGCTCTTGCCTTTGATGGCGTTTTCCAGCGCGGCACGGAAGTCTTCTCGGTTCATCAGTTCGGCCATTTGGGGGCTCCTGTTTTCGTAGCGTTCGGGGTGAAAGGGGTTTGTATACTTTCTACAACGTTGCCCGGGCGATAAAAAAACCGCGCAGGGCGGTGACTGCAATCGTCGGCGGGTCAGGCGGCGGCGGCCTGGGCGGCGGCGATCCGTTGCCAGGCCACGCCGGCCAGGGCCACGTCTTGCAGCCCGACGCCCACCGACTTGTAGATCACGATGTCGTCGGCATGGCGGCGCGCGGGTTCGGTATCGAGCAGCACATCGGCCAGCTCCACGATCTTGCTGTCGGGCAGTGCGGCCTTGTCGGCCAGCACAAGGTCGCCGGCTTCGCGCAGCGATTGCTGGCGCCACTCGACCACCACGGCGGCGGCGCGCGTCAGCAGCGTGTCGTCCAGCTCGCGCGTGTGCGGCAGGCTGGATCCGATGGCGGCCACGAACGCGCCGGACTTGACGACGTTGCCGGGGAATAGCGGTGTGGTCGAGCGCGACGCCGTCACGATGATGTCCGCCGCCTTCGCGGCGGCCTCGGCCGGCGCGAAGGCCACCGGGATGCCGCACTGGCTGGCCAGCCGGTCGGCCGCGTCGGGCGCCGCGTACGGGTCGCAGACCAGCACCTGCCGCAGCGGCAGCGCGGCCGATAGCTGCAGCGCATGCTGCACGCCCTGGGTGCCGGCGCCGAACAGCGCCAGCGTCGACGCGCCGGGCGCGGCCAGCTTGCGGGCCGCCAGCACCGTGCAGGCCGCCGTGCGCAGCCGCGTGATTGCGCCGGCATCGAACGAGGCCAGCGGGCGGCCGTCAACCGTCGAAAACAGCAGGATGACAAACGAGAACTGGCCGGCGATGGTGGTGTAGACCTTGGCGCCTGCCACCTGCTGGGCCGGGATGACCGCGCCGAGCGTCGACAGCTTCACGCCGCCCGCCTCCGTGCGGATGCGTTCCTGCATGGCCGCGTCGCCCCGGCCGAAGCTGCGGAAGGCGTCGAGCATGGCGGCCTGGGCGTCGGCGGCGGTGACGTGGCGATCGATCATCGCGTCGGTGACATGAAGCATGGGAACGGGCCTGTAAGTCATTTCGGTATACAGTCTACACACAGTTTCCGAAAAAGCCAGAGGGTTTTCCAGCAGCCGCCCGCCCCGCCCGGAACGGTGCGCACTGCCCGCAATCCGTGCAGTGTGGCCTGTTCCGGGGAATCTGCCGCACCGCGGCGGTGATTTCCCTAGGTCCGGCAGTTTCCGCTTGTGATCGTGATAGAGCGGGATATAGTATACAAAAAAGCGATTCGACAACGATTCATATACCGCCCCCACAAGGGCCTCCAGGAAAGGGGAGCCTCATGCAACAAACTGTTGAGATTGGCCTGGCACATTGGGTGTACCTGCTGGGCGTGGCAGTGATCGTGCTGACCATGATCCTGCGGGCCAATGTCGTGGTGCCGTCGATCCTGGGCACCTTCCTCGTGATCCTGGCCATCACGGGCAGCCCGATCAGCGCGCTGGGCGGCATCTTCTCGGCCAGCCTCGTGGCGGCCAAGGAACTGTTCAACATCTTCCTGGTGATCGCGTTTATGACGGCGCTGCTCAACGCGCTGAAGACGCTGCGATCCGATATCCGCATGGTCGAGCCGTTCCGGCTGGTGATGAAGAACGGCCATAGCGCCTATTTCATCCTGGCCGGCATCACCTACGTGATCTCGCTGTTCTTCTGGCCCACGCCGGCCGTGCCGCTGGTGTCGGCCATCCTGCTGCCGGCCGCCATCGCCGCCGGGCTGCCGCCGCTGGCTGGCGCCATGGCCATCGCCATTGCCGGGCAGGGCATGGCGCTGTCGTCGGACTACGTGATCGGCGTGGCGCCGGGCATCAGCGCCAAGGCGGCCGGCGCGGCGGTCAGCGCGGCCGTGGTGGCGGACCGCGCGCTGATCCTGTCGATCATCACCGGTGCCATCGCGCTGTCGCTGGCCTACCTGTCCATGCGCCGCCATATCGTGCCGGCCAGCGGCGCGCTGCTGGACCGCTGGCAGGCCCGCGCCACGGGCCCCGACGCCGCCGTGGAAGCCATCGGCACGTTCGACAAGGCCGAGATCGCGCGCGGCACATCGCACGACGAGCCGCTGGCCACCGACGCCAACATCGAGCAGAGCCTGGCGATGGTGGCGCGCCGCCGCGTGAAGTGGTCAAAGTTCTTTGCCGTGCTGACGCCGCTGGCGTTCATCTGCGTGGTGACGCTGATGGTGCTGCCGAAGATCGCCTCCGGCATGCCCGACCTCAAGGGCGGCGCCGCCGCCGCGCTGGTGGGCGGCGTGGCCGCGCTGCTGATGATGCTGGCCACGCTGGCCGCCGAAGGGCCGCGCCGCATGCTCGACGTCTGCCCGGACCACATCACCGACGGCTTCGTGTTCGCGTTCAAGGCCATGGGGTCGGTGCTGCCGATTGCCGGCTTCTTCTTCGTGGGCGCCGGAGAAACCGCCGCGCAGATCCTGGGCGTGGATGCCGGCCGCGCGCCGAGCCTGCTGTTCGAACTGATCCAGGCGTACCAGCACATGATCCCGGACAACCACGTGCTGGTGGCGTTCGGCGTGCTGCTGGTGGGCATGATCACCGGCATCGACGGCTCGGGGTTTGCCGGGCTGCCGCTGACCGGCACGCTGGCCGGGGCGCTGGGCCCGGTGGTCGGGTTCGATTCCGCCACGCTGGCCGCCGTGGGCCAGATGGGCGCGGTCTGGACGGGCGGCGGCACGCTGATCGCGTGGTCGTCGCTGATCGCCGTGGCCGGGTTTGCCCGCGTGCCCGTGCTCGACGCCGTGCGCGCGCTGCTGCTGCCCGTGCTGGCCGGGCTGTTCGTCTCCACGATCTGCGCCATGCTGCTGTGGCACTGATGCGCCGGTCGTTTCCGCGGATTTAAAGAGATTGCTATGCCGAAAGTCGTCTTCCACAAGAACGGGCAGGTGTTCACCGACGAGGTGAAGCCCGACACCAACCTGGTCGTGCGTGCCGGGATCAAGCAGTTCCCGTATCCGAACCTGCGCTACGAATGCGGCATGGGCAAGTGCTCGAAGTGCGCGTGCCGGGTGCTGGCCGGCGCCCAGCACCTGCCGCCGCCGAACTGGAAGGAAAAGAAGCAGCTTGGCGAGCGGCTGGACCAGGGTTTCCGGCTGGCGTGCCAGATCTGGCTCACGCACGACATCGAGCTGGAACAGGAAGCGCTGGCGGCCTGACATGTTCGTGATCCTGACCAGCAAGCCGGGCCAGTTCCGCACCGAGCCCGTGCCCGGCGTGGAGCCGCGCGAGACCTGGGAATACCTGTTCTACGGCCGGCCCAAGGCCGTGTTCGTGATTGCCGAGCTGACGGCGCCGCGCGATGCCATCGTCAAGGTGCGCGTGATCGACGAATCCGGCCCGGCCGGCCGCGACGACCCCGCGCCCGTGGTCAACCACGTGCCAACCCGGTTCCTGGAGCGTTTCGACACGCTCGCCGCCGCCCACGACGCGCTGCACAAGCTGGCGCGCTTTGGCAGCATGGACCTCTCGATAAGGAAAATATGATGCGGGCCGACTCCGACGCTGCCATCGCCCCGACCACCCCGACCACCCCCAACACCCCGGATGCGTCCGATGCCGCGCCACCGGCGCCGGCGCGCATGGTCGCCATCACGTTCGTGACCAACCAGGGCAAGACCGTGAACGCGCCCGAGAACAGCAACCTGCTGCGCGTGTCGCTGCGCGAGCAGGGCGGCATTCCGTTCAAGTGTGGCGGCGGCATCTGCGGCACGTGCAAGTGCCGGATCGAGCAGGGGCTGGAACATACGGACGCGGTCAAGCCCAAGGAGCGCAAGCACCTGACCGACGATGACCTGCGCGCCGGCTATCGCATGGCGTGCCAGACCTTCGTCAAGGGGGATGTGGCGGTGTCCTGGGAACCCCGCACCGGGCCCCGCTAGCGCGCCGGACCGCTCAGGTCCGCAGGCTCACCATCGCGGAAATCTTGCCGGCCGCCTCCAGCAGCGGCGGCAGGAAGCGGTCGACCATCTCCTGCGCGCTGGTGCGATTGGCCTGCCCGCTGATGTTCAGCGCGGCAATCACCTGCCCGGTGCGGCTGCGGATCGGCGCCGCCAGCGACACCAGCCCTTCCTCCAGTTCCTGGTCGTTCTGGGCCCAGCCCCGGCTGCGGATGTCGGCGACCAGCCGCTTCAACTGGTCGATGTCGGTGACCGTGCGTCGCGTGCGCGGCTGCAGGTCTGAGGCCTGGAGCACGCGGTCCAGCTCGGCGTCGTCCAGGCCGGACAGCAGCACGCGGCCCATCGACGAGCAATAGGCCGGCAGCCGGCTGCCGATCGACAGGTTGATCGTCATGATCTTGCGCGCCGGCACGCGCAGCACGTAGACGATCTCGGTGCCGTCCAGCACGGAGATCGAGCAGCTTTCGTGCACCGACTGCGACAGCGCCTCCATGACCGGCTCGGCCAGGTTCCAGAACGGCATCGACGTCAGGTACGCGAACCCCAGGTCCAGGATCTTCGGCGTCAGGCGGAACAGCCGGCCATCGTTCTGCACATAGCCCAGTCCCACCAGCGTCAGCAGGATGCGCCGCGCGCCGGCCCGGGTCAGGCCGCTGGCCTGCGCAATCTCGGTCAGCGTCTGGGCCGGATGGGCGGCGTCGAAGGCGCGGATCACCGACAGGCCGCGCGCGAACGATTGCACGTAGCTGTCGCTCGGCTTTTCCGTCGTACCGGCAGCGGGCGCGCGGGTCGTAGCGGGATCGGCAGGATGCGCCATGGGTCTGGAAAGGGTGGCAGAGGCTTGGAAGGCCGAAAGGGTAGAGGAAATGTGCCTGCTTTGCCAGTCCGGGGCAACCTTGGCCGGCACAATCGGCTCTGCCGCATAATGTGCGGTCGATGCGTGGCGGCACGCGGCGGCGACAGACGGCCGCGACAGGCGGCCGCCGACAACGGTGTCTGACAAGGGGAATGGGTCCGGTGAGCGAGACAATCCAGTGGAATGACTGGGAGGCGTTCTGCTGTGTGGTGGAACAGGGGACATTCACGGCGGCGGCGGCCGCGCTGGACTGTCCGAAGTCACGGGTATCGGCGGCGGTGATCCGGCTGGAAACGGCCATCGGCGCCAAGCTGCTGGAGCGCACCACGCGCCGCATGCGGCTGACCGATGCGGGCGGCGCGGTCTATCGCGACGTGGCGCCGCTGTTTGCGCGGCTGCGCGAGATCCGCCAGGAAACGCTGGCGCGCGAGGAGCGCGTGCAGGGCATGCTGCGCATCGCCACGCCTTACGAATTCGGCGCCCAGCAGCTTGGCGGCGTGATCTGCCGCACGCTGGCCGCGCATCCGGCGCTGGACATCACCGTGGAAATCGCCCAGGGGCTCGTCGATCCGATCCGCGAGGGCTTTGACATCGCGTTCGTGACCGTCGATACCGAACTGCCGGATTCGGGCACCATCGCGCGCCGCATCTGGAACGTCGAGCGGGGCCTGGTGGCCGCGCCGAGCCTGGCCGCCAGCCTGCCGGCGCAGATGCAGCCCGAGGATCTGTCCAACATGCCGACGCTGGCCACGCCGGGCGTCTCCGTCTGGGAATTCTCGCGTCACGGGCAGCGCATCGCCGTGCCCATCCGGCCGCGCATGCAGACCTACAACGCCGAACTGCGGATGCAGGCCGCGCTGGCCGGGCTGGGCATCGCCCGCGTGCCGATGACGGCGGCCGAGACCGAGATCGCGCAGGGCCGGCTTGTGCGCGTCATGCCCGACTATCCGCTGCCACCGCTGCGCGTGTTCGCGCTGCTGCCGGACCGCCGGCTCCAGCCGCGCAAGGTGCGCGCGTTCATGGAAGCCATCGAATCGATGATGGGGGCGGACCTGGGAGATCTGGGCGACGCGGGACATCCGGCGGGATAGGTGCCGGGGGCGCTGCGGGTATGGCGGGGAACTGGATGAGGGGCCCGGCAAGGACAGGGGGGAGCACCCTGCCGGGCAAGCCTCGCCGGGGGAAGTGGCGAGGCCGGGGGAGCGGGCGATCAGGCGCCTTCGGTAAAGGCGTCGCGCTGTTCGGTCACGCCACGGGCGCCTTCCGAGTACACGTCGCGCTTGTCGGTCACGCTGCGCGAACCTTCGGTGTACACGTCACGCTTTTCGGTCACGCCGCGCGCGCCGTCCAGGTACGGGTCGATCTTGCGGCCGATGCTGCCATCCAGGCGGGCAAGGTCAGAAATGGGCTGCGAAGCCTGGGCGGCGGTGGCGCCGACCGACAGGCCGAGGGCGCAGAGCAGGGAGAGGGCGAGGGTCTTCTTCATGGTTGTGCTGTTCCGACTTATGGCAAAGATCGCGGGTCGTGGCCCGCGGTGGCTGTAATGTAGGCGTCGGCCACAGCATGAAAAAGGTCGATTTCTCGACACACTGTCCAGTAGCTTGAACAGTACGGGAAAACCCTAGGGCGGGATTTCCGGCAACCCCGGCGATCGTTTGCCCGCCGGGGTTGTGGGGTTAGCGGTCGCTTACACCACGCCCCGGCTCACGCCGGCGATCAGCATCAGCAAAATTTGCGCGACGACGAACAGCACCAGCGGTGAGAGGTCGAAGCCACCCAGGCGCGGCATCACGCGCTGGATCGGGCGCAGCAGCGGCGCGGTCAGGTGCCAGATCGGGCCGGCCAGCGGCGACTGCGGGTTGAGCCACGACAGCACGGCCATCAGCAGCGTCACCCACATCACCATCGTGATGCCCCACTTCAGCATCGTCAGCAGCGCCAGCGCCAGGATGGCGGGCAGGAAGGCGATGGGGTCGGCGTCCAGCAGCAGCGCGCGGCAGACCAGGAAGGCCACGGCCGTCAGGTAGGCGGCCAGCACCGTGGCCCAGTCCACGCCGCCGATGCCGGGGATGATGCGGCGCAGCGGGCGCACGATCCAGTCGGTCACCTGGAACACGCCCTGCGACACCGGGTTGCGCGACGGCAGCCGGGTGAGCTGCATCCACAGCCGCAGCAGCAGGGCCATGCCGAACAGCGTGAAGACGGTATCCAGCAGGAACAGGAAGATTTCCATGAACATCGGGCGGCTTTCCCTTTGAAGACGTTAGGGGGGCGACAAGGTGTCGACGACCGCACAGATTCTGCCATACCGCGCCGGCCGGGCTCCGTGGAAAATAGGGCCCGTATGCGCGCCAGCACACCGGATGGCCGTACGGCGACGCCATATAATGGGCGCCTTGTCCGATCCACCCGCGCCCACGAACAGCCCCTATGGCCCGCCAGCCTGCTTCCGCGAAGTCTTCCCCCGACACCGCACTGACCAAACAGGACTTCGAGGCGCTGTCCGATTTCCGCTACCAGTTGCGCCGCTTCCTGCGGTTTTCAGAGGAAGCCGCGCAGGCCGAGGGCGTGACGGTGCAGCAGTACGTGCTGATGCTCCATATCCGCGGCAGCCGGGACAAGAACTGGGCGTCCGTGGGCGAACTGGCCGAGCGGCTGCAGGCCAAGCAGCATGGCGTGGTGGCGCTGGTCAACCGCTGCGAGGCGGCGGGGCTGGTGGCGCGGCGCGTGCATCCCGACGACCGGCGCGTGGTGCAGATCCACCTGCTGGCCAAGGGCGAGCGATGCCTGAACCGGCTGGCCGCGCTGCACCGGGCCGAGCTGCAGTCCCTGCGCAACACGTTCCGCGTGGCGCGGATCACGGCCTTCAACGACGACGAGGCCGAGCGCGGCTGAGGCCGCCAGCGGGGCCGCCGGCCGGGGCGTTACAGCCGGTTACCCATCACAATCTCCGGTGACACCTGCCGCCATGGCGCGGCACTAGACTCCCGCGCATCACAGATACGCGCAACGTCGCAGGAGTCCCCACCATGTCCATCTCGATCCGCCCGGCCGTCCGCACGCTCGCCCTGGCCGTCCTGGCTGCCGGTACGCTGGCCGGTTGCGCCGCGCCCTACGGGGCGGGCTACGGCGATGGCTATGGCACGGGCTACCAGACCGGCTACCAGACCGCCGGCTACCAGGGCGCCTACGGCAACCCGGCCTACAACGGCGGCTACAACACCGGTTACGGCACGTCCGGCACGCAGATCAGCGGCGCGCCGGGCTATCCGCAGTCGTCGCCGTACCCCGCCACGTCGTCCTATCCGCAGCAGCCCGGCTACGACCAGTACGGCTATCCGCAACCGGCGCAGGGCGGCAGCTACGGCGCCTATGACAGCGCCAGCACCAACGGCGCCTACAGCGACCCGTACGCGGTGCGCTACGGCTGGGTGGAATCGATCGAACAGGTGGGCGGGCAGCCGGCCAACGCCAGCGGCGTCGGCGCGGTGCTGGGCGGCGTGGCCGGGGGCTTGCTGGGCCACCAGATCGGCGGCGGCCGGGGCAATACGGTGGCCACCATCGGCGGTGCCGTGGCCGGCGCGCTGGCCGGCAACGAGGTGGAAAAACGCACCAGCACCGCCCCGGCGGCGTTCCGCGTGCGGGTGCGCACGCAGGACAACGGCTACCTCACGCTGACGCAGGGTAGCCCGTACAACATGCGCATCGGCGACCGCGTCCGCATCCAGAACGGCGTGGCGATGCCGTACTGACCGGCGCTCAGGCCAGCGCGTTGACCAGGAACGTCAGCGCGCGGCCATGCGCCAGCGCGGCCGCGCGCTGGTTGTAGGATTCGCGCGCCCAGCAGTTGAAGCCGTGGTCGGCCTGGTCGTAGACCAGCACCTCGGTGCCGCGCTTGCCGGCCACGGCCTGGCGCACCTGCTCCACGTCGTCGGGCTTGATATGGGCGTCCAGCGCGCCGTAGTGGAACTGCACGGGCACGTTGAGCGCGGCCGCCTCGTGCAACTGGTTCTGGATGCCGCCGCCGTAATAGGGCACGGCGGCGTCCACCAGGCCGCCGCGGCCAGGTACGACACCAGGCCGCCAAAGCAGTAGCCCACGGCCGCCACCTTGCCGCCTTCGCCAATCTCGGCGCGCAGCGCCTGCACGGTGGCCGCGACGTCGCCCACCGTATCCTCCAGGTTCACGGCCTTGCGCAGTTCCATCGCGCGCTCCCAGTCCTTGCCGCTGTAGCCCAGCTCCACGCGCGGGCCGGTGCGCCAGAACACGTCCGGCGACAGCACCACGTAGCCGTCGGCCGCGTACTGGTCGGCCACCGAGCGGATGTGCTCGTTGACGCCAAAGATCTCCTGGATCAGCACGATGCCCGGGTTGCCGGGCTTCTTGCCGCCGGGCGGCAGGCTCAGGTAGGCGTCGAAGCTGCCGGCGTCGGTGTCGATGCGGATCCAGCGGCTGTTGGCGATCGTGGTCATGGTCGGGCACTCCAGGAGGTTGGTCGAGACGGGCGGCGCGCCCGGCAGCCGCCAAGTGTGCCACCGCCATGGCGATCGTGCAGGCCCGTGGCCGAACACCGGCCGACAAAAAAATATGCCGGCACCCGCGGGAGGGGTAGCCGGCATGGCGGCCGCCAGCGAACTGGCGGCTCAGGACTGCTTGACTCGCTCTTCAGCCTCGCGCGCTACCAGCGAAGCTGTACATTCTTCTCGCCCGGGCTCAGCGTCGTCTGCTTGGACTTGCCCTCGAACGTCGCCACCACCTGGTACGACGCACGCGGCCCCTTGATCAGGCAACGCGGGCCGGTGGCCTTGAATTCCGCCACCTGCTGGCCGTCGCGCATCAGCTTGACGTTGACATCCGAGAGGTACTCGCCCCGGGTGCCCTGGGTGAACAGCAGGCCCATGTCGTAGTTGCGGGCCTCGCTGTTCATCTGCGCCTGCTCGTCGGCGGCCACGCCGCCACAGACGTAGGTGAACGGGCCGGCCGTGTCGGTCCGCATGTCGGCGTGGGCGGCCATCGGGATGCCCAACGCCGCGGCGGCGGCACCCACGGCGCACCATTGGCGCGCCATGCGGCCCATCGAAGTGTTTCGTGCTTGCATCGCTTCCTCCTGCCGGAATGGGCGGGATGCGCGCGCATGGCGCTGACCACGGGGCAGGGAACTGTCAGAGACGCAGGCCTGGACATGCAGCCTGCCGCGGCATCCTCGCTCGGTACCTGAAGTACACACCACGGCACAGGAGGCGTCTGTCGGCGTTTGACTGATCTTCCTGCGGGAAGCGTCCGGGGGATGCGCGGAACAGCGGGCGGTTATGCCCGCATTCGTGCCGTTGACGGCAAAAGAGAGGCGCGGGACACCCGGCCGCCGCGCCCCGGCACGCTCAGTACGCCGACGACTTGTCGAAGCGCGTGCGCCAGTTGTCGGTATAGGCTCGCACCACGGCGCTGTCGCCACGGATCAGCATGCCGTTCTCCGCGTTACGTTCCTGGGCCGATTTGGTGAAGTTGAACGACCCCGTGAACACGGCCTGGTCGTCGAACACCATCACCTTGTTGTGGGCGATGGCCGGCTTGGTATCGACCACCACCTGGATGCCCGCGTTCTTGAGGAAGGTGGCGCTCGTGTAGCGCTCAGACGCCTGGCTCTTGTCCACGATCACGCGCACGTCCACGCCGCGCTGGTGGGCCTCGGCCACGGCCTTGGCAATCGGGGTGCTGGTGAACGAGTACGCCTGGATCAGCAGCCTCTTGCGCGTGCGGTGGATGGCGTCGACGATCATGTCCTGGCAGCTCGGGCCGTCCGGCACGAAGCACAGCGTGTAGGTGCTGCCGCTGGCGAACGGCGTGGACTGGGCGCGCGGCGTGGTCAGCGCGTCGACGGCACGGTCCAGCATGGATGTGGTGCGGGCCTGGGCGGCGCCCGCGACGGCCAGCAGTCCGGCAATGCCGGCAACGGCCAGCCGGCGGCAGGGAAGCAAGGAAAGAAACATCAGGTTACAGGGGAGTGACGGGAAATCGAGGGCCCGCAGCGTAACAGGCGCCGCGCCGATCCCGCAACCGGAAACGCGCGGCAAGTTGATCGGGAACCTGCGGCCCGTCTTGGGACTCGACAGGGCTGGTGCCTATGATGAAGGCACGCACCGCCGCGGCACCCGCGCTGCATTGCCGCATCTCCCCACGCCAGACCCCAGGAGGCCCGCATGACCGATCACACCTACAAGCTCGTGGAAATCGTTGGATCCTCGCCCGATGGCAGCGACCAGGCCATCCGCAACGCGCTGGCCAAGGCCGCCGAGACCATCAAGCACATCGACTGGTTCGAAGTCGTCGAGACGCGCGGCCATGTGCAGGACGGCAAGGTCGGCCATTTCCAGGTCACGCTCAAGATCGGCTTCCGCGTGAACTGACCGGGCCGCGCCCGCCTGCCGCCCCGGCCGCGCGCGGCTTCAGTCGAACTGGTATGACCAGAGCAGGTTGATGCGCGGCGAGCGGTGGCTGGCGTTGGTCGGCCTGTCGCCCACGGGCTGGGCCACCGACACGTCCATCGTGTAGTAGCGCCGGTCCGAGAAGCGCAGGCCGATGGCCAGCGACTGCAGCGTCCGGTGCGACAGCGACACGCTGTTCGAGTACACGCGCGCCATGTCCGCCACCAGGAACGGCTGCAGCGTCTTCAGGTACGTGAAATCCACCGTGAACAGCCGGTTCAGCTCGGCCGATGCGCCCCAGCCCTTGTCGCCCGCCACCTCGCCGGCCGGGTAGCCCAGCCCGAAGAACCGGCCGCCAAAGCTGATCTGCTCGCTCGACGCCAGCCGGTTGGCGCTGTACTGGCCCGCCGCAGACAGCGCCATGCCAAAGCCGAACGGCAGGTCGCTGGCCTGCGACAGCAGCAGCCGCGTGCGGAAGAAGCTCAGGTCGTTGAGGTTGTTCTGCCGGCTCGCGCCCAGTCCGTCGATGCCCTTGTAGAAGCCGAGCGTGGCATTGCGCGTCACGCCCGTGCCGCGCTGCAGGTACGACGCCTCGGCCGTCGCCACGCGCACGCTGGTGGCCAGTTCCACCTGCCGGCCGGCGCCGGGCTGCACGGCCTGCGTGTAGCGCTCGAACTGGTTGTTGGCGTAGAAGCCGCCGGTCAGCGTCAGCACGTGACGGTTGTTCAGGATCACCGGATAGCTCAGCGTGCCGCCCAGCCGCTTGGAATCGTTGACGTAGCGCGACTCGAACCCGATCGGCGCCAGCGCGTTGTTCTCGGGCACGCCGCGGTAGTGCGACGCCGTGAGCCGGGCCAGCATCCCCTCGGTGCCCAGCGGCTGCGCGTAGGTGGCCGAGTAGTACTCCTCGTTGTCGCGGCCCTTGGGGAACAGCGTCGAGAACGACAGCTGCTCGCCTAGCGGCGTCAGGCTGTTGGTGGTGGCCGTGGCGATGGCCCGCACGCCCGGCGACATCCATTCCACGCCGGTGCCGAACGTGAACGGCTTGCGCTTGACCTCCAGCACCATGTCGCACGCGCCGTCGGTGGTGGTCGGCGGCTGCACGGTGGCGTTGACCTGCATGCCGGGCTGCTGGGCCAGCACGTTCACGTAGTGCTCGAAGCTTTCCTGCCGTAGCGGGCGGTCCTTCTTCAACTGCTCGGCGATCTTGCGCAGCCGCCCCTCGGCCGGGCCGGGCTTGCCCTTGACCGTGATGTTGGCCACGTAGCCCTCCACCACGGTGATCAGCACGTTGCCGTTCTCGAACGCCTGCGCCGGCACGAACGCGAACGACAGCGGGTAGCCCGCGTCCTTGTACATCTGCGTGACGGATTCCGCGGCCTGCAGCAGCTCGGCCACCGTGATCTCGCGGTTGGCCAGCGGGGTGAACTTTGCCGCGATCTGGTCGAACGGCAGCGTCCTGGCGCCTTCGATCTGGAAATGCCGCGGTGTCAGCCGCGACGCCAGCAGGTTCTGCAGCGCCGAATCGGGCCGCTCCACCTGCACGGTCACGTTGCTCTGGGCGGGTTTGCTGGGTGCGATGCTGGGCAGCGTCTGCGTGGGATCGCCCTGCACCGGGCCGCGCTCCGCATGGGACAGCCCGCTATGGAAGAGGCCGACGCCGACCAGCAGCGCGGCAACGCTCTCGCGTGTACGCATGGTGTTACCCCTCGATGGAAACCTGCTTTGCGGCTATGTGGTGGCGTGCCACGGGCGGGAGAGGTGCCGCTCCCCTGCCGCCCCTGCGTGGCCGCAACGCTTGCTTGGTGCGGGGCGCGCGGGCGCCCCCTTGCCGCTATCGCTTGCCGCCGAGCGCGCCGGTCAGGCCGCCGACGAGTCCGCCCACCAGCCCCGTGACCGGGGCCAGCGGGCTGGCGGGCTTGGTGCCGCCCGTCGTCGGCGTGGTGCCGCCGCTGGTGGCCGGGGCGTTGCCGCCGGTCAGGCCGGCCACCAGCCCGGTGACCGGTGCGAGCGGGCTGGCGGTGCCGCCGCCCGCGCCGCCCGTGGCCCCCGACAGCGCACCGGTGGCGCCGTTGGCAATGCCGCTGACCAGGCCGGTCACCGGCGCCAGCGGGCTTGCCGTGCTGCCGCCCGTGGCGCTGGTCAGGCCGCTGGTGACTGTATTGACCAGGCCCGTGACCGGGGCGAGCGGGCTGGCCGCGCCGCCGGTGGCACTGGTCAGGCCGCCGGTCAGTCCGGCCACGAGGCCGGTCACCGGCGCCAGCGGGCTGCCGGTGCTGCCCGCCGGGCCATTCACGACGCCGCCCACCGCGGCCACCGTGTTGCCGGTGCCCGTGACGATGCCGCCCACGCCCGACACCACCGGCGTGTTGGTGCTGATCAGTTGCGAGCCGGCCGTCGCCAGCGCGCCGCCCACGGTGGCAAGCAGGTTGTTGACCGGCTGGCCCAGGCCCGTGGCCGCCCCCAGCGATTGCGTGCTGCTGGTCAGCGTCGACGTCAGCGGCACGATGGCCTTGCTGACGCTCGACGTGAGCTGTTCGACCGGCCCCGTCGAGAGCGCGGTGCCCAGTTGCCCGCCAAGGTTGTTCACCGCGCCGCCCACCTGCGAGACCACGCCGCCCAGCGGCGTCGTGACCGCGCCCAGCGGCGCCAGCGGGCCGCTGCCCAGGCCAGTGACCGCGCTGCCGGCGCTGGTCACGGCGTTGCCAAGCTGGCTGACCACGCCGCCCGTGCTGGCCACCGTGGTGCCCACCGGGTTCGTGGCATTGGGCATGCTGCCCAGGCCGGATTGCACGCCGGTGCCCAGCGCGCCCACCGCGCCGCCGATCGACGTCACCACGCCGGCCAGCCCGTCCTTGGTCTGCACGGAGACGACCGGCACGTTGGCGTCCTTGATGGCATCGCCCACGCCGGTGACGGTATCGGCCACGCCGCCGATGATGCCGCCCGCGTTGTTGACGATGGCGCCGGTTGGCGTCAGCGCGGGCGTGGTGCCGCCGTTGTTGCCGTCGTTCGGGTTGCCGCCGTTGGGCTGCCCACCGTTGGGCTGGCCGCCGTTGCTGGCGGTGTCGGTGCCGCCGCCCGTGGTGGCGGTGCTGTTCGACCCGCCGGCGCCGCTGGACCCACCCGCGCCGCTGGTGCCCATCGACGTCGAACCGCTGCCGCTGGCGCAGCCGCCCAGTGCCAGCAGGGACCCCAGCAATGCCGTGACGAAGCATTGCTTCGCCGAAAGTTGTGCCTTGCGCATGACCATTTCCTTTTTCAGATTTTCCCGACCAGGTTCACGGACACGCTGTGGATCGTCTCTGTTGCGATGCCTGTGGCGTGCCGCGTCTGCCATGGCTTGCGCAAGCGGTGTGCCAGTGGGCAGGCCACGTCGACGCCAGACCCCGCGCAAGCAGGGGATGCCGCGCGCAAACGCGCGTGCCGCAAGGGTTTGCGGCCGATCGGTCAAACGCGCGCATGAAGCGGCCGGGTGCGGCGGGCCGCGTGTTTCGCGTTACGTGTTACGTAACGCACGGTGACGCGGAGGGAACGGCGCGGGGTGCGATGCCGCGCGCGCGGGCGGGGCGGCGGGTGTCCGGTGTAACGGCCGGCGCGGGAACACGTTACGTAGCACGTAACACCGTGCGGCCATCGCGCCAACGCTTGCGGCCGGGGCGCGCCGCGTGCCCGAAAGCCTTGCCCGGCAACGGTCTCCGGCCGGGGCACAGGCACGCGGCGCGCCTGTATCGAACACGCGATTGAGCCTGGCATACCGCTTGCGCTTCCGGTCCGCAGCCACGACGCATCACCCAGCCGCCGAACGGGTCGCGGCGATATGCGCGGGAAGACAGCGGGCCACGCCCAGCACATCGAAAAGGAGATCAGGACATGCAAGCAACCAAGCCGACGCGCCCCTTGAACATGATGGCCATCGCCTGCGCGGCGATGGTGGCCCTGCTGGCCGGCTGCGCCTCGGGCGGGTCCAGTGGCGGCAGCCCCAGCCCCGCCACGCCGGGCACCCCGACCAATCCCGGCACCGACAACCCGCAGCCCACCGCGGCAACCACGCCCACGGGCAAGGTGGTGGAAGGCGCGGGCAACACCGTGGTGGCCACCGGCAACGCGGTGAGCCAGATCGGCCAGCAGATCAAGGACACGAACCTGCCGCTGGTGCCGACCAATGCGAAGAACGCCACCGGCGACGTGGTGATCGAGGCGGGCCAGACCGTGGCCACGCTGGGCACCGGCGTGCGCGACGGCCTGGGCCAGATCGGCGCGGTGGACAACCCCGTGGGCGTGACCGTGGCCAACACCGGCAACGTCGTCACGCAGGCGGGCGCCACGGTGGTCAGCGCGGGCGATCTCGTCAAGGCCGTCGGAACGGACCAGCTCTCGCCGCTGTCGGCCGTGACCAATCCTGCCGGCGGACTCGTGCAGACCGTGGGACAGGGCGTGATGACGTTGGGCGGCAAGCTGGGCGAGACGTTGTCCACCGGGCCCGTGGCGCAGCTCACCGGCAGCACCAGCAAGGTCATCGTGCCACTGACCACGCAGCTCACCAACGCCACGCAGACCGTGGGCGGCGCCACCGGGCTCGGCGTGCCCGTCGACAACCTGCTGACCAAGCTCGGCAATACCGTCGCCACGGCGGGCAGCATGATCGCCAACACCAACACGCCGATCGTCTCGCCGCTGGGCGGCGTGGTGAACCAGACCGGCCAGACCGTTGCGGTGGCCGGCGTGCTGCTGAACCACAACGGCGCCACGGGCGGCAATCCGCTCGGTGGACTGCTCAACAACCTGCCGCTGGGCGGCACGGGCGGCAGCACCGGCGGCAGCAGTCCGCTGGCACCGGTCACCGGCCTGCTGGGATCGGTGGGTGGCGCGGCGGGCGGCAGCACCGGCGGCAGCAATCCGCTGGCGCCGGTGACGGGCCTGCTGACCACGGTCACGAGCGGCCTGACCGGTGCCACGAGCGGCGCCGCATCGGGCGGGACCACCGCCAGTCCGCTCGCCCCCGTTACTGGCCTGCTGGGCGGCCTGACGCGCCACTGAGCTGCAAACCTTTATCGCGGACGACTCGGGATTTTCCCTGTCATCCGCGCCGGCTACTTTACGGTGCGCTGTCGTCCTTACCCCGCGCGGCGCATCCTTTTATTTCGTGCCGTGCGCCCGCCTGCAGCAATACGTGCAGGCTGCCGCACGGCACACTGCCTTTATTGCGCGCTCTTTAACAATTCGGCTCAGGGTCATCCCGAAGTCGGAAGGCGGGCCGACATTGTTTCAAACGTCTGTCCGCCTTTAAGCTGAAACAGCCATAGCTCGAACGGGGGGTATGGTTGAGACATGCGTTGTCTTATAAATGTTTGCACCAGCGGTTTCACACATAAAAAACGCCACGCGGGGCTTGCGCCCGGCACAGATGGCAGAGGAACAGGGGTCAGGTCGTACCGCTGGATATCCGTGCAGGGTAGACACTTTCGGGAGTGAGATCATGCAAAAGAAACTGGCGCGCCATGGCAAGACCCAACGGGGAGCCACTGCCATCGAATATGGCCTGATCGTGGGCCTCATCTCCATCGCCATCGCAGCCGGAGTCGGCTTGATGGGCACCAACCTCGGCGCCGGGTTCAATACCCTGGCCGGCCGCATCGCGGGCTGGTTCGCCCCCTGAGCGCCCGCGGATTCGCGCACACACACCATTTTTTGACCCATCCGGCTCCGGCCGGACGCACCTGAAGCAACCGGTTCACCGTGCTGGCAGTCATGCCAGCCGTGGCGGGCGCTCGCGCGCCTGTCTGAAGCAGTGGCGGAAGTGGTAGCGGTAGGCACTGGCCGCAGGCACTGACGGACGGCCAGGCAAGAACGGTAAGAGTGGTTCCAAGTCGCGCATCAACGCAGTACGCCCACCGGGCACGCCGCTAGCCAGGCGCCGCGCAGCAATGCCGGCGCCTGGGGCGCGGTGTCGTGTGTCGCCAATGCAAGACGAATCGGGTGAAGCATGGCTTTACGGGGGAACGCGAACCAGCGGCGCGCGCGTGGCGTGGCCGCGGTGGAGTTTGCGCTGGTGTTTCCGCTGCTGTTGGCAGTGGTGCTGGGCATCGTCTACTACGGCGTGGTGCTGGCACTGCAGCAGGTACTGACGCTCGCCGCCCAGGAGGGTGCGCGGGCTGCCTTGCGTTATCCGCTCGCCGTCAACGGCGGCACGCTGGCCGATACGCTCGACCTGCGCGTGAGCGCCGCCAACCTGGCCGCGCGCAACACGCTGCCGGAGGCCATCGCCGCGCAGATCGGTGACGGCGCCGTGGCCCAGCCCGTGGCCTGTACCGCCCCGGCCGGCACGCAATGCGTGCAGGTCACGCTGAACCTTCCCACCCGCGCGCTTCTGCCGGTCATCCCGCTGGTCCCCGTGCCCGGCACGCTGACCGGCGCCGCCGTCGTGCAGCTTTCTCCCGATCTCTGAGGCCACATGAGCAGCAAACAGATAAGGATCCTTGCCATCGTGCTGCTGGTACTGGCCGCGCTGCTGGCGGTCATGGCGTGGCAGGTGGCGCGCACGCAGTCGGTCGCCATTCCGCATGCCAAGGCCAGGCCGGCCCACGCCGTGGTGGTCACCACGCGCGCCGTGGAAGCGGGCAAGCCGCTGACGGCTGATGCGCTGGCGGTCATGGAGCTGCCGATCGACCCGGCCGGCGCCTACCAGGACGCCGCGCGCGTGGTGGGGCAGGTGCCGGTGGTCAACCTGGGCGCTAACGTGCCCGTGCTCGAAGGCCAGTTGCTGTCCGGGCTGGCGCGGCAGATTCCCGATGGCGAACGCGCGCTGGCCGTGGCCGTGGACGAGGTGATCGGCGTGGGCCACCAGGTGCAGCCCGGCGATTTCGTCGACGTGTTCGTGACGCTGCGCCGCGACAGCCAGGAGATTGGCGAAAGCCAGAGCCGCCTGCTGCTGTCTCACCTGCGCGTGCTGGCCTACGGCAGCGGCAGCGTCAGCGATACCCGCAAGGTGCAGGCCGAGCAGATGATGGCGCGCCGCGACGGCGCCAAGACGGCGGTGCTGTCGGTGCCGGTGGACCAGGTGGGCAAGCTGGCGATGGCGCAGCAGGCCGGCCGGCTGGTGCTGGCGCTGCGCAACCCGGCCGATCCGTCGATGCCCAGCGACGGTATGTATGCCGAACCGCCGGCCGTGCTGCCGGCGCGCGCCGGCGTGCCGGCCGAGGCCCAGCGGTCGCCGGTGGACCGCGCCGCCGCCGGCATCAGCCTGGTCGGACTGGCCGGCCCGAATGCCGCGCCGACCCCGCGCACCACGGCCCAGCCGCCCCGCCCGCTGCCGGCACCGGTGCCGGCGGCCCCGGCCACGCGGCGCGAGCCCCAGGACAACCCCGTCGGCGTGGAAGTGATCCGCGCCGGCAAGCGAGTGATCGAATAACGGACAACAGGGCATGCCCAAACCCATGACAGCCCGAGGCAATACCGGCCGGATCGGCCGGCGCGTGGTCACCATCGCCCTGCTGGCGATGACGTCGATACCGATGACGGCGCCGCACCCGGTGGCGGCCCAGGAGAACACGGCGGCGGTTCCGTCGCCAAGCGCCGCGCGCACGTTGCGCCTGATGGCCGGCGCGCAGCAGGAGATCCGCCCCGGCCAGCCGCTGGAGCGCGTGGCCGTGGGCAACCCGGCCGTGGCCGATGCGCTGCTGCTCAAGGCGCGCAGCGGCCCGCCGACCGTGCTGGTGGTGGCCAGGAAGCCCGGCGTGACCGACGTGATGCTCTGGACCCGCAACGCGGCGCCGGTCACGTACACGGTGCAGGTGGATGCCGTGTCGCCCGATGCCGGCGGCGCCAGCGTGGACCTGTCGGCGGTGGGCGCCGCCATTCGTGGCGAATCGCCCGACGCGGCGGCCGCCGCCCGCACGCAGCAGGCCGCGCGCGCCGCGGTGGCCGGGCCGGACGGCAAGGGCGGCGTGGTGGTCGACCGCTCGGTGGTGCCCGTATCGAACACGGTGCAGGTGGACGTGAAGGTCGTGGAGATCAGCAAGACCATCCTGAAGGAGGTGGGCTTCAACTTCATCAAGAGCAGCGGCGGCTTCACGTTCGGCCAGTTCAGCCCCACGTCGCTGACCAAGACCACGATCGGCCCGCAGCCAAGCTTCGAGGGCACGTTGCCGATCGGCAGCGCGTTCAACCTGGTGGCCGCGTGGGCCAAGGAGGGCATCTTCGCCAACCTGAGCCTGCTGGAGGCCAACGGGCTGGTGCGCGTGCTGGCGGAGCCGAGCCTGGTGGCGCTGTCCGGCCAGAGCGCGAGCTTCCTGGCGGGCGGCGAGATCCCGATCCCGGTGCCGCAGGCGCTGGGCACGACGACCATCCAGTTCAAGCCGTTCGGCATCGGGCTGACGGTGTCGCCCACGGTGGTGTCGAAAGAGCGCATCGCGCTGAAGGTGGCGCCCGAGGCCAGCGACCTCGACCCGTCGCGCGGCATCAGCATCAACGGCGCGTCGGTGCCCGCCATCGTCACGCGGCGCGCGGACACCACGGTGGAGCTGGGCGACGGCGAGAGCTTCGTGATCGGCGGGCTGGTCAGCCGCAACACGGTCAGCAACGTGAGCAAGGTGCCGTTCCTGGGCGATTTGCCGATCCTGGGCAGCTTCTTCAAGAACCTCAATTTCCACCAGGAGGACCGCGAGCTGATGATCGTGGTCACGCCACACCTGGTCAAGCCGCTGGCCCGCGATTCGCAGGTGGCGGCGAACGTGGCCAAGGACGGCCGCACGACCGCCAGCCCCAACGTCTGGGGCCGCTTCGTGCTGGGCGAATACGCGGACCCGACGCTGCCCGGCTTTTCGCGGTAGCGCAGATGGAGCGAATCACACCGATGGATGCCTTCCTGCTGAATACCCCGCGAGAAGACGTGCGGCTCTGGCTGGAGCAGGCGCTCGACGGCGCCGGCACGCTGGTGACCGAGGAAGGCGCGCAGGAAGCCTTTGTCGAGCAGATCTCGGAGCTGCGGCCGGGGCTGGTCTTTCTCGACTTCTCGGCGTCGCAGGCGCAGGCGTCGGCCCGGCTGGCCGAGCAGGTGGCGCGGCTGTTCCCGCAGTTGCCGCTGGTGGCCGTGGGCCACGCGGGAGATTCCGACGCGATGCTGGCCGCGCTGCGCGCCGGCGTGCGCGATTTCATCGACCTGCGCGGCGCGCCGTCGCAGGCCACCCATGCCGTGCGCCGCCTGATGGTGCCGCGCGCGCAGGTGCGCGCCGTGACGCCCGCGCACCGGCATGGCCGCATCGTGGCGCTGCTCGGCGCGCGCGCCGGCGTGGGCGTGACCAGCGTGGCGGTCAACCTGGCCGCGGCGGTGCGCCAGCGCGCCAGCGCCGAGGTACTGCTGCTGGACCTGGGCCTGCCCGCGCGCGACGGCGCGCTGCACATGAACATCGCGCCCGAATTCCACTTTGTCGAGGCCGTGCGCAACCTGCGCCGCTTCGACCAGGTGTTCGTCGATACCGCGCTGGCGCGCCATGCCAACGGCGTGTCGGTGCTGCCGCTGCCGGCCACGCTGTCCGAACTGCGCGACGTGTCGTTCTCCGAGGCGCTGGCGCTGCTGGACCGCCTGCGCGCGTTCTTCGATCTCCAGGTGATCGACCTGGGCGGCTTCTCGAACGCCGAGTTCATGTCGCAGATCGTCAAGGCCGCCGACGCCGTGGTGATGGTGGCCGAGCAGAGCGTGGGCGCCATCGTCTCGGCCGCCGAGCTGCTGCACGAGCTGAAGAAACGCGAGATCGAGCGGCCAGACCTGCACCTGCTGGTGTCGCGCTTCGACGACGCGCTGGGCGTGGACGCCGCGCAGATGGCCGAGCGCATCGGCGTGGCGTCGGTCGATACGCTGCCGGAGCGGCGCGCGGCGCTGGTGCAGGCGGCCAACCGTGGCGTGGTGCTGGCCGACGACGCGCCGGCGGACCCGTACGTGCGCGCGCTGGGCGCGCTGATGGACCGGCTGGGCTACCGCGCGGGCCAGGCGCCCGAGCGCGGCATCCTGGCCCGGATCAAGCAAAAGCTGCCCGAGACGCTGCGTGTCGCGCGCACCGCGCGGGCGGGGAACTGACATGACCGAAGCGATCGAATTCTCGGACAACACCGCCGCGCCGTTTCCTGTGTCGCAGGAATTCCACAAGATCAAGGAAGCCGCGCACGAACACCTGCTCACGCGCATCGAGGAGCTGGGCGCCGAGTTCGGCCGCTGGTCGCGCTCCGCCATCCAGCGCTTTGTCGACCTGGAGCTCGAAAGCTTCACGCGGCTGCGCCGCATCCCGATCAACGAGGCCGAGCTGCACCAGATCTCCGAGGCCCTGACCAAGGAGCTGGCCGGCTTTGGCCCGATCGAGGACCTGCTGCACGACGTGGCCGTCGAGGACATCCTGGTGAACGGACACATGGACGTCTACGTGTCGCGCCACGGCGTGCTGGAGCGGATTCCGGTGCGGTTTGCCGACAACGGCCACCTGCTGCGCATCGTGCGGCGCATCCTGGCGCCCATCGGCCGCCGGCTCGACGAATCGAACCCGATGGTCGACGCGCGGCTGCCCGACGGCGGCCGCATCAACGTGATCATCCCGCCGCTGGCGCTGGCCGGCCCCGTGGTGTCGATCCGCAAGTTCCGCAAGGACCCGCTGACGCCGGCCGACCTGCAGGCGCTGGGCACCATGAGCCCCGAGATCACCGAGCTGCTGGAGGCGGCGGTGCGGGCGCGCTGCAACATCCTGGTCAGCGGCGGCACCAGTTCGGGCAAGACGTCGCTGCTCAACGCGCTGGCCACGTTCATCCCGCCCACCGAGCGCGTGATCACCATCGAGGACACGGCCGAGCTGGCGCTGAACCACCCGCACGTGGTGCGGCTGGAAAGCCGGCCCGGCGGGTTCGAGGGCACCGGCACGGTCACCATCCGCGACCTGCTGCGCAACAGCCTGCGGATGCGGCCGGACCGCATCATCGTGGGCGAGGTGCGCGGCGGCGAGGTGCTGGAGATGCTGCAGGCCATGAGCACTGGCCATGACGGCTCGATGGGCACGATCCACGCCAGCAGCCCGCGCGAATGCCTGTACCGGCTGGAGATGCTGGCCGGCTTTGCCGGCTTCCAGGGCAGCGAGGTGAGCCTGCGCCGGCAGATTGCCAACGCGGTGGACTTCATCGTGCAGATCGGGCGGCTGTCGAACGGCCGGCGGCGCATCCTGTCGATCACCGAGGTCACCGGGCTGGGCGACAACATCATCGCCACGCAGGAGCTGTATCGCCACGAGCCGGTGCCCAACCCCGACGGCACCGAAGGCGACCGCTGGCAGGCGCTGGGCATCCTGCCCCATTCGCCCAAGCTCGCGCGCATGCGCCCGGCCAACTTCGGACTGGACGACCGCTTTGATCTCTAGCGCCAGCCTTCTCGTCGCCGCGATGGCCCTGGTGCTGCTGGGGCTGGGCCTGCTGCTGCTGGCCACGGCCCGGGGGCGCGCCCAGGCCGAGCTGTCGCGCGCGCACCTGGCCGCGCAGACCGAGCAGGTGCGCGCCCGCTACGCCACGGCGGCCGAGCCCGGCCCGCAGGGCAATGTGCGCGACTTGCGCCGCCGCTGGGCGGACCTCATGCGGCGCGCGGACATCGCGCCCACGCGCGGCACGTGGCTGCGCTGGGGCATGCCGCTGCTGTGCCTGGTGCTGGCGGGCGCGGCAGCCGGCGGCGCGCTCGGGGCGGTGGCGATGCTTGCGGTGGGCGTGGCGCTGGCCGCGTTCCTGCTGTGGCTGCGCATCGGCCGCGTACGCGACAGGATGCTGCGGCAGCTGCCCGGCTTTCTCGATGGCGTGGTGCGGCTGATGACCATCGGCAGCAGCGTGCCGGCCGCGTTCCAGAACTCGGTGGCCAACACCGAGCCGCCGCTGCGCCAGTGCCTGGTGCAGGCCATCCACCTGCAACGGGCCGGCAAGGAACTCGACCAGGCCGTGCTGCAGATGGGCCGCGCGTACCGGCTGGACGAACTGGTCATCGTGTCGTCGGTGCTGCGGCTGTCGCAGCGCTACGGCGGCCGCGCCGACGTGGTGATGGAGCGCACCGCCACCTTCATGCGCGACCGCGAGGAAGCCCAGCGCGAGCTGCTGGCGCTGTCCGCCGAGACGCGGCTGTCGGCCTGGGTGCTGGGCCTGCTGCCGCTGGTGGTGGCGGGCGGGCTGTTCGTGCTGAACGCCGGCTACGTGATGCTGATGTGGAAGGACCCCACGGGCCGCAACCTGCTGCTGGGCGCGGCCGTGCTGGAAGTGGTGGGCGTGCTGATGCTGTACCGGCTGGCCAAGTCGATCTAGGGGCGCGCCATGCAGATGCCAGCCACCACTCTGATCTCCGCCAGCCTGATGGCAGCCGCCGTGGCGCTGCTGATGCTGGCGTGGCCGCTGCTGCGGCAGTGGCGCCAGCGGCGCGTGGCCGCGCGGACGATCGACGCCGCGCTGGAACGGCAGGCCGCCGCGCAGCCGCATCCCGCCGGCCAGCCCCCGGGCCAGCCGGCGGCGCCGGCCACGCCGCAGATGTCGGCACGCGCCGCCGCGGCCGCCGCCGCGCTGGCGCAGGCCGCGCCCCAGCCCGCCGAGGACGCCGCGCGCAAGCCGGCCGCCACGGGGCTGGGCGCGCGGCTGGGCGATGCTTTTGGCGAGCGCTTCAACCAGCGCTGGCTCGCATCGCGGCTCGGGCGCGCCGTGGTGACGGCCGAGGAACAGCGGCTGCTGGAGCAGTGCGGCTACTACGGCGTGCAGCCGCGCGCGGTCTTTGGCGGTGTGCGGCTGGTGGTGCCGGCGGTGCTGGCGGCTGGCGTGCTGCTGTGGCGCATCGACGGGCCGATGCCGGCCACGTTTGCGTGGACCTTCGCCACGTTCGCGCTGGCCTTCCTGCTGGCCAAGCTGATCCTGCGCCGGTGGGCCGGCAGCCGGCAGCGCCAGGTGGCCGAGGAACTGCCGGTGCTGATCGACATGCTGCGGCTGCTGCAGGGCGTGGGCCTGTCGATGGACCAGAGCCTGCAGGTCATCGTCACCGAGTTCGGCACGATGCTGCGCGTGCTGGGGCCCGAGCTGCAGCGCGCGAACCAGCAGTTCGCGTCCGGCCGCTCGCGCGAGCAGACGCTGCAGCGCATCGGCAAGCTGTTCGACGACGAGGACCTGAAGAGCCTCATCACGCTGCTGACGCAGGTGGACAAGCACGGCGGCGCCGTGCAGGAGCCGCTGCGCCAGTTTGGCGAGCGGCTGCAGGTGGCGCGCAAGGCGCGCATGAAGGACAAGATCGGCCGGCTGACGGTCAAGATGACCGGCGTGATGGTGGTGAGCCTGCTGCCCGTGCTGCTGATCCTGACGGCCGGGCCCGGCTTTCTGGGCGTGATCCGGATGCTGGCCCGCATGAACGGAGGAACCTAGATGACGATGACATCGCGTGGCCTGTGGGCCGGCGCGCTGGTGGCGGCCGGCGCGCTGCTGGGCGGCTGCGCCAGCGTGCCCGGCAGCGCCGAGGCCATGGCGCGGCAGGCCGACGCCCAGATCGAGCTGGCGAAGCTGCAGGAAAAGACCGCGCGCGCCGAATACAACGACCAGAACGTCTACCTGGGCCTGATCGGCAAGATGCAGCAGGAAGGCATGTACTACGCGTCGCTGGCCCATATCGACGCCTTCCAGCAGCGCTTTGGCGCCACGCCCGCGCTGCAGGTGCTGCGCGCCGACGCGCTGCGCGAGACCGGCCAGGACGACGCGGCGCTGCAGGCGTACCGCGATCTGCTGAACACCGACCGCGCGGCCCGCGCGCAGCATGGCATCGGCCTGGTGCTGGGCCGGCAGGGCGATTTCATCCGCGCCGCCGTGGCGCTGCGCCAGGCGGCCACGCTGGACCCGGTCAACCCGCAGATCGCCAACGACCTGGGCTACGCGCTGATGCGCGGCGGCGCGCTGCAGGACGCGCGCGTGCCGGTGATGCAGGCGCTGGAGCTGGACGCCAACAACCCGCGCGCGATCAGCAACGCGGTGGTGTGGATGCTCGCCACGGGCAAGCGCACCGAAGCCACCGCGATGATGCAGCGCGCCGCCATGCCCGAGCCCACGCGCGCGGCCATCCGCAAGGAAGCGGACCGCGTGGCCCGCGCGGCCCAGTTGCGCGACAAGGCCGCGCCGCGCGGCAATCCGCAGACCACGATCCACCCGGCGTCCACGCAAGCCGTGGCGCTCAACGCAGGAGCCCGGCCATGAAGCGCGTTTGCCATGCCGTGATTGCCACGGCCATTGCCACCGTTTGCGTGCCCGCCCTGGCCCAGCAGCCGCCCGCGCCCGAGGCCGCGCGCGCCGCCGAGGTGCCGGTGGGCGATACCACGCGCACGCTGCTGGAGATTCAGCGCAGCGGCGCGCAGGCCGGGCCGATGCTGCCGCTGACCGGCGACCAGGCCGCGCTGGGCTACGCGCGCTACATGCGCAGCTTCACGCATCCGCTGCCGGAGTTCTTCACCACGATGGCCACCGGCAGCCCGTTGCGCGGCGGCGCGGGCAGCCAGCCCATGACCGGGCAGTAGGCAGCGGCCATGCGCACGCGAGCCGGCCCTTCGCGTCAACGCGGCGCCATCAGCGTGATGGTCGCCGTGCTGATCGCCACCGTCGCCATCGGCGCCCTGGTGTCGATCGACGTCGGCTTCGTGTTCTATACGCAGCGGCAATTGCAGAAATCGGTGGACCTGGCCGCGCTGTCGGGCGCCCAGCAACTGAAGCGGGCCGACGACCTGCCCACGACCACGGCCAATGTGCTGGCGTCGGTCACGGCGGCGGCCAGCCAGAACGGCTACGGCCAGCCCGTGGCGGCCAACTGCGCGGACATGGCGCCAGGCGGCGCCGACGGCATGCGTGCCTGCCTGGGCCTGTGGGACCCGGCCGATCCCGACAATGGTGACGCGGTGCGGCACTTCAGCGCCGGCTACAACAGCGCGGTGGTCTCGCCCAACGCGGTGCGCGTGCAGGCCACGCGCACGGTGCCGCTGCTGTTCGTGCTGCCGGGCGGGCAGTCGCGGCAACTGCGCGCCGAGGCCATCGCGGCCGGCAGCCCGCCCGTGGCGGCGTTCGCGGTCGGCAGCGGGCTGCTGGACCTCGACCGCGCCAGCGGCGTGTTGGGGCTGCTGCTGGGCAACATCGTCAGTCTTTCCGTGGCCGACTGGACCGGGCTGGCCAGTACCACGGTGACGCTGGACAAGCTCAAGCTCCAGCTCGGTGCCGGCACGGTCCAGCAACTGCTCGACACGCAACTGTCGATCCAGGATTTCTACGCGCTGGTGCTCAACGCGGCCGGTCGGCAGGCGCTGCTGGGCGCCGCGCTGGGCAGCCCCACCACGCAGCTCGGGCTCAACGGCATCGGCACGCGCTTCACGCTGGGCCAGATGCTGGACCTGGGCGTGCTGACGCCGGCGGCATCGTCGGCGGCCGAGGTGGGGCTCAACGTGGCATCGCTGCTGACCACGGCCGCCTACGTGGCGCGCGGCACCGATGCCGTGGCGCTGAACGTGCCGAACCTGAACCTCAACACGGGGCTGGTCAACGTCTCGGCGGTGGCGGCGCTGACCGTCATCGAACCGCCGCAGGTGGCCGTGGGCCCGGCGCGCCAGTTGCCGGACGGCCGCTGGCGCACCACGGCCAGCACCGCGCAACTGGGCGTGCGGGTGGCCGCGCAGGCGTCGGTCAACCTGGGGCTGGCATCGGCCCAGGTAGACCTGCCGGTGCTGCTGCGCGCCGCCACGGCCCGCGCGGACCTGACCGGCGTGCAGTGCGCAGCCGCGCGGGCGCAGCGCCGGGCCACGCTCAATGTCTCGTCCGAACTGGTCAACGCCTGCCTGTCGACCGATGGACGCACCTGCCGCGGCAGCGGCGCGCCGCCGTTCCAGATCGCGCGGGTGAGCGGGCTGGGCCTGGGGCTGGCCAGCATCACCGCGCAGCCGGTGACGCCCGCGCGGCAGCGGCAGTCGGGCACCGACGTCGTGCTGGCGCCCGAAGGGCACGCGCGCCTGTCGTTCACGTCCACGGCCGTCGACCAGGCGATCAGCGGGCTGCTCAACAACCTGAACCCGAGCCTCAACGTGCTGGGCGGCGATGCCAAGGTCGACGAACTGCTGAACCTGCTGGCCCCGCCGCTGAGCAGCCTGGTCGGCACGCTGGCCGGCTGGCTGCTGAACACGCTGGGCATCAACATCGCCAATGCCGATGTCTGGCTCAACGGCATCGACTGCAACAACGCAGAACTTGTGTATTGAACGAACATGAAAGCAGAGCGCTGGGCCTACGAGAGCCTTGAAGTCTATGTGTGGGAAGGCCAGTACGAGATTGCCGACCGCGTGGCGCGCTTTCTGGCGCCGCTGGGCGCCGAGGTGATCCGCGCCGGCGCGCTGGACGCGCTGCCCGGCGAGGCGCGCGTCAAGCCGTGCATCGCCGTGATCAGCGCGTCGGCCATCGGCTCGGCCAAGTTCACGCTGGACTGGGAGGCCGCGCACGGCATGCCCGTGATCTGGGTGGGCGCGCCGGACCGCGACAACGACCCGGGCCGCTTTCCGCCCGAGTACGCGCATATCCTGCCGCACGACTTCAACGGGGCCGACCTGCGCAACCAGATCGCCAAGCTGGTGCCGCAACTGCTGGCCGCCGCCGAGGCGCGGCCCGACGTGGCGGACCTGGTGGCCGAGTCCCCGGCCATGCTGGAGCTGATGGAGCAGGTGGACACGTTTGCCGGCTTCGACAGCAACGTGATGCTGTACGGCGAGACCGGCGCGGGCAAGGAACGCATCGCGCGGCTGTTCCACGACCGCAACGCCCAGTACGGCAAGGGCCCGTTCGTGGCCGTGAACTGCGGGGCGATCCCCGACGGGCTGTTCGAGTCGCAATTCTTCGGCCATGCCAAGGGCGCGTTCACGGGGGCCATGTTCGCGCACCGGGGCTTCTTCGAGCAGGCCACGGGCGGCACGCTGTTCCTGGACGAGATTGGCGATCTGCCGCTGTTCCAGCAGGTCAAGCTGCTGCGCGTGCTGGAGGAAAACGCGCTGACGCGGCTGGGGTCGACGATGGCCGTCAAGCTGGACTTCCGGCTGGTGGCGGCCACCAACAAGGACCTGCGCGAGGCGGTACGGGAGGGGCGCTTTCGCGCCGACCTGTACTTCCGGCTGGCCGTCATCGAGCTGCGCATCCCGAGCCTGGAGGAGCGCGGCGCCGGCGACAAGGCGGGCCTGCTGCAATCGTTCCTGCGCCACATGATGGGCGCGGCCATGTACGACGCGCTGCCGCCGATGCCCGACTGGCTCAAGGGCGCCGTGGGCACCGCGTACTTCGTCGGCAACGTGCGCGAGCTGCGCAACCTGGCCGAGCGCGTGGGCATCACGGTGCGCCAGTGCGGCGGGTGGGACGAGGAGCGCATCCGCCCGCTGTTCCGCGGCCTGCGCCCCGGCGCGTTCGATGGCACGGAGCGCAGCGACCCGCGCGGCGACGCCGAGGAACGGCGCCGCATTATCGCCGCGCTCGATGCCAATGGCTGGCGGCGCCAGGATACGGCGGCGTGCCTGGGCATCAGCCGCAAGGTGCTCTGGGAGAAGATGCGCAAGTTCCAGATCGCCGACAGCGAAGCGGAGCCGGTCTGAGCGCCGGGCGCCGGCGCGCGGGCGTTATGATGCGGGACCGCGCGGCCCGGCCGTGCTCCCTGCGCCACCGCGCCGAAGGATCCGAATTGCGTTTTCTCCACACCGCCGACTGGCATCTGGGTCGGCTCTTCCATGCCCGCAGCCTGATCGAGGACCAGGCGCACGTGCTCGACCAGTTCGTGGCGCTGGTGCGCGACGTGCGGCCCGATGCCGTGCTGATTGCCGGCGACGTGTACGACCGCGCGGTGCCGCCGCCCGAGGCGGTGTCGCTGCTGGACGACGTGCTGGCGCGCATCGTGGTGGAAGCCGGCGTGCCGGTGGTGATGATCGCGGGCAACCACGACAGCGCGCAGCGGCTGGACTTCGGCGCGCGGCTGCTGTCGGCGCGCGGGCTGCACGTGGCCGGCCGCACCGGCCCCGCCGCGTCGTCGGTGACGCTGCGCGACGCCCACGGCGACGTGCGGATCTACGCGCTGCCGTACGCGGAGCCGGCGACCGTGCGTGACGCGCTGGGCATCGACCTGGGCTCGCACGAGGCCGCGCTGGGCGCGCAGCTCGATGCGATCCGCGCCAGCCATCCGGCGGGCGTGCGCGCCGTGGCGGTGGGTCATGCGTTCGTGGTGGGCGGGGCGGTCAGCGAGTCGGAGCGGCCGCTGTCGGTGGGCGGCAGCGGCGCGGTGGCCGCCGACCTGTTCCACGGCTTCGATTTCGTCGCGCTGGGGCACCTGCACCGGCCGCAGACCATCGGCGGGCGCATCCACTACGCGGGGTCGCTGCTCAAGTATTCGCTGTCGGAAGCCGATCACCACAAGACCGTGTCACTGGTGGAACTGGACCAGAACGGCGGCGTGCGCATCGAAGCCATCGCGCTGCAGCCGCGCCGGGACCTGCGCATCCTGACTGGCGAACTGGCGCACCTGGTGCAGGCCGGCGCCGCCGACCCGCGCCGCGACGACTACGTGTACGCCGTGCTGACCGATGCCGGCGCGCTGCTGGACCCGATGGCACGGCTGCGCGAGGCGTACCCGAACGCGCTGGCGATCGAGCGGGCCGTGCTGGCGCGCAGCGGCCAGGCCGGCGAGAGCGGCCGCCGCATGCGCGAGCTGGACACCGGCACGCTGTTCGCGCATTTCTTCCGCGAGGTCGCTGACGCGGACCTGGACGGCGACCAGCGCCGCGCGCTCGACCATCTACTGGCTGGCATGGAGGCTTCGGAAAGGGAATCGGCATGAAACCGCTGTACCTGAAGTTGCAGGCGTTCGGCCCGTTTGCCGCCACGGAGACCATCGATTTCACGCGGCTCGGGGACCAGGCGTTCTTCCTGATCCACGGCCCGACCGGCGCGGGCAAGACCACGCTGCTCGACGCCATCTGCTTTGCGCTCTATGGCGACACGTCGGGCGGCGAGCGCACCGCGCAGGACATGCGCAGCGCCAACGCCGACCCCGCGCTGCGCACCGAGGTGACGCTGGAATTCGGCCTGGGGCCGATGCACTACCGCGTGACGCGCTCGCCCACGCAGGACCGGCCGAGCCAGCGCGCAGCCGGCGGTTTCGTCAAGGAGGCCGCCAAGGCGCAGCTGGACGTGCTGCTGGACGACCAGTGGAAGAGCCACGCGAGCCAGCCGAACCGCGTCAGCGACGCCGTGCGCGACCTGCTGGGCTTCGACAGCGCCCAGTTCCGGCAGGTCATCGTGCTGCCGCAGGGGCGCTTTCGCGAACTGCTGACCGCCGATTCCCGCGCGCGCCAGGGCATTCTGGAGCGGCTGTTCCACACCGAGCTGTACCGGCGCGTGGAGGAGCAGCTCAAGGAGCAGGCCGCCAGCATCCGCCGCGAGGCCGAGGACATCGCCGTGCGCCGCAAGGCGCTGCTGGACCAGCACCAGATGGCGTCGGTGGAGGCGCTGGGCGCGCGCATCGACGACTTGCAGGGCACGCTCACCGAGTTGCAGCGCCGCGAGGATGTGGCGCGCGCGACCAGCGAGGCCGCCCAGGCGTCGCTGCGCAAGGGCGAACTCGAAAACACCCAGATCAAGGCGTGGCAGGAAGCCGAAGGCGCCCACGCGGTACTGGCCGCCCGGGCCGCTGGCGTCGATGCCGACCGCGCGCGGCTGCTGGCGGCGCGCCGCGCGGCACAGGTCACGCCGGCCGTGCAGCACCTGCAGGCGGCGCGGCAGGACCAGGCCGCCGCCCGGGCCGCCCAGGCCCAGGCCGAGGCATCGGCCGCGCGGGCCGCGCAGCAGGCCGAAGCCGCCGCGCGCGCGCTGCGTGCCGAGCTGTCGCGCCATGACGCCCGCACCGCCGCGCAACGCACCGTGGCCACGCTCGAACACCTGTTGCCGCAGGCCCGCAAGCTCGGTGTGCTGCGCAACGCAGTGGCACAGGCCGGCACCGCGCTGGCGATGGCGCAGTCGGTCTGCACGCAGCGGATCGAAGCGTTCGGGGCCGCCGCCGCCACGCTGAAGACGTGCGAAACCCAGTTCGAACAGGCGCGCCACGACGCGGCCGGGCTGCAGGCGCTGGAGCTGCAACTGGCGCAGGCGCGCGAACGTGCCGCGCGCGTGGCCCGGTATCGGCAACGTGAAGCCGAACTGGCGCCGCTGCGCGCCGCGCTGGCCACGCACGAGGCGGCCCGCCGCAGCGCCGCCGACGCGCGCGACGCGGCGCGCGCCGCCGTGCGGCAGGCCGAGGTGGACTGGCGCCACGGCCAGGCCGCGCGGCTGGCCGGCAGCCTGAAGCGTGGCGAGGCATGTCCGGTCTGCGGCGGCAAGGACCATCCCGCACTGGCCCAGCAGACGCTGGCGCTGGTCAGCGACGACGACCTGGATGCCGCGCGGCTGGCCTTGCAACGCGACGAGGACCGCCTGGCGCAGGCCACGGCCGCCTGCCAGGACGCCGGGGCGAAGGTGGCGCAGTGCGAGGCGCGGCTGGTGGACCTGGCCGAGGCGGCCGGCGATGTCTCGGCCGCCGGCGCGCAGGCGCTGGACACGCAGATCGCCGAACTGGCGCAGGCGGTGGCACGCGCCGCACAGGCCGCGCAGCGCGCGGCGACGCTGGGCGAGCAACTGGCCCAGGCCCGCACCGCGCGCGAGGCGGCCGAGGCGGCGGCGCAGGCGGCCGACGTGGCCGTGCGCACCGCCACGCAGGAGCACGCGCGGCTGGACGGCGAATGGCAGGCCCACTGCGCGCAGGTGCCCGAGGCATCGCGCGACCCCGACGCGATGACCGTGGCGATCGAGGCGGCGCGCCGCGAATCGGGCGCGCTGGAAGCGGCCTTGCAGGCCGCGCAGGGTGCCGAGCGCGATGCGGTGGCGTTGCAGGCGGCCACGGCCGCCGCGCTGGCATCGGCGCGCGACAACGCCACGCAGGCCGACGCCCGCGTGCAGGAGCGCGAGGCCGCGCTGGCATCGGCCATGGCAGCGGCCGGGTTCGACGACGACGCGGCCTACGCCGCCGCCTTCCTGCCCGAGGCCGAGATGGCCGCACTGGACGACGCGATCCGCGCGTTCGATGTGGAGATTGCCCGGGCGGCCGAATGGCGCGCCCGCACGGCCGCGCTTGCCCAGGCGCTGCCATTGCCCGACCTGCCGGCGCTGCTGGCCGCGCGCGACGAGGCGGCGGTGCGGCTGGAAAACGCGATCCGCCAGCGCAGCGAGGTGGCGGCCGCGCGCGATGCGCTGCTGCAATGCAAGGGCCAGGTGGAATCGCTGGCCGCCGAGGGCCGCGAGGTGGAAACGCGCTACGCGGTGCTGGGCCGGCTGTCGGAAGTGGCCAACGGCAACAATCCGCGCCGCATGACGTTCCAGCGCTTTGTGCTGGCCACGCTGCTGGACGAGGTGCTGGAGGCGGCGTCGCTGCGGCTGCTGCGCATGAGCCGGGGCCGCTACGCGCTGCAGCGCGTGCGCGAGCAGGGCGACCAGCGCATGGCCGGCGGGCTGGACCTGGAGGTGTTCGACCACGATACCGGGGTCACGCGGCCGGCCAATACGCTGTCGGGCGGCGAGGGCTTCCTGGCGTCGCTCTCGCTGGCGCTGGGGCTGGCCGACGTGGTGCAGTCGCGCGCCGGCGGCATCCAGCTCGACACGCTGTTCGTCGACGAAGGCTTCGGTACGCTCGATCCGGAGAGCCTGGACTTCGCCATCCGCACGCTGCTGGACCTGCAGCAGACCGGGCGGCTGGTGGGCATCATTTCGCATGTGGCGGAGTTGCGCGAGCGCATCGACGTGCGGCTCGAAGTGCGCCCCGGCGTGGCCGGCAGCCAGGCGGTGCTGCGCCTGCCCTGATTGCTGCGCTGCAAAACGTCCCGTGTCCGATTATCGCCCTCGTCGCGCCAACCCTTATTGCGGGACGCGGGCGGGGGCGGTAACCTTTGTTCATTCTGCGAATTGGAGTTCGTATAGCGAACAGCGCTGTGCGATAGCTGTACGATAGCTCCATGGTTTGATCGCGGACCTTTCACATAGGCCGCCGCAAGACGGCTCATCAAGACAACTGCAAGATTGTTGGACCCTGTCCTGGAAATCCTCGGGACGCCCGTTCGCGCAGCCTGCCCGGAGACGACTTTGCGTGCCGCCCATCTTGCGGCCAGCTCCGGTGCGACGCCGGACCCTTCCGTACTGGAACGCAAGTGATCAACAAGCTATATGACTCGGTGGAAGCGGCGGTGGCCGGCATCCACGATGGCGCCACGATCCTGATCGGCGGCTTTGGCCTGGCGGGCATGCCTGCCGAACTGATCGACGCGCTGATCGCCCAGGGCGCGCGCGACCTGACCATCGTCAACAACAACGCCGGCAACGGCGACACCGGCCTGGCCGCGCTGCTGAAGACCAAGCGCGTGCGCAAGATCATTTGCTCGTTCCCACGCCAGGTGGATTCGTACGTGTTCGATTCGCTCTACCATGCGGGCGAGATCGAGCTGGAACTGGTGCCGCAGGGCAACCTGGCCGAGCGCATCCGCGCCGCCGGTGCCGGCATCGGCGGGTTCTTCACGCGCACGGCCTACGGCACCCCGTTGGCCGAAGGCAAGGAAACGCGCATCATCGACGGCCAGGGCTACGTGTTCGAAAGCCCGATCCATGCCGACTTTGCGCTGATCAAGGCCGACACGGCCGACCGCTGGGGCAACCTGACCTACCGCAAGACGGCCCGCAACTTCGGCCCGATCATGGCGATGGCCGCCAAGTGCGCCATCGTGCAGGTCAGCAACGTCGTGGAACTGGGCGAGATGGACCCCGAGCACATCGTCACGCCGGGCCTGTTCGTCAAGCGCGTGGTCAAGGTCGGCGGCGCCGCCGCCAAGGCCGCCTGAGCGCAGAAGGAGATAGAGACATGCAACGCCTGACCCGCGACCAGATGGCCGCCCGCGTGGCCAAAGACATTCCGGAAGGTGCCGTGGTGAACCTCGGCATCGGCCTGCCCACCCTGGTCGGCAACCACCTGCCCGCCGACCGCGAGATCCTGCTGCATAGCGAGAACGGCCTGCTCGGCATGGGCCCGGCGCCCGTGGCCGGCCAGGAAGATGGCGACCTGATCAACGCCGGCAAGCAGCCGGTGACGATCAAGGCCGGCGGCTCGTACTTCCACCATGCCGATTCGTTCGCGATGATGCGCGGCGGCCACCTGGACTTCTGCGTGCTGGGTGCCTTCCAGGTGTCCGAGCGCGGCGACCTGGCCAACTGGCACACCGGCGCGCCCGGCGCCATCCCCGCCGTGGGCGGCGCGATGGACCTGGCTATCGGCGCCAAGCAGGTGTTCGTGATGATGGAACACCAGACCAAGCAGGGCGAGAGCAAGATCGTGCCCGAGTGCACCTACCCGCTGACCGGCATCGGCTGCGTGACCCGCATCTACACGGACCTGGCGACCATCGACGTGACGCCGGACGGCCTGGTGGCGCGCGACCTGGTCGACGGCCTGTCGTTCGACGAACTGCAACGCCTGACCGGCGTGCCCCTGAAGCAGGCCGTAGCCGCCTGATATCCACCCCAGACGAGTGAGACAGAACATGAGCGACGCATTCATCGTTGACGCCATCCGCACCCCCATCGGCCGTTACGGCGGCAGCCTGTCGGCCGTGCGCGCGGACGACCTGGGCGCGGTGCCCCTGAAGGCCCTGATGGCCCGCAATGCCAACCTGGACTGGAAGGCCATCGACGACGTGATCTTCGGCAACGCCAACCAGGCGGGCGAGGACAACCGCAACGTGGCGCGCATGTCGCTGCTGCTGGCCGGGCTGCCGCAGGAAGTGCCGGGCGCGACGATCAACCGCCTGTGCGGCTCGGGCATGGACGCCACCGGCACGGCCGCGCGGGCGATCAAGTCGGGCGAAGCCAACCTGATGATCTCGGGCGGCGTGGAAAGCATGAGCCGCGCCCCGTTCGTGATGGGCAAGGCCACGTCGGCGTTCTCGCGCCAGGCCGAGATCTTCGACACCACCATCGGCTGGCGCTTCATCAACCCGGCCATGCGTGCCGCGTACGGCGTGGATTCGATGCCGGAGACGGCCGAGAACGTGGCCACCGACTACAAGATCAGCCGCGAGGACCAGGACCTGATGGCGCTGTGCAGCCAGGAAAAGGCGTCGCGCGCCCAGGCCGACGGCACGCTGGCGCAGGAAATCACCGCGGTCACCATCGCGCAGAAGAAGGGCGACCCGATCGTGGTGGACCGTGACGAGCACCCGCGCGCCACCAGCATGGAAGCGCTGGCCAAGCTTCGCGGCGTGGTGCGCCCGGACGGCACCGTGACGGCGGGCAATGCGTCGGGCGTGAACGACGGCGCCTGCGCGTTGCTGCTGGCAAGCGAGGCGGGCCTGAAGCAGCACGGCCTGAAGCCGCGCGCCCGCATCGTCGGCATGGCCACGGCCGGCGTGGCACCGCGCGTGATGGGCATCGGCCCGGCACCGGCCACGCAGAAGCTGATGAAGCAACTGGGCATGTCGCTGGACCAGATCGACGTGATCGAACTGAACGAGGCGTTCGCGGCGCAGGGCCTGGCCGTGCTGCGCGAACTGGGCGTGGCCGACGACGACAAGCGCGTGAACCCGAACGGCGGCGCCATCGCCCTGGGCCACCCGCTGGGCATGAGCGGCGCGCGCCTGGTGACCACCGCCCTGTACCAGCTCGAACGCACCAACGGCCGCTTTGCGCTGTGCACGATGTGCATCGGCGTGGGCCAGGGCATCGCAATGGTGATCGAGCGGGTTTGAGGTAATTGGGGTCTTGAGCCGCCCTGAGGCCACTCAACTTCCCCTCGCTTCCTGCCGTTAACCCGGATGGGAAGTCCAGGTAGTGTCTCTTCCCCAACGAGGTAGAGCATTGCGGCCAGGCCGACGGGCTCGCCGGTCCGGCCGCATCTTTTTTGACTGACCCGGCGCCCTGGGCGGCCGGTGCGGAGTATCGAGATGTCCCTTCCCGTTGCCACGCTTGTGACTGGCGCCAGTTCCGGTATCGGCCGTGCCATTGCCGAGATGCTGCTCGCCGACGGCGTGACCCGTGTGATCAATGTCGACTATGCAGCGCCGACGTGGTCGCACCCCAACATGACCTTCTTCCAGGCCGACCTGACCGATGCCGACGCCACGCGCGCGGTGGGCGAGCAGGTGACCGCGCAGTTCGCGGTGACGCGGCTCGTGAACAACGCCGGCGCCACGCGGCCCGGCACGGCCGACACGGCCACGGCGGCCGATCTGGACTATGTCGTGGGCCTGACGCTGCAGGCCACGATGCTGCTGACCCAGGCCTGCCTGCCCGCGATGCGCGCGGCCGGCTTTGGACGTATCGTCAACATGGCCTCGCGCGCGGCGCTGGGCAAGCCCGAGCGCGTGGTGTATTCCGCGGCCAAGGCCGGGCTGGTTGGCATGACCCGAACGCTGGCGATGGAGCTGGGCGGCGACGGTATCACCGTCAACGCCGTGGCACCGGGTCCCATCGCCACCGAGCTGTTCCGACGGAGCAATCCGGAGGGCAGCGAACAGACACGGCGCATCCTGGCAAGCATCGCCGTGAAGAGAATGGGAACGCCGGAAGATGTGGCGCGTGCCTCGCTGTTCTTCCTCGCCCCCGAGAATGGTTTCGTGACGGGACAGGTGCTGTACGTCTGCGGCGGAACCACGCTGGGGGTGGCGCCCGTATAAGTTGCCCGCCCCGAGGCACGGGGTGGAATAGCGATACACAAGCATTGCGCCCGCGGCGGGGCCGCCGGGCGTGCATCAAACTCCTGGAGCACAAGATGAGCATCATCAACCAAACCTCGAAGGCGCGCAGACGCCTGCTGGCCGCTGGCGTGGCCATGGCCGCCGGCTTTGCCGTCATGACGGGCGCGCAGGCGCAGGGCAACTATCCGACCAAGCCGATCACGATGATCGTGCCGTTCTCGGCCGGTGGCACCACCGACATCCTGGCGCGTATCGTCAGCCTGCAACTGGGCAAGGCGCTGGGCCAGTCCGTGGTGGTGGACAACCGTCCGGGCGCCGGCGGCAACATCGGCGCGTCGCTGGCCGCCAAGGCCCCGGCCGACGGCTACACGCTGTTCATGGGCACCATCGGCACGCACGCGATCAACCAGTCGCTGTACTCGAAGCTGCCGTTCGACCCGGTCAAGGATTTCGCGCCGATCACGCGCGTGGCCATGGTGCCGAACATCGTCGTGGTGAACCCGAAGGTGCCGGTCCACAACGTCAAGGAACTGATCGCCTACGTGAAGGCGAACCCGGACAAGCTGTCGTACGGTTCGTCGGGCAGCGGTTCGTCGATGCACCTGTCGGGCGAGCTGTTCAACTCGATGACCGGCCTGCACATCCAGCACATTCCGTACAAGGGTAGCGCCCCGGCCGTGAATGACCTGCTGGGCAACCAGATCGGCCTGATGTTCGACAACCTGCCGTCGTCGTACCCGCACGTGAAGGCTGGCAAGCTGCGCGCGCTGGCCGTGACGTCGGGCAAGCGTTCGCCGGCGCTGCCGGACGTGCCGACCGTGGCCGAAGCCGGCGTGCCGGGCTATGAAGCCACGTCGTGGTTCGCGCTGTACGCCACCGGCGGCACGCCGCAGCCGATCGTCGACCGCCTGAACGCCGAAGTGGTCAAGATCCTGGCCATGCCGGAAGTGAAGAAGCAGATGGCCGAGCAGGGCGCCGAAGCCAACCCCGAGAAGCCGGCCCAGCTGGCCGCGTTCATGAAGTCCGAGGCCGCCAAGTGGGCCAAGGTCGTGAAGGCGTCGGGCGCGACGGTGGACTGATCGCTCCCACGTAGCTTGCTGTACTGAAACGGCCGCCGGGTGCCTTGCCCGGCGGCCGTTTTGCATTGGGCGCCGCGCCGGGGCGAAAAAAAACCCGCGAGATCATCGCGGGTTTAAATCCCAGGTCCGTGGAGGACAGGAGGAGACAAGCGTTGGCGCCGTCGGCGGGTACCAGGTCAGAACAAGCTGTACTTGACGACCTGTTCTTCCACGCCGACAAAGCGCACCAGCTGCCGCAGGCCGCTGGCGTATTCCTTGATGTGGTGGCCGTCCGGGGTGTCCGGCAGCCGGTAATAAATCGGCGCCGCACCGGCACGGGCGCGCGCCGCACTGACGGAGGCGGAGATATCGCCCGCCGACGTGCCTTCGGAAATTTCCGGTCTTGCGTTCATCGACGACTCCCTTGAGACGCATGGCGCTGAACGTTGGGCCGGCAAACAAAAGGCGCGCGCATGCGGGTAACAATGTCTGGAATGTATTGCAGGCGGTCGCGAAAAGCCATTTCGATTTTTTTAAATCAGTTTCAGGACAATTGACTTTCTTGTCATATTTCAGAATTCCACCGCGGCGGTCGATATCGGAAGATGTCTCCCTTCGTGGCCAGCCGCTCGGCGCGTCCAAGGGGTTAACGGCATGACGGGCCCCGACTTGCGGGTTACCATAGCGCCACCCTGAACATTCCCGGCACTAGGCAGCAATCTCCATGCCAACCGGGCTCACTGGACGCTCCGGCGAATGTCGACCCAGCACGCGCTCCTGATTTCCCTGATCGAAAAGCCATCGTCGGGCTACGACCTGGCGCGCCGGTTCGACAAGTCCATCGGCTACTTCTGGCACGCCACGCACCAGCAGATCTACCGCGAACTGGGCCGCATGGCCGAACTGGGCTGGATCTCGGCCGAAGACCCCGCGCGCGAGGCGCCGGTGGCCGAGCCGGCGGACGCCGCCGGCGGCAGCGAGAAGAAGAGCCGCAAGAAGGTGTACTACGTGCTGCCGGCCGGCCGCGAGGAACTGGTGCGATGGGTGCTGGCGCCCGGTGCCGGGCTGGACCAGCGTGAGGAAATTCTGGTCAAGCTACGTGCAGATGCTGCAATCGGGCCGCTGGGGCTGGACCAGGAAATGCTGCGGCTGATCGCGCTGCACGAGGAGCGGCTGGCGCTCTACCGGCGCATCGAAAGCAAGGATTTCGCGGGGACGCTGGACCGGCGCCAGCAGATCCAGTACGCGCTGCTGATGCGCGGCATCCGGTTCCAGGAGGACTGGGTGAAGTGGGGGCGGGAACTGCTGCCGATGCTGCGTAAGCCCGGCTGAGACCGGGTGGGGCTGGCGCCCGCCGCCGGCATGGCCGGCGCGGGCAAGCGAGTGAGCCAGTCAGCCAGTGAGCGGGATCAGGCCACGCTGGCGGCGCGGGCGGCCGCTTCGGCCGGGGCCAGGCCCAGGCGGCGGCGGGCCAGCGCGTACTCTTCCACAAACCGGCGCACCAGCTCGGCGGCCGGCACCACGCGCTTGATGGCGCCCACGCCCTGGCCGGCACCCCAGATATCCTTCCACGGCTTGACGCGGGTCGAGCCAAAGTTCATGGCCGAGGCGTCCGACGTCGGCAGCGCCTCCGGGTCCAGGCCCGACCGCACGATGCTTTCGCGCAGGTAGTTGCCGTGCACCCCGGTGAACAGGTTCGAGTAGATGATGTCGTCGGCCGTGCTGTCGACGATCATCTGCTTGTAGGCGTCCTGGGCGTTGGCTTCCAGCGTGGCGATGAAGGCCGAGCCGATGTAGGCCAGATCGGCGCCGGCGGCCTGCGCGGCCAGCACAGCGTCGCCGCTGGCAATGGCGCCCGACAGCAGCAGCGGGCCATCGAACCATTCGCGGATCTCGTGCAGCAGCGCAAACGGCGACAGCGTGCCGGCATGGCCGCCCGCGCCGGCTGCCACGGCGATCAGGCCGTCGGCACCCTTCTCGATTGCCTTGCGGGCGAACTTGTTGTTGATCACGTCGTGCAGCACGATGCCGCCGTAGCCGTGCACGGCGTCGTTGACCTCGGCGCGCGCGCCCAGCGACGTGATCACGATCGGCACCTTGTAGCGCACGCACTGTTCCAGGTCGTGTTCGAGCCGGTCGTTCGACTTGTGCACGATCTGGTTCACGGCGAACGGCGCGGCGGGACGGTCCGGGTGCTTGGCGTCGTGCTCGCCCAGTTCGGTCGTGATGCGGTCCAGCCATTCCGACAGCTTCTCGGCCGGCCGGGCGTTCAGGGCCGGGAACGAGCCGACCACGCCGGCCTTGCACTGGGCAATCACGAGGTCCGGGTTGGAAATGATGAACAGCGGCGAGCAGACGGCCGGCAGCGACAGGTTTTGCAGCAAGGCGGGAATGGCCATGACGGTTCCTTCGGGGTCACATCGGAGCGAATGCAACTATGCAACTAGTTGCATGATGGCTGGCAAGGTATCACGGTGCCCGCGCATCGTGCAACTCGTTGGCAGGACATTTCCGCGCAGGCGTCCGGCTGCCAGTGGCGCTTTGTCTACAATGAGCGGATTGCGACGCGCCAAGCAGGAGATCAGTGGTGACTCACCCCGCGACCGACGGTGTCCCGGCCAACGGGCCGAAGCCGGTTCCCGACGACCTGTTCGACGCCGACCTGGCGGCGTGGTATGGCCAGCCCGAGCGCGCGTTCGATGGCTGGCTGGCGCACCATGGTTTCCGCCCCGGCACGGCCGTCGTCTACCGGGCGATGTGGGGCAAGCTGCTGCGCTGGTCGGGCGAGCAGGGCCTGCCGCCGCTGAAATGGTCGGCGGCCCAGATCGGCGCGTTTCTGGACGCCCAGGACCTGCACAAGCGCCATCGCTATCGCTACGCCAGATTGATAGAGCGGATCTTCCACCACCTGGCCTCGCTGCAGCAGAACCTGCACAACCCGGCCAGCCAGGCCGTGAAGTCGCATCTGGTCGAGGGCGAGAACGATCCGACCGCCTTCCTGCTGCCCGGCGAGCGTGACCTGCTGGTGGCGCGCATCCTTGCGCCGGGGCTGCCGGCCGAGCGGGAGGGCAAGGCGGGCAAGGATGGCATTTCGCCGACGGCGTGGAAGCGCGCGCGTGACGTGGCGCTGCTGGCCGTGCTGCTGGGCGGCGGGCTCAAGGTGGGCGAGGTGCGCGCGTTGCGCATCGAGTCCATCAAACGGGTCAACGACGGTGCCATGTCGATCCGGATGGTCCGGCCCGACAACGGCCGCGCGTACACGGTGCCGCTATTCGGCTTTGCCCGCGCGCCGCTGCGCCAGTGGCTGGCCTTGCGGGCGGCCGCCGACACGCTCGGCGACCTGGTCTTCCCGGCCATGGCCAACGGCCGGCCCATGCACGCGGCGTCGGTCTATCGGCGGGTCGAGATCCTGCTGGAGGAAGCTGGCGTGCTGGCCGGGCGCAGCGAGCGGGCATCGCCGCAGACGCTGCGCAATACGTGCGGGGCGATGCACTTCGATGCCGGCGCAACGCCGGCTGCCGTGGCGCAACTGCTGGGCATGCGCGACCTGGAATCGGGCTGGCGGCTCCATGCGGCCTACGAAGCCTGGCAGGCGCGGGCTGGCCTGCCGCTGATGGCCCGGCAGCCCGAACGGACCGGGCGGGAAATGTAGACGACCGTACAAACGGACGAGGCGGTCGTAATATCGCTCGGTTAAGATGGGTGCCGGCCGGCCATTTGCCGCCGGCATCGACACAAATCCGATCTCAATATCTCCATGGCTCAAACCCTATTGCTCACTGGCGCAACCGGATATATCGCTTCCCACACCTGGCTGGCGCTCCATGCCGCTGGCTATCAGGTGATCGGGCTCGATAATCTTTGCAACAGTAACCGCGAGGTCGTGAACCGCCTGGCCCGCATTACCGGCACCACGCCGCAATTTGTCGAGGGTGACGTGCGCGACCGCGCGCTGCTGGACCGCCTGTTTGCCGAGCACGACATCACGGGCGCCATCCATTTCGCGGCGCTCAAGGCCGTGGGGGAATCGGTCAGCCAGCCGCTGGCGTATTACGGTAACAATCTCGAAGGGATGATTACGCTGTGCAGCGCCATGCAGGCGGCCGGCGTCAAGCAGCTGGTCTTCAGTTCGTCGGCCACCGTGTATGGCAATCCGCATACCGTGCCGATTCTGGAAGATTTCCCGCTGTCGGCCACGAATCCCTACGGCCAGACCAAACTGATGGGCGAGCAGATCCTGCGCGATCTCGAAAAATCGGATCCGGAATGGCGCATCGCGTTTTTGCGATATTTCAATCCGGTCGGCGCGCATGAAAGCGGGCTGATCGGCGAAGACCCGGGCGGTATTCCCAACAACCTGATGCCGTACGTGGCCCAGGTGGCCGGCGGGCGCAGGGAGAAACTCAGTGTTTATGGCGACGACTACCCAACCGTGGACGGCACCGGCGTGCGCGACTACATCCACGTCTGCGACCTCGCCGACGGCCACGTGGCGGCGTTGAACTACCTGCGCGACCACACCGGCGGCGTCACGGTCAACCTCGGCACCGGCCGTGGCTACAGCGTCCTGGAGGTAGTGAAGGCCTACGAACGTGCCAGCGGGCGCCCGGTGCCGTACCAGATCGTCGACCGGCGGCCCGGCGATATCGCGTCGTGCTACGCCGATCCGTCGCTGGCCCAGTCGCTGCTCGGGTGGCGTGCCCGGCACGACCTCGACCGCATGTGCGAGGATTCCTGGCGCTGGCAGTCGATGAATCCGATGGGGTTTGCGAACTGAATCGACGCAGCCAATAAAAAACCGGGCGGAAGCCCGGTTTTTTTATGATCCCGCGTGGCGGCGGAGATCAGCGAATCAGAAAGTCTTCCATCGACTTGCCGTTGGCCAGGGCCTGGGTCAGCCAGCCCGGGCGCTTGCCGCGGCCCGTCCAGGTATTGCCGGCGCTGTCGCGGTAACGGACCGGCACCTTGCGGGCCACCGGCGCCTTCTTGCCGGCCGCGGCCTTGCCGCCAAATCCCAGGTCTTCGGCGGTCAGGCCAAATTGTTCGATTTTCTCGCGAATCTCGGCAATCACGGACGCTTGTTCGCGTGCCTTGATCTCTTCGGCCTGCTTCTGCAGTTCGCTGATTTTCTGAACGATTTCCTGATATGTCGCCATTTGTATCCCTCGATTTACTGGTGGGTCCGTGAATTGACGCAAAGCATTTTATTACCATAGACGGCCGGGCTGCAAATGCTTTAAGGCGCCAGACCCGCATTTTGCGAAAATTCTCAATAACGAAGAATTACTGAACTTATATCGGACGACAAAGTCAGCCCGGGCGAGCGCAAAATGCGCGGCCCATCCGCAAACGCGCGTCCCATGGGGCGCCAGCCTTGCGGTGCCGGTACGGGCCGGCGCCATCAGACAATTCCGCCGTTTGCCATTGGCGGGCCGCCATTCAAAGCGCGGATTCAGCAGGCGCTGAATACAGTCTTCAAGGATTTTCATTACCGCCGGGGCAAATGGCGCGTTGGCGCGGCAGCGGTGTTTAATCGGGCTGGCGGGAATCCAAGTGCATCACGCGCCATACCCGAAATCGATTTGCCGCGCAACTCAAGTAAGGTTGCCAGCCGACCGTTATCGAGTCCTGAGCAGGCCGTACGGGGTGTCGGTCTGCCGGACCGGGGCAGGGGAGTGGCTCCGGGTTATCTCCTAATGGTCAGCACATCATGTCCTTTCACCAGAATATCCAGATCAAGACCCTCCTGCGGGGCGCCATGGCCTTGCTCGGGGCCATCCTGCTGCTTGTGGGCGGCGCGGGACTGCATGGCATTTCCCAGTCCAATGATGCGCTGAGGGAGACCTACACGAACCAGCTGGCGTCGTCGCAGGCGCTGGCCGAGGCCATGGTCGGCACCACCCGCCTGCGCCTGGCGCTGGACCGCACCGTCATGCCGGGCAGCGAGGGCGACGACATGCAGAAGCACGTCGACCGCTCCAAGACGTTCATCGAATCGTCCGAGCGCGGCTGGAAGCGCTACATGGCCCTGCCGCAGAACGACGAGGAAAAGGTGCTGTCCAGCGCGCTGGCCGCCAAGCGCCAGGACTTCTTCGAGAAAGGCGTGGCCAGGTGGCAGCAGGCGCTGACCGCCGGCAACCGTGAAGAATCGCTGAAGCTGGCGCGCGACGTGATGCCCGAGCTGCAGCGCAGCATGGCCTCCGCGCACGACAAGCTCGAAAAATTCCAGATGGAAGCGGCCAGGACGAGCTTCGAGTCGGCCCAGTCGCGCTTCGAGACGATCCGGATGATGGCGATCGTGCTGATCGTCGCCGGCATCGCCATTGCCATCGGCGCCGCCGTGATGCTCCACCGCGCCATCGTGCGCCCGGTGGAAGAGGCGCTGACCGTGTTCGAGCGCATGGCCGGCGGCGACCTGACGTCGCACATCAGCAGCATGTCGAAGAACGAGATTGGCCGGATGATGCAGGCGCTGGCGAAGATGCAGGACAGCCTGTCCGGCATCGTGTCCGAAGTGCGCGGCGGGACCGATTCGATCGCATCCGCCACCAAGCAGATCGCCGCGGGCAACACCGACCTCTCGCAGCGCACCGAGGAACAGGCCGCGTCGCTGGAGCAGACCGCCGCGAGCATGGAGGAACTGACCACGGTCGTGCGGCAGAACGCCGACAACGCGCGCCAGGCCGGCATGCTGGCCGGCGAGGCATCGCAGATCGCCATGAAGGGCGGCGACGTGGTGGGCCGCGTGGTGGACACGATGAACGAGATCAACGGCGCGTCGCGCAAGGTGGTGGAGATCATCGGCGTGATCGAGGGCATCGCGTTCCAGACCAACATCCTGGCGCTGAACGCGGCCGTGGAAGCGGCCCGCGCCGGCGAGCAGGGCCGTGGCTTTGCCGTGGTGGCGGGCGAGGTGCGCAGCCTGGCCCAGCGCAGCGCCAACGCCGCCAAGGAAATCGAGTCGCTGATCAGTGAGTCCGGCCAGCGCGTGGAAAGCGGCACGAAGCTCGTGGCCGAGGCCGGCCAGACGATGGGCGAGATCGTGCAGGCCGTGCGCCGCGTGACGGACATCATGAACGAGATCAGCGCGGCGTCGCAGGAGCAGACCACCGGCATCGAGCAGGTGAACCAGGCCGTATCGCAGATGGACCAGGTAACGCAGCAGAACGCGGCGCTGGTGGAAGAAGCCGCCGCCGCGGCCGGCGCGCTGGAAGAACAGGCGCAGAAGCTGAAGAGCGTGGTGTCGGTGTTCTCGCTGGCATCCGACGGCGGCGCGACGCGCCAGCTGGCTGCCCCGGCCCGTCTGGCCCCGGCCCCAGCCCCGGCCGCGCCCAAGGCTGCCCCGGCTGCCAAGGTACCGGCCCGCCCGGCCGCCAAGCGTCAGCCCGTGGTCCGCACGGCCCGCGAGCCCAAGCTGCTGCGTCCCGCGATGAACCAGCCGGGCGGCGGATCGGCCGACGACGACTGGGCTGCCTTCTGATTGTTTCCGGACCGATACAAGACAGGACAGACTGCCACGCGGTTCCAGGTTCACAGCACGCGCGCGGGATGCCATGATGCGGGGTTTTTCCCATCCCGCATCCTGTTGTCCGCCGCGCCGCTGCCGTCATTCTTCGCGCCCCCCCGATGATTGCCACGAATACCCTCCTGTTGCTGCTTGCGGCCACGCTCGGCGTAGCGGCCGCGCTGTGGCTGCGCGCGGCCAAAGCGGACGGCGAGCCGGGGCGCAAGGCGGTCCGGTCGCTGGGCTGGTCCGCCGCGCTGATGTCGCAGACCACGACCGGCATGCCGCTCTGGGTGACGCTCGGTTCCGGCACGATCAGCGCCGCCAACCAGGGCGCCGAGATGGCGGCCACGTTCGCCGCCACGCTGGCCGCCAGCGTGGCGGCGTCGAACCTGCTGGCGCCGGTGGTGCAGTGGACGCGCCACGGCGGCCGGGGCTGGCAACTGGCCATCGCCACGGCGATGCTGGCCGGCGCCGGGCTGGTGGCCGTGGCCGGCGCGCGGCTGGGCCGGGCGTGCGGCGGGCTGTCGATGTCGCCGCGCGGCTGCCTCGATGCGGCCGGCGTGCACGGGCCGGCGTGGCTGGCCGGCGGGCTGGCGCTGCTCTGCTCGGGGCTTTACGCGATGCACCGGCTGCAGTCGCGCAAGTGGGCGGGCGCGTTCGGCGACATGGCGCTGCCCGATGACGCCATCGACGATCATCCGGCGGCCGGGCGCGGCGGCGAGTCGCGCGTGGTGCGCCGCGCCCATGGCCGCATGGGCGGCCTGACCGTGCGCTCGCCGGGCCGGGGCCAGCCGCCCGTGGGCGAATACAGCGTCAGCACCGAACTGCCCGACCGCACCGCGTTTGCGCGCTGGCTGGACCAGACCATCGCGCACGCGCGGCTGTCGGAAACCGCCTGCGCGGTGCTGCTGATCCATATCGCCGATTTCCGCGAGGTGGACGAAGTCTTCGAAGTCCGCGCCGACGACATCCTGGCGCAGGACGCCGGCGCGCTGGCGCAGGCCGCGCTGGAGCCGCACCACTTCCTGGCCCGGCTGGCGCGCGACGAATTTGCCGTGGGCGTGCCCGAACTGGTGCAGCACAGCCGCGCGCACGACGTGGGCGCCCGCGTGCTGGGGTCGCTGTCCGAATTCGTGGCCGCGCGCGGGCTGCAGATGCAGATCGGCGTCAACATCGGCATCGCGATCTACCCGCGCGACGCGGCTACGTCGGAGTCGCTGATGCAGGCCGCGCGCGTGAGCCTGTCCGAGGCGCGCGAAAGCGGGTCCAACCAGATGCGCGTCTTCAATTCGGCCGCCGGCGAGCGCGCGCGCCGCATGCGGGTAATTCGCCGCGACCTCTGGCCCGCCATCCAGGACGACGCCCTGTCGCTGGTCTACCAGCCCAAGTACGACGTGAAGTCGCGCGGCGTGGTGGGCGCCGAGGCGCTGTGCCGCTGGCGCCATCCGACGCTGGGGCCCGTGAATCCGGCCGAATTCATCATGGTGGCCGAGCAGTCGGGCCAGATCGACAAGCTTGACGACTGGGTCATCTCCACGGTCTGCGCGCAGGTGCGCCAGTGGCAGGACGCCGGGCTGCCGACGGTGCCGGTGGCCATCAACGTGTCCGGCCTGCGCTTTGCCAGCCGCAATTTCCCGCAGTACCTGCTCGAACAGATCCACCAGCACGACATTCCGCCGTCGGCCATCACGCTGGAAATTACCGAGACGGCGGCCATGAAGGACATCGGCAAGTCGATGGAGACGCTGGCGGAGCTGCAGTCGCTGGGCATCCACGTGGCGCTGGATGACTTCGGCAGCGGCTATTCCAGCCTGGGCTACCTGAAGCGGCTGCGGGTGGGCACGCTGAAGATCGACCGCACGCTGATCGGCGGGCTGGACGCCGACCCGCAGGGCCGGGCCATCGTCGGGTCGATGGTGGCGCTGGCGCACGAACTGCGCATGAAGGTGGTGGCCGAGGGCGTGGAATCGGCGTCGCAACTGGAAATCCTGCACGACATGGGCTGCGACGAGGTGCAGGGCTACCTGATGGCCATGCCGCTCGACGTGCCGGCCTTTGCCGAGCTGATGGCCGGCGCCCAGCGGCTGCGGGCGTAGCTGCCGGGGCCGGTCCGCCCATTGCCGGAACCGCCGAAACCGCCGCGAACGTGAAAAATTGTCAACTTTGCCCCGCCAACGCTAAAGCGCGGCGCTGGCGTGTCGATATGGAAAGGACAGGGCAGTGGCGCGTGCCGGCATTGGCGCGCGCCAGCCAGCTGGCCTGTCCGTCGCCGGCCGCATTGCCTTGGCACTGGCGGACCCACCGCTTCTGGAGTCACCGATGTCCCTTCCGCACATCCTCGTCGTCGACGATTCGCCGTCCCTGCGCCGCATGACCGTTGCCTGCCTGCGCGCGGGCGGATTCACGGTCACCGAGGCGGCCGACGGCAAGGAAGCGCACGAGGTGGCGATGGAGGGCGGGTTCGGCATGCTGGTGACCGACCAGGTCATGCCCGGCATGGACGGCCTGTCGCTGATCCGCGCGCTACGCGCCACGCCGGCCTACGCCGCCATCCCCATCCTGATGCTGTCGACCGAGCACGACAGCCGCATCCTGGACCAGGCCCGCGAGGCCGGTGCCTCGGGCTTCCTGGCCAAGCCGTTCGACCCCGAAGAGCTGATGGCGTCGGTCCACGCGCTGCTGGACCCTCCCACGGAGGGGTAATCCGGGCACGAAGTCGTGCTTAATTCACCCCGCCGCCTGCCGTAAATACTGGAGGGCCATAGCAGGTGGTCCGGCCGGGCCCATGGGGCCGCGCCGGGTGCCGCCTCGGGTCGCCAGCAGCCAGGGGCACGCTACCCCGGCCACGACCAACCTTGCCAGCGGGGGCAACATGAACACCAGCAACAGCCGCGCGGACGGCGCGGGCGAAGAATTCCTGGCCTTCCGGCTGGGCCGCGAGGAATACGGCATCGACATCCTCAAGGTCCAGGAAATCCGTGGCTACGAATCGGTCACGCAGATCGCCAACGCGCCTGACTACCTGAAGGGCGTGATCAACCTGCGCGGCACCATCGTCCCGATCATCGACCTGCGCATCAAGTTCCGCCAGGCCCAGATCAGCTACGACCAGTACACCGTGGTGATCATCGTCGATATCCATGAACGCACCACCGGCATCGTGGTTGACGGCGTGTCCGACGTGCTGACGCTGACCGCGTCGCAGATCAAGCCCGCGCCGGCGCTGTCCGGCGGCGTGGAAACCGAATACATCCGCGGGCTCGGCTCGCTCGAAGGCCGCATGCTGATCCTGGCCGACATCGAGAAGCTGATGAACGTCGACGACCTCGCGGCGCTGGACGCCGCCGCCGGCACCGCCTGAACCCCCCGACCAACCCGCGGCCCGGCCCGCGCCGACGCGGCGGGCCAGGCCCCAGAGCCGCCACACAGCAATGCGCAACAACCAGCCAGTCACGCAGCACGAGCACCTGCTCTCGCCGGACGATTACCTGATCTCGCGGACCGACCTCAAGGGGCGGATCACCTTCGCGAACCGGGCGTTCGTGGAGACCAGCGGCTTCCCGGCGGCCGAGCTGCTGGGCGCGCCGCACAACCTCGTGCGCCATCCCGACATGCCGCCGGAAGCGTTTGCCGACCTCTGGGCATCGATCCAGGCCGGCAAGTCCTGGGTCGGCATCGTCAAGAACCGCCGCAAGAACGGCGACTACTACTGGGTGCAGGCCACCGTGACCGCCACGCGCGTGGACGGCCGCATCATCGGCTACACGTCCGTGCGCTCGATGGCCACGCGCGAGCAGATCGAGGCCGCCGACGCGGCCTACCGGCGCTTCCGCGAAAACCGCGCCGCCGGCCTGGCGATCCGCGATGGCGCCGTGGTGCGCACCGGCGTGGCGGGGCTGTTCGGCCGGCTCACGCGGCTGACGCTGCGCCGGCGCATCCTCTGGGCGCAGGCGGCCGGTCTGGCCTGGTTCCTCGCGGCGCTGGGCGGCGTGCACTGGATGTCGGCCGAGGCCGCCGCGCAACTGTGGCCGTGGCTGTGGGGCGCGTTCGCGCTGGCCGTGCTGTCGTCGATGGCGTCGGGCGCGCTGCTGGTGGCGCGCGTGGAGCGGCCCGTGAGCGAGATGCTCGACTTCGCGTTGCGCATGGGCGCCGGCGACCTGACCACGACGTTCGAACACAAGGCCGCCGACGAGGTGGGCGCGCTGGCGCGTGCAATGCGCACGATGCAGCGCAGCCTGCTGTCAGTGGTGCATGACATCCAGGAAGGCATGACCAGCATCTCCACGGCCACGCACCAGGTGGCGGCGGGCAACAACGACCTGTCGCAGCGTACCGAGCAGCAGGCCGCGTCGCTGGAGGAAACCGCGTCGAGCATGGAGCAGTTGACCGGCACGGTGCGCCAGAACGCCGACAACGCGCGGCAGGCCAGCGGGCTGGCCGCCAACGCTTCCGAGACCGCGCTGCGCGGCGGCGAGGCCGTGGGGCGCGTGGTGCACACCATGCAGGACATCAACGAGGCGTCGCGCAAGATCGTAGACATCATCGGCGTGATCGAGGGCATCGCGTTCCAGACCAACATCCTGGCGCTGAATGCGGCCGTGGAAGCGGCGCGGGCCGGCGAACAGGGCCGCGGGTTTGCCGTGGTGGCGGGCGAGGTGCGCAGCCTGGCCCAGCGCAGCGCCAATGCGGCCAAGGAAATCAAGGGGCTGATCGGCAACACCGTGGCGCGCGTGGAAAACGGCGCCGCGCAGGTCAGCGAGGCTGGCGCGACGATGGACGAGATCGTCCAGGCCGTGAAGCGCGTGACCGACATCATGGGCGACATCAGTTCGGCATCGGCCGAGCAGAGCGCGGGCATCGAACAGGTGAACGAGGCGGTGGCGCAGATGGACGAAGGCACGCAGCAGAACGCCGCGCTGGTGGAGCAGGCCGCTGCCGCGGCCGGCGCACTGGAGGAACAGGCCGAGCGCCTGCGCGAGTCGATCTCCACGTTCCGCGTGAGCACGCAGGCCGAGGTCCGGCCCGCGCGCCCGCGCGGCGTGGCGGCGCTGGCGCATGTGGCTGGCTGAAGTGGGGAGCAGGCCCGCGCGCCGCAGGGTGGCCGGGCTTTCATAAAAGGGCCGCGTCTCGGGCGCGGCATCAGGAACGGGGTAGAGCGGCCGCCCACGCAGGCGGCAGCGACATGCAACCCGGAGCGGCGTGGCCGTTCCGGTCATTTCTGACAGAAGAAGGGGGTAGTTCTATGCAGTGGTTCAATCAACTTCGCGTGACGACCAGGCTGATCGCCGGCTTCCTGGTCGTATCCGTGATCGGTGCCGTCATCGGCCTGCTGGGCGTGGTCAACATGGGGCGCATGGCGGAATGGACCGGCAAGATCTACAACACCGACCTGCAGGCGCTGAAGGCCGTGCAGGACGGCAACATCAACCTGGTCTACGCCAGCCGCGCCCAGATTGCGCTGCTGTCGGCGTCGACCATGGGCGAGCGCGCGACCGAGAAGGAACAGATCCAGAAGTCGCTGACCGCCATGGAAACCCGCGTCAAGCTGGCCAAGGACTCGTTCGCGTCGCCCGAAGGCCAGGCCCTGTTCAAGCAGTACGAGACGCTGGTGCCGCCGTTCCGCGAGCGCATGCAGAAGTACGTCGACCTGGTCAGCAAGCAGCCGCTGGACACGTCGCAGTTCGAAAGCACCGTGTTCACGGAAAGTACCGACCTGCTCAAGGACAGCCGCGCGCTGGAAGACGTGCTGTTCAAGATGGTCAAGCGCCGCGACGAGCGCGCCAAGGCCAACATGGATGAATCGACCAGCGTCTACAACAGCTCGCGCGTGCTGATGCTGCTGCTGGTGCTGGGCGGCGTCGTGATCTCGGTGGTGCTGGGCTGGCTGCTGGCCCGCCAGCTGTCGCGCCAGCTTGGCGGCGAGCCGGGCTACGCCGCGTCGATTGCCGCGCGCATCGCCGACGGCGACTTCTCGGGCAAGGTGGAACTGCGCCGGGGCGACGACCACAGCTTGCTGCACGCCATGAGCCAGATGCAGCAGCAGCTCTCTGGCATGGTGCGCGATTTCAAGGAATCGGCCGAATCGATCGGCACGGCGTCGCGCCAGATCGCGGTGGGCAACAACGACCTGTCGCAGCGTACTGAGCAGCAGGCCGCATCGCTGGAGGAAACGGCGTCGAGCATGGAGGAACTGACCAGCACCGTGCGCCAGAACGCCGACAACGCGCGCCAGGCCAGCGGGCTGGCGGCCAACGCGTCGGATACGGCCGTGCGCGGCGGCGAGGTGGTGGGCCGCGTGGTGGAGACGATGGGCGAGATCAACGACGCCTCGCGCAAGATTGTCGACATCATCGGCGTGATCGAGGGCATCGCGTTCCAAACCAACATCCTGGCGCTGAACGCGGCCGTGGAAGCGGCCCGCGCCGGCGAGCAGGGCCGTGGCTTTGCGGTGGTGGCCGGTGAAGTGCGCAGCCTGGCGCAGCGCAGCGCCAACGCCGCCAAGGAAATCAAGACGCTGATCGACAACTCGGTGGCGCAGGTGGATACCGGCGCGGCGCTGGTGAGCCAGGCCGGCACGACGATGGACGAGATCGTGCAGGCCGTGAAGCGCGTGACCGACATCATGGGCGAGATCAGCGCGGCCTCCGCCGAGCAGAGCTCGGGCATCGAGCAGGTGAACCAGGCCGTGGCGCAGATGGACGAGGTGACGCAGCAGAACGCGGCGCTGGTGGAGCAGGCTGCCGCGGCGGCCGGATCGCTGCAGGACCAGGCGTCGCGCCTGATGGATTCGGTGTCCAGCTTCCGCCTGTCCGACGACGACGGCCACGTGGTGGCGGCCCCGATGCTGGCCGCCCCGGCCGCCCCGGCCGTGCGCTCGGTGGTCAAGCCGGCCGCCAAGCCGGCTGTGGCCCGCGTGGGCAAGGCTCGCAAGACCGGTGGCAAGGCGTCCCGCGCCGCGACCGGGCTGGTGGCCGTGGCGGCCGCCGCGCCGGCCGTCGGTGAAGAAGCCGAGGAAGCTGCCGATAGCTACAAGAAGCGCCCGGCATTGACCGCCGCGTCCGACAACGGCGACTGGAGCGCCTTCTGATCGACCGCCGGGACTTGTCCCGGCGCCTGAACTCGCCGTCGTCACCAGACGGCACGCCCCGGCACAGCGGCACCCCCGCTGCGCCGGGGCGTTCACACGTCCGCAGAACATCATGCATACGGAAATCAGTCTGTCCCTGTCGGCCGAAGCCGTAGCGCGGTTGCGAGCGGACTTCGATGCCTTTGTAAAAGTTTCCACGGGGCTGGACCCGCAGTTCATCCCGCCCGCCTTTGACGACTTCATGCGCGCGCGGCTGATGCAGCAGGACGGGCCGCTGACCGAGCGGGCCGTGATGCGGCTGTTGGCCAGTGGCGAGTACGGCTGGGCCAAGAAGGTCTTCGACAAGCAGCTGCCCAACGCGCTGGCGGCGCTGATGCGCGACGCGCAGCGCTTTGGCTTTGCGCTGGCCGTGCAGCCGGACTGGACGCCCCAGCAGCGCGTGGATCACGCGCGCGAGTGGGCGGCCAACATCCTGTCCGAAGCGGGCGCCGACGCGGCGTTCACCGAGGCGCTGGCGGCGCAGATCTCGTCGTCGGCCGTCGATGTGCGCGCCATCGAGGAACGCATGCGCACGCCGGCCTGGCGGATTGCCGACGGGCTGCGCCAGCGGGCGTACGACGTCATGTACGCGTTGCAGACCGAGCAGAGCGAGGCTCTGGGCCGCAGCAAGGTGGGCGAGCTGCGGACGCTGCTGGGCCTGGCGCTCGAATACGGTTCTGTAAGTGCCGAGGAAGCCGCTCGCGTGCTCGAACAAGTGGAGCGTGCGCGGCCGCATCTGTTCCGCGAAGCCCCCGACGACGTCTTTGCGCGGCTGGCCGCGTGGCTGCGGCGCGTGTTTAGCCAAGGCGCGCTGGTTCGTCAATAGTGGAAAGCAGCAACCCCACTTCAGCAGGTGGCGTGTGCACGGCTCGGGAACCCTGTCCGTTCTGTACACAAACTGTTACACCTTTGATGAAAATCAGAAGTCAGTCACATTCGCTGTTACAAATTTGGCTGGCCATGTCTTTTCCTTGCGACATTCCGCAATCCCCAACGTAAGTAGGGATTGGCATTGTGGGCGGATTGCCGATATAAACGTAACAGTTTCACTTACACTCTGTAACATCTGTAACGTTTCAGGGTTGAGGTGTAACCGGGCGAAGTATCTTTCGTTGTACGTCGTACCTACTCGAACACGCACCAAACGATCTGGTCGCCGGCAGGAGTTCCATGCCGGTAAGCGCCGGACAAGCGGTCGAGAGGTTTTTTGGTAGCGGGGAAAAATTGGAAAGCAGTGAAGTTCTCCAGGAGATCAGGGAGGTCAATCTCGCCTATCTTCTGCTTGCGCAACGACTGGTGCGCGAAAACCAGGTGGAAGCCATGTTCAGGCTTGGTGTCAGCAAGGAAATTGCTGAGATCCTTGCCAAGCTGACGTCGGCGCAACTCGTCAAGCTGGCAGCATCCAACATGGTGCTGTGCCGTTTCCGCTTCGACGACCATGCGTTGCTGTCCACCCTCACCCACACGGCCAAGAGCCATGATATGCAGCAGATCCACGCTGCTATCCTGCTGGCCCGGCAACCTGTGGAGTCGCTCAATTGACCGCGCTCCTCCAGGCCCAGCCGGCCCGCAGCTTCACGGCCACACCCGTACCCAACCGCAAGAGCGTCCTGCAGGATGCCAACCAGACCCAGCTCGCCATCGAGCTGATCGGGCTGGGGGCGCGCCTGCAGGTGCTTGAAGCCGAGACCACGCTCTCGCGCGACCGGTTGATCCGGCTCTACAAGGAGCTCCGGGGCGCGTCGCCGCCCAAGGGCATGCTCCCCTTCTCGACGGACTGGTTCACCACCTGGCTGCCGAATATCCACTCGTCGCTGTTCTTCTCGGCGTACCAGTTCATGGTGCAGGAAGGCGAGACGTCGGGCATTCGTGCCGTAGTGGCCGCTTACCGTCTGTACCTCGAGCACGTTTCGCTGCTCGGCGGCGAAATCGTCTTAAGTTTCACCCGTGCCTGGACGTTAGTACGGTTTTTCGAGAGCAACATGCTGCAGCTTTCCACGTGCACCTGTTGCGGCGGCCAGTTCGTGACGCATGCCTATGAGCCGCACGCGAACTTCGTCTGCAGCCTGTGCCGTCCGCCCTCGCGGGCCGGAAAGGTGAAGAAGCTCTCGAAGGACGCCACAGCCGCGCAGACCGAAGCCTGAGTTCATCGGGACTGACGTCTTCACGGCAGGTGGGCCCCGGACGTACCGGCGGGCGCTGACCCCGTTCGCCTGTACGCCAGGGAGCCCTTGTGCGCCTGACGCGTGTTTTTCAGACGGGGATCCGATCGTGCTAGTAGTTCTTGGCTATGTCGTCGTAGTTGTGGCGGTGCTGGGTGGTTACGCCCTCACCGGCGGCCACATGGGCGCGCTTTACCAACCGGCGGAGCTGATCATCATTGGCGGCGCCGCGGTGGGCGCCTTCATCAGCTCCAACAGCGGCAAGGCCATCAAGGCCACGATGAAGGCCATGCCCTCGCTGCTCAAGGGCTCCAAGTACAAGAAGGAACTGTACCTGGACGTGATGGCGCTGCTCTACGTGCTGCTGTCCAAGGCACGCCGCGAGGGCATCCTGTTCCTCGAAAAGGAAATTGCCGATCCCGCATCGAGCAGTGTCTTCAGCCAGTACCCCCGCATCCTGGCCGACGCCAAGATGATGGAGTTCCTGACCGACTACCTGCGCATGATGGTCAACGGCAACATGAACGCCTTCGAGATCGAGGCGCTCATGGACCACGAAATCGAAACGTTCCGCCACGAGGCCGAGATTCCCGCCCATGCGCTGTCGCGCGTCGGCGACGGCCTGCCCGCCTTCGGCATCGTTGCCGCGGTGATGGGCGTGGTGCACGCGCTGGCCTCGGCAGACCTGCCGCCGGCCGAGCTGGGCGCCCTGATCGCCCACGCCATGGTGGGTACGTTCCTGGGCATCCTGCTGGCCTACGGCTTCGTGTCGCCGCTGGCGTCGCGGGTGGAGCACCAGGTGTCCGAGAGCATCAAGATGTACGAATGCATCAAGGTGACCCTGCTGGCGTCGCTCAACGGCTACGCGCCGCTGGTGGCGGTGGAATTCGGCCGCAAGGTGCTGTACTCCACGGTACGTCCGTCGTTCCTCGAGCTCGACGACCACGTCCGCGAAGTCAAGAGCCTGACCTGACGGGAGAGCAGCCATGAGCAGCGCCCAGGACCTTCGTCCGATCATCATCAAAAAGGCGAAGTCGCACGCCAAGCCGCACGGCAACCATAGCTGGAAGATTGCCTACGCCGACTTCATGACGGCCATGATGGCGCTGTTCCTGGTGCTGTGGCTGCTGAGTTCGTCGTCGCCCAAGACGCTGGTGGGCGTGGCCGAGTACTTCAAGACGCCGCTGAAGGTGGCGGTGGCCGGCGGCGACAAGAGCAGCCTGTCGAAGAGCGTGATCCCCGGCGGCGGCAAGGACCCCACGGCCAAGGACGGCGAGGTCATGCGCGCCATGACCAACGACCCGGCCGACGCCCAGCGCCGCCGCGACCAGATGGACAGCGAGCGCCTGCGCGCGCTCAAGGGCCGCCTGGAACAGATCATCGAGAACAACCCCACGCTGCGCCAGTTCCGGCCGCAGTTGCTGCTGGACATCACCAGCGAGGGCCTGCGCATCCAGATCCTGGATACGCAGAACCGGCCGATGTTCCGCACCGGCAGCGCCGCGGTGGAGCCGTACATGCGCACCATCCTGCGCGAGATCGGCCCGGTGCTCAACGAGATGCCCAACAAGGTGAGCCTGTCTGGCCACACCGACTCGGCCACGTACATGCGCGGGGAGCGCGCGTACAGCAACTGGGAGCTGTCGGCCGACCGCGCCAACGCGTCGCGCCAGGAGCTGATTGCCGGCGGCATGCAGGAAGGCAAAGTGCTGCGCGTGCTGGGCCTGGCCGACACGATGCCGCTGGAAAAGAACGACGCGCTGGCGCCCACCAACCGCCGCATCAGCATCGTGGTGCTGAACAAGCGTGCGCAGGCCCAGTTCGAGCAGGAAAACGCCAGCGCCGCCGACGTGCAGGTGCAGGCCACGAAGGGGCGCGCGGCCGAGGAGTTCCAGGCGCAGGTGGAGGGCGCCCCGGGCGCGGCGGCAGTGGCTGCCAGCGCGCCGAAGGCCAAGTAGGAACAGAGGGAAGAAGGGGGCGCGCCACCGCGGTGGGCGGCGCGTCCTCCCAGCAATCTAGCGAGCCAGGACAACCATGTCTGTCGATATCGATATCACGCAGTTCTACCAGACCTTCTTTGAAGAGGCAGAGGAACTGCTCGTTGAAATGGAGCAGCTGCTGCTCGAGGTGGACATCGAGTCGCCCGATGCCGAAGCGCTCAACGCCATCTTCCGTGCCGCGCATTCCATCAAGGGCGGTGCCGCCACGTTCGGCTTCACGGCCCTGACCGAGACCACGCACATCTTCGAGAACCTGCTCGACCGCACGCGGCGGCGGGAACTGGCCCTGACCCGGGTCATCATCGACACCTTTCTGGAAACCAAGGACGTGTTGCAAGACCAGCTCAACGCCTATCGCAACGGCACCGAACCCGATCCGGAAACGTTCAAGCGCATCTGCGCCGTCCTGCAACAACTGGCGCAGGAAGCCGGCGGCGATGCGGGCCACGCTCCGGCCCCCGCACCCGCTGCCGTGGCGGCCCCGGCCCCCGCGCCGGCCGCAGCGCCGGCCGGCGGCAACCTCAAGGTCCGCCTGATCAAGGTGTCCCCGGCCGACCAGGCGCTGCTGCGCGAGGAACTGGCCAACCTGGGCGAGATCACCGGCCAGGAAGAGGCCGACGGCGACCTGACCATCTGGCTGAACAGCCAGTGCGGCACCGACGACATCATCGCGGTCTGCTGTTTCGTGATCGACGAGAAGCAGATCGCCGTGGAAGCCGTGGCCCCCGGCGAGGCACCCGCCGCCGCGCCGGCCCCGGCACCGGCCCCCGTGGCCGCCCCGGCGCCGGTTGCCGCCGCGCCCGCCGCCGCCCCGGCCGCCAAGGACAAGGAAAAAGCCAAGCCGGCCGCCGCGGCCGCCGCGCATGCGCCGGATTCGGGTTCGATCCGCGTGCCGACCGAGAAGGTCGACCAGATCATCAACCTGGTGGGCGAACTGGTCATCACCCAGTCGATGCTGGCGCAGACCGCCTCGTCGCTGGACCCGGTGCTGTTCGACCGCCTGTTCTCGGGCATGGGCCAGCTGGAGCGCAACGCCCGCGACCTGCAGGAAGCGGTGATGTCGATCCGCATGATGCCGATGGACTACGTGTTCTCGCGCTTCCCGCGCCTGGTGCGCGACCTGGCCAGCAAGCTGGGCAAGCAGATCGACCTGGTCACCTTCGGCAAGGCCACCGAGCTGGACAAGAGCCTGATCGAGCGGATCATCGACCCGCTGACCCACCTGGTGCGCAACAGCCTGGACCACGGCATCGAGACCCCCGAGAAGCGCGTGGCCGCCGGCAAGGAGCCGACCGGCCAGCTCATCCTGTCCGCGCAGCACGCGGGCGGCAACATCGTGATCGAGGTCAGCGACGACGGCGGTGGCCTGAACCGCGACCGCATCCTGTCCAAGGCGCTGCAGAACAACCTGCCGGGCGTGTCGGAGAGCATGCCCGACGAGGAAGTCTGGCAGCTCATCTTCGCGCCGGGCTTTTCCACGGCCGAGGTGGTGACCGACGTGTCGGGCCGCGGCGTGGGCATGGACGTGGTCAAGCGGAACATCCAGGAAATGGGCGGCCACGTGGAAATCAGCTCGCGCCAGGGCCTGGGCACCACCACGCGCATCGTGCTGCCGCTGACGCTGGCCATCCTGGACGGCATGTCGGTGCGTACCGGCGAGGAAACGTTCATCCTGCCGCTGAACTGCGTGATGGAGTCGCTGCAGCCGAAGGCCGACGACGTGCACACCGCCGCCAACGGCGAGCGCGTGATGAACGTGCGCGGCGAATACCTGCCGCTGCTGGAACTGCACAAGGTCTTCAACGTGGCCAACGCCGTGCAGGAGCCCACGCAGGGCATCGCCGTGATCCTGTCCGCCGAGGGCAAGCGCTTCGCGCTGCTGGTGGACCAGTTGATCGGCCAGCACCAGGTGGTGCTGAAGAACCTGGAAACCAACTACCGCAAGGTGCCGTGCATCTCGGCCGCGACGATCCTGGGCGACGGCAGCGTCGCGCTGATCGTGGACGTGGCCGCGCTGCAGCGCACCGGCGTGCGCCGCCAGGACATGGCGATCGCACTGTAACTGACAGCAAGGAGAACGGACATGGCCGGCATCGGACACATCGATACCCAGGGCAGCGAAGCCTCTGGCCAGGAATACCTGGTCTTCACGCTGGGCACCGAGGAATATGGCATCGACATCCTGAAGGTGCAGGAGATCCGCAGCTACGAGACGGTGACCCGCATCGCCAACGCGCCCGATTTCATCAAGGGCGTCACCAACCTGCGCGGCGTGATCGTGCCGATCGTCGACCTGCGCCTGAAGTTCAACCTGGCCAACGTGCGGTATGACCACCAGACCGTGGTGATCATCCTGAACGTGGCAGGCCGCGTGGTGGGCATCGTGGTCGACGGCGTGTCGGACGTGCTGACGCTGACCGGCGACGACATCAAGGCCGCGCCGGAATTCGGCGTGTCGGTGTCGAACGAGCACCTGACGGGCCTGGGTTCGGTGGAAGGCCGGATGCTGATCCTGATCGACATCGAACGCATGATGACCAGCCCCGAGATGGAGCTGATCGAGGCCGAGCTCGCCTGAGCGCCTGCCGGCCCGCCCCCGAAGACGCCTGTAACCGCCGTGCATCGGCAACCCTGAAGACATACACCCATGACGCCGCTCCGTTCTTCCTCCAGCGCCACCGGGAAGCCAGGCGCGGCCGCCAGTGCCGGCACGCCGGTGCTGGCGCCGCTGCGCGACGACATGCGTGACTTTCTGCTGACCGAGCGTGACTTCGAGAAGGTCCGCACGCTGATCCACAAGCGCGCGGGCATCTCGCTGGGCAGCCACAAGCGCGAGATGGTCTACAGCCGCCTGGCGCGGCGCCTGCGCTCGCTGCAGATCAGCGATTTCGGCACGTACCTGGAACTGCTCGAAGCCGACGAACGGTCGGACGAGTGGGAATACTTCACCAACGCGCTGACCACCAACCTCACGTCGTTCTTCCGGGAATCGCACCACTTTCCGCTGCTGGCCGAACATGCCAGGAAGGTGGGCCGGCCCTACAGCGTGTGGTGCGCGGCGGCATCCACCGGCGAAGAGCCGTACTCGATCGCCATCACGCTGGCCGAGGCGCTGGGCGACCGCGCCGCCACCGTGCTGGCCACCGACATCGACACGCAGGTGCTGGCCAAGGCGCGCGCGGGGGTCTATACCACCGAGCAGGTGGCGCGTCTGCAGCAGGAACAGCTGCGCCGCTTCTTCCTGAAAGGCACCGGCGCCCGTGCGGGGTCGGTCAAGGTCAAGCCCGACCTGGCGTCGACCATCACGTTCGCGCCGCTGAACCTGCTGGCGCCCGACTGGGGCATCCGCGAGAAGTTCGACGCGATCTTCTGCCGCAACGTGATGATCTACTTCGACAAGCCGACCCAGGGCCGCATCCTGGAACGGTTCGCGCCGATGCTCAAGCCGCATGGCCTGCTGTTCGCCGGCCATTCGGAAAACTTCTCCTATGTCTCGCGCGCGTTCCAGCTGCGCGGGCAGACCGTCTACGAACTGGCCGGCAAGGGCGGGAGTGCATGATGCGCGGCACGCCCCAGATTCCAGAGGCCATCGCGACGCGCAAGTACTTCGACCGCGAGTTTGGCAAGCAGGCCATCAAGCTGCTGCCCAACGAGTACTACGTGACCGGCGACGACGTGGTGCTGACCACGGTGCTGGGGTCGTGCGTGGCCGCGTGCATCCGCGACGAGTATGCGGGCGTGGGCGGCATGAACCATTTCATGCTGCCCGACGACGAGAACGCCGGCGCCGACCGCCTGCTGTCGGCGTCGATGCGCTACGGCTGCTATGCGCTGGAAGTGCTGATCAATGAACTGCTGAAGATGGGCGCCCGCCGCGAGCGCCTGGAGGCCAAGGTTTTTGGCGGCGGCGCGGTGCTGGCGAACATGACGACCCTCAATATTGGGGACCGGAATGCCGATTTCGTACTGAAGTACCTGCGCACCGAGGAGATCCGCGTCGCCGCCCAGGACCTGCGCGGTCCGCACGCCCGGCGCGTGAGCTACTTCCCGCGCACGGGCTTGGCGCTGGTGCGCCGGCTGACGCGCCAGGACGATACGGTTGGCGTGGAACGCGAGGAACGTGCCCTGGCACGCGCGCTGTCCACATCTACGAAGGCGCCCGCGCGTGGTGCCGTGGAATTGTTTACGCGGCAGGCAACGGCGAAGACGCCGTCCTGAAAACTGAAGACGTAGAGACGAACATGACCGCCGCGAAAATCAAGGTGCTGTGCGTGGATGATTCCGCGCTGATCCGCAGCCTGATGACGGAGATCATCAACAGCCAGCCGGACATGGAGGTGGTGGGTACCGCCCCCGATCCGCTGGTGGCCCGCGACATGATCAAGCGCCTGAACCCCGACGTGCTGACGCTGGACGTGGAAATGCCACGGATGGACGGGCTCGACTTCCTGGAGCGCCTGATGCGGCTGCGGCCGATGCCGGTGCTGATGGTGTCGTCGCTGACCGAGCGCGGGTCCGAGATCACGATGCGCGCGCTGGAACTGGGCGCCGTGGACTTCGTGACCAAGCCCAAGCTGGGCATCCGCGACGGCCTGATCGAGTACACCGACACCATCGCCGACAAGCTCCGCGCCGCCGCCCGCGCCCGCGTGCGGGCCCGGCCCGAGGCGGCGGCCACCGGTGGGGCCCCGGCCGCGCCGATCCTGCGCGCGCCGCTGCTGTCGACCGAGAAGCTGATCATCGTCGGCGCGTCCACCGGCGGCACCGAGGCCATCAAGGAATTCCTGATGCCGCTGCCGCCCGATTCGCCCGCCGTCATGATCGTGCAGCACATGCCGGCCGGCTTCACCAAGTCGTTCGCGCAGCGCCTGAACGGGCTGTGCCGCATCACGGTCAAGGAAGCCGAGCACGGCGAGCGCGTGCTGCCCGGCTACGCGTACATCGCCCCGGGCGACTCGCACCTGCTGCTGGCGCGCAGCGGCGCCAACTACGTGGCGCACCTGTCGGCCGAGGCGCCGGTGAACCGGCATCGCCCGTCCGTGGACGTGCTGTTCGATTCGGCCGCCATCCACGGCGGCAAGAACGTGACCGGCGTGATCCTGACCGGCATGGGCAAGGACGGCGCCCGCGGCATGCTGCGGATGAAGGAAGCCGGGTCGTACAACCTGGCGCAGGACGAGCAGTCCTGCATCGTATTCGGCATGCCGAAGGAGGCAATTGCCACCGGCGGCGTGCATGAAGTCGTGCCACTGAACCAGATGAGCCAGCGCGTCATGGCCCACCTGGCGACGTTCGGCGCGCGGGCGCAGCGCGTGTAGTGCCGGAGCGCGCGCGGGAGAGGTCAGATCAGCAACAACAACCGGATGGCACCGTCATCCGCAACCGTTTTGGAGCCGTATAGTGGACAAGAACATCAAGATCCTCGTGGTCGACGACTTCCCGACCATGCGTCGGATCATCCGTAACCTGCTCAAGGAGCTGGGTTTCACCAACGTCGAGGAAGCCGAGGACGGCGCCGCCGGCCTGGAAAAGGCCAAGGACGGCAGCTTCCAGTTCGTGGTGTCGGACTGGAACATGCCCAACATGGACGGCCTGACCATGCTGCAGTCGATCCGCGCCACGCCCGGCATCGAAAAGACGCCGGTGCTGATGGTGACGGCCGAGGCAAAGAAGGAGAACATCATCGCCGCCGCGCAGGCCGGCGCCAACGGCTACGTGGTCAAGCCCTTCACGGCCGCAACGCTGGACGAAAAGATCACCAAGATCTTCGAGAAGCTCGGTCAATAAGAAGAGGTACGCGACATGTCGACGACTCCGACTTTCAGCCAAGAATCGGCCGAGCAGATCATCCATCGCATCGGCAACCTGACGCGAATGCTGCGCGACAACATGCGTGAGCTGGGGCTCGACAAGGAAATCGAGAAGGCCGCCCTGGCCATTCCCGATGCGCGCGACCGCCTCAACTACATCGCCGCCATGACCGAGCAGGCGGCCGAGCGCACGCTTACCGCCGTGGAACTGGCGCAGCCGCTACAGGAAGACCTGGAAGGCAAGGCCACCGCGCTGGACAAGCGCTGGGACGAGTGGTTCGCGCAACCGGTGGAGCTGGGCGACGCCCGCGCGCTGGTGCTGGACACCCGCGAGTTCCTGACCGAGGTCCCGCAGAAGGCCAAGGCCACCGGCGGCCACCTGCTCGAAATCATGATGGCCCAGGACTTCCAGGACCTGACTGGCCAGGTGATCAAGAAGATGATGGACATGATCCGCACCCTGGAGCAGGAACTGCTGCAGGTGCTGATCGACAACGTGCCGGCGGACCGCCGCGTGGAAGCGGCCCCGACGCTGATGAACGGCCCGCAGATCAACCCGGAAGGCAAGGCCGACGTCGTGTCTGACCAGTCCCAGGTGGACGACCTGCTGGCCAGCCTGGGCTTCTGAGCCCGGCCTCCCTCTCCCGCCCCCCCGGGCGGTTGAGGATGGCGTCTGTGGTCTCCCCTCTCCCGCCCCCCCGGGCGGTTGAGGATGGCGTCTGTGGTCTCCCCTCTCCCGCCTGCGCGGGAGAGGGGCCGGGGGAGAGGGCCAGCGACCCAACCTGCCACCCACGCCCCCAGCCCCCCCCCCCCCCCCCCCACCCGGGCGCCACCCGCGGGGGCCCCCGGGGCCCCCCCCCCCCCGGGGCGCCCCCGCGGGGGGGCGCGGGCCCCCCCCGGGGGCCGGGGGGGGGGGGGGGTGGCCCCCCCCCCGGGGGGGGGGGGGGGGGGGGGGGGGGGTGGGCCCCCCGCCCCGCGGGGGGGGGGGGGGGGGGGGGGGGGGGGGGCCCCCCCCCCCGCGCTTCGCAAGTGCGACATCGCGTCTTGAGCCGCCTGCCCTCACCCCCAGCCCCTCTCCCACTTCGCGGGAGAGGGGAGCAAACACGCGACCAAGCACCCCCCGGCGCTACCCTCATCGGTCGCGCCGTCCCCGCTTGTACGCGGCGCAAACCAAAGAGTAAGCACTAACAATACCGCCACCTGCGAAACCATTGCGACGCTAAAGTCGCGCCGCATTTGCGCCGATAACCAACACATCCACCGCCGTCGGCAGCGTGCCGCTGGCTAGCCATTCGATCCGGAGTCAGACGAACATGTCTCTGTTTAATATCGGTCTGTCGGGCCTGAACGTCGCCCAGAACGGGCTCACCACGGTCGGCCACAACTTCAGCAACGCGGCCACCGTCGGCTATACCCGCCAGAACACGATCATTGCGTCGGCCGGCGGCCAGGCCACCGGTGCCGGCTTCTACGGCCAGGGTTCGAACACCATTACCGTGCAGCGCGTGTACGACGGCTTCCTGACCGGGCAGCTTCGCGGCGCCACGTCGGCCAGCTTCGAGCTGTCGACGTACGCGGAACAGATCGGCCAGATCGACAACCTGCTGGCGGACGAGAAAGGTGGCCTGGCGCCGCTGATGCAGAAGTTCTTCGCGGCCGTGCAGGCCGTGTCCGATACCCCGGCCGATCCGGCGACCCGCCAGGGCCTGATCTCGTCGGCCCAGGCGCTGGCCGGGCAGATCAAGTCGTCCAGCGACTACTTCAAGCAGCTGCAGGACGGCATCAACACCCAGCTCCAGTCGTCGGTGACGCAGGTCAACGACTACTCGAAGCAGATCGCCAACCTGAACAAGGAAATCTCGCGCATGACCGCCGCGTCGGGCGGCCACGCGCCGAACGACCTGCTGGACCAGCGCGACCAGGCCGTGGCCAAGCTGACCGAACTGGTCGGCGCCAAGGTGGTGGTGCAGGACGGCGGCACGTACAACGTGTTCGTCGGCAACGGCCAGCCGCTGGTGATGGGCACCGATTCGTACGACATCAAGACGGTGCCGTCGTCGGTGGACCCGAGCCGCCAGACCATCGCATACACGCTGCCGAACGGCACGACGATCGAGGCCGAGGAAGGCGCGGTCACGGGCGGCTCCATTGGCGGGCTGCTGCGTTTCCGCAGCGAATCGCTGGACACGGCGCAGAACGCCATCGGCCGCCTGTCGCTGGCCATCGGCCAGACGTTCAACAACCAGCACAAGCTGGGCATCGACCTGAACGGCGCCATCGGCACCGACATGTTCACGCTGGGCAAGCCGACCGTGTTCTCGAACGACAAGAACACGTCGGGCGCGCAGCTCACGGCCACGATCACCAACACCGGCAACCTGACGACCAGCGACTACACGCTGAAGTTCGCCGGCGGCAGCTATTCGCTGGTGCGCAAGTCCGACAACGTGGTGGTGTCGAACACCGCGGCCCCGGGCACCTATCCGCTGACGATCAACACGCCCGAAGGCTTCTCGCTGACGCTCGACCGCGCGATGAACGCCAACGAATCGTTCGAGATCCAGCCCACGCGCAATGCCGCGGCCGGCTTTGGCACGCTGATCACGGACCCGGCCAAGATCGCCGCCGCATCGCCGGCGCGCGCCGACGCCAACACGCAGAACACCGGCACGGTCAAGGCATCGCTGACCAACGTCGCGCCCGGCTTCACGCTGATGACCAATCCGGTCAAGGTGACGTTCACGGGCGGCGCCTACACGATCGTCGACTCGGTGACCAATGCGCCGCTGGTGCCGGCACCGACGGTGACGGCCACCGCGTCGGGCACCGACATCACGATCAACAACATGACGTTCAGCCTGAACGGCACGCCGAAGAATGGCGACACGTTCACGCTGTCGAACAACACGGGCGCGGTGTCGGACAACGGCAACATGCTCAAGCTGGCCAAGCTGCAGACGGCCAAGACCATCAACGGCACGTCGAGCTTCAACGACGCCTACGCCCAGCTGGTCAACGACGTGGGCAGCAAGGCCAAGTCCACGACGATCGCGTCGGCGTCGCAGGACAGCATCACGAACCAGATCTACACGTCCCAGCAGTCGGTGTCGGGCGTGAACATGGACGAGGAAACGGTAAACCTGCTGAAGTTCCAGCAGCTTTACCAGGCCAACGCCAAGGTGATCCAGGCCGCCAGCACCATCTTCGACACGCTGGTCAGCATCGCCTGATCGCGGATATCCCCGATACAACCTCCGGACAAGAAGGAATCACGCCATGCGCGTCGCCACCTCCACCCTGTATCACCAGGGCCTGTCGTCGATGAACAGCCAGCAGTCCAGCCTGCTGCACGTGCAGCAGCAGTTGGCCACCGGCCGCCGCGTGCTGACGCCGTCGGACGACCCCGTTGCCGCCACGCGCGCGCTCGGCGTGTCGCAGTCGATGGCCGTGAACGGCCAGTACACGGCGTCGCGCAAGCAGGCCAACATGTCGCTGGGGCTGGAGGAAAACACGCTCCAGTCGGTCACCACCACGCTGCAGAACATCAAGACCCTGCTGGTGAACGCTGGCAACGGCACGCTGAGCGACAACGACCGCGCGTCGCTGGCCACGGCGCTGCAGGGCCAGTACGACCAGCTCGTGGGCCTGGCCAACGCCGACGACGGCAACGGCAACTTCCTGTTCGGCGGCCTGAAGTCGGGCTCGGCACCGTTCGTGGCCGATGCCGCGGGCAACCTGACCTACCAGGGCGACACCGGCCACCAGCTGCTGCAGGTGGACGTCGCGCGCCAGATGGAAGCAGGCAACCACGGCGCCGAGATCTTCCAGTCGGTGACCGCCAATGCCGGCTACGTGATCAAGGGCACCGGCACCAACGCCGGCACCGGCGTGTTCAGCGCGATTTCGGTGACCAACCCGACCGATCCCGCCTACGGCCACTCGTTCAGCGTCGCGTTCCAGACCGACGCCGGCACCGGCAAGAAGCAGTACGTGGTGACGGACACCACGACCGGCACGACCGCCGCACCGGTGGACTACGTCGAGAACGGCTCGATCAGCGTGGGCGGCGTGTCGTTCTCGGTCAAGGGCATGCCGGCCGACACCGACAAGGTCACGGTCCAGCCGGCCCAGCAGGCGGGCGCCGACATGTTCGCCAACCTGAAGAACGTGATCAGCGCACTGCGCCAGCCGATCAGCTCGGGCACGTCGCCCGACGTGGCGGCCGCCAACCTGCAGAACGCTATCGCCACCGGCCTGCGCCAGAACGACAACTCGCTGGACAACGTGCTGACCGTGCGTTCGTCGGTGGGCTCGCGCATGAACGAAGTCGACGCGCTGGACACCATCGGCGACAACCGCGACCTCAGCAGCGCCCAGACGCTGTCGAACCTGACCGAGCTGGACTACGCCGCCGCGATCACCGAGTACTACCAGCGCCAGACCGCGCTGCAGGGCGCGCAGCAATCGTTCATGCAGATCCAGCAGATGAACCTGTTCAGGTTCCTGTAACGGACGTAGCGCGCCCAGGCGCTGGGTGGGGAAGTGCCTGACCGGGCTGCTGGCCGTGCGTCACTGGATCGACCGCGCCTTTGGCGGGCTTCTGGTCGGTTTTGGCGTCTTCCTGGCGGTGGCACGCGGCTCGCGCTGACATTTTTCACGCCGCGGAGGTTGTCCCGCCCCGTGCACAAGATTGGTGATATATTACATATCACCAATTTGCACCTGCCGCCGCCATGCTCGATCCTTCTCTGCTGGGCCGGATAACTTTCACCCACAGCGAGCCGTCACAGGCCCCGTTGCCGCCCGGGCGCCACCGGCTTGGACTGGCCGACGAGCGCGATGCGGTGCTCTACGTGCCGCCGGAGCTTGGCCCGGGCCCCGTGCCGCTGCTGGTCATGTTTCACGGTGCCGGCGGCTTTCCCGAGAAGGTGTTGCCCTTTGTCGAGCCGCACGCGGATGCGCATGGCTTTCTGGTGCTGGCGCCGCATTCGACCTATCCCACGTGGGACATCGTCATCGGCGGCAACGGCCCCGACCTGCAGAAGTTGCACAGGGGGCTGGACGCCGTCTCGGCCCGCTACCGCATTCGCCCGGAACGGCTGGCGTTCGCCGGCTTTTCGGATGGGGCGAGCTACGCGCTGTCCATCGGCATCACCAACGGCGACATTGCCAGCCACGTCATCGCTTTCTCAGGCGGGTTCATGTCCGTTTTCCTGCAGGAAGGCGCGCCGAAGGTGTTTATCGCGCATGGGCTGGTTGACGAGCAACTGCCCATCCAGACCAGCGGCCGGACCAATGCCGCCAAGCTGAAGGCTGCCGGATACGACGTCGAGTATGTCGAATTTCACGGCACGCACCTGATCCATCCCCCGATCGTGACCGAGGCCATCCGCTTCTTCCTGGCGTAGCGCGCCGTCGCCAGCCCCAGGATCTGCCGCTAACGGAGTGCAATCCATGAATATCGAGATTCCGCAGTCTCTGATCCACCCGCTGCTTGCCATGGTCGAGGCCGAGTCTCCGCTGGCACGGCAGCTCAAGGAGCACGGTCTCTGTCACGGCAGCATGTCGGTGTCGGCGCGACTGTTCGACGCACAGTCGCTGAACATGCTCTACACGCTAAGCAAGGCGAAGAACGAGCGGCAGCTCACGTTCCAGATGCTGGCGCTCGACAACGTCTACAACGCTCCGCAGGCGCGGACCATTCCCGGCCTGGAGCGCTTGGTGGCAGGGCTGGTGGCGTACCTGTCGCGCGATGTCATCGACGGCTGGCTGTACCAGCGCAGCCGCGATGGCGTACTGCTGCCGTGGCTGGTCTATCGCATCCGCCACGTGGAGCCCGAGCAGGGCATGGCCTACGTGGCCATCGACCTGCTGGCGAATACCATGCTGTCCGCCAACTCGGAGCTGACCGACCCCACGCGGCGCAGAGGGGGCATGACGACGTCGATCATCGTCACGCGCGACGAGATCGTGGACCGCACGATTCCGCAGCTGCTCGCCGATTTCGGGTTTTTCAAGGAGTGCGCGGAATTCCGGCAGGAGTACGACCGGCACGCGCAGCTTTTTCTGCGCTACCAGCGCAGCTTCGGCGCGCAGTACATCGCCACGGGACCCGCCTTCACCGTGGAAGGCAAGGGTACTGTTTCGCTGGCGCGCCTGGGCGATGGCGTGGCGGCCCGCTGCATCAATGACGAGGAACGGCTGGAGCGCCGCTTCGAAGTGACATGCGACGCCGAATTCTGGCGCAAGGCCGGGGTGGCCACCGGATTTGAACGGATGCCGCTGCACGGCTACGTGCATCTGTTCCATCTGGAATGGCACCGCAACATCTGGGTGCACGTGCAGCACCTGACCGAATACCAGTACCAGCCCGGGCTGCGCGACAAGCTCGTGCTGCCGGACCACCACCGCGACCTGATCGACATCCTGACCTCGCACCTGGACGTCCTGGTGCAGGACGTGGTGCCTGGCAAATCGGGCGGCACGACCATCCTCTGCCAGGGCGCGCCCGGCCTTGGCAAGACATTGACGGCCGAGGTGTACGCGGAAGTCGTCGGCCGGCCACTCTACCGCGTGCATTCCGGACAGCTCGGCACGACTGCCGCCTCGGTCGGTGCCAGCCTGATGGAGATACTGCGCCGCGCCATGCGCTGGAATGCCGTGCTGTTGCTCGACGAGGCCGACGTCTACATCCGCCGCCGCGACAACGACCTGGAGCACAACGCCATCGTTGCGGAATTCCTGCGCACGCTGGAGTATTTCAGCGGCCTGCTGTTCATGACCACCAACCGTACCGGTGACGTCGATGACGCCATCCTGTCGCGGTGCATCGCCACCATCCAGTACGAGACGCCCGACCGGGCGGATGCATCGCGCCTGTGGCGTCTGCAAGCCGACCAGTTTGGCGCGACCCTCGATGACGAACTGGTGGAGGCGTTGACCGCTGCCTACCCGACAGCAAGCGGACGCGACATCAAGGAACTGATGAAACTCGCCACCCGCTATGCCAAGGCGAAGCAGACGGCGCTGTCGGAAGACGTGTTCCGGCTGTGCGCGCAGTTCCGGGCCATCGCACCGGCGGGATGACGCGTCGCGGCGTTCATGGCGAAGGTGCTGTTTTCGGCATATCTACCTGTTCTTCTCGAAACAAATAATCATCCTTTGCAGAATCTTTCACTTCCGCCGCTGCGGAGTAGCTGAAAGTATTTCGCTCGATAGTCCGCCGATGCGCCGGGCCGTCAGGAGATTGCCCGGTCAATACCCCGGGACGGCGCGAATCGAAAAAAGGAGATGGCGGGCCGTACCACGGAGTCCACAATGAGCGCCGCCTTCGACTGGTTCCAGCACCTGCTTCGTCTGCATCCAGAAGTCACTTTCTTCCTGGTGCTGGGGCTGGGATACGCGCTGGGCAAGCTGAAAATCGGCAACTTTACGCTGGGCGCGGTTACCGGGACGCTTCTTGCCGGCGTGCTGGTCGGGCAACTCGGGCTCAAGATCTCTGGCGAAGTGAAGCAGTGCTTCTTCCTGCTTTTCCTGTTTTCCATCGGATTCCGCACGGGCCCGCAGTTCTTTCGCGGATTGCGTAGCGACGGCCTGCAGCAGGCGCTGCTGGCGGGCATCGTCGCCACAACGGGGCTCGTGGTCGCGTTCATCGTCAGCAAGCTGTTTGGCTACCAGGCCGGCACCGCTGCGGGCGTGGTGGCTGGCGCGTTGACGGAGTCCGCCACCATCGGTACGGCCGGTGACGCCATCTCGCGGCTGGCCCTGTCCGAAGCCGATCGACAGGTGTTGACGAACCAGATACCCGTCGCGTTCGCCGTCACCTATCTGGTGGGCGTGGTCGGCGCGGCGTGGATCCTTGCCCAACTTGCGCCCCGGCTGCTTCGCGTGGATCTGCCAGCGGCGTGCCGCGAGCTTGAAAGCCGGATGGAGGGCAACACCGCACATGCCATCCCGAGCCGGCGGGAGATCGAGTTCCGCGCCTACCAGATCGACGCAGGTTCGCCGCTGGCGGGCATGACCGTGGCCCAGCTGGAGGCGGACATCGGTGGCCAGCGCATCTGCGTGGAACGTCTTCGCCGCAGTGGCGCGGTGATGCGCATCGCGCCGGACATCGTCCTGCGCGCGGGCGACGCGCTCAGTGTCTCAGGCCGTCGCACCTTGTTGGTCGAGCGGATGGACGGTGCGCATTCCGGCCTGCACGAGATCGATGATCGTGAGTTGCTGGACGTGGAAGTGGAACTGCTGGACGTCATCATCACATCCAAGGCCGTCGACGGCCGCCGGCTGGGCGATCTGGCCAAGGAAGAAAGCGCGCGCGGGGTGTTCGTGGCGCGTGTGTCGCGCGCCGGCACGCCGGTAATGGTGTCACCGGAAACCGTCCTCAACCGTGGCGATGTCGTCTCGCTGGTGGGCAGCGCGAGAAGCGTGGAAGGCGCGGTCGACAAGATTGGCGTCGCCGATCGGGCCACCAATGCGACCGATATGGTGCTGGTATCGCTGGGCATCGTCGCCGGCGCGCTCGTGGGCGTGCCGGCACTGGTCGTGGGTGGCATCGAGATCGGGCTGTCGCTCAGCGTCGGGGTGCTGCTGGGCGGGCTGGTGTGTGGCTGGCTCCGGTCGGTACAGCCGCGGCTCTTCGGGCGTATTCCCGGGCCGACGCTGTGGGTGTTCGAATCGATTGGCCTGACCGGCTTCGTGGCAATCGTGGGCCTGAACGCTGGTCCCGACTTCGTCAAGGGGCTTCAGTCCAGCGGCCTGTCGCTGCTGCTGGCCGGCGTGCTGACGGTGAGCATCCCGATGCTGACGGGCGTCTTCGTCGGACACAAGCTCATGAAGATGCATCCGGGCATCCTGCTCGGCGTATGCGCGGGTGCTTCCACGGCGACGCCGGCGCTGGCCGCCGTACAGGAAGCCGCAAAGAGCGCGGTGCCCACGCTGGGCTACGGCGTCGCCTATGCCGTCGGAAACGTCCTGCTGGCGCTGTGGGGCACGGTGATCGTGGCGCTGATGACCTGAGCAAGCAACGGATACCCTGACCACGGCAACGAATATTTCCGCAGAACGGCATGCGGAAACGTTGTTTGGATTTGGCGCGGCGCAGCCATAGCATGGCCAGCTCCTTTCACGGTAGCGCCAGACAACAATGCCAACACGTAACGCTTCCCCGTCCGTTCGTCGTGCCCGTTCCACTGCTGCGCCCCGGCGCGCTGCCCCTGTCTTGCGCATCGGCCTGGCCGGCGCGGTGGCCGCCGCGCTCGTCTCGCTGGTGGCCTGCGGGTCCGACGGCAGTACCCCGGTGGCCTCCACCGGCAACACCGCGACGTCGCCGGGCACGGGTACCGTGCAGAAGCGTCCGAACATCCTGTACATCATGGCCGACGACCTCGGCTATTCCGATATCCGCGCGTTCGGGGGCGAGATCGACACGCCGAACCTGGACGCACTGGTGGCGTCCGGCCGCATCCTGACCAATCACCACACCGGCACGGTCTGCGCGATCACGCGGTCGATGCTGATCTCCGGCACCGACCACCACCTCGTCGGCGAAGGCACGATGGGCGCGCCGAACGACGAACGCAAGGGCCTGCCCGGCTACGAGGGCTATCTCAACGACAGCGCGCTGTCCGTGGCACAGTTGCTGCAGGACGCCGGCTACCACACGTACATGGCCGGCAAGTGGCATCTCGGTTCCGGCATCGCCGGGGCGGCCGCCACCAGCGGCAAGACGCCTGACCAGTGGGGTTTCGAGCGCAGCTACGCGCTGCTGGGCGGCGCGGCGTCGAACCACTTCGGACACGAGGCCGCCGGATCGCGCAACTACACCGAGAACGGCAAGTACGTGCAGCCGGGCCAGCCGGGGCAGCCCGGCGGCGCCGGCGGATCGCCCGCGCTGTTCTACTCGACCAACTTCTATACGCAAAAGCTGATCGAGTACATCGACGCCAACAAGGCCGATGGCAAGCCGTTCTTTGCGTATGCCGCGTACACGTCGCCCCACTGGCCGCTGCAGGTGCCGGAGCCCTGGCTGAGCAAGTACAAGGGCCGGTACGACGCGGGCTATGACGCCGTCCGCAACGCGCGTATCGCGCGTCAGAAGTCGCTCGGCATCATCCCCGCCGACTTCAATCCGTATGCGGGCCAGCCCGAGGCACTGGTTGCGCCGGCGGGCACGGCCGCCAACGGCACGGCCGGCGCCAAATACATCAACGCGCTGAACGGCCCGGCGCAGGGCTATACCGACTACGGCCCCGGCCTGGTGGACAAGGCGTGGGCCAGCCTGAGCGCGGACGAACGCAAGGCGCAGGCGCGCTACATGGAGATCTACGCGGGCATGGTCGAAAACCTCGACTACAACATCGGCCTGCTGGTCCAGCACCTGAAGGACATTGGCGAGTACGACAACACGTTCATCATGTTCCAGTCCGACAACGGCGCGGAGGGCTGGCCGATCACCAATGGCGACCCGACCGCCACCGACACCGCCAACGCCGCCGAGCCCGTGTACTCGACGCTGGGCACCGACAACGGCCTGCAGGCCGCGCGGCGCCTGCAGTACGGGCTGCGCTGGGCCGAGGTCAGCGCCACGCCGTTCCGCCAGACCAAGGGGTACATGGGCGAAGGCGGCATCTCCACGCCGGCGATCGTGAAGCTGCCGGGGCAGACGCAGCAGCAGCCCACGCTGCGCGCCTTCACGCACGTGACCGACAACACGGCAACGTTCCTGGCCGTGGCCGGCATCGCGCTGCCATCCACCGCCGCCGCGCCCAGCATCGATCCGGCAACCGGCACGGACCGGAACCGGGGCAAGGTGGTCTACAACGGCCGCAACGTCTGGCCGATCACCGGGCAATCGCTGCTGCCGGTGCTGCGTGGCGAGGCGACGGGCGAGGTGCGCACCACCGCGTTTGGCGAAGAGTCGTACGGCCGGGCGCAGATCCGCAGCGCCGATGGCCGGTGGAAGGCGCTGTGGACCGAGCCCGCGCAGTTCGGCCCGGCCGACGGCCATTGGGAGCTGTTCGACCTGGCCACCGACCGCAGCGAGAACCACGACGTCTCCACCAGCAACGCGACGGTGCTGGACAGCCTGATCGCACAGTGGAAGACGTACATGCAGGGCGTGGGCGGCGTGGAGCCGGCGCGTCCCAAGGGCTACTACTGATCGATGCGTCGCGTCATGGCAGCTTCTGCAAAGCTACGGGGCGCCGCGAAGGTGGCGGTCGTCGCAGTGGCGTTCGGCGTGGCGTTTGCGGCCGTGTCCGGCGTCTATGCATCGCGCGCCGCCCACGGCCCGCGCGATGCGGCGTTGCCGTCCGGCGGGCTGGACGGCAGCAACACCGGCAGGCCGGCGGCGCCGCTGGGCAGCGGGCGGCAATGCGCGCAATACAGCGGCCTGCCAGATGGTTGGGGCGCCGATGCCCGCGCCGGCATGGTGCACCTGAGCGGCGGCGATTTCGTGCTCGGCACCAGTCATGGCTATCCCGACGAACGCCCGGCCGGCAGCGGCCGCACGCGCGTGGCCGGTTTCTGGATCGACCAGACGGAGGTCACCAACGCACAGTTCGCCGCGTTCGTGCAGGCCACGGGCTATGTAACCGATGCCGAGCGGCAGCAGGGCGCCGCCGTGTTCCACTCGCCGACGCAGGCTGAACTGGATGCCCGGCCGCTGGCGTGGTGGTCGTGGGTCAAGGGCGCATCGTGGCGGCATCCGGACGGTCCCGCCAGCGACCTGCGCGGCCGCGCCAACCATCCGGTCACGCTGGTCACGCAACGCGACGCGCTGGCCTATGCGCAATGGCTCGGCCGCGACCTGCCGACAGAAGCCGAATGGGAGTACGCCGGCAAGGCCGGGCACGAGGACGCCACGCTTGACACCGCGCCGCGTGATCCGGCCGGCAAGCCATCCGCCAACTACTGGCAGGGCGCGTTCCCGCTGATGAACACGAACGAGGACGGGCACGTCGGGCGCTCGCCCGTGGGCTGCTACGCGGCCAGCGACTACCGGCTGTTCGACATGATCGGCAACGCGTGGGAATGGACGCGCGACGTCTACCGTGGCGAGCACCAGGGCCATGCCAACGGCGACACCGCCGCCATTGCCCCCGCCAATCGGCCCCATGGTGCGGCCGGCAACACGCCGATGGTCATCAAGGGTGGCTCGTTCCTTTGCTCGTCCGACTATTGCGTACGCTACCGCGCGTCGTCGCGCGAGCAGCAGGAAGCGGACTTGCCCGCTTCGCATATCGGCTTCCGCACGGTGTTGCGCGACAAGGGGTGACGACGCGCGCTCAACTGCCCCGGGCCGCCGGCCGGCGCTCCAGAAGCTGCACCAGCGTCATCAGCGCCTGGTTCACCGGCGTGGCGATGCCGTGCGCCAAGCCGCGCCGCACGATGGCGCCATTCAGGTAGTCAATCTCCGTGGGACGAGCACGGGCCAGGTCCTGCGCCATCGACGAATACTGGCCGGCAGGGATCGTATGGCGGATGCGCTCGAACTGGCGCTCGACGTCGAGGTCGATGCCGACGCGCTCGGCGCACGCCACGGCCAGGCATTCGGCGATCAGTTGCTTCATCGTCTCCTCGGCCGCCTCGACGTTGCGGATCTCGCCATAGGGCAGGTTGGCGATGCCCGAGAGCGCGTTGTACGCGCAGTTGAGCACGAGCTTGTCCCAGAGCGGCACCCGCACGTCGGCGGACACCACGGTGGGCACGCCGGCCGCGCCCAGCATGCGGGCGATGTCGGCGCTTTGCGGCGAATCGCCGATCACAAGGTCGCCGCGTCCGTGGTGTCTGAGATGGCCGGGACCGGCCATCTCGCACGCCACGTAGACGGCGGCCGCGATGACCGGCCGGCCTAGCGCGCCTTCCAGCATCGCCGCGTTGTCGATGCCGTTCTGGAGCGACAGCACTGCCGCATCGGCTTTCAGGAACGGGCGCAACTGCCGCGCGGCGTCGACCGTGTCGGCGGACTTCACGCAAAAGAGCACGAGGTCGGCGTCCTCGGCCGCCTGCACGCGCGTATCCGCGGCGACGGCGATGTACGTGTCCATCGCCGGCGATTCGAACCGCAGGCCATGGCGCGTCACGCTGTCGACATGTACCGGCCGGCCGACCAGCGTCACGGGATGCCCCGCCCTGGCCAGCATGGCGCCATAGAAACATCCCACGGCACCCGCGCCGATAACGGTGATCTTCATGCGGCCTCCTTGGCTGTGATCGCAACTTGCGATCGGAGAACGCGGCGGCGTGCGGTGGTGTTGACGGCGGGCGGGTCGGCAGCGTGCGAATTGGCAACCGTTGGTGCGGGCGCTGAAAATGCGAAATGCCGCGAGTGTTGAAATCGCGGCATTCGCTTCAGCGGTCAGGATTGGCGGCCGTCGGCGCGCGCCCCCCGATCAGTAATCCCACTGCACCGGCACGAAGCGGAAGCCGTTGCCGTTCTTCGTGATATGGCCGATGGACGGGAACGCGATATGTGCCGCCGCCAGCAGGGAACCCGTTTCCGCGGCTTCGTTGAGCAGGCCCATTCGCACGTCGACGGCCAGCTCCGGCTCGTGCTCGAAACCGTTCTGCCATGCGGGATTGTCGAAGCCCACCTCGAAGATCGCATCGCCCACGAACGTCAGCTTCTCGCCGCCCGAGGCCACGTCCACGACGCAATGCCCCGGCGTATGGCCGCCGGTCACGCGCGCCGACACGCCCGGCGCCACCTGCACGGTGCGGTCGAACTGCACGATGTTCTTGCTGTACAGCTCCACAAAGCGGGCAGCGGCCTTGCGCAGCGCGGGTGGCACGGTCTCCGGCATCACGGTCTTGCTGAAGTCCGGGTTCTTCCAGAACTCCACCTCCGCACCGGCCACGTGGATCCGCACGTCTGGGCGCAGCTTGGCCTTGACCCCCTCGACGTTCAGCCCGCCGACGTGGTCCATGTGCATGTGCGTGATCACGATATCGGTGATCGCGCCCAGGTCGATGCCGGCCGATTCCAGCCGCATCACCGAGCGGCCGGCGCGCGTGAAGTACTCGAAGCCGTCGCCCACGCCCGAATCGATCAGGATCAGGCGGTCGCCGCTGCGGACCAGCGCGATGTTGAGCGCCCAGTCGAACATGTCGCGGCGCAGGAAGCGGCCGTCGAACCACTCGTTGCGGTCTTCAGGGCTCACATTGGTGGACATGGTCGAGGTCGGCAGCGGCAGGATGCCGTCGCTGATCAGCACCACGTCGACGTCTCCGATCCGTACCGCGTAGCGGGAAGGCACGAGTTCGCCGGAACCCTCCTTGCCAAGGTTGGCGGTCACCGGCTGCAGATTGCGGGTTGTTTCGCTCATGATCAGTTCCTGTCTTTGGGTGGGTAGGCCGCTGGGCGGCTGGCGCGGGTCCGCTTGGTCGCACGGACATCCTCCTCGACCGTCGCGCGGCTTGCGCAACCATCGGTGCAACGGATTCTAGGCAGGGGGCGCGGCAGGCAGTAGGGCCGTGGCGGCCTTCACTATGTTGTACGGCGCGCAACAATGGCTAGCAGGGGATCGGGCGGGAAACAACCCCTAAACGGAGGGTGACATTTTTGGATTTTTTGCCGATATAGGAGAGCCGCGCATTGGTGCCGGCACAATCGACGCTGTCGGTCGTGATCCAGTAAGGCAAACGGGGCGGCGCAATCCGCCCCGTCTTTTCGTCAGACACCATGCAGAGATTCGCACTATCGGGCCTCATCGCCCTGACGCTCGCGGCGTGTGCCGCGGCAACGACGCCGCAGGGCCAGACAGCCCTCGTCGGCGAAATCCGTATCAAGGGCAACGAGCCGTTCCCGACGGTCATGCTGGAGACGCCCGCACACGACAGTTGGGAACTCGTCGGCGTGCCGCTGGCTGACGCCCGCGCGCTGACCGGCCGGCAAGTGACCGTGTATGGCACCGTAATTCGGGCGCCCGGGCCGGGCGTGTGGCTGCCGTCGATGCGGGTGACGGGAAAGCCGGAGGTTGTTCGTTAGGGCCCAAAGCGTCCGGCGCGGCGCCGCATTCGCGACCCGCACTCTCCACCCCTACTCCCCGCGATCCGTACGCGGCACATACGGGATCTTTTCTTCCTCGTAGAGCCGGTAGATCAGTTCCAGCATTTCCTTGATGTCGCGCGATTCGTCCATCGCGCGCATGCTCATGATGATGGGCGACGTGAGCGTGGGGTCGTCCAGTTCCATGTAGCTCACGTCATCGCGCTTCAGGCCGTAGACGCTGCTCGGCACCACCGAGATGCCTTCGCCGGCCGCCACCAGTCCCAGCGCGATCTGCAGTTCGCGCACTTCGTAGATGCGGCGCGGGGTCAGCGCGCGTTCCTGGAATGCCGACAGGACCTGGTCGGCGTAGCTGGGGCGGGGCGCCTTGGGAAAGACGATCAGCGTCTCGTGGATCAGGTCGCGCAGCGACAGTACCGGCTTTGCCGTGGACAGCGGATGGCCGATGGGCAGCGCAACGATCATCTTTTCCTCGCGCAGGATCACGCGGCGGATGTTGGCGTCCTCGTGGCGGATGCGGCCGAAGCCCACGTCGATGCGGCCGTCCTTGAGCGCGCGGATCTGGTCCATCGTCGACATCTCGTGCAGGCTCAGTTCGACCGACTTGTTCTCGTCGCGGAAGCGCCGGATGATCTTGGGCAGCATGCCGTAGAGCGTGGAGCCGACAAAGCCGACCGACAGGCTGCGCTCGATATTGCCCACGCGCCGCGTCATCGATTCCAGTTCGCTGGTCTGCGCCAGCAGGTGCACCGCGTGGGAATAAAAGAACTTGCCGGTCTCGGTCAGCTTGAGCGGCCGGGCGTTGCGCTCGAACAGTTGCACGCCCAGTTCTTCTTCCAGTTGCTGGATCTGACGGCTCAGTGGCGGCTGCGCAATATGCAGCCGCTGGGCCGCGCGCGTGAAGTTGCGTTCTTCCGCGACGGCCACGAAATAGCGCAGGTGACGCAACTCCATACAATACCTCCAGGATATAGCCCGATACTAAAACGGTGTTGGACTGGCTGGTTTGCCGCCTCTATTCTGCTTTCAACCCCGGTTTCGGGGCGCGATTATACCTTCCAAGTTGATTCAGACCGACCTGGAATGAGGGTTAACCCCACAAAAATGACAGAGCGTTAGGAGCAGACATGAGTGCCAAGGTGTTCGACACGAAAGAAGTTCAGGACCTGCTGAAGGCCGCCGCCAACCTGGGCAATGACGCCGGCAGCGCGCGCACCAAGCAGATTGCTCACCGTCTGCTGAGCGACCTCTTCAAGGCCATCGACGACCTCGACATGACGCCCGACGAAATCTGGGCCGGCGTGCATTACTTCAACAAGCTCGGCCAGGACGGCGAAGCGGCGCTGCTGGCCGCCGGGGTGGGGCTGGAGAAGTATCTCGACATCCGCATGGACGCCGCCGACCGCGAGGCCGACATCCACGGCGGCACGCCGCGCACGATCGAAGGCCCGCTCTACGTCGCCGGCGCGCCGGTGCGCGACGGCGTCTCCCGGATCGATATCAACCCCGACGCCGATGCCGGCCCGCTGGTCATCCGCGGCACGGTCACGGGGCCGGACGGCAAGCCGGTGGCCGGCGCGGTGGTGGAGTGCTGGCACGCCAACTCCAAGGGCTTCTACTCGCACTTCGACCCGACTGGCGCGCAGGACGACTTCAACCTGCGCGGCGCCGTGAAGACCGGTGCCGACGGCCAGTACGAGTTCCGCACGCTGATGCCGGTGGGCTATGGCTGCCCGCCGCAGGGCGCCACGCAGCAACTGCTCGACGCACTGGGCCGCCACGGCAACCGTCCCGCGCACGTGCACTTCTTCGTTACCAGCGACAAGACGCGCAAGCTGACCACGCAGATCAACATCGAAGGCGACCCGCTGATCTGGGACGACTTTGCCTACGCCACGCGCGAGGAACTGGTGCCGCACGTGGTGGAGAAGACCGATGGCACCGCGCTGGGCCTGAAGGCCGACGCGTACAAGGAAATCCGGTTCGATATCGCGCTGACGCCGCTGGTGCAAGGCCAGGACAACCAGCGCGTGAACCGTCCGCGCGCTGCCGCGACCACCGCCGCCGTGGCCGCCTGAGCCCACCCGGCGCCGTACCCGCGGCCTGACTGCCAGGCCGCCCCCCTTCCTCGCAAACCACATGGACCGATGCCATGGGCGCCACGCCCCCCGGCATCGGGGAGACGACTCATGCCCGCAAACCTCGACAAGGCACAACAGCTCGACGACCTGCTGCGCAACGCGGTCCAGGACGACCCGGAGAACGGCGTCTTCCGCTGCCGCCGCGACATCTTCACCAACGCCGACCTGTACGAGCTCGAAATGAAGCACATCTTCGAGCGCAACTGGGTCTACCTGGCGCACGAAAGCCAGGTGCCGAACAACAACGACTACTACACCACGTGGATCGGCCGCCAGCCGATCGTCATCACGCGCGACAAGACCGGCGCCCTGCACGCCGTGATCAACGCCTGCGCGCACAAGGGCGCGATGCTGTGCCGCCGCAAGCATGGCAACAAGGGCAGCTTCACGTGCCCGTTCCACGGCTGGACGTTTTCCAACGCCGGCAAGCTGCTGAAGGTGAAGGACGAGAAGACCACCGAGTATCCGGTGCAGTTCAACCAGCACGGCTCGCATGACCTGCGCAAGGTGGCCCGCTTCGAGAACTACCGTGGCTTCCTGTTCGGCAGCCTCAGCGACGACGTGATGCCGCTGGAAGACTACCTGGGCGAGACGCGCGTCATCATCGACCAGATCGTGGCGCAGGCGCCCGAGGGGCTGGAAGTGCTGCGCGGCAATTCGTCCTACATCTACGACGGCAACTGGAAGATGCAGATGGAAAACGGCTGCGACGGCTACCACGTCAGCACCGTGCACTGGAACTATGCCGCGACGATGGGCCGCCGCAAGGTGGAAGGCACCAAGGCCGTCGACGCCAACGGCTGGAGCAGGTCGACGGCCGGCGTCTACGGCTTCGAGCACGGCCACATCCTGCTCTGGACGCGGACGATGAACCCCGAGGTGCGCCCGGTGTACCAGCATCGCGACGAGATTGCGGCACGCGTCGGCCCCGAGCAGGCGAACTACATCGTCAACCAGACGCGCAATCTCTGCCTGTACCCGAACGTGTTCCTGATGGACCAGTTCAGCACCCAGATCCGCGTGGTGCGTCCGATCAGCGTCGACAAGACCGAAGTCAGCATCTTCTGCTTTGCGCCGAAGGGCGAAAGCGCCGAGAGCCGCGCCATCCGCATCCGCCAGTACGAGGACTTCTTCAACGTGTCCGGCATGGGCACCAGCGACGACCTCGAAGAATTCCGCGCCTGCCAGGCCGGCTACGCGGGCTCGACGTCGATGTGGAACGACATGTCGCGCGGCGCGCCGCTGTGGATCCACGGCCCCGACGCCAACGCGCAGGGCATGGGCCTGAAGCCGGTGATCTCGGGCGAGCGCAGCGAGGACGAAGGCTTGTTCGTGGTCCAGCACGAATACTGGCGGCAGGTCATGCGCGACGCGCTGCGCAAGGAACAGGCGGAGGCATTGGCATGAGCTTCGACCATCCATCCATCTGCCAGGCGCTCTACCGCGAGGCGCGTTTCCTGGATGACCGCCAGTGGGACGAATGGCTGGCCTGCTACGCCGATGACGTCACCTACTGGATGCCGGCTTGGGACGACGACGACCAGCCCACCGAAGACCCGCAGCGCGAGATCTCCCTGATGTACTACGCCGATCGCGGCGGGCTGGAAGACCGCGTGTTCCGCATCCGGACCGAACGCAGCAGTGCCTCGATGCCCGAGCCGCGCACGAGCCACTACATCGCCAACGTCGAGGTACTGGCCGAACGCGACGACGAGGTGGACGTCCGCTACAACTTCCACACGCTCAGCCATCGCTACAAGGTCACCGACCAGTTCTTCGGCACGGTATTCCTCACGTTCCGCAAGGTGGAAGGCCGCCTGCTCATCGCGGCCAAGAAGATCTTGCTCAAGAACGACTACATCCGCCAGGTGCTCGACGTCTACCACGTCTGAGGCCACGCAGCGGATTGCAAACGGACGCAGGAGGCAACATGTCCAGCTACAACATTGCATTGAATTTCGAAGACGGCGTGACACGCTTTGTCGAGTGCCGGGCCGGTGAAAAGGTGCTGGACGCCGCGTTCCGCGCCCGGATCAACCTGCCGATGGATTGCTCCGACGGCGTCTGCGGCACGTGCAAGTGCCGCGCCGAAAGCGGCCGTTACGACCTTGGCGACGACTACATCGAGGACGCGCTCAGCGACGACGAGAAGGCCAGCGGCCTCGTGCTGACCTGCCAGATGGTGCCCGAGAGCGACTGCGTGATCGCGGTGCCGGCGTCGTCGGCGGTGTGCAAGACCGAGCAGAGCCAGTTTGCCGCGACGGTGGCCAGCGTGGTGCCGCACAACGACGCTGCCGTGGTGCTCGAACTCGATGTCGACAGCATCCCGCCGGTCTTCCTGGCGGGCCAGTACGTCAACATCGGCGTGCCGGGCAGCGGCCAGCATCGCTCGTACTCGTTCTCGTCCGCGCCCGGTGCGTCGCGTATCAGCTTCCTGATCAAGAAGATTCCCGGCGGCGTCATGAGCACCTGGCTGGAGACCGCGCGGCCTGGGCACAAGGTCAACCTGACCGGCCCGCTCGGCAGCTTCTACCTGCGCGCCGTGGAGCGCCCGCTGCTGTTCCTGGCCGGCGGCACCGGGCTGGCGCCGTTCCTGTCGATGCTCGAAGTGCTGGTGCGCGCGGCGTCCGACCAGAAGGTGCACCTGATCTACGGCGTGACGCGCGATCTCGATCTGGTGCAGGTCGGCGCGATCGAAGCCTACGCCGCGCGGCTGCCGAACTTCACGTACACCACCGTGGTGGCCGACGACGCGTCGTGCCACCCGTGCAAGGGCTGGGTCACGCAGCACATGCCGCCCGCCTGCCTGCACGACGGCAACGTGGACGTGTACCTGTGCGGGCCGCCGCCGATGGTGGACGCCGTGCGCAAGCATTTCGATGACAACGGCGTGAAGCCCAACAGCTTCCACTACGAGAAATTCACGCCCAACGCCGTGGCGGTGGCGGCATGAGTGCCGGACGCTTCGCGGGCAAGGTGATGGTCGTCACCGGGGCCGCGCAGGGCATCGGGCGCGGCGTGGCGCTGCGCGCTGCGGCCGAAGGCGCGCAAGTCCTGCTGGTGGATCGCGCCCAGTTTGTCGGCGAGGTCGCGGCCGAGGCATCCGGGGCCGCCGGCTTCGTTGCCGACATGGAAACCTATGCGGGCGCCGCCGCCGCAATGGCCTGCGCAGCGGAGACGTTCGGCCGCATCGACATCCTCGTCAACGGCGTCGGCGGTGCCATCCGCATGCGGCCGTTCGCCGAATTCGAACCGGCGCAGATCGACGCGGAGATCCGCCGCTCGCTGATGCCGACGCTGTACGCCTGCCACGCCGTGCTGCCGCGCATGCTGGCGCAGGGGGGCGGCACCATCGTCAACATCTCGTCGAATGCCACGCGCGGCATCCGGCGCGTGCCGTACTCGGCCGCCAAGGGCGGCGTCAATGCGATGACCCAGGCGCTGGCCATGGAGTACGGGCCGCACAACATTCGCGTGGTGGCCGCCGCGCCGGGCGGTACGCAGGCGCCGCCGCGCCGCGTGCCGCGCAATGCTGCCGGCGACAGCGCGCAGGAACGCGCCTGGATGGCCGAGGCGGTGACGCAGGTCACCGGCTCCACGTTCTTCGGACGCTACGGCACGCTGGACGAACAGGTCGCACCGATCCTGTTCCTGGCGTCCGACGAAGCCAGCTACATCACGGGCGCCGTGCTGCCCGTGGCCGGCGGCGACAACGGGTAGGACAACGCGGGGGATACCGCGCACCATTCCATCAACGAGGAGACAAGCCATGCGTCATGTCGACGTCCACCAGCTCGCGGACGACGCGCGCTTCAACCGCTTTCATGCCGGCGTGCTGTTCTGGTGCGCGCTGATCATCATCTTCGACGGCTACGATCTGGCCGTGGTCGGCATCGCGCTGCCATCGATCATGAAGGACATGGGCGTCGACGCCACGCGTGCCGGCTTCATGGTCAGCGCCGCGCTGTTCGGCATGATGTTCGGCGCGGTCATCATGGGCACCGTGGCCGACCGCATCGGCCGGCCACGCGCCATTGCCGTCTGCATTGCGCTGTTCAGCATCTTCACGGCCGCCGCGGGCATGACCCGCGACCCGGTCGCCTTCAGCGTGACGCGCTTTCTGGCCGGCCTGGGCATTGGCGGCGTGATGCCGAACGTGGTGGCGCAGATGACCGAGTTCTCGCCGCGCCGCCTGCGCGGCACGATGGTCACGCTGATGTTCAGCGGCTACTCGGTGGGCGGCATGCTGGCCGCGCTGATGGGCAAGTCGCTGATCGAGACCTACGGCTGGCAGTCGGTCTTCCTGGCGGCGGGCGCGCCGGTGCTGATCATTCCGGCCGTGCTCAGGCGGATGCCGGAGTCGCTGCCGTTCCTGATCCGCCGCAACCGGCTCGATACGCTGCGCGCCGTGCTGGCCCGCATGGCGCCCACGTACCGCCCGCAGGCCACCGACCGCTTCGACCTGCCGCAGGCGGACGCCTCCAGCGCCCCCATCCGCATGTTGTTGCGCGACGGCCGCGGCTTCAGCACCGTGATGCTCTGGGTTGCGTTCTTCATGTGCCTGTTCATGGTCTATGCGTTGAGTTCGTGGCTGACCAAGCTGATGGCGGGCGCGGGCTACAGCCTGGGATCGGCGCTGACGTTCGTGCTGGTGCTGAACTTCGGCGCGATGGCTGGCGCGATTGGCGGCGGCTGGCTGGCCGACCGCTTCAACATCAAGCACGTGCTGGTGGGCATGTACGTGCTGGCGGCGGTTTCGATCACGCTGCTCGGCTATCGGATGCCGACCGGCGCCCTGTTCGTGGTGGTGGCGCTGGCCGGTGCCTCGACCATCGGCACGCAGATCGTGACCTATGCCTACGCGGGGCAGTTCTATCCGGCGGCCGTGCGTGGTACGGGCATCGGCTGGGCGTCGGGCGTTGGCAGAAGCGGCGCGATCCTGGCGCCGATCGTCATCGGCGTCCTGGTGGGCATGTCGCTGTCCCACCAGCAGAACTTCGCGGCGATGGCCGTGCCGGCCGTCATCGCCGTGGTCGCCGTGCTGCTGATCGACCACAAGCGCTCGGCGTCGGTCATCGGCAGCGCGTCGCCCCAGGCCGGCGCGGCGCAGCCGGTGGCCATGCAGGTCAGTCCCGGCGGATCCTGATCCCGGGGCGTCAGCAACGTATCGAGGGTTAACGCGGATACGGGCGCCAGGTGCTTCGCTCAGGAGCCCTTCAGCGTGCCGCCCAGCACTTCGCGCCGGGCCCGCAGCACGTAGATGGCCTGCCGAAGGCTGGCCAGCATCGGGTTGGCACGGTTGTCGTCGCCGCCCGGCTGGGCCCGGGCAGCCTGTTCCAGGCGCTGGAGTTCGGCCTCGCGCTCGGCGATATAGCGGTCCAGGATCACCACGTCCCGGAGCGTCTTTCCTTTTTGCATCGGTTTGCTTGCCAGTAATGGATCAGTCAACGGGTCGTTTCAATATATCCACTGGCCCGCGCGCCGTGGCCGCCCGTGCGCCGCGCGGGACACCCGGCAGGATGTCCATATAGCAAGCATTTGGGAACATCCGCAATGTCATGTCTGGACATATATTTCATGCGTCTCTTGCAACGATTCGCGCCGCGCAAGAGAACTAGTTCGACTTCCCGCCGCTCCTTCAGGAGCGGTTTTTTTTCGCCAATCGGCGGGGAATGGCTGGCCCGGGGCGAATCCTTGCGTAGAGTATGATTGCGTCCTTCCCTCCAGCATTGGCGCATCCCACGGTCATGGCCCGAACCCCGGTGAAGTCCACTCCCAGCCAACTTCATTTCCCGGTTGTCGGGATCGGCGCGTCGGCCGGCGGAATCGAGGCGTTGAAGGCATTTTTCGAGGCCCTGCCCACGCGCACCGGCGCCGCCTACGTCATCGTCCTGCACCTGTCCCCCGACCACTCCAGCGTGCTGCCGGAAGTGCTGGCCAACGTCACGTCCATGCCGGTCCGGCAGGTCACGGACGCCGTCCCGATCGAAGCCAATTACGTCTACCTGATCCCGCCGTCGAAGGTGCTGGTCATGGAGGACAGCTACCTGCGCGTGCAGCCGCCGGCGTCCAACGCGGAACGCCGGATGGCGATCGACCTGTTCCTGCGCTCGCTGGCCGAGGCGCACCGCGACCGCGCCGTGGGCATCGTGCTGTCGGGCGCGGGGTCCGACGGTGCCGTCGGGCTGACGCGCGTGAAGGAACTGGGTGGCATCGTCCTGGCCCAGCAGCCCGAGGATGCGGCGTTCTCCAGCATGCCGCGCGCGGCCATCGCCACGGGCCAGGTGGACCTGACGCTGCCGGTGGCCGACATGCCGCAGCGGCTGATGGAGATGTGGTCCAGCGGCCGCCGGATCCGCGCCGTGACCGACGCACCCGCCGAGAGCGACGACGGGCTTGCCGGCGACCACGAGCGCGTGCTGCGCGAGATCATGGTCATCCTGCGCACCCGCACGGCGCACGATTTCCGGCAGTACAAGCGCGCGACGGTGCTGCGGCGCGTGGAGCGCCGCATGCAGGTCAACGGCCTGTCGGACCTGCAGGACTATCGCGATTTCCTGCACGACCATCCCGACGAGACGCCGCTGCTGCTGCAGGACATGCTGATCAGCGTGACCAACTTCTTCCGCGACAAGGAAGCGTTCGACGCCCTGGAAAAGGAGGTGATGCCGCTGGTGGTGGAGAACCGCTTCGCCAACGAGCCGCTCCGCATCTGGTCGGCCGGCTGCGCCACGGGCGAAGAGGCGTACTCGATTGCGATGCTGCTGCAGGAGGCGTCGTCGCGCACCGCCGACGGCGTGCCCTACCAGGTGTTCGCCACCGACATCGACGAACGCGCCATCTCGTTCGCGCGGCTGGGCCTGTATCCCGAGTCGATCCTGGCCGACGTGGAACCGACCCGCGCGCGGCAGTTCCTGACCAAGGACGCCGCCCACTACCGCGTCAAGAAGGAATTGCGCGAGCACGTGCTGTTCGCGCTGCACAACCTGCTGCGCGATCCGCCGTTCTCGCGGCTGGACATGATCTGCTGCCGCAACCTGCTGATCTACCTGGACCGCGAGGCGCAGCTTGACGTGCTGCGCACGTTCCACTTCGCGCTGCGTCCGGGCGGCTATCTGTTCCTGGGCAGCTCCGAGGCGGCCGACAGCGTCAGCACGCTGTTCACCGTGGTGGACAAGAAGGCGCGCATCTACCGCGCCAACGTGGCGGTCCGCGCCGATGCACCGGTGCCGATGTCGGCGTCGATGCAGAGCCTGCGCATGCCGGTCACCGTGATGCAGCCGCAGGGCCGCCGCAAGTTCTCTTTCGGCGACCTGCACCAGCGGCTGGTGGAGCAGCATGCGCCGCCGAGCGTGCTGGTCAGCCGCGAATCGGACATCGTGCACCTGTCGGACCGCGCCGGGCGCTTTCTCGAATACGCGGGCGGCGAGCCGTCCCACAACGTCATTGCGGCGGTACGGCCCGAGTTGCGGCTGGAACTGCGCACGGCCATCTTCCAGGCGCTGCAGACCAATCACAGCGTGGAGGCGCGGCGCGTGCAACTGACGCGCGACGGCCGCAATTTCTTCGTCAACATGGTGGCGCGGCCCGTGCATGACGCCGAGGCCAATGCCGATTTCGTGCTGATCCTGTTCCACGAGGTCGAGGACAGCATGGGCGAGGCGTCCGACACGCCGCAGAAGCGCCAGCCAGACCCGATCGTCAGCCAGCTCGAACGCGAGCTGCAGCGCACCAAGGAGCAGTTGCAGGCCACGATCGAGCAGTCCGAGACGTCGACCGAGGAACTGAAGGCGTCCAACGAGGAACTGCAGGCGATCAACGAGGAACTGCGCTCGGCCACCGAAGAGCTGGAAACCAGCAAGGAAGAGCTGCAGTCGATCAACGAGGAACTGGTCACGGTCAACGCCGAGCTGAAGTCGAAGGTCGAGGAAACCGGCAAGATCAACGACGACCTGCAGAATCTGATTACCGCCAACGACATCGGCACGATCTTCGTCGACCGCAATATCCGCATCAAGCGCTACACGCCGCGCGCGGTGGACGTGTTCAGCATCATCCCGTCCGATATCGGGCGCTCGCTGCTGGACATCACGCACCGGCTGGACTACCCGAACCTGGCCGACGACGCGGCCGAGGCGTTCGACTCGCTGCGGCTGATCGAGCGCGAGGTGCCGAGCAACGACGGCCGCTGGTACCTGGCGCGCTTCCTGCCGTACCGCACGACCGAGGATCGCATTGATGGCGCCGTGCTGTCGTTCATCGACATCACGTCGCGCATGGCAGCCGAAGCCCGGCTGCGCGAGGGCGAGCGCCGCATGCGCATCGTGGCGGAGAGCACGCGCGACTACGCGATCATCACGTTCGATGACGACGGCCGGGTCACGAGCTGGAACCTGGGCGCCGAGCGCATCTTCGGGCATGCCGAGGCCGAGATGCTGGGCCAGCCGGCCGACGTGCTGTTCACACCCGAAGACCGCGAGCACGGCGTGCCGGCCGAGGAAATGTCCCGCGCGCGCAAGTTCGGGCGCGTGGAGGAAGACCGCTGGCACCTGCGCAAGGACGGCACGCGCTTTCGTTCCAGCGGCGTGCTGTCGCGGCTGGACCAGTCCGGCATCAGCGGGTTTGCCAAGATCGCGCGCGACCTGGACGAGGTGCTGCCCCCCAGCGCGCCGCGCCGCGACCCCGGCTTCTGGAATGCGTCAGCGCACGACCAGCGCGACGAGTTCCTGGCCGTGGCGTCACACGAACTGAAGCACCCGCTGAACCTGATCAGCGCCAGTACCGAACTGATAGCGCGGGCGCCCGAGACGCGCGGCAACCCGCTGATCGCGCGCGCGGCCGAGACCATCCGGCGCACCGTGCAGGGCCAGGCGCAGATCATCGACGACCTGCTCGACATGTCGCGCGTGCGCACCGGCAAGCTGTCGGTCTCGCGCGCCACCATCGACCTCGTGGCGGTCGTCCGCCACGTCTGCGGCGCCGTGCGCGAGGAAGCCGCGCAGCACGACACCGCGCTGGAAGAACACCTGCCGGCCGAGCCGCTCTGGATTGAGGCCGACGTCACGCGCATCGAGCAGGTGGTGTGGAACCTGCTGCGCAATGCGCTGAACTTCACGCCGGCGGGCGGCCGCATCACCGTGTCGCTGACGCAGGCCGATGGCAAGGCGCAGCTGACGGTGCGCGACACGGGGCAGGGGATCGAGCCCGAGGCGCTGCCCCATATCTTCGACATGTACCGGCAGGCCCACACGCCCAAGGGCCGCGCGCGTGGGCTGGGCATCGGGCTGAACCTCGTCAAGGAAATCGTCACGCTGCATGGCGGGGCCGTGCGGGCCGAATCCGCGGGGCGCGGACACGGCGCAACGTTCTCGGTGACGCTGCCGCTGGGCCGGTCGCGCCGCGATGCCGCGGCCGATGGCGACGGCGCCGCCGCATCGTCGATGTTGCGCGGCCTGCATGTGATGCTGGTGGACGACGACGAGGAAACCGTGGATACGTTCCGGCTGCTGCTGGAAACGGAAGGCGCGGTCGTCGACGTGGCGACCAGCGGCGAATCGGCGCTGGCGCGCATGGATGCCCGGCGGCCGGACCTGCTGCTGTCCGATATCGGCATGCCCGACATGGACGGCTACCAGCTGGTGCACCGCCTGCGCGAACACGTGGCGCTGAAGGACGTGCCGGCGATCGCGCTCAGCGGCTACGGCCGCCACAGCGACGTGGAAGCGGCGCTGCGTGCCGGCTTCAACGCCCACCTGCCCAAGCCTGTCCTGCTCGACAACCTGCTCTCCACGCTCATGCGCCTTCGGCATCGCTGAGCACGGCATGCCCGTCGGCATGCCCTAAGCCGGCGCCGGGGCACTGGTTGCAGTCGATCCAGCGTTTGCCCCAGGCCAGCCCTTCGGCCATGGCGCGCTCCCGCGTACGGAAGATGCCGATCTCGCATGACTGCACCAGCGCCGCACCGCCTTGCGTCACGCGCGCGGTGGCCCGCCATTGTTCCTCGCCCACAAAGACGGCCGTGCCCTCGACGGTATGTCCGTAATACTGCTGTGTCGCCATGGCACCCTCCTGTTTCCAGCGCAGGCACATCGCTTGCCTTCTGAAAAAATTGTATGGATGACTGCGGGCTTGGGTATCCATCGGCCCCTGTCCGGAATGTCGAGGTTGGGGACGTTTGCTATGCTTGCGCATCCCCCCGCCCCACGCCCCCATGCCCTCGACCCACTTCTATACGAACCAGGCCGATTCCCTGCGGGATTTCGAGGCCGAGTGCCTGAGCCTGGACGCAGCCGGCTACGTGGTCGACCTGGGGCAGGCATGGTGGGAGCGCGTGCCGGCCGCCGTGGCCGCGCTGGACCGGCCCCGCATGCAACTGCTGCTGCGGCGGCTGCGCGCCGGCGATACGGTCGTGACGCTCCGGCTGTGCAGCATCGGCAGCTCGGTGCGCGACGTGCGCGCGACGGTCGAACGGTTTCGCACGCTGGGCGTCAGGCTCTACTGCGTCGAAACCGGCGGCAGTTCGCTGACCGAGGCCGGCTCGCCGATCTTCCGCACGCTGGTGGCCGTGGAAGGACTGGAACGCACCACACGCAGCGCCCGCATGAAGGCCAGCGCGGAACTGGCCGTGGAACGCGGCAGCCGGCTGGGCCGGCGCCCCGCGCTGGCCGCGACCGTGCACGACGAGATCCGCGCGGCGCTGCGGCAGGGCACGTCGGTCAGCGAGCTGGCGCGCATGTTCAAGGTGTCGCGCCAGACCATCATGCGCATTCGCGACGGCCGCGCCGAGTGACGCGGCGGTCATCCCTTATTGCACGTTCGGTGTGAGCCGATGCAATTCCTGCCGCGTCGCAGCGGCGGGAACCACTGGGCGGGCGTCGGGCATGGACCTTGCGCCCCGCGATACCGTTGCCACTCGATCCCCTGGATGCGGAGGCCGCACGCATGCCACACACCGCGCCGCCGGTGTCGCGCCGGCGCATTGCCCGCGAACTCTGGACTGCCATCTGGCGCCACCGGCTGCGCGTCATGGCGGCCATCGCGCTGCTGCTGCTGGCCAAGGCCGCCACGGTGTCGGTGCCGCTGGTGCTGAAGCTGATCGTCGACGAGGCCGCCTCCACCCAGACGCTGATGAACCCGGCTGGCGCCGCACGCGCGGGGCCGCTGGTGCACCTGATCGTCACGGTCCCGGTCTTCCTGGTGCTGGCCTACGCCATCCTGCGGCTGCTGGGCAACGCGTTCAACGAGCTGCGCGACGTGGTGTTCGCGCACGTGGCGCAGAGCACGGTGGCCGGCTTCATGGCGCGCGCATTCGCGCACCTGCACGGGCTGGGCGCGCGCTTTCATTCGCAGCGCGAGACCGGCGCCATCATCCGGGACCTCGACAAGGGCACCGCCGCGATCGGCTTCCTGCTTGGCGTGGCCGTGTTCACCATCGTGCCGACGCTGCTGGAGATTGCCGCCGTGCTGGTGATCATGGTGGCGGCCTACGGCGGACAGTTCGCGGCCATCATCCTGCTGGTCTTTGCGCTGTACGCGTGCTGCACCGTGCTGCTGACGCGGCGCCGCATGAAGGTCCAGCGCCAGGTGAACGTCGTGGAGGCGCAGACCAACAGCAAGGTCGTGGACAGCCTGCTCAACTACGACACGGTCAAGTACTTTGCGCGCGAATCGTTCGAAGCGCGCCGGCTCGGCAGCCTGCTGGACCGCTGGGTGGTGACCAGCGTGCAGAACCAGCATGCGCTCTCGGCGCTGCATATCGCGCAGAGCGGCTGCATCGCGGTGGGCGTGGCGTGCGTGATGCTGCTGGGCGTGCAGCGCGTGGCGCAGGGCGCGCTCACCGTGGGCGACCTTGTGCTGATCAATGCCTACATCATCCAGGTGGTGCTGCCGCTCAACACGCTGGGCTTCATCTTCCGGGAGTCGAACGACGCGATGACCAACGTCGAGCGGCTGTTTGCGCTGCTCGATGCCAAGGGTCGGGCCGGCGAGGACGACGATGCCCCCGGCGCGCGGCCGCTGGCCGTGCTGCGGGGCGAGATCGCGTTCGAGCACGTGAACTTCAGCTACGACCCCAGCCGCCAGACGCTGTGGGACGTGAGTTTTCGCGTCGGGGCCGGCCAGACCGTGGCCGTGGTCGGCGGCAGCGGTTCGGGCAAGTCCACGCTGGCGCGGCTGCTGTTCCGGCTCTACCAGCCCGATTCGGGCCGCGTGCTGATCGACGGGCAGGACCTGCGGCTCGTCACGCAGCGCAGCCTGCGCGAGGCGGTGGGCATCGTGCCGCAGGACACGATCCTGTTCAACGACACCATTGCCTACAACATCGCCTATGGGCTCGAAGGCGCCTCGCGCGCCGACGTGGTGGCCGCGGCGCGCGCCGCCCAGCTCGACACCTTTGTCGACCGCCTGCCCGACGGCTACGAGACCATGGTGGGCGAGCGCGGCGTGCGGCTCTCGGGCGGCGAACGCCAGCGCGTGGCCATCGCGCGCGCCATGCTCAAGCGGCCGCCGATCGTCGTGTTCGACGAAGCCACCTCGGCGCTGGACACGCGCACCGAACGCGCCATCCAGCAGGAACTGACGCGCGTGGCCAAGGGCCGCACGGCGTTCATCATCGCGCACCGGCTGTCCACGATCACCGATGCCGACCACATCCTGGTGATGGAGCACGGCCGCGTGGTCGAGGCCGGCACGCACCAGGCGCTGCTGGCGCGCGGCGGTGTCTACGCACAGATGTGGCGGCTGCAGCAGCAACAGCGCGAACTCGAACGCACCGAGGAACGGCTGGCGCTGCAGCCCATCCGGCTCGAAGCCATCGTGGCAGGCGTGGTCGATGGCCTGCGCGAGCGCATGGCCGAGCGCCATATCCACCTGTTCACGGTGGTCGGCGAGACCGAGCTGCGCGTGACCGGCGACCCCGGCGTGCTGCAGAAGGCCGTCTGGGAACTGTGCGACCGCATCGTCGATGCCGTCGACGACGGCGGGCGCATCGAGCTGCGGCTGGAACGCAGCAATGGCGACGCCACGCTGACGCTGGCGGCGCTGGCGTCCGCACAGGGCCACCCGGTGCCCGCCGCCGAGATCCAGCGGCTGCAGGCCGAACTGGCCGAAGCGGGCATCACGCTGATGGCCGACGCCGCGCAGCAGGTGTGGCGACTGCGCATGCCGATGCGCCCGGTCAGCGAGCCCCTGGCGCCGGCGCAGTTGCCCGAAGTGGCGGGCCCGCCGTCGGTCATGGGGCCGCAGACGCTGCGTGGCAGCCATATCCTCTTGCTCGACGACGACGCACCCACGCGCGACGTGCTGGTCGAGGCGCTGGAAGACCTGGGCGCCGATGCCATCGCGTTCGCCCACGGGCGCGACCTGCTGCAGCACCTGTCCGACGCGTCGATTCAGGACTGGCCACAGGTGCTGCTCTGCGATATCGCGCTGGACGAGGAAGACGGCTACACGGTGCTGCGCGATGTGCGCCGGCTGGAATCGCAGCGCGACGTGCCGCTGGTGCGGCGTTTCACCGCCATCGCGCTGTCCGGCCACGCGCAGCCGCAGGACCGCATCCGCGCGATGATGGCCGGCTTTCAGATGCACCTGTCCAAGCCCGTGCAGATGGCCGAACTGATTGCCGCCATCACCGCGCACCTGCACCAGGGGCAGGCCGGGGCCGCGCCGCTGGCACCGGCGCCCGATGATGCGCGGCTGTCGCGCGACCCGTGATGGCGTCACGGTGCCCGGCGCGGCTCAGTCCCGTTGCCGCGTGAGCCGCAGCGCGGCCACCACGCGGTCGTCGACCACGCGGCGTTCGCGCAGTACCCAGCGCATGCCGCGCGCCAGCTCGCGCCAGCCGGCCGCGTCCAGGTGCCGGGCCAGCGCCGGAATGGCGCGCACGGTATCGCCGATGGCCATCGGCGCCGGCAGGCACAGCCACGACGTCCACACCGCGTTGCGCGCCAGCAGGCTGCGGCGGCTGGCGGCGTCGCGCTGCGGGCTCGGGTGATGATGGACGACCAGCTCGGGCACGTACACCATCAACCAGCCTTGCCCCGCCAGTTGCAGGGCTAGCGCCGCCTCCTCGCCACCGATGAAGAAGCGCGGATCGTAGCCGCCGGCGGCCAGGAACGCGCGGACGCGGAACACCGTGGCGCCCGCCATGAAGCCCAGGATGGCGCGCCCCGGCAGGTCCGCCGATGGCAGCGGGCTGCGCGCCATATGGGTACTCGCAGGGTCTTCGCGGTTGTCGGCGCCGACCAGGATGCGGGCGGTCAGCGACACCACGCCGGCATTGGCATCGAGCAGCGCGCAGGCGCGCGCGAGCGATCCGTCGTGCCACCAGCAGTCGTCGTCGCAGAACGCCACGTAAGGCGTGCCGGCGACGTCCGCCGCCCATTGCGCGCCCAGGTTGCGGCCCGCCGCGCCAAGGTTGATGTCGCTGCGCAGGCAGGCGATGCCGGGAAACGCGTGGCGCAGCATCGCCGCCGTGCCGTCGCCGGAGCCGTTGTCGACCACGGCGATGCGTGGCCGCTCGGGCAGCGTCAGCAGATGCTGCAGGGTGCGCCGCAGCGTATCGCGCCGATCGTGCGTCAGCACGACCACGCAGATGCCGGCGTGGCAGGGCGCGGACGCCATGCGGATCAGGTGCCCGGCGCCGGCGAGATGTCGAGCGACCAGTAGCGCTCGGGTGCGCCGATGTCGGCAAGCTGCCCGGCATTGAACAGCGGTAGCTGGCTCTCGTACGCTTCCACCGCTGCCATCTTCGCGGCGTGCCACGGCGCTACCGGAAAGTGCACGGGCGACGCGACAAGCCCGGCCTGCCACCAGCCCAGCAGCCGGCTCTGCACCATGCCGGGCAGCCTGCGGTAGATCGCATCCTCATAGAACAGCCACTGCGTGGGCGGCACGGGCGCGCGATCCTCGGCGCCATCACCCGCATCATCGTCCGCGGTCTGCGTGGCGCGGGCCGTCTGCATGCCCATGACCGTCGTGCGCAGCAGCATGCACGCCTGGCTGACCAGCACGTGGTCGCTGTGGAACAGGCCCATCGGCGCCACCACCGTGCCACCGCGCTGCAGCGCCGGCGATGCGGCCAGGCCGGCCATGATGTCCTCGGCGCTCTGCGGCTTGCCGTACTGGCCGTCCAGGAATTTCAGCCATTCGGGCCGCGCACCCAGCATGTTCAGGCTGCGGGCGTCTTCCCGGCGGCGGTTGGCCACGGCCTGCGTCACGCTGGCAAAGCCGGCGGCGCGGTCCCAGTCGGTCAGGGCGGTATCGGCATCGGGCATGCCGGCCAGCACCGTGACGACCACGGCATCGCGCGCGGCGGCGATCAGCGCGCCGCAACTGAAGACGGCATCGTCGAGATGCGGCGAAATGACAGTCAGCGGTTCAGGTATCTGCAAGATCGGCATCGATGGAAATCGGTGGTCAATGGGGCCGGGCAGCGTCCCGGGCGGCCTGTCCGGCATCGTCGAACGGGGCCGGCGGCGGCTGCCAGGCGCTGGCGCACGCGTGCAGGCGCTGCTGGGCGGCGCGCCGTGACACGAATGCGGCCACGGTCAATCGCAAGCCCTGTGCCAGCGCCACGGTCGGCTGCCATTGCAGCAGCGTGCGGGCCAGTGTGATGTCCGGGCATCGCTGGCGCGGGTCGTCGGCGGGCAGCGGGCGGTGTTCGATTGGCGACGTGGAGCCGGTGGCGTGCAGGATCCCGGTGGCGATGTCGCGCATGGTCGTCTCGCACGGGTTGCCAAGATTGACCGGCGTGCCGGCGGCGTCGGCGGCCATCAGCCGGATCAGCCCTTCCACCAGGTCGTCCACATAGCAGAACGAGCGCGTCTGGGATCCGTCGCCGTAGAGCGTCAGCGGCTCGCCGGCCAGCGCCTGCGAGATGAAGTTGGACACCACGCGGCCGTCGGCCGGATGCATGCGCGGCCCGTAGGTATTGAAAATCCGCGCAATCCGCACGTCCACGCCGTGCTGGCGGTGGTAGTCCATGAACAGCGTCTCGGCGCAGCGCTTGCCCTCGTCGTAGCACGCGCGCCGGCCCACCGGGTTCACGTGGCCCCAGTAGCTTTCCTGCTGCGGATGGTTGTCGGGGTCGCCATAGACCTCGCTCGTCGACGCCTGGAGGATGCGCGCCTTGACGCGCTTGGCCAGTCCCAGCAGGTTGATCGCGCCATGCACGCTGGTCTTGGTGGTCTGCACCGGGTCGCTTTGGTAGTGCACCGGCGACGCCGGGCAGGCGAGGTTGTAGATCTCGTCGACTTCCACATAGAGCGGGAACGTCACGTCGTGGCGCAGCAGCTCGAAGTTGGGCCGGTGCAGCAGCTGGGCGATGTTTTCCTTGCTGCCCGTGTAGAAGTTATCGACGCAAAGTACATCATGGCCTGCTTCGACCAGCCGGTCGCACAGGTGCGAGCCCAGAAAGCCGGCGCCGCCGGTGACCAGGATGCGCTTGAGGGCGGGGTCCTTCATGGCTGTCTCCCGGGCCGTTCAGGCCGCCACGCGGCCGGTGCCGGCGTGGGCCTGGGTCAGCCGCGCGTAGACCTGTTCCATCTGGCGCGCCACGCCGGCCCACGTGAAGTGCGTCTGGGCGCGCGCGCGGCCGGCCTGGCCCATGCGGTCGACCAGCGCCGGGTCCATGGCCAGCCGGGCCAGCCGCTCGGCCAGCGGCTGCGGCGCGTGCGGCGGCACCAAAAAGCCCGTCTCGCCATCGACCACCGTGGAGCGGATGCCGCCCACGCTGGCGCCCACCACGGGCACGCCGCACGCCATCGCCTCCACCGGCGTGATGCCGAACGGCTCGTACCACGGCGTGGTCACGAACACGTCGGACGCGCCATAGAACTGGCGCAACTGGTCGCGGCCGCGCCGGCCCACGAACGTGACCATGTCGCTGACGCCGGCCTCGCCGGCCACCTGCCTGAGCCGGCCGATCTCGGGCGTGGCTGCCTCGCTGGGGGAATCGGCGTTGCCGCCCACCACGTAGAGCCGGGCGCGCACGCCGAGCGTGTGGCGCAGGTACCCCACCGCGCGGATCACGTTGTCGATGCCCTTGCGCGGCACCAGCCGGCCGAGCTGCAGCACCGTGAAGTCGTCGCGCTGCCAGCCGAGGTCGCGGCGCGCCTGCGCGCGATCCACCGGCGCGAACTCCTCGTCGTCAAAGCCGCACGGCACGGTTTCGATGCGGCTGCGTTCGGCGCCGCACAGACCGACCAGGTCTTCCTCGTCCTGCGGGCATTCGGCGATCACGCAGTCGGCCTCGCGCGCCAGCGTGTCCTCGATGTCGAAGCGCGCGTCGGGAAAGCCGTCGGCGCTGCCCTGGTGCTGCCGGCGCACCTTGCCGAGCGCGTGGAAGGTCATGACAAGCGGAATGCCGAGTGACGCGCGGGCACGCAGCGCGGCCACGCCGGACATGAAGAAGTTGGCGTGCAGCACGTCGTAGCCGATGGCGTCGCGCCGGATGAAGTCGACCATGAAGTCCCCGAACGCCGGCATGTACTGCAGCAGCGCTTCCTTCGGTACATGCACCGCCGGGCCGGCCGGCACGTGCACCACGCGCACATTGGGCGCAAAGCCGACCACGTCGGGCAGCAGCGCCTTGTCGCGGCGCGTGAACACGTCCACGGGATAACCGCACTTGCCCAGTTGGCGGGCCAGGTGCGCCACGTAGACATTCTGGCCGCCGCTGTCGACGCTGCCAATGCTGGCAAGCGGCGACGCGTGTTCGCTGATCAGGGCAATTCTTCGCATGGCTGGCTCCGCGTGTCGTGAGGGACTTCAGACCCGCCGTCTGCAGCATGCATGCCAATGCCGGCGGCCGTTGCGCCAGCGCGGGCGGCGAGAAGCGTTATAACGGTTCTCCCCGTCGCGCGCCGTTGCGGCCCGCGTCGCACGGCGTCGCGGCACCGTTTGCAGTTCGTGAGCGCCGTTTCTACTGCCTGCATGTAGAAGCGTTGGTCCAGCCGTGATACCGGCCATGCCACGCGGGCGGACGCACCGGTACATGGGCCATCGCACCGGTGCGCCGGGCGCAGACCTTGCGTGGATGCCGGTCCCACACGGACCACGGAGACCAGCGATGGGAGACCACGCGGAAACCGGCTGCCTGCCGCTTGCCAATGCCGACTGCGCGCGTCGCGCGCTGGAGCTTGCGCTGCCGATGCTCACCGCCAGCCTGGAGGACAAGGCCGTTGGCGAGAGCCACTGCATGCACATCGTGATCATGGACCCGACACGGCCCTATGGCAGCGGCACGTTCGAGTCCGCCATCCTCCACGAACACTCGCTGCCGTCGCGCGATCGCTGGGATGCCGACTACGCGCACTACGCGCGCGAGAAAGCGCGGCTGACGTGGCGCACGCAGGTGGACAGCGGCCAGCTCATGGACCGTGCGCCGCACCTGCTGTGCGTGGGCGACACCGTGCTGGCCGGCGCCATCGTGCTGGACGGCATTGTCGTGGCCGTCAGCGGCGCCAACGGCTGGTACGACGAGGCGTTCGCGCGCTGCGTGGCCAGCCTGCTGCGCGCCGTCGTGCGTGAGCGCCTGCACGGCGCGCCGCGCTGAAGCGCGGTGCCCGCTGGCATGCAATTCGCTGCTACGGGCCCTCACCGAACCACCACTACAGGGGAATGCGACATGCAGGACATCGACCAAGGCCGGCACCCGTTGCTGGAAGGAAAGCGGTACCTGGTGACGGGCGGCGGGCGCGGCCTGGGTGGCGAGATCAGCCGCATGCTCGCGGCCAGCGGCGCCCATGTGATCGTGGCGGACATCGACGAGGCGCTGGCCAGCCAGTGCGCGGCCACGCTGCGCGAAAGCGGCGCCGAGGCGACGGCCTGCGGTGCCGACGTCTCCGACCCCATGGCCGTGCAGCGGCTCTTTGCTGACATCGCGCGCGGCGGTGGCAGGCTCGACGGCCTGATCAACAACGCCGCCATCGACATCACGCTGCCGGTGGAGGAAGTCGACACCGAGCAATGGCGTCGCGTGCTGATGGTGAACCTGTACGGCCCGTACCTGCTGGCCCACGCGGCCGTGCCGCTGATGAAGGCGCAGGGAGGCGGGCATATCGTCAATATCGCGTCCACGGCGTCCAAGCGCGCCTGGCCCAATGCGTCGGCCTATCATGCGACCAAATGGGGCGTGCTCGGCTTTTCGCACGCGCTGCACGCGGAGCTGCGGCCGCACCGCATCAAGGTGTCGGCCGTGGTGGCGGGCGGCATGCGCACGCCGTTCCTGCTCGACCGCTTCCCCGATATCGACACCTCGACGCTGCAGGACCCCGCCAACGTCGCGCGCGCCGTGCGCTTCGTGCTGACCCAGCCCGAGGACACCGTGATTCCCGAAGTCATGGTGCTGCCGATGAAGGAGACGTCATGGCCCTAGACACATCGGCTGGCGGCGCGGTGCTGCTGGACAAGGACGGCACGCTGCTGCAGGACGTGCCCTACAACGTCGATCCGGGCCGGATCCGGCTGGCCGAGTCGGCTGGCGACGCGCTGCGCAGGCTGGCGCGGCTCGGCATGCCGCTCGCCGTGGTCAGCAACCAGCCCGGCGTGGCGCTGGGCCGCTTCGACGAACCCGCGCTGGAAGCCGTCCGCCACTGCCTGAGCGAGTTGTTCGCGCGGCACGGGGCCAGGCTGTCCGGCTTCTTCTATTGCCCGCACCACCCGGCCGGGCAGGTCTCGGCCTACGCGATGCACTGCCTGTGCCGCAAGCCCGCGCCGGGCCTGTTGCGCCGGGCGTGCAGCGCGCTGGGCTGCGACCCGGCGCAGTCGTGGATGGTCGGCGACATCCTTGACGACGTGGAGGCGGGCCGGCGCGCCGGCTGCGGCACGGTGCTCGTCGATTGCGGCAACGAGACCGAATGGGTGGGCGGTGCGCTGCGCACGCCGGACTTCATCGTGCCGACGCTGGAGCGCGCCGCGCAGGTCATTGCGGCCGGGCTGCCGGTGTCGCCGTCGCCGCCGTTGATGACGGAGCGGCCATGCTGACGTGGCCGCAGGCGCGCCGCGTGCTCTGCGTGCGACCCGACAACCTGGGCGACGTGCTGATGACCACGCCCGCCATGCAGGCGCTGGCCGACAGCGCGCCGCACCGCGCACTGACGCTGTTGACCTCGCACGCGTCGGCGGCGCTGGCGCCGCATCTGGACATGATCGACGACGTGATTGCCTGGGACGCGCCGTGGGTGCGCCACGCGCATGACGTGGACGCTAGCGGGCTGTCGGCCGAGCTCGCCGGTTGCGCGGCCCGGCTCGCCGCGCGCAGCTTCGACGCCGCCGTGATCTTCACCGTCTACAGCCAGAGTGCGCTGCCGGCCGCCATGCTGTGCAGCCTGGCCGGTATTCCGCTGCGGCTCGCGCACTGCCGCGAGAACCCGTATGCGCTGCTGACCGACTGGGTGCCCGACCGCGAGCCGTCCAACCCGCCACGCCACGAAGTGCAGCGCCAGCTCGACCTTGTCGCCAGCATCGGCGCCACCACGCGCGATGCGCACCTGCGCTTCGCGCTGGCCGATACGGATCGCCACGCCGTGCAGCGGCTGCTCGCGCCGCTGTTGGCGCGCCACGGCCGCCGCGCCTGCATCGTGATCCATCCCAGCGCCACGGCGGCTTCGCGGCGCTGGCCGGCGGATCGGTTCGCGAGCGTGGCGCGCGAACTGGCCGCGCAGGCCGGCGCACTGGTGCTGGTGACCGGCTCGGCCGCCGAGGCGCCGGTCGTCGACACGGTCTGCACGCTGGCCGCCCATCCGGCGGTCCTGCCGATGGCGGGCCGCTTCACGCTTGGCGAAATGGGTGCGCTGCTGGCGGCGGCGGACCTGCTCGTGTCGAACAACAGCGGCCCGGTGCACATGGCGGCCGCGCTGGGCACGCCGGTCGTCGACCTCTATGCGCTGACCAATCCGCAGCACACGCCGTGGATGGTGCCCAGCCGCGTGCTGTTCCAGGACGTGCCGTGCCGCTATTGCTACAAGAGCACCTGTCCGCAGGGTCATCACCGCTGCCTGGCCGACGTTCCCGCGCGCGACGTCGTGGCGGCGGCCGCGATGCTGCTCGCTGGCGCGCCTGCCGTCGCGGTGCCGATGCCGTGGGTGTCGCCCGCGCCGCGTCCGGCGCTGCCGGTCACCGTGGCCGCCGTACCGAACATCGTCAAGGAGGACGCGCATGTACACGCTCGGCATTAATGCCGCCTATCACGATTCCGCCGCCTGCCTGGTGCATGACGGCGTGGTGGTGGCCGCGGCGGAGGACGAACGCTTCACGCACATCAAGCACGGCAAGCGCCCGGTGCCGTTCAGCGCGTGGGAGCTGCCCTGGCATGCGATCGACTATTGCCTGCAGGAAGCCGGCATCGGGCTGGCCCAGGTGGACCACGTGGCCTATTCGTACGATCCCGCGCTGCTGCTGGGCGAAATGGGCGGCGCGGAATCGGTGGTGCTGCCGCTGGAGCCGTCGCGTGGCGGCACGCCGGATGCGGTGTCGTCGCCGTGGGACCCGCTGTTCCTGTCGTACGTGGTCAATGCCCCCCGCCAGTTGGCCTCGGGCGCGCCGCACCACCTGTCCGCGCGCTTTCGGCAGGTGCGCCACGACGGGCCGTTCCGCTGGCATTTCGTCGAGCACCACATGGCGCACGAGGCCAGCGCATTCCTGGCCGCGCCGTTCGCGCGCTGCGCGGTGCTGACGATGGACGGGCGCGGCGAGCGCGCCACCACCAGCTACGGCGTGTTCGACGGCCGCGCGTACCGCCGCATCAAGCAGATCGACCTGCCCGACTCGCTGGGCCTGCTCTACGAACGCGTCACGCGGCACCTGGGCTTCCTGCATTCGTCGGACGAGTACAAGGTCATGGCGCTGGCGTCGTACGGCAAGCCGGCCTGGCTCGACGCTTTCCGCCAGATGGTCAGCACCGACGCCGAGGGCGGCTACCACGTGACCGATTCGGACCTCGAAGCGGTGCTGGGCCCGGCGCGCCAGCGTGGCGAGGTATTCGAGGGCAAGCATTTCGATATCGCGCGCTCGCTGCAGCAGGTGCTGGAGGAAACGGTGGTCGGCATGGCCACGTGGCTGGCGCAGGCCAGCGGCGAGCGGCAACTGGCGATGGCCGGCGGTGTGGCGCTGAACTGCGTGATGAACGCGCGCGTGCGCGACCAGGCGCCGTTCGATGCCGTCTGGGTGCAGCCGGCCGCTGGCGACGCCGGCACGGCGCTGGGCGCGGCGCTCTGGGTCGACTTCCAGGAACGCGGCACGTCCGGGCAATCCGGCAAGCATTGGCAGATGGACCACGCCTACCTGGGCCCGGCATTTGGCGACGACGAGATTGCCGCGTTCCTGGACTGGGCGAAGCTGCCGTATCGCCGGCTTGACGACGTGCCCGCGCAGACCGCCGCACTGCTGGCGCAAGGCCGCATCATCGGCTGGTTCCAGGGGCGCATGGAGTTCGGCCCCCGGGCGCTCGGCGCGCGATCGATCCTGGCGTCGCCGATCGACCCCGGCATGCAGCAGCGGCTCAACGAGATCAAGGACCGCGAGGACTTCCGGCCCGTGGCGCCGGTGGTCATGCAGGAGCGCCTCGGTGACTGGTTCCGCGCGCGCAAGCCCGGCGACGGCATCGCGCCGTTCATGCTGTTTGTCTACGACGTGATCCCGGAGCAGGCCCGCCGCATTCCAGCGGTGACCCACGTCGACGGCACGGCCCGCGTGCAGACGATCCGGCGCGACCAGAACGCGGCTTACTACGACGTGCTGGCCGCGTTCGAGAAGCTGACCGGCGTGCCGGTGCTGGTCAACACGTCGTTCAATACGCGCGGCGAGCCCATCGTCTGCACGCCGCGCGATGCCGTGGAGTGCTTCTGGACGTCGCCGCTCGATGCGCTGGTCATCGGCTCGTTCCTGCTCGAAAAGTCCGGCGCGCGCGCGACGGCACGGTCCGCCGCGGCGCAGCGCAAGGAGACGGCCGATGCGGGCGCCTGAGCCGCTGGTCTCGGTGGTGATCGCCACCTACTGCCGCCCGGCGCTGCTGCAGCGCTGCCTGGCGGCGCTGTGCGCGCAGCGGATGGACGCCAGCGCGTTCGAGATCATCGTTGCCGACGATGGCTGCGAGCGCCGCATTGCTGCGCTGGTAGCCGCGCTGGCTGCGCGGCATCGCGACGTGGCGCTGCGCTATACGGCGGTGCCGCACACGCAGGGCCCGGCCGGCGCGCGCAACGCGGGCGCACGGCTGGCGCGCGGCGAGATCCTGGCCTTTACCGACGACGACACGATTCCATCCCCCGAATGGGTATGGCAGGGCTACCTTGCGCTGGCCGCGCAGCGGACGTGGTGCGCCGCGGCCGGCCGTGTGGTGGTGCCCACGCCGGTGCGGCCCACCGACCATGAACGCGACACGGCCGGGCTGGCCAGCGCCGAGTTCGTGACGGCCAACTGCTTTGTGCGGCGGTCGGCGTTCCAGCGCGTGGGCGGCTTCGACGAGCGCTTCACGCGGGCGTGGCGCGAGGATTCGGACCTGCAGTTCCGGCTTGAGCAGCAGGCCGGCGTGGTGGGCCGCGCCGAAACGGCCGTGGTCGAGCATCCGGTGCGGCCGGCGCAATGGGGTGCCAGCGCGCTGGCACAGGCCAAGGTCTACTTCGACGCGCTGCTCTACAAGAAGCATCCGCGCCTGTACCGCACGCGCATCCGGCCGGTGCCGCCGTGGGACTACTACGTGATCGTGGGCAGCGCCTGCGTGGCCGGGCTGGCGCTGCTGGCCGGCGCGCCGCGCGTGGCGGCCGGCGCGGGTGGCATCTGGCTGGCCATGACGGCGGTGTTCTGCCTGCGCCGGCTGCGCGGTGCGTCGTGGCGGCCCGCCCATGTGCTGGAGATGATCGCGACGTCGGTGGTGATTCCGCCGCTGTCGCTGTACTGGCGCCTGCGCGGGGCGGTGGCGTTTCGAACGGGGTTCCTGTGATGGCCGCCGCCATGCGTAGCATCGCGGTGTTCCGGGCGCTGCAGTTGGGCGACATGCTGTGCGCGGTGCCGGCCCTGCGCGCGCTGCGCCAGGGCGAGCCGGACGCGCACATCACGCTGATCGGGCTGCCGTGGGCGCGCGACTTTGTCGACCGCTACGCCAGCCTGCTCGATGACTTTGTGCCGTTTCCCGGCGCGGCAGGCATGCCCGAGCAGCCGTGCGACGCCCCGGCGCTGCCCGGCTTCTTTGCGCAGGCGCGCGCGCGCCGGTTCGACCTTGCCATCCAGCTCCACGGCAGCGGCACGCTGACCAACCCGCTGGTCCGCCAGCTTGGCGCGCGCGCCATCGCCGGGTTCCATGACGATCCCGCGCAGGCCGGCGACGGCCAGTGGCTGCCTTGGCCGGACGGCAACGAGATCGAGCGACTGCTGGCGCTGATGCAGCGGCTTGGTTATCCGTCGACCGACACCCACCTGTCGTTTCCGCTCCATCCCGCCGATCACGCGGCGTGGCAGGCATTGGCGCAGGCGCACGCGCTGCAACCGGGCGGGTATGTCTGCGTGCATCCCGGCGCGCGGATGCTGTCGCGGCGCTGGCCGGTCGAGCGCTTTGCCGATGTGGCGCGCCAGCTGGGCGGCCCGTGGCAGGTGGTGGTCACTGGCGCGCCCGACGAAATGCCGCTGGCCGCGCGCTTCTGCGCGCTGGCGGGCCGACCGGTGGTCAACCTTTGCGGCCAGACCACGCTCGGCGCCATGGCGGCGCTTATCGGCCATGCGCGGCTGCTGATCTGCAACGACACCGGCGCCTCGCATATCGCCGCCGCGATGGGCACGCCCAGCGTGGTCGTCTCGTGCGGCAGCGACAGCGCGCGCTGGGCGCCGCTGGACCGCGCGCGGCACCGCGTGCTGGCCGACTACCCGCCATGCCGGCCGTGCGCGTGGCACGCCTGCCCGTACGGCCACGAATGCGCGCGCCATATCGACGTGGCGCAGGTCGTCGCGGCGGCGCGCCAGCTTGTGGATCTTTCCCCGACGGAAACCGCCCATGCCTGAGCGACTGCGCATCCTGACGTGGCATGTCCACGGCAACTACCTGTATTACCTGTCGCAGGTGCCGCACGACTTCCTGCTCGTCACGCGGCCCGGCTATCCGCCCGGCTACGCGGGCGTGGGCGGGCAACTGCCGTGGGGCGGCAACGTCCGCGAGGTACCGTACGACCAGGTGCCCGGCACCGCGTTCGACTGCGTGCTGTACCAGCACCGCGACCACTACGCCGGCGACCGGCTGACACTGCTGACCCCGGCGCAGCAGCGGCTGCCGGCGATCTACCTCGAACACGATCCACCCCAGGAGCATCCGAGCAACACGCGGCACCCGGTGCAGGACCCGGCCATGCTGCTGGTGCACGTGACGCCGTTCAACGCGCTGATGTGGGATAGCGGCGTGACGCCGACGCGCGTGATCGACCATGGCGTGGTGGTGGACCCGCAGGTGCGCTACACCGGCCAGCTTGCGCGCGGTATCAGCGTGGTCAACCATCTGGCCCGGCGCGGCCGGCGCCTGGGTGCCGACGTGTTCGACGCCGTGCGCCAGCGCGTGGCGCTGGACCTCGTCGGCATGGACGCGCAGGCGGCCGGCGGACTGGGCGAGGTACCCAATCCGGAACTGGCCGCGTTCATGGCGCGCTACCGGTTTTTCTTCCACCCCATCCGCTATACAAGCCTGGGGCTGGCCGTGGTCGAGGCCATGTCGATCGGCATGCCCGTGGTGGGGCTGGCCACGACCGAGCTGGCCACCGTGATCCGCAATGGCGTGAACGGGCACGTCGACACGCGGCTGGACAGCCTGGTTGACGTCATGCGGGCCCTGATGGAAGATCCGCGCATGGCCGCCGCATGGGGCCAGGCCGCCGCCCGGACGGCGCGCGAGCGCTTCGGCATCGGGCGTTTCGTCGCGGACTGGCAGGCGGCATTTGCCGATGTGACGTCGTAGGAGCGCCTGATGCAGGACGCCGTGCGCACGATTCTGATGTACGGCGTGGTCCCGCTGTGGATCCTCGCCGGCCTGGGGGACTGGTGGTGGCACCGCCGCACCGCCATCGAGCGCAATGCCGGCGTGCTCGAATCGGCCATGCACAGCCTCATGATGGTCCAGGTGGGCATACCGGTGCTGCTGGCCCTGTTCCTGGAAATCAACGCCATGCTGTTCGCGATCATGCTGGTGGCCGTGGTGGTCCACGCGGTCACCGCCTGGATCGACGTGGCCTACGCGTCGAAGTGGCGCGAGATCCGGCCCGGCGAGCAGCACATGCACAGCCTGCTGGAAATGCTGCCGGTCATGGCCGTGGCGCTGATTGCCAGCGCGTACTGGGACCAGTTCCTGGCGCTGTTCGGCGCCGGCCCGGCGCAGGCCGACTTTGCGCTGCGGCCCAAGGACCAACCGCTGCCCGCGCGCTACCTGGCCGGGCTGTTCGTCACGCTGCTGTTTCTGGTGGTGGCGCCGTATGCAGAAGAGCTGCTTCGCTGTGCACGGGCGCGGGGGCAGGGGCGGGCAGCAATGCCGGCGGGGCATCGGCACAAAGCGTAGCCAGCATGGCGAGATGGTCGGCAAAGCCGGCCGGGGCCCGGCCACGGGCCCGCGCGCTGGTCACCACGCGCGGCAGCGTGCTCCACGCGATCTGGGCTTCCAGCGCGATCAGCCGCTGCACCAGTGCCACGTCCTCGCTGCTGGCATGGGGCGGGAAGCCGCCGGCGCGGCGATAGGCGCGCGAGCAGACCCCCAGGTTGGCGCCGTGGATATGGCGATGGTTTTCCACGCGCTGGTAGCGCGCCGCGAAGCGCGCGGCCACGTGCGGCGGATGCTCGCCCCAGTCGTCGACCGTGACCAGCCCGCACACGGCATCGGCGCACAGCGCAAGCTGCGCCACGAGCCAGTCTGGCGCCACGCGGCTGTCGGCGTCGGTAAAGGCCAGCCAGCGCGCGTCGCGCGCCAGCAGGTGCTCGGCGCCGGCGTGGCGGGCCATGCCGACGTTGCGCGCGGCGATGGTCAGGCAGGTGACCTGGGCGGTGGCGTGGCGGCGTGCAATGGCCAGCGAGTTGTCGGTGCAGTCGTCGAACACCAGCACTACCATCACCGGCTCCTGCCGCAGCCCGGGATGCTGCGCAGCGGCGGCCAGCGCCAGCAGGCAGCCTTCCAGGCAAGCCTCTTCGTTATGCACGGGAACGACGACGCCGATCATCGGTAAGCCTCCCGCTGGCGCAGCGGCCGGGGGTTGCGCGACCAGACTTCCAGCAGGAAATCCGGCTCGATGTGGCGCACGTGGCGATGCAGGCCCGCGTGGCGCGCGATGGCGGCATGCACCTGCCGCGTCGACAGGTTCCGCTCGGCGAACGGACGCAGGTAGTGGCAGGCCACGATCGTGCCGTCCGGGCCCAGCGCGTGGGTAGCGGCCGTGGCGGTGCGCGCCCAGTCGTCGGCCGTGAAGTAGTAGCCAAGCTCGCTCAGCACGATCAGGTCGAAGCGGCCGTCGGGCCAGTCCTGCGGCAGTTGCGCGACGCGCGCCTCGACGTGGCGCTGGCCGGCCATCCGCGCCCGCGTCAGTTCGATGGCGCGCGGCACCAGGTCCACGGCCAGCAGCGTGTCGCAGCGCGCGGCCAGCCGTTCGGTCAGCAGGCCCGTGGCGCAGCCGGCTTCCAGCGCGCGGGCGTAGCGCGCCTCGGGCAGGGCGGCCATCACGATGTCGCGCTTGCGGGCCTCGTACCAGAGCGATTCGAAGCCCCACGGATCGTCCTGCTCGAAGATCGCGGCAAAGTCTGTCTGGATCGCGTTTGCACTGTCAGTCATCGCTGTCAGTCATGGGTGAGGGGTCAGGGGTCAGGGGGCGTTGTCGTAGTCGTCGGCGTCGCGGCTCACGGCCGCGCCCAGCTTGGCCAGGTCGCGCTCGGCATGGCTCTGGCGCAGGAACACGGGCAGGTCCGCGAACAGCGCCGCCAGCCGCGCGTCGCGGCACAGCGGGCCGGCGCCCAGCACGCTGCCGGCGCGCTGCATCACGCGCTGCACCGTGGCTTCCACCGTGGTGCGCAGGCACATGGCCGGCACGTAGGCATCGGCCTGCGGCTGCGCGTCGATCCACGCGGCGGTCTCGCGCAGCAGCGCGGCCGCCGCGCGCAGGTCGCTGTCGATGGCACCCAGGTGCGCGCAGGCGTGCGGGTCGTTGTGCCGCCGCACGGTATCGCGCACGGCCCACGCAAACGGCAGCACGGCGCCGTACCAGCACGCGGCAATGCCGGCGCCGCCATGCCAGAAGCCGGGGCGCGCCACGTAGGCGCCGGCCGGGCCGATCTGCAGCGCCGGGCAGTTGTCGAGCAGCACGTCGCCGCTGCGCGTATCGGCCATGCCCACCGCATGCCAGCCGCCGTCGGTGACGGTCACGCCCGGGCCCTTGAGGTCGATGGCGGCGATCAGTGCGTCTTCGCCGTCGTGGCACGTCACCAGCGCGTGTGACACGCTGGCGGCGCCCGAGCACCACGCCTTGCGCCCGTTGAGCCGCAGCGGCTTGCCGTGGGCAATGCCGCTCTCGCGCGCAAGCGTGCGGGTATCGGCCTCCACGTCGGGCGTGGCGCGCACGCGCGCGTCGGGCGGCTCGGCGGCCCAGACGGCCCAACTGGTCGACGGCTGCGGCGTGGCGTCCGCCACTTCGGCCAGGATCGCCAGCGCATCGGCGTGTGCTTCGAACAGCTTGATGGCCACCGCGCCGTGCTCGGCCGCGATGGCCGCGAACAGTTTCCAGCGCGCCGCCGTGTGGCCGCTACCGGGCAGCGGGATGCCGTCCGGCCCGGCATGGCTGGCGATCAGGGCATCGAGCGTGGCGTCGGGGGCATCGGCTGACATGGCGGGGTCCAGGGCGTTCCAGTGCAGTCGGCTCCGCAAGTTCCCTGCCAGCCCGTTGGCGGCCCTGGGCGCGGGGGGTGCGCGCGCCGTGTGGCACGGGTTTCGCAGCAACTTGCGCCGATGCGCCGGCCGTGGTGCCGGCCGTTCCGCGTTCCGTCCGCCGCTAACCGCCGCGTGTGCAATCCTTACCGGTGCATGTAAGCCGCGAACGCCGCTAGCTCCAGGAATCTGCAATGCCAGCCGGACCGATCTCGCCGTGCCGCCCGTTCACGCCGGGCTAGCGCTGGCGGCTGGTGTCGCCCATGATCGTCCGCACCATCGCCTTGCGGTAGGCGCGGTCGGCGGCCAACGTGCGGCACAGCAGCACCAGCAGGCGGCGCGAGTGGTCCAGCGGGTAGCCTTTTTCCTTCAGCGCGCGCAGGTGATGCAGCCGCTTGCGGATGTCGGCGCGCAGGCGCTTGATGCGGTGGTCGATCGGAAAGATGTCGCGGTCCAGCCGGGCTTGCCGGCGCTGCGCCGCCCAGTAGTCCGCCCGGTTGCGCGTGGGGTCCATGGGCCGTCCGGCAGGTTGGGGGTGCCGGACAGGCTTGCATCTTTCGTACCGGGGTCGGCACGTCGACCATGGCGCACTTCGGCACCGGTGCTACGCCGTCACCCACCCTTGGCAATGCCCGGCGATGCGCTGCGCCAGCGCCGCGATGCCCTCGGGCGTCAGGCTGTCCGCCGCGATCACGGTCCGCGTCGCCCAGCGATGGAAATGCCGCCGCTGCGAGCGCGCATAGGCCGGGTCGTAGTGCCGGGCGGCCAGCGCGGCGAACAGGTGCGGCAGGTCGCCGGTGCGCGCCATCGCCTGCCACGTCTCGATGGTGGCGCCGCCGTGCAGCGCCCGGAGCCGGCCGAGCTGTTCCACCAGCCAGTCGGGCCGGTCGCCCAGGTAGGCGTAGTCGTGCAGCAGATAGGCTAGCCGCGCCGGCATCGGCACGTCGATCTCCACGCATGGGCTGTCGCGCATCCGCGTCACCAGCGGCACCGGCAGGTTGAGCTGGCCGATGCGGGCGCCTTCGCCTTCCACATAGAGCGGGCGGCCCAGGTCGACGCGCTCGATCGCGTCGGCCAGCGCGGTCTCGAAGCCGGTCTGCGACGGCTGGGCGATGCCGGGCAGCGCGCCCAGCAGCGAGCCCTTGTGCCGCGCCAGCGCCTCGATGTCGAGCACCTGCTCGCCGCTGGCGGCCAGCGCCTGCAGCACGCGCGTCTTGCCGCTGCCGGTGGCGCCGCAGATGACCACGAGCGGCAACCGGGGCGCCTGCGTCTCCAGCAGGGCGATCACGTGCCGGCGCCAGGACTTGTAGCCGCCGGCCAGTTGCTGGGCGTCCCAGCCCACCATGCGCAGCCACGTGACCATCGACGCGCTGCGCAGCCCGCCGCGCCAGCAGTAGACCATCGGCCGCCAGCTTGCCGGCTGGTCCGCCAGCCGCTCGCGCAGGTGGCGCGCCAGGTTGGCCGCCACCATGGCGCCGCCCACGCGTCGGGCCTCGAACGCGCCGGACTGCTTGTAGAGCGTGCCGACGATGCGCCGCTCCTCGTCGTCGAGGACCGGGCAGTTGAGCGCCCCGGGGATATGGTCGATGGCGAATTCGGCCGGCGAGCGGACGTCTATCAGGGTGTCGAAGCCGTGCCGGTCATCGACGCGAACGTAGGGTTTCATGGCTGGAGCCACCTTGTCGCCCGGCGGGGGCGTGCCGGTATTGTGCGATAACCGGCCCGGCGCCGAAAGGGGCGCCGGGGGCCCGTGCTATCGTGCGCCGGCCCCCGCTTCTGCAAGGATCCAGTAAGAAACGGGCGGCATCATCGGGAATCCTCGTGGAAGGCACAGCATGTCGACACTCAGCACCTCCTCCGCTCCGAAGGGTCCGAACGGTCTGGTCGACGCCTTCGGCTGTGCCGCCGACAAGCTGCACGCCAACCAGTCGCTGGCCGGCAGCGACCTCCAGTTCCATCGCAAGACCTCGGGCCAGCAGGCCGGCCAGATCGCCATGGCGGCGGCCGAGCGCGGCTTCGTGGCGGGCGTGGCGCTGCGCGCCGGGCACCGCCGCCGCATCGTCCAGGGCCGCCACGCGCGCACGCACGACTTTGCCACCGGCGATATCTATGTCCGCAGCCTGGCCGAGGACTACAAGGCCGACTACCAAACCTGTTTCGACTTCGTGCTGATGGAGCTGCCGCGCAGCTTTATCGAGCGCACCAGCAGCGAACTGGGGCGCGGCCGGCTGCGCGGGCTGGACGAGACGGCCGGCCGCGCCGACCCGGTGCTGGCCCATCTGGCGCAGGCGCTGGTGCCGGCGCTGTGCTACCCCGAGCAGGCGTGCCGGCTGTACATCGACCAGTTGAGCGCCAGCATCGGCACGCACCTGGTGAGCCAGTACGGCGGCGACCCGGTGGCGTCGGCCAAGGCCAACCGGCTGCTGTCGCCGCGCAGCGTGGCGCGGGCCAAGGAGATGCTGGCGGCCAAGATCGACGGCGACCTGTCGATGGCCGACGTGGCCGATGCCTGCGGGCTGTCGCGCAGCCACTTCTCGCGGGCGTTCCACGACACCACGGGCCAGACGCCCTACCAGTGGCTGATGGCGCGCCGCATGGAACTGGCCTGCAGGCTGCTGCGCGACGCCAGCCTGCCGCTGGCCGACGTGGCGATGGGCTGCGGGTTTGCCGACCAGAGCCATTTCACGCGCGTGTTCGCGCGGCAGATGGGCATGCCGCCGGGGCTCTGGCGCCGCCGCCAGCTCGCCTAGGCCCCCGCGCGGCACAAATCGACAAGGCAACGGCGCCGGCATCGCGTAGATTGGCGTGGACTGCCGCGCGAGCGGCGCTTCGTGACCGCAAAACTGGAGATGCCGGCTGTGACATCGCAAAGCCCCCCGCCCCCCGGGTCGGCCTACGAGCAGGAGGCCATCCAGATGGTGCGCAACGTGGCGCTGGCCGTCGAGCGCCGCATCCACGAGAACCTGAGCGGCGCCCATCCCCACGCGGGGCCGTGCTACACCGAATCCACGATCATCCAGTGCCTGCAGGAGCAGGTGGTGCACCTGGCGCGCGTGGCCACGCTGGGCACGCTGGCCGCGTCCATCGCGCATGAGATCCGCCAGCCGCTGACCGCCATCCGCATCGAGGCGGGCGCCATCCAGCGCTGGATGGGCCGGCCGGTTCCGGCTACCGACGAAGTGACCGAGGGCATCGCCCGCATCCAGGAACAGTCCGAGCGCGCCGAGCGCGTGATCCGCAGCCTGCGCGCGCTGATGCGCCGCGAGCCGGCCACGCCCGAGCCGTTCCGGCTGGACCACGCCGTGCACGACGTGCTGCCGCTGGCCGATTGCCGCATCCACGACGCCAGCATCGACCTGCAGCTCGACCTCGACGCCACGCTGCCGCCGGTGCAGGGTGACCGCGTGCAGATCCAGCAGGTCATCCTGAACCTGCTGCTCAATGCCGTGGAAGCCCGCCGCGAAGGGCCGCCGGGCAGCGCCCGGGTGCTGCTGCGCGCGCGGCGCGGGCCGGCGGGTGCCGCGACTGCTGTGATCGAGGTTGTCGACAACGGCCGCGGCATCGCGCCGGACAAGCTCGCGCGCGTGTTCGAGCCCTTCTTCAGCACCAAGGACGACGGCATGGGCATCGGGCTGGCCATCTGCCGCTCGATCGTGGAAGTGCACGGCGGCACCATCGCGGTGGCGTCGGGCGATGGCCAGACCACCGTGACGGTGACGCTGCCGGTCCACTCATAGTCTCCGCTTGCCCACGCGCGCCAGGTAGCCGAACACGGCCGCGCGCAGTCGGTGTTCCAGGAACGGGATGTCGGTCTCGCCACGCCCGGCGGCGGCATCGACCATGCCCACGATCATCGCGAACAGGTCGGACGCCACCACGTCCACGCGCACGTGGTCCGGAAAGATGAGCTGGGTGACGATCTCGGTGAACAGCCGCCGCAGTTCGGCGTCGCTGACCTCGCCGCGCAGCGCTGGCCGCTCGTCGGCCGCGTCCAGCAGCCGCGCCAGCCCGGGCCGCTGCCACTGCAGCCGGACCGTCGCCGAGATCACCAGTTCCAGCGTGGCCTTGGCGGTGCGCTGGTCCAGCGCGGCGGCCAGTTCGCGCCGGAAGCGCTGCGTTTCGCGCTGGATCAGCGCCACGGTCAGCGCGTCCCGATTCGGAAAATGCTGATGGAGCGCGTCGATGTCGACGCCCGCCCGCGCCGCCACGGCTTCCACCGTGAAGCGGTTTGGCCCGTCGGCTGCGAGCACCTGCGCGGCTGCCTCGACGATGGCGGCCCTGGGATCGGGCGGGCAACTGGACATGGCCGGGCCCTTGCCGCTAGCCGGCGCGCGGCAGCACGGTGCCGGGCAGCGCGGCCAGCCGGGCGCAGCCCAGCAGCGCCATCGCCACTTCCAGCTCGGTCTGCAGCACGGTCAGCATATGGGCCACGCCGGGCACGCCGCCCACGGCCAGCGCATGGAGCACGGGCTGGCCCACCATCACCGCGCGGGCGCCGAGCGCAATGGCCTTGACGATATCGGTGCCGCGCCGGATGCCGCCGTCCAGCAGCACCGGCACCGCGCCATCCACGGCGCGCACCACGGCTGGCAGCGCGTCGATGGTGGCCGGCACGCCGTCGAGCGTGCGGCCGCCATGGTTGGAGACGACGATGCCGGCCACGCCGGCGTCCAGCGCGGGCACGACATCGGCCGGATGCAGCAGCCCCTTGACCAGCACCGGCAGCACGGTCTGGCCGCACAGCCACGCCACGTCGCGCCACGTCGGGGCATCGCGCAGCATCTGGCGGAATACCGGGCTGCCCTGGCTGGCATCGACGGGCGCCGGCGGCGCAAAGCCGGCGAGGTTGACCGCGCCGATGCCGTCCGGCAGCCGGAATCCCGCGCGCTGTTCCACGTTGCGGATGCCGCTGACCACCGCGTCGATGGTCAGCACGATGGCCTGGTAGCCGGCCTGCTCCGCGCGGCGCACCAGCGTCAGCGTGTCTTCGCGGCGCGGCTGCAGGTAGAGCTGGAACCAGAGCGTGGTGGCGGCGGCGCGCGCAATGTCCTCCAGCGTGACGCTGGCCTGCGTGCTGACCGTCATCCACGTGCGCGCCAGCGACGCCGCGTGGACCGTGGCCAGTTCCCCGTCGGCGTGCACCAGCCTGTGCCAGGCAGTGGGCGCGATCAGGATCGGGTAGTCGAGCGGCTGGCCGAACAGCTCCGTCCGCGCCGACGGCTGCGACAGGTCGGCCAGCGCCCGGGGCAGCAGCCGCAGCCGGTCGAATGCGACGCGGTTGTCGCGCTGGGTCAGGCCGTCGGCGGCGTAGCCGGCCACGTAGGCGGCGATGGCCGGCGGCACGCGCTCGTGGAAGCGGCGTTCGTAGTCGCGCAGCGCGACCGTATCTGCGGGAATCGTCGTCATAGCTCCGCCCAGCGTCGCAGCAGGTTGTGATAGTGGTTCACCAGCGCCGGCACGGCCGGGTCGCCGTCGCCCAGCCGCACGCGCAGGTCCAGGATCGTCTGGTCCAGCGCGTAGAGCGTGGTGCGCATGCCGTCGTCCTTGACCATCGACTGCGCCCAGAAGAACGACGCCCAGCGGCAGCCGCGCGTGACCGGCGTGACCCGGTGCAGCGACGCCGCCGGGTACACGACCATGTGGCCGGCCGGCAGCTTCACCGTGTGCGTGCCGTACAGGTCCTCGACGACCAGTTCGCCGCCGTCGTACTCGTCGGGGTCCGACAGGAACAGCGTGGTCGAGACATCGGCGCGCATGCGCAGGCCGCCGGTGCCCGGCATCGTGCGGATGGCGTTGTCGACGTGCGTGCCGAACGTCATGCCGGCCTCGTAGCGGTTGAACATCGGCGGCAGCACGCGCAGCGGCAGGGCGGCCGAGTGGTAGGCCGGGCAGCGCCCCAGCGCCTGCAGCACGGCGTCGCCCAGCGCCAGCGCCTCGCGGTCGTCCACGGGCAGTTGCAGGTTGGCCTTGCACTGGGCGGCCAGGTCGCCGGCCGTGGCGCGGCCGTCGATCCATGTCGCGGCTTGCAGCCGCTGGCGCAGGGCGCGGACTTCGTCCGGCGACAGGACATCGGGAATCTGTATCAGCATGGTGGGACCCTTGCGGGACGTTGTAAGGGACGTCGTGGGGATCGGTCAGAACGTCATGCCCACGTTGAGCAGGAACGTGCGGCCGGCCGTGGGCACCGCGCGGGACGCGTTGAACGCCGACAGGTAGTTCACGCGGCCGGTCAGGTTGTAGCCGTTCAGCGACGCGCGGAAGCGGCCCTGGCGGTACGACACCATCGCGTCCAGCGACAGGGTGTGGGGTACGCGGCCCTTGTTGGCCGAATCGGCCCAGTACGGCGACGCGTACTGCAGGCCGCCGCCGATGGTCAGCCGGCCCGGCAGCGGCACGATGGACTGCGGGATGTCGTAGGCGGTCCAGACCGTGACGTTGTGCTGCGGCGCGCCGGGCGCCTCCTTGCCGACCAGCGCCGGATTGGTGGCGGCCGTGACCTTGCCATCGAGGTAGGTGTACGCCACGTTGGCCGTCCAGTGGGGCGTGATGCGGCCGGTCAGGCCCAGTTCCACGCCCCGGATGCGGCGGCCCTCGCCCGATTCCGAGAAGCCGTTGACCACCTCGCCCGTCACCGGGTCCTCGGTGTAGGCGTTGTCCTTGTCGATCTGGAACAGCGCGCCGGTCACGCCGATCCGCTTGTCCAGGAAGTCGAGCTTGGCGCCCACTTCCAGCGTGTCGGAGCGCTCGGGCGTGTTGCTGGCCCCGGCGCGCGGCACCTCGGTCTGCACGCCGCCCACGGCCAGCGCGATGTCGGTGCCCACGGGCCGGTAGGCGCGCGAGAACGCCGCGTAGAACATCGTGTCGTCGGTTGGCTCCCAGATGGCGCTCAGGGCCGGGCTCAGCTTCTTCGCGTCGGCCGTGCCGCCGGTGGCAAACGCGCTGCTGGCGTACTCGCTGCGGAAGTAGTCCCAGCGCAGGCTGCCCAGCAGCGAGAACGACTGCGTCAGCCAGGCGCGGTCGCGCAGGAACACGCCGACGTCCGTGGCGTTGGCGTCGCGCCGCACGCCGCCGTAGCTGACGCTGGCGTTCTGGCTGGCATCGAACGCCGGATTGACGATGGTCTGGTTGTTGAGCCGGCCCGTCCAGGTGCCGATGTCGCGGTGGTCGCGCTGATAGCTGGCGTCCAGCCCGGCCATGGCGCGGTGGCGGACGCTGCCGGTGTGGAATTCGCCCCGGGCCGTCAGCACGTTCTGCACGCCCCAGCCGCGTTGCAGGTAGGTGCTGCCGCCGCGCGCGCCGTAACGCAGGCTGGCGTTGCCGCCGGCCAGCAGCTTGCGCAGCGTGACGTTGTTGACGGCAGCCGGGTTCGTGCTGGAGAAATCGCGCTGGTAGAAGCTGAAGCGCGTGTCGTTGTGGAGCGTGATGCCGTTGCCCAGGCTGGTCTCCAGCGCCGATGTCACCACGTGGGCGTCGCCGAAGTCGCGGTCGGTGTTGCGCACGTAGGACGTGGACGACGACAGGCCCGGCACGCCGTATTCGGTGATCGGCCGGTAGACGCCGTCGTCGCCCTCGGCCATCGGCATGCCGAAGTCGGGCGGCCCGCTGCGGTGCAGGTAGGCGTAGCTCAGGTGCCATTCGGTTGGCGTGCCCAGCCCGAGCCCCAGGTCCAGCGCGATGCCGCGCCGGTCGTCGTCCACGTGGTCGCGGCCCGGCTTGCTGCCGTCCTGGAACAGGCCGGTCACGCGCAGCGCCGACGTCTCGCCGAGCGCGTAGTTGCCGTCCACCGTGGTGCGAAATGTCGTACCGGAGCCAAAGCTCTGGTCGATGCTGGTGTGCGTGCCGGGGCCGGCGCGCCGCGAGGTCTGGTTGATGATGCCGCCCAGGCTGCCCACGCCGAAGCTCTCGCCGGACGGGCCCTTGATGACTTCGACGCTGTCGAGGTTGAAGCTGTCGCGCCGGTAGGCGCCGAAGTCGCGCAGGCCGTCCAGGTAGATATCGCCCTTGGCCGTCAGCCCCCGGATGCGGAACTGGTCGCCGTTCAGCCCGCCGTTGCCTTCGCCGGTGGAGATGGTGATGCCCGGCACGTTCTTGAGCGCCTGCTCCAGCGACGTGGTCTGCTGCTGGTCGAGCAGGTCGCGCGGGATCACGAGGATGGTCTTGGGCGTTTCCCGGACCGTGTCGGGCAGCCGCGCGACGCCGGTGCCGGCATCGTTGGTATTGGCGGTGGACTGGCCCGTCACGGTGACGGCCGGCAACTGCCTGAGCGGCTGCGCCTGGACGGCATGCGGCAACGCCGCGAGCGAGAGGACCGAGCCGGTGCCCGCGGCCCCGGACACCAGCGCGCGGATCGAGGAGGAAACGATTTTCTGCTGCACAACTGAACTCCAGCATGGAAGACAACGATCGGACGGACGTGAACGTCCGTTGCACCTGTCGCAGGACAGGCGCGCGAGGGCGGTCGAAGGGGGGCGGGAGTGTTGTGACGCGAAGGGCTTGCTGGTCGCCGTGCAGGACGATGGCTGGCTGGGGCGCGGTCAGTGCCGATGCGTCTCGCACATCGTGCCGGACCGCGCCCCGCGCCTTGTGATCTTCAACAACGGGGGCAACCGTAAGGCATCGGCACCGGCCCGGTCAATCGAAGTCGGCCTGCGGGGAAAGAATTCAGGGAACTGCGAAGTGGGGGGGATTGCGGGGAATTTCGGATGTTTCCGAGGATGGGGAAGGCAGGCTCCGGCGCCCGATCCGAGGCGCCTAGAAGCTGGCCGCCAGCCCCAGCGAGATGCCCGACACGTTGTTGCCGAACACGTAGCGCACCACGGCGCGCACCCGGGTGACGAACACTTCATGCGCGCTGGTGTCCAGTTCGAGCCCCATCCCCAGCGTGGTCAGGTAGTCGAAGCCCAGCGCGCCGGCCTGCGCCCCGAGGTAGTGGGAATGCGACAGTTCCAGCACATAGCGCACGGGCCGGTCCAGCGCGTGCCAGCCGGTGGGGGCGCGCCAGCGCGCGTACAGGCTGGCGGTCTGGGCATTGGCCGACCCCTGCACGGCCTCAGACGACCCGCCGAAGCTGCGCAGGTGGATATTGGTGTAGCGCAGTTCCAGGTCGATGTCGTGCTCGGGCCGGTAGTGTTCCCAGTCGATCATCACCGATCCGCCCAGCCCGTACGCGTTCAGCGATCCGCCGTCCAGGAAGTTGATGTCGCGGTCTGTCTTGCGGTCGACAAAGCCCTGTGCCAGCCGCAGGTCGCTGGACACATTGCCCAGCGACGCGTTGAAGATCGGCCGGAACACCAGTTCCTTGCTGGCCGTCAGCGGAAAGTCCCAGCCGATGCCGATGGTGCCGGCCACGGTGTTCCAGCGCGTGGGCAGCTCGCGCGATTCCGTGCCGTTCGATGCCACGAACGTGGGGTCGTAGCGGCTGTAGGCGATGGACCCCTCCATGTACACCGGCACCGACTTGCTGAGCGTGAACCCCCCGCCCAGCTGGGACATGACCATGCCCGGGTTGGCGGTCTGCGAGTCGGTGATCGACAGCGAACTGGACGCCAGGTCCGGCACGACGGAAAAGCTCATCAGCGTCAGCACCGCGTTGGCCTGGCGCTGCACGCCGGGGCCAAAGGCCACCCGCAGGTCCTGGGCGGGCTGGGCGTGCGCGGGCAGGCCGCCCAGCAGCAGCCAGGGCAGCAGTGCGGCCAGGCACCCCCGACGGACGACACCGGTTGCTGGTAACGGCAGGCGGCCCATGCGGTTGGCCGGGGCGGCGCCCGGCGGGGTTCGGCGATGGGGGCCAGCGTAACCCGGCTGGCCGCGCCTGCGTATTGGACCAAGGTTCCATTGCCGCGCCGCGGCGCGCCATCTATATGTTGTGCTGAAAGCTGGAACGGGAGCAGGCGGCATCATTTGGGAGGGGGGTGCCATGACGTTGGGCAGCGTGCGACGTACTGAGGATATGCGACGTATGCCACCCATGCGAGGCGGGCGTGGCATCGGCCGGTGGATGCTGGCGTGCCTGCTGGGGCTGGGCAGCGCCGTGGCGCCGGCTGCCCTGGCCCAATCGCCGCAAGCGGCGCAGTCGGCCCAGGCGCCCCGGTCGGCCCAGGCGCCGACCTTCAAGCCCGAAGAGCTGGAGGCGCTGGTGGCGCCCATCGCGCTCTATCCCGATTCGGTGCTGTCCCAGGTGCTGATGGCGTCGACCTACCCGCTGGAAATCGTGCAGGCCGCCCGCTGGCAGAAGGCCAACGCCAGCCTCAAGGGCGACGCGGCGGTCAAGGCCGTGCAGGACCAGCCGTGGGATGTCAGCGTGAAGTCGCTGGTGGCGTTTCCGCAGGTGCTGGAGCCGCTGAACGACAAGCTCGACTGGACGCAGAAGCTTGGCGACGCCTTCCTGGCGCAGGAAAAGGACGTGCTGGCGGCCGTCCAGCGGCTGCGCGCCAAGGCGCAGCAGTCGGGCAACCTCAAGTCGAACGAGCAGCAGAACGTGGTGGTGCAGCAGGCACCCCAGGGCGCGGCCACGCCGCAGACCATCGTCATCGAGCCGGCCAATCCGCAGGTCATCTACGTGCCGGCCTACAACCCGACCGTGGTCTACGGCAGCTGGGGGTACCCGAGCTACCCGCCGTACTACTGGCCGCCGTATCCGGCCTACTACCCGGGCGCCGCGCTGATGACCGGGTTTGCCTGGGGCGTGGGGCTGGCAGCCGCCGGAGCCATCTTCGGCAACTGCAACTGGGGCGGCGGGGACGTGAACATCGACGTGAACCGCGCCACCAACATCGACCGCAACTTCGACCGGACCAAGGTGGAGGGCGGCAACAAGTGGAAGCACGATTCCAGCCACCGCAAGGGCGTGGCCTACCGCGACAACGCCACGCGCGAGAAATTTGGCAACAATGTGGGCGGCGCGGATCGGCGCAACGACTTCCGGGGGCGCGAGGGGGCCGGTGAACGGGGCGACCGGGCGGGCAATCGCGGGCAGGATCGCGCCGGCGACCGCATGGCGGACCGGGGCGGGGATCGGGCCGGCGACCGTGCCGGCGACCGGGCGGGCGACCGTGCCGGGGATCGCGCCGGGGATCGCTCGGGGGATCGCGCCGGGGGGGCCGGGGATCGCTCGGCAAATCGCGGGCAGGGGGCCGGAGGTGATCGGTTGTCCACGGCGGACCGGGGTGGCGGCGGTGGCGACCGAGGCGGCGGCAGACCTGGACAGCACGCCGGGCTGCGCGCTGCTGGACCTGCAGTTGCCCGACATCAGCGGCATCGACCTGCAGCAGGCGCTGTGCAGCCGCATCCCGGTCATCATCCTGACCGGCCACGCCGACGTGGCCAGCGCGGTGCTGACGATGCAGGCCGGCGCCATCGACTTCCTGCAGAAGCCGGTGTCCGACGTGCAACTGCTGGCGTCGGTGGCGCGCGGCTGCGAATGCGCGGCGCGCCAGTTCACGCAGGCGCGCGAGTTGCGCGAGCTGCGCAAGAAGGTGGATCGCCTGACGCCGCGCGAGCGCGAGGTGCTGGCGTGGATCGTCACCGGGTTCCGCAACAAGCAGGTGGCCAACCGGCTGGGCACGGTGGAGAAGACCATCAAGGTGCATCGCGCCCATGTGATGCAGAAGCTGGAGGTCGATTCGCTGCCCGCGCTGGTCCGCATTGCCGACCGCATGGGCATGGTGGCCGACACGGCCGCCTGAGCGCGCCGCGGCTGGACCATGGGCCAATATCGCGCGCCGCGCGGGTCTCGTAGCCTAGGCAGATACATGCTTACCATCGGCTGCGCCGCTCGCACATGGGTCCTACCGGAAAATTCGTGGCGGTTGTCGACGACGATGCGTCCGTGGCGCGCTCCACGGCGCGGCTGTTGCACGCGGCCGGCATCGCGGCGGACACCTTTGCCAGCGGCGACGCCTTCCTGGCCCGGATGCACGGCCCGGCCGCGTACCGCCCGAGCTGCGTGATCCTGGACGTCTGCATGCCGGGCGTGGACGGGCTGGAAGTGCAGCAGCAGCTGGCCGGCCTGGGCCTGCCGCTGATCTTCATCACCGCCCACGAACTGCCCGAGGTGCGCGACCGCGCGCTGGCGGCCGGCGCCGTGGGCTACCTGCGCAAGCCGTTCGACGCCAACCAGCTGATCCGGCTGGTGCGCAGCGTGATGCTGTAGCCCCATGCCTTTGGTCCTTGGTCCAATTGCCAAGCAGCCGGCGGCGGGCGCACTCTTGTCAGGACGCGGCCCGCAGGCCAACCAGGGGGACTGGCAAATGGCGATACTGATGCTTTCCAACCTCCATCCCGACACCACCGAGGAACAGGTGCGCGAATTCCTCGAACGCTATGGCTTTCCGCCGTTCGACGCGATCGAGCGGCAAGAGGGCGACGGCACGCGGCCGGGCATGACGCTGACGTTCAACACGGTGGACATGGCGGCCCTGCAGCACTTCGTGCCGCGCATCCACGGCGTGTTCTGGAACGGCCACAAGCTCAACGCGCTGCTGCTGCGGGAACGCTTCAACTAGTCGCGCGGGCCGCGCGCGGGGAGGGACGACGATGGCAAGCGGTCTGCAATCCATGCGCGGCCTGGGGGTCTGGCTGGCGGCGGCCGGACTGGCCATGGCCGCCTGCAACCGCCACGAGGCCAAGGCCCCGGCCGCGCCGCCCGTGACCGAGGTGGGCGTCGTCAAGGTGACGCTGCGCGACGTGCCGCTCACGTACGAGTACGTCGGCGAGACGCAAAGCTCGCAGCAGGTGGAAATCCGCGCGCGCGTCAACGGCTTCCTGGAACAGCGGCTGTACACCGAGGGCGCGCTGGTCAAGGCCGGGCAGGTCATGTTCCGGATGGACCAGAAGCCGTTCAAGGCGGCGCTGGAGGCCGCGCAGGCCGAACTGGCCCAGCAGCAGGCGCGGCTTACCACCGCGCGCGCCAACCTGGCCCGGGTGCGTCCGCTGGCGGCGCGCAACGCGTTGAGCCAGAAGGACCTGGACGACGCCACCGGCCAGGAGCAGGCGGCGGCCGCCGCCGTCGAGGCCGCCAAGGCCAATGTCACCAATGCCAAGCTGAACCTGGGCTACACCACGATCATGTCGCCGGTGGACGGCCTGTCGAGCTACGCCAAGAAGCAGGTGGGCTCGTACATCGACGCCTCGAACAGCCTGCTGACCTACGTGGCCAAGCTCGATCCGATCTGGATCAACTTCAGTCTGTCGGAAAACGAGGTGCTGGGCTTCCAGTCGCAGTCGGCGGCCGGCACGCTGAAGCTGCCCGACCGGGGCGCGATGGAGGTGGAGATCGTGCTGGCCGACGGCAGCGTCTATCCCAGGCGTGGGCATATCGCGTTTGCCGATGCGTCGTTCAATTCCGAGACCGGCACCTACCTGATCCGCGCCGAGATGCCGAACGGCCAGGGCATGCTGCGGCCCGGACAGTTCGTGCGCGTGCGCGTGATGGGCGCGCTGCGCACGCGGGCCATCACCGTGCCGCAGGAGGCCGTGGTGCAGGGCCAGCGCGGGCAGTCGGTATGGCTGGTGGGCAAGGACAACAAGGCCGAGTCGCGCGTGGTGGACGTGGGCGAGTGGTCGCACGGCAACTGGGTGATCCGCTCGGGCCTGCGCGAAGGCGACACGGTCATCGTCGACGGTTCGGTGCGGCTGGCGCCCGGCGCGCCGGTCAAGCCCGTGGCGGCGGCTCCGCAGGCCACCGACGGGGCGCGGCCGCCCGCCGCGCCACCCGGTCCGCCCGCCGCCGCCCCGACAGCCCCGGCCGGGGCCCAGCCGGCGAAGGGTGCCGCGTCATGAAGCTGTCCCACTTCTTCATCGACCGCCCGATCTTTGCGTCGGTGCTGTCCATCATCATCGTGGTGGGCGGCATGGTGGCGCTGTTCAACCTGCCGATTGCCCAGTTTCCCGAGATCACGCCGCCCAGCATCACGGTGTCGACCACGTACCCCGGCGCCAGCTCGGAGGTGGTGGCCCAGAACGTGGCCGCGCCGATCGAGCAGCAGGTGAACGGCGCGGACAACATGCTGTACATGTCGTCCACCAGCTCGTCCACGGGCAACATGACGCTGACCACGTTCTTCGAGATCGGCACCGACCCGTCGCTGGCGCAGGTGGACGTGCAGAACCGCGTGAACCTGGCGCTGCCGACGCTGCCGGACGCCGTGACGCGCCAGGGCGTGACCGTGGAAAAGCGCTCGCAGGCGTTCATGATGGTGATCGCCGTGTATTCGCCGGACAACAGCTACCCGCAGACCTTCGTCGACAACTACACGAGCATCTACATCCTGGACGCGCTCAAGCGCATTCCGGGCGCCAACCAGTCGTCGATCTTCGGCACGCCGGACTACGCCATGCGGATCTGGCTCAAGCCAGACCGCATGGCCCAGCTTGGCATCACGGCCGAGGACGTCAAGAACGCCGTGGCCAACCAGAACGAGCAGTTCTCGGCGGGGCGGATCGGCCAGTCGCCCACGTCGGAGCCGGTCAAGCAGACGTTCCCGGTGGCCACCAAGGGACGCATGACCGAGCCGCAGGAGTTCGAGAACATCATCCTGCGCGCGGCCTCCGGCGACGCGGCGCTGGTGCGGCTCAAGGACATCGGCCGGGCCGAGCTTGGATCGAAGGACTACTCGCTGCGCAGCCGCTACCAGGGCAAGACGGCCACGCTGCTGGCCGTGTACCAGCAGCCCGGCGCCAACGCGCTGGCCGTGGCCGGCGAGGTGCGCAAGACGCTGGAGGCGGCCAAGAAGACGTTCCCGCCGGGGCTGGAATACGAGATCGCACTGGACACCACCGAGTTCGTGCACGAGTCGATCAACGAGGTGGTGCATACGCTGCGCGACGCGGTGATTCTGGTGATCCTGGTCGTCTACCTGTTCCTGCAGAGCTTCCGCGCCACGCTGGTGCCGATCCTGGCCGTGCCGGTGTCGATCATCGGCACGTTCACGGCCATGGCCGCGTTCGGCTTCTCGGTGAACATGCTCACGCTGTTCGGGATGGTGCTGGCCATCGGCATCGTGGTGGACGACGCCATCGTCGTGATCGAGAACGTCGAGCGCAACATGATGGAGTTCCACATGCCGCCCAAGGAGGCCGCCAAGGCCGCCATGGACGAGGTGGGCGGGCCGGTGATCGCCATCGTGCTGGTGCTGCTGGCCGTGTTCATCCCGGTGGCGTTCCTGTCCGGCATCACGGGCCAGCTCTACAAGCAGTTCGCCATCACGCTGGCGGTGTCGGTGCTGTTGTCCGGGGTGGTGGCGCTGACGCTGTCGCCCGCGCTGGCGGCTATCCTGCTCAAGCCCGGCACGCACGAGAAGAACCGCTTCTTCCGCTGGTTCAACCGCAGCTTCGACCGCGTGGTGGAAGGCTACGGCTCGGCGGTGCAGACCGTGATCCGGCGCACGGTGATCTCGCTGGCCATCGTGGTGGCGCTGGTCGTGGCGGCCGTGCTGATGTTCGTACGCATTCCGTCGTCGTTCCTGCCCGTGGAGGACCAGGGCTACCTGCTGGGCGCCGTGATCCTGCCCGACGCGGCCAGCCTGGATCGCACCGGCGCCCTGTCCCGGCGCGCGGCGGAGTGGTTCGAGAAGCAGCCGGCGGTGAAATCGGTGGCCGTGCCGGACGGCTACAGCCTGATCGATTCGCAGAACAAGTCCAACGCCGGCACGCTGTTCATCACGCTGAAGGGCTTTCACGAGCGCGGCAAGGGCGAGAGCGCGGCGGACCTGATCGCGCAGGCCACGCAGGAGTTTTCCACCTACCGCGACGGGCTGGTGATACCGGTCAACCCGCCGTCGATCCCGGGGCTGGGCACCACGGGCGGCTTCGAGTTCTGGCTGCAAAGCACCGGCGACGGCACCTACCAGCAACTGGAGGAACGCACGCGCGCGTTCATTGCCAAGGCGCGGCAGCGGCCGGAGCTGCGCGGCGTGAGCACGACGATCAACACGCGGTCGCGCCAGCTGCTGGTGGACCTGGACCGCGAGCGCGCCGAGACGCAGGGCGTGCCCGTGGAGCAGGTGTACTCGGCGCTGCAGACGATGTTCGGCTCGCTGTACGTGAGCCAGTTTCCGAAGAACAGCCGCCTGTTCCAGGTGATCCTGCAGGCCGAGCCCGAGTACCGGTCGCGGCCCGAGGACCTGGACAAGGTCTACGTGCGCAACGCCCGCAACGAGATGGTGCCGATCAAGGCCGTCACGACCGTGCGCTGGGTGGCCGGCGCGGACCTGGTCACCCGCTTCAACAACTTCCCGGCCGCCAAGATCACCGGCGATGCCGCGCCCGGCTACAGCTCGGGCCAGGCGCTGCAGGCCATGGAGGAGATTGCCGCCGAGGTGCTGGGCGAGGGCTACAGCTACGCGTGGAGCGGGCAGGCGTACGAGGAAAAGAAGGCCGGCTCCACGGCCGCCATGGTGTTCGCGTTCGCGCTGCTGATGGTGTTCCTGATCCTGGCGGCGCAGTACGAGAAGTGGTCGCTGCCGCTGGGCGTGCTGCTGGCCGTGCCGTTCGCGCTGTTCGGCGCGCTGGTGGGCATCCTGCTGCGCGGCATGGAGAACGACGTGTACTTCCAGATCGGCCTGACGGTGCTGATCGCGCTGGCGGCCAAGAACGCGATCCTGATCTTCGAGTTCGCGGTGGAGATGCGCGTCAAGGAAGGGCTGAGCGCGTACGACGCGGCGGTCAAGGCCTCCAAGCTGCGGCTGCGGCCGATCATCATGACGTCGCTGGCGTTCATCCTGGGCTGCATCCCGCTGGCCATCGCCAGCGGCGCGTCGGCCGCCAGCCGCCAGTCACTGGGTACCGGTGTGATCGGCGGCATGCTCGGCGCCACGATCATCGCCATCTTCTTCATCCCGATGTTCTTCTGGGGGCTGGAGCGCGAGAGCAAGAAGAAGCTGGCGCGGCAGGCCGCCCGCGACGCCGGCCCGGCCGAGCCCACCGGAGGCACCCTGTGAACCGGCCGGCGCCGAGCGCTGCCGGCCCCGAGAAGGAGCGAACCATGTCCAGATCGAAGATTTCCGTGGCGCTGCTGTGTGCGGGGCTGGGCGCCGCGCTGAGCGTGCCGGCGCTGGCGCAAAAGCCCATCGCCTATCCGGCCAAGGGCCAGAGCCAGGCGCAGCAGCAACAGGACGACGGCTACTGCTATTCGTGGGCCAAGTCCAACACCGGCATCGACCCGGCCGCGGTGGCCGCCGCGCCGCCGCCCCAGCAGGGTGGCCCGGCCGTCGGCGGCGGCGAGCGCGTGGGCGGTGCCGCGCGCGGGGCGCTGGGCGGCGCGGTCATCGGCGGCATTGCCGGCGACGCGGGCAAGGGCGCCGCGGCCGGCGCGGCGGTCGGCACGATGGCGGGCGGCCATCGCGCGCGCCAGAACCAGCGCAATGCGCAGGCCAACGCCCAGCAACAGCAGTCCGGCGCCATGAGCACCTACTACCGCGCCTATTCCGCCTGCATGCAGGGGCGCGGCTACACCATCCAGTGACCGGCACCGGCATCCGCATGGAGACAGCCTTGAAACCGATTCCGCGACGCCAGGCGCTGGCCCTGGCCGTACTGCTTGCCGCGGCCTGGCCGGCGCGGGCCTATTACGACCACTTCCTGAGCGGCACGATCATCGGCACGCTGAACAAGGACCAGACCGCCGAGCTGACCACGGCGTTCGGCAAGACGCTGTCCGAGTCCGACGATGGCAAGAGCGTGCCGTTCCACCTGGCGCCGAACGCCAAGGGCAAGCCCACCGATGGCACGTTCACGCCGCTCACGACCCGCACCGAGAACGGCCAGCGCTGCCGCAAGGTGCGCAGCGAGCTGCGCCAGCCGGGCCGCCAGCCCGAACGCTGGACGGGCTGGTACTGCCAGCAGCCGGACGGCGAATGGAAGAAGACGCTGCTGAAGGACTAGGGGCTGGCGTCGGCCGCCAGCCCGGCCGCTAGAAGCGCTCGGGGATGTAGCGGTAGGGGTAGTCGGGCGCCCGGTAGCCGCCGGCCTTCTGCCGCGCCGGCAGCGTGATCTTCTTGCGCGCGATGCGCTCGTAGGGCACGGTGTCCAGCAGGTGGCGGATGATGTTGAGCCGGGCGCGGCGCTTGTTGTCCGAGCGCACCACGTGCCAGGGCGCGAACTCGGTGTCAGACGCCTCGAACATCGCGTCGCGGGCGCGCGAGTAGTCGTACCAGCGGCTGTACGACTTCAGGTCCATGTCGGTCAGCTTCCAGGTCTTGCGGCCGTCCTTGATGCGCTGCTCCAGCCGGCGCGTCTGTTCCTCGGGGCTGACTTCCAGCCAGTATTTCAGCAGCCGGACGTTGGAGCCGACGATGGCGCGCTCGATCAGCGGCACCGCGCGCAGGAAGATGTCCACCTGGCTGTCGTCGGCAAAGCCCATCACCCGTTCCACGCCGGCGCGGTTGTACCAGCTGCGGTCGAAGATCACCACCTCGCCGGCGGCCGGCAGGTAGGGGATGTAGCGCTGCATGTACATCTGGCTCTTCTCGCGCTCGGTGGGCGCGGGCAGCGCCACCACGCGGAACACGCGCGGGCTGACGCGCTCGGTCAGCGCCTTGATGGTGCCGCCCTTGCCGGCGCCGTCGCGCCCCTCGAAGACGATGCAGATCTTGGCGCCGGTGGCCTTGACCCAGTCCTGCAGGTGCACCAGTTCCACGTGCAGGTCGGCCAGCGCCGCCTCGTATTCCTTGCGGCCGAGCGCGTTGCCGTCGCCGGCAGCGTCCGCGGCGCCCCCCTTCCGTTTTGCCATGGCTGATCCCCCGCGTGCGATGCACGGACTTTGCAATGCCGTACCAATCTGGACACTGCGCTGCGCTTTGGCAATGGACCTTGGTCCAATGCTTGGCCCAAGGACCAATTGCATTGCCCCGGCGATTGGCGGACGCTTGCCTTCAGCGCCTTATTTTCCAGGGTGGCCGGCATGCGCAAGAGCGGATTCCTGTTGATGGTGGGAGCGATGTGGCTGGCCGTGATCGGCATCTTCTGGAGCGATCCGAGCGGCCAGACGCCCGACAAGCTGAACCTGTTCCGGTTTGCGCTGCACGGCCTGGAGGTGCAGTTGTTCCGCACCGGCGGCGACCCGCCGCGCTACCTGGTGAACGTGCTGGCCCGCGACTGGCTGCTGGGCTGCCTGCTGCTGTTTGCCGCCGGGGCGGTGCTGGTGTGGGTTGCGCGCCGCCGCCAGCAGGTGTGAAGCCCGGCCGCATGCCGGGCGGACAACGGAGTCATACGATGCTGCAAGCGCCGTATTCCACCGCGACCGTGTCGCGCACGCTGATCGATTCGCTGATCCGGTTCGGCCTCGTGGCGCTGCTGGCCACGTTCTGCTTCCAGATCTTCCGGCCGTTCATGAACCTGCTGGTCTGGTCCGTGATCCTGGCCATCACGCTCTATCCGCTGCAGGTGCGGCTGCGCGGCCGGGTGTTTGCCGGCGATGGCCGCACCGCCACGCTGATCATCGTGCTGGTCATCGCCATCGTGCTGGTGCCCACCTACCTGCTGGGTACGGCGCTGATCGAATCGATGGAGCAGGCGATGGCGATTGCCCGGCGCGGCGAATTCCATATCCCCCCGCCCCCGGAGGCGCTGGCCGGCTGGCCGCTGGTGGGGCGCCGGCTGCACGACGCCTGGGCCATGGCCGCCACCGACGCGGCCAGCCTGATGGAAAGGCTCGGCCCGCAGATCAAGGCGGCCAGCCTGACGGTGCTGGGCGCCATCGGCGGCGTGGGCGTGGGGCTGCTGGTCTTTGTGGGCGCGCTGATCATCGCCGGCATCATCATGGCCTACGGCGAGCAGGGCACGCGCAGCGCCGTGCGCATCGCGACGCGCATCACGGGGCCGGAACGGGGCCCGCGCCTCACGGCGCTCTGCACGGCCACGATCCGGGCCGTGGCGCAGGGCGTGGTGGGCATCGCGTTTATCCAGATGCTGCTGATTGGCGTGGCGTTCGTGCTCAAGGGCGTGCCCGGCGCGGGGCTGCTGGCGCTGGCGGTGCTGCTGCTGGGCATCATGCAGTTGCCGGCCACGCTGATCACGATTCCGGTGATCCTGCTGGTTTTTGCGTCCGAAGGCGCCAGCGCCACCAATATCGTCTTTGCCATCTACGTGTTCATCGCCGGGCTGGCCGACAACGTGCTCAAGCCGCTGATGCTGGGCCGGGGCGTGGATGTGCCGATGCCGGTGATCCTGGTGGGCGCGCTGGGCGGCATGGTCACGGGCGGCGTGATCGGGCTGTTCATCGGGCCCATCGTGCTGGCGGTGGGCTACCAGTTGTTCTGGCAGTGGGTGGACGAGCCGCCGCCGCGCATCGAAGTGGAGCCGCGCAGCAACGCCGACATCACCGGAGGCTAGCCGTGGCCGCGCGTGCCGGCGCCTGGCTGGCAACCGCCGCGTTGCTGGGTGCCTGCGCCCGCGTGGGCCCGGACTTCCAGCCACAGCCCGAGGCGTGGAGCGCCGGCTGGCGCAGCGACGCCATCGAGCAGGTCAGCACGCAGCAGGCCGAGCCGGACCTGCGGCAGTGGTGGCAGGTGTTCGGCGACCCGGTGCTGGAGGCGCTGATGGCCGAGGCCGATGCCGGCAACGCCGACGTCAAGGTGGCCGGGCTGCGCGTGATGGAGGCGCGCGCCCAGCTGGGCATGGCGCTGGCGGGCCGCTATCCGCAGATGCAGCAGGCCAGCGCCGCCGCGCTGTACGTGAACAGCCGCCAGTCGGGGCCCACGGCGCAGACCAGCCGGCTCTGGGAGTACAGCGCGGGCGTCGACATCGGCTGGGAACTCGACTTCTGGGGCCGCTTTGCGCGGGCCATCGAGTCGGCGGACGCCGCGTACTTCGCGGCCCAGGCCAACCGCGAGGCGGTGCTGGTGCTGCTGCACGCGCAGGTGGCCAACACCTACTTTGCGCTGCGCACGGCGGAGGCGCGGCTGCGCATCGCGCGGGACAACGCACGGCTGCAGCACCGCAGCTTCGAGATCACCGAGCGGCTGTTCAAGGGCGGCGAGAGCGACGAGCTCGATTTCCAGCAGGCCCGCACGCAGTACCTGGGCACGCTGAGCAGCATTCCGGAGTTCGAGAACCAGATTGCGCAGGCCCGCAACGCGCTTGGCGTGCTGCTGGGCCGTCCGCCGGGGCCCATGCCGGAACTGGCCGATGCCGGCGCGCGCGAGGGCGTGCTGCCGCTGATCGACCGCGCGGTGCTGCAGGACGTGCCGGCCAGCCTGCTGCTGCGCCGGCCCGACATCCGCGCCGCCGAATGGCGCGTGGCCGCGCAGTCGGCCCAGATTGGCGTGGCGCGGGCCGACCTGTATCCGTCGGTGTCGCTGATCGGCAGCATCGGCTGGTCGGCCACGTCGCTGCCCGGCACGCAGAACGGCCTGCTGCTGGTGGGCGGCCCCAGCGTGCGCTGGAACATCTTCGACTACGGCCGCATCGTCAACAACGTGCGCGTGCAGGACGCGCGGCTGCAGCAGTTGATCGTCGACTACCAGGCCGCCGTGCGCCAGGCGGCGCGCGAGGCCGACGACGCGGCCAGCGGGCTGATCCGGGCGCTGCAGCGCGAGCGGATACTGGGCGAGGCGGCGGTATCGGCCGAGCGCTCGCTGTCGCTGGCCAACACCGTGTTCCGCGAGGGCTATTCGGACTTCCAGCGCGTGCTGGACGCGCAGCGCGCGCTGTTCGCGCAGCAGGATGGCTACCTGGTCAATCGCGGCAACGCCGTGAACTACCTGATCGCGCTGTACAAGTCGCTGGGCGGCGGCTGGGACACGCCGGTGCCGCTGGTGGATGCCGGCACGCGCGCACAGATGCGCCAGCGCACCAACTGGGGCAACCTGCTGGACGAGGTGCCGTCGCCGCCATGAACGATCGCGCCGATCCCGCCGCCGCGCCGCCGCAGGCAGCCCCCACTCAGGACGCCCCGCCGCCCCCGCCGCGCGATCCATCGCGCAAGGCCGTGCGCGGGATCGTCGCGCTGATCGTGCTGACCCTGGCGTGGTACCTGCTGGCCGACCGGCTGACGCCCTATACCCAGCAGGCGCGCGTGCAGGCGTTCGTGATTCCGGTGGCGTCCGAGGTATCGGGCCGCGTCACGCGCGTGTACGTGCGCAACAACCAGAACGTGGCGGCCGGCACGGTGCTGTTCGACGTCGATCCGCAGCACTACCGGATCGCGCTGGACCGCGCCCGCGCGGACCTGGAATCGACGCGGCGGCAGATTGGCGCCAACACGGCCGGCATCGATGCGGCGCGGGCGTCGCTGCGCGCGGCGCAGGCCAACGAGCTCAAGGCGCGGCAGGACAGCGAGCGGCTGGAGCGGCTGTATCGCGAGGACCCCGGCACGGTGTCGGTGCGGCGGCTGGAGGTGGCGCGCGCCACGCATACGCAGGCCGTGAGCCAGGTGGCGGCGGCGCGTGCCGAGGTGGAACGCGCGCGCGAGCAGCAGGGCGGCGGCGACGACGACAACGCCAAGCTGCGCAGCGCCGCGGCGGCCGTGGAAAAAGCCGAGCTCGACATGGCCAACGCGCAGGTGCGCGCGCGCACGGCCGGGCTGGTCACCGACCTGCGCACCGAGGCCGGCCTGTACGCGGCGGCCGGCAGCCCGGTCATGACGCTGATCGCCATCCACGACGTGTGGATCAGCGCCGACATGACCGAGAACAACCTTGGCCACCTGGCGCCCGGCACGCCGGTCGGCATCGTGCTGGACGCGCTGCCCGGCCGTGTGCTGAGCGGCAAGGTGCGCAGCATCGGCTACGGCATCAGCGCCGGCCAGCCCGCGCCGCCGGGCGGGTTGCCCACCGTGCAGAACAGCCGCGACTGGCTGCGGCCTGCGCAGCGCTTTCCGGTCATCGTCGACATCGATCCCGGCCAGCTCGATACGCTGCGCGGCATCCGCGTGGGCGGGCAGGCCGAGGTGATGGCGTTTCCGCGCGATGGCAACCCGCTGAACCTGCTGGGCCGCGCGTTTCTGCGCGTGATGAGCTGGATGTCCTATGTCTACTGACGCCGCCGCCGCGCCGGCCCTGCGCGCCGCCATGGCCCGCCGCGCGCTGCGGCTGGCGCTGGGCACGGCGGGCTGCCTGGCCGTCAGCTTCGGCCTGCAATGGCCGGTGCCCGTCATGGCGCCGGTGCTGGCCGTGTTCGTCTTTGCCGCGCTGGACCGGCCGCTGCCGCTCAAGGCCGGGCTGGGGCTGGCGCTGGTGGTGATGCTGGCCACCGGCAGCGGGCTGCTGCTGGTGCCGTTCCTGCGCCATGCGCCGGCCGCCGGCGTGCTGATGGCGGCCCTGTGCCTGTTCCTGGCGTTCCGCTATGGCCTGCGCGGCGGCAACGGGCTGGTGTCGACGTTCGTCGTGGCCGGGGTCACGCTGATTGCGGCGGCCGGCACGGCCAGCGGCGCGCTGGCGCTGACGGTGATCGGCGCGCTGACACAGGGGCTCACTGCGGCGGTGCTGGCGCTGGGCGCCTGCCATGCGCTGGTGCCCGAGCATGGCGCGCCGGCCCCGCGCCCGCCGCCGCGCGCCGTGCCGGACGCGGACCGTATCGCCTGGCGCGCCACGCTGGTGGTGATGCCGCCGTTCCTGCTGGCGCTGTCAGACCCGGCCGCCTATCTGCCGATCATCATGAAGGCTGTCAGCCTGGGCCGGCAGAGCTGCACCACGGCGCGCGGCGCGGCGCTGGAACTGGTGGGCTCCACGCTGATGGGCGGGCTGCTGGCCATCGCGTGCTGGCTGGCGCTGGGGCTCTTCGTCCATCTGTGGATGTTCTTCCTGTGGATGGCGCTGTTTGCGCTGCTGGTGGCGCGCCGGTTGTTCCGCGTGGCGCCCACGGCGCTGTCGCCGGGATTCTGGCTCAACAGCCTCGTGACGATGATCATCCTGCTCGGCCAGTCCGTGGCCGACAGCGCGGCGGGCAAGGACGTCTACCAGGCGTTCATGGTGCGCATGGGCCTGTTCGTGGCCGTGTCGCTCTATGCCTGGCTGATGCTGGCGCTGCTGGACCGCCCGCGCGCCGTGGCCGCCGCATAAGGCTGCATCAGGGCCGTCCGCCATGGCGCCGGCGCCACGCAATCGGCGCCTCGCCGAACTGCGCGGAGAACCAGCGCGAGAACGACGCCGCCGAGCCGTAGCCCAGCAGCCCCGACACGCGCAGCAGCGAATAGTCGGGATTGGCGACGTAGCGCAGCGCCAGGTCGCGCCGCACCGTGTTGACGATGTCGGTGAACGACTCGCCCGACGCGTCGAGCTGGCGCTGCATCGTGCGCAGGCTCAGTCCCAGGCCCTGCGCTACGGCGTCGGCGGTGGCGCGGCCCATCGGCAGCATCAGGTAGACGGCATTGCGGACTTCGCGCCCGATGGAGGCATCGTTGACGCGCGGCAGCGTTTCCACCACCCGCTCTGCGTGGCGCGCCATGGCCGGGTTGCCGGTGGGATTGGGCGCCGACAGGTCTTCCGCCGCGCAGACGATGCCGTTGAATTCGCTGCCGAACGCCAGCGGGCGGCCGAACAGCCGGCGATGCACCTGCGTGTCCAGCGGCGCCGTGTGCGTGAAGTGCACGCCGACCGGATGCCACTGCGGCCCCAGCAGCGCGCGGCAGAGCCGGAACACCACGCCGATGGCCAGTTCCGTGGCCTGCCGAGACGGCGTATCGAGCACCACTTCCTGGCGGATCACCGCCACCCGGCCGGTCGTCTCCAGCAGGATCGCCACCGACTCGTTGACCAGGTGACGGTAGCGGATGATCGTCTCCAGCGCGTCGCGCAGCGTGGCCTGCTGGCTGATCAGCAGGCTCATCACGCCGAAATCCGAAAGCTGGCGCGATTCCGCCATGCGCAGGCCGAAGGTCGGGCACGTGGCGGCCTGGGCGGCACTTTCCAGCAGTGCGGCGCAGGCTTCGGCGGGAATGCGCTGCTCCGGATCGGTCAGCAGCGCCTGGGTCAGGCGCGCGCCGCGCAGCAGCGGCAGCGGGTTGATGCCGAGGTCGCGCGCGACGTCGAAGAAGTTGGTCAGCGCGGCCGCGCGCACCAGGGTTTTCACGGGGGGTCTCCTGTTGGGACGTGCGCCGCATGCGTGGCCGCGGCGCATCGTTGCCGCGATGATAGGTGGCCGTGGCATGAAATGCAAAGTCGCTGGATGGCCGTGCAAAGCAGCGGGGGCCGCGCGCTTCTAGATTGTCGACATGGCGGCGCAGATCGTGCCGCCAGCCGAATCTGGAGACGATCCCCATGGCAAAGGCAGTGCGCATGTATGAAACCGGCGGGCCCGAGGTGCTTCGCTACGAAGACGCGGAAGTGGGCGAGCCGGGTGCCGGCCAGGTCCGCATCCGCCACGTGGCGGTGGGCCTCAACTACGCGGACACGTACTTCCGCAACGGTACCTATCCCGTGCCGCTGCCGGCCGGCATGGGCGTCGAGGCGGCAGGCGTGGTGCAGGCCATCGGCCCGGGCGTGACCAACGTGGCCGTGGGCGACCGCGTGACCTACACCGGCTTTGTCAACACGCTGGGCGCGTACAGCACCGAGCGCCTGGTGCCGGCCGCGCCGCTGATCCGGCTGCCGGAAAGCATCGGCTTCGAGACCGCCGCGGCCATGACCATGCGCGGGCTGACGTCGGCCTACCTGATGCGCCGCATCCACACGTTCCGCAAGGGCGACACGATCCTGCTGCACGCGGCGGCCGGCGGCGTGGGGCTGATCGTGTCGCAGTGGGCGCGCCTGCTGGGGCTGAACGTGATCGGCACCGTTTCCACCGAGGAAAAGGGCGAGGTGGCGCGCGCCCATGGCTGCCAGCACATCATCAACTACAGCCACGAGGACGTGGCGGCCCGCGTGCGCGAGATTACCGATGGCGTGGGCGCCAACGTGGTGTTCGACAGCGTGGGCAAGAGCACCTTCATGGCGTCGCTGGATTCGCTCAAGCGGCGCGGCCTGCTGGTGTGCGTGGGCACGGCGTCGGGCCCCGTGCCGCCGTTCGACCCGGTGCTGCTGGCGATGAAGGGATCGGTCTACGTGACCCGTCCCGCGCTGGCCGACTACATCGCCGATCCGGCCGAGAAGGCCGAGCTGGCCGGCGAGCTGTTCGACCACGTGGGCGGCGGCCGCATCCGCATCGAGATCCACCAGCGCTACGCGCTGCAGGACGCGGTGCAGGCCCACCGGGACCTGGAGTCGCGCAAGACCACGGGTTCGTCGATCTTCGTCATCTAAGGAGCCGCCATGCAAGTCCGACAACTGAGCTGTGCCCTGGGCGCCGAGCTGCAGGGCGTGGACCTGGCCGATGCCGTCCGCAGCGACGACCTGTTTGGCGAGATCCGCGCGCTGCTGCTGAAGCACCGCGTGCTGTTCCTGCGCAACCAGCAGTTCAGCCGCGCCGAGCACGTGGCGTTTGCGCGCCGCTTTGGCGAGCTGGAAGACCACCCGGTGGCCGGCAGCGACCCCGAGCATCCGGGCCTGGTACGCATCTACAAGTCGCCCGACCAGCCGAACGACCGCTACGAGAACTGCTGGCATGCCGACACCACGTGGCGCGAGGCGCCGCAGTTTGGCGCGGTGCTGCGCTGCGTGGAATGCCCGCCCGTGGGCGGCGACACGATGTGGGCCAACATGGCGCTGGCCTACGAGCGGCTGCCTGACACGGTGAAGGCCCAGATTGCCGACCTGCGCGCGCGCCACAGCATCGAGGCCAGCTTTGGCGCGGCCATGCCGATCGAGAAGCGGCTGGCGCTGAAGGCCCAGTACCCCGACGCCGAGCACCCTGTGGTGCGGACCCATCCCGACACCGGCGAGAAGGTGCTCTACGTGAACGGCTTCACCACGCATTTCACCAACTACCACACGCCCGGGCGCGTGCGGTTCGGCCAGGACGCCAACCCCGGCGCGGCCGACCTGCTGCGCTACCTGGTGTCGCAGGCGTACATCCCCGAGTTCCAGGTGCGCTGGCGCTGGGAACCGAACAGTGTGGCGATCTGGGACAACACGGCCACCCAGCACTACGCGGTGATGGACTACGCGCCGTGCCACCGCAAGATGGAGCGCGCCGGCATCATCGGCAGCGTGCCTTACTGAAGTTTGAAAGGAAACACAGGCATGAGAGACCAGAATCTCGTCGTGACGACCCCTTCGGCATACGCCTACCCGCTGCTGGTCAAGCAGCTGCTGACCAACGCGATGAGCCTGTATGGCGACCAGGAGATCAGCTACCGGGGCGAGATGCGCTACACGTACCGCGACTTTCACGCGCGGCTGGGCCGGCTGGCTGGCGCGCTGGCGTCGCTGGGCGTGCGCCATGGCAGCACCGTGGCCGTGATGGACTGGGACAGCCATCGCTACCTGGAGTGCTACTTCGGCGTGCCGATGATGGGCGCCACGCTGTTCACGGTGAACGTGCGGCTGTCGCCGCAGCAGATCCTGTACACGCTCAACGACGCGGGCGCCGACGTGGTGCTGGTGCATCCGGACTTCCTGCCCGTGCTGGCGCAGATAAGCGACGGGCTGGTGCGCCAGCCGCGCCTGGTGCTGATGGCCGACGGGCAGGACGTGCCGCCGGGCCCGCTGGCATTCGACGGCGAGTACGAGGCCATGCTGGCCGCCGCGCCGGACGGCTACGACTTTCCGGACTTCGACGAGCGCACCAAGGCCACCACGTTCTACACCACAGGCACCACGGGCGACCCCAAGGGCGTCTGCTACAGCCACCGCGACATCGTGCTGCACACGCTGACGGCGGCCACCAGCCTGTGCGCGCCGCGCGAAGGCCAGCGCATGCACCGGGAAGACGTGTACATGCCGATTACGCCGATGTTCCACGTGATGGCGTGGGGCATGCCGTACGTGGCCATCATGCTCGGCCTGCGCACGGTGCTGCCGGGCCGCTACGTGCCGACCGCGCTGCTGGCGCTGCGCGAGGCGGAGAAGGTGACGTTCTCGCACTGCGTGCCGACGATCCTGCAGATGCTGCTGCAGGCGGCCGGCGAAGGGCAGCACAACCTGTGGGGCTGGAAGATGATCATCGGCGGTTCGGCCCTGCCGCCGGTGCTGTGCGAGGCGGCGCTGGCGCGCGGCATCGACATCTTTGCCGGCTACGGCATGTCCGAGACCGGCCCGATCGTGGCGCTGGCGCAGTTGCCGCCGGGCTACGTGGCGGGCAGCCGCGAGGAAGAAGTGGCGCTGCGCTGCGCCACGGGCCGGCCGGTGCCGCTGGCGGACTTCCGCGTCGTCGGCCCCGACATGCGCGAGGTGCCGCACGACGGCAAGGCGCAGGGCGAGATCGTGCTGCGCGCGCCGTACCTGACGAAGTCGTACTTCCGCAAGCCGTCGGCGTCGGAGGAGCTGTGGGCCGATGGCTACCTGCACACGCAGGACGTGGCGGTGATGGGGCCGGACGGCTTCGTGCAGATCGTCGACCGGCTCAAGGACGTGATCAAGACGGGCGGCGAATGGGTGTCGTCGATCGAGATCGAGAACCTCGTGACGCAGGTGCCGGGCGTGCAGGAATGCGCGGTGATCGGCGTGCCCGATGCGCGCTGGGGCGAGCGGCCGATGGCCTACGTGGTGCGGCAGGCGGGCGTGGAGGTGGACGCGCAGCAGATCCGCACGGCGCTGCTGGACCATGTGGCAACGCAGCGGCTCAGCAAGTTTGCGGTGCCCGAATCGGACCGGATCGCCTTTGTGGCGGCGATTCCCAAGACCAGCGTCGGCAAGATTGACAAGAAGCTGCTGCGGGAACGCAAGGCAGCCTGAGGCGAGAAGGAAAGGGAAACTTGGATGCCGCCCGGCCAGCCGGGCGGTTTTTTTATTGGCGCGGGCCGGTCAGGCCAGCGTCCGGAACGCGCCCAGCGCGTGGTGGGCCAGCAGCGCGGCCAGCACCAGCATCGTGACGCCAATCAGCCGGTCCAGCACCTGCCACGCGCGCTGGCTGGCAAACCACGGCGCCAGCCAGCGCGCGCCAAAGCCCAGCGCGCCGAACCACAACAGGCTGCCGCAACTGGCGCCGGCCACGAACCATGTGCGCATCGGCGCGGGATGCTGGGCGCCGATGCTGCCCACCAGCAGCACGGTGTCCAGGTAGACGTGGGGATTGAGCAGCGTGAAGGCCAGCGCCTGGGCCAGTACCGCGCCACGGCTGGCGTTGCCGGCGGCCTGCGCGGTCTGCATCGCGTGCTGCTGCCGCGCGCGGCGCCACGCGCGCCAGCCGTAGTACGCCAGGAAGACGGCGCCCGCGAGCGCCAGCGTGGCCGCCAGCGCGGGGCGGTCCCCCAGCGCCTGGGCCATGCCCATCACGCCGGCGGCGATCAGCAGCGCGTCGGCCAGCGCACACAGCAGCACCACGCTGCCCACGTGCTCGCGCCGCAGGCCCTGGCGCAGCACGAACGCATTCTGGGCGCCGATGGCGACGATCAGGCCGAGGCTCAGTGCCAGGCCCTGGAACAGGACGGCGAGGCCGGGAGATGGGGTGGCGGCGATGGCTAGCATGGCGCGCAGCTTGCCATCGTGGCGCCGTGAAGACAAACTAAACAATCTTCATCCACATTAGCCAGGCTAAATCATGCTCGACTACGCCGCGCTGTCCGCGCTGGCCGCCGTGGTGCGCGAGGGCAGCTTCGAGCGCGCCGCCCGGGCGCTGCACGTGACCCCTTCGGCCATTTCGCAGCGCATCCGCATGCTGGAGGAACGCGTGGGCTGCGCGCTGGTGATCCGCGACACGCCATGCCGCGCCACCGAGACCGGGCGCCGGCTGTGCCAGCACGTGGACCATGTGCGGCTGCTCGAACAGGAATTGCACGATGCGCTGCCCGCGTTGGCGCCCGACGGCACGTCGCGCGTGCCGCTGCCGGTGGCGGTCAATGCCGACAGCCTGGCGACGTGGCTGGCCGATCCGCTGGCCACGTTCGCGGCGCGGCACGCGGTGCTGATGGATGTGTCGGTCGACGACCAGGACCATACGACCGAGTGGCTGCGCAGCGGCGCAGTGCTGGCCGCCGTGACCGCCACGGCGCGGCCGGCGGCGGGCTGCAACAGCCGGCCGCTCGGGGCGATGCGCTACGTGGCGGCGGCCAGCCCGGCGTTCATGGCGCGCTATTTCCCGGATGGGGTGGGCGCCGGCAGCCTGGCCAGCGCGCCGAGCCTGGTCTTCAACGGCAAGGACGAACTGCAGGCGCGCTGGGCCAGCCGGCTGTGCCACCGGACGGTGGCGCTGCCGCGGCATATGCTGCCGTCGTCGCACGCGTTCGTGACGGCGGCGCTGGCCGGCATGGGCTGGGGCATGCATCCCCAGTCGATGATCGCGCCGCACCTGAAGCGCGGCACGCTGGTGGAACTGGTGCCGGCGACGCCGCTGGACGTGGCGCTGCACTGGCAGCATGCGCGCGCGGCATCGGCACTGCTGGAGGGGCTGGGCAACGAGGTGCTGGCCGCCGCCCGCCGCGCGCTGCTGCCGCTGTGACGGACGCGTAGCGCGGCGTGGCAAGCTGGAGCAATGGCCCCGGCGGCGCCGTTACGGCTTGATGTGGAAGGTCTTGACGATGCCGGCGTTGCGGTCGAACTCGGCGTGCAGCGACTGGTTCAGGTCCTGCAGCGACTGGGCCGGCATCGGCTCGTAGCCCAGCGCCTCCAGCCGCTGGCGGACCTTGGGATTGGCCGCCGCCTTGTAGACCGCGCCCTGGATCTTCTGCGCCACGTCGGCCGGCACCTGTGCCGATGCGATCACGCCCACCCAGTTGCTGAAGTCGATGTCGGGATAGCCCTGCTCGGCGAAGGTCGGCACCTGCGGCAGCAGCGGCGAGCGGGTCTTCGACGCCACCGCGTACGGCTGGAGCTTGCCCGCGCGGATCATCGGCAGCGACGTGACCATGCCGTCATACATCAGCGGGATCTGGCCGCCCATGACCTGCGTGAGCGCCGGGCCCGAGCCGGGGAACGGCACGTGCTGCAAGTCCATGCCGGCCTCCTGGTTCAGGATCGCGCCGGCGTAGTGCGACGCCGTGCCGGCGCTGTACGACGCGAAGCTGAGCTTGCCGGGATTGGCCTTGGCGTAGGCGATCAGGCTCTTGAGGTCCTTGGCCGGCAAGTTGGGCGTGCCCACCAGCACCATGCGCGAGCGGCCGACGGCCGCCAGCGGCCGGATGTCCTTCATCGTGTCGTACGGCGTTTTCTGGACTTGCGGCACCTCGGTCAGCACGTTGGTGGCGGTGACCATCACGGTATGGCCGTCGGCCGGCGCGGCCAGCATGGTGTTGATGGCGATGGCCCCGCCCCCGCCGGGCTTGTTGTCGACGACCACGGGCTGGCCCAGGTCGGCGGAAAGCTGCTCGGCCAGCAGGCGCGCCATGACGTCCATGGTGCCGCCGGCCGGGGCGGGCACCAGCACGCGCACGGGCTTGGTGGTCCATGCCATCGCGGCAGGCATCGCCAGGGTCAGCAGCGCCGCCAGCGTGGCGCGGCGCAGGAGGAATCGGGCAGGGTGGTTGGGCATCTGTGTCTCCAATATAGGTCTTGTAGGGTGTAAAGGTCCGGACCTGCCCACGTGCGGCGGTAGAGGGTAGTGTCGTGGCGTGAAATCGGCAGGTCCGGTGAAAGCGGCCCCGGCGCGGGCGTCCGGGGCGTTCCGGGCCGTCAGGGCTTGCCGGACGGCCCGGCCCAGCGCCCGCGCCGGGCCGGCAGCGCGGCCAGCACGAAGGCGCGCTGGGCATCGGTCATGCCGTCCCAGAGGCCGATCTCGGTCGAGGTGCGGCCGCATCCCTGGCAGTAACGGCGTGCCGCGTCCATGCGGCAGATGTTGATGCAGGGATTGGCCGGGCGGGGCGGGACGGACTGCGTCATGGCGATGGTGCGTGCAGTGGCCCGCGTCAGGCGGCGCGGCGCAGCGGCAGGTTCTTCTGGCCGGCCTGGCGGTTCGGCAGCATGCCGTGCGCAGCCAGCGTCTCGTCCACACTGTCGTACCACGTGCCGATGCGGTAGATCTCGCGCGCTTCCTTGCCGGTGGCAATCTCGCGGCCCAGTTCATGCGCCACGCGCACGCACTGCTGGATCTGCTGCACGGACGTCATGCGCCGGCCGTGCTGGTCGATGATCGTGTCCTCGATGCCGCAGCGCGGGTGCAGGCCCATGGCCATCGCCATCATGTTGAACGGCAGCACGTTCTTGAGCAGCGACTCGGCGGTCAGCGTGCAGCCGTCCGGCGCGCGATGGATGAAGTTGAAGAAATTGAACGGGTTGGGGCCGTCAAAGCCGCCGCCGATGCCGATCCACGTCAGGTTCAGCGGGCCCATGTAGGCGCCGGCGCGCACCATGCGCTCCAGCGTTTCGAGCGCGTGGATGCCGGTGAGCTGGAAATGCGGCTGGATGCCAGCGGCCGACAGGCGGCGCAGGTGTTCCTCCACCCAGCCCGGGCCGGCCGGCACGGTCATCTCGCGGTACGCCTCGATGAACGCCGGGTTGGACAGCGACGTGCCCGCCAGGTATTCGGGGTACAGCAGCTCCATGATGTTCATCTGCGTGGTGTTGATGGCCACGGTCACCTGGTCCGGCGCGGGCGTCAGGTCGGCCAGCATGTGGCGCGTGTCGTCCGACAGCCACACGGCGGCCTGGCCCTCGTCCTCGGGCGCGAACGAGATGGAGCCGCCCACCTGGATGATCATGTCGGGCACGGCCTCGCGCACGCCGGCAATCAGCTCGTTGAACTTGGACAGGCGCTTGGACCCCTTGCCGTCCAGCTCGCGCACGTGCAGGTGCAGCACGGTGGCGCCGGCCTGGTAGCAGTCCACGGCCTTCTGCACCTGCTCTTCCATCGTCACGGGGATGTCTTCCGGGAAGTCCTCGGGCATCCACTCGGGGCCGTACGGGGCCACGGTGATGACCACCTTGTCCATGTTCTCGGGGTGCAGGGAATCGTCGAGGAATTGCATGTCGTCTCCTTGTTTGGTCGGTGCGTATCCAGTGCCTGAAGTATCGGCCAACACAGGGCGGCAATTTGACGCTCCGGGACGCTCGATTTACATTTCGGGACAGTCAGGGAAAACACGATGTCCTACTTTCTGCGCAGTGCCAGCCTTACCAACTACGTGGATGTGGCGCGGGCCGTGGGGCTCGATCCGCACCAGATGCTGCGCGCGGCACGCATCAGCCGCAACGCGCTGCTGGACCCCGATATCCGCATTCCGGCCGCGCACGTGGGCCGGCTGCTGGAGGCGTCGGCCAGCGCGGCGCACGTTGATGATTTCGGGCTGCGCATGGCCGAGCTGCGGCCGTTCTCGAACCTGGGCCCGCTGGCGTTCGTGGTGCGCGAGGAGCCCACGCTGCGGCGCGCGCTGGAATCGATGGTGCGGCACATGAGCCTGCAGAACGAGGCGCTGGCGATGCGGGTGGAAGAAGCCGACGGGCTGGTGCTGATCCGGCTGCAGATGCTGGGCGACGTGCCGGGCCGGCTGCGCCAGGCCACCGAGCTGGCGGCGGGGGTGATGTATCGCATGCTCACGCTGTTCCTGGGCCCGGCGTGGCGGCCGCGCAGCATCTGCTTCACGCATGCACCGCCGGAAAGCCAGGCGGCCTGCCAGCGCGTGTTCGGCATGCCGGCGCTCTACAACCAGGATTTCGATGGCATCGTCTGCGTGGCGCGCGACCTGGAGGCGCCGCTGCCGTCGTATGACCCGGTGATGGCGCAGCAGGTGAAGCGCTACCTTGGCACGCTGCTGGCGCAGTCGAACACCAGCATGGCCGACAAGGTGCGCAAGCTGGTGCATGCGCTGCTGCCCAGCGGCATGTGTTCGGTGGATCGCGTGGCGCAGCAGCTTGGCGTGGACCGCCGCACCGTGCACCGCTGGCTGGAGCAGGAGGGCACCACGTACTCGGCCATCGTCAACGATGCGCGTGCGGGGCTGGCCACGCGCTACATCGAGAACCGGGCGCGGCCGTTGTCGGAGGTGGCGACGCTGCTGGGGTTCTCGTCGCTGAGCGCGTTCTCGCGCTGGTTTGGCGTGCAGTTTGGCTGCAGCGTGTCGAAATGGCGCGCCCAGCACGCCGACGGCGCGGACGCGACAGGCTGACGGACGACGAACGAAAAAGGGCCACGCGGGCGGGTGCCTGCGTGGCCAACGAAGCCCCGGCGCCGCCCGGCCGGACGGGTATGCGGCCACCCCGCCCGGACGGCGCCGGTTCGCTGCGCGGTCAGAACTTGTGGCGGATGCCGAGCGCCACGCCCAGCATGTTGCTCTGGCCGTTGGCCAGCGCGTAGCTGTTGCCCAGCGACAGGCTGTTGGCGTAGACGGTGCCCAGCGATTCCAGCATCAACCCGGCGTTCTTCGCATAGGCCGTGGACAGGTAGACGTCCGTGCGCTTGGAGAACGTGTAGTTCGCCACGAACGCCACCTGCCACGGGTTCGGGGCGTTGGTGCCGAACAGGTTCTTCATGTCGTCGTAGTGGTAGGCCAGCGTCAGGCCCACGGCCGGCGTGACCTGGTAGTTGGCGCCGATCCAGTAGTAGTCGTCGCGCTGGATCACCGCGCCGGCCGCGTTCTTGTTCTGGCCCCAGCGGTAGCCGCCCATGATCTTGGCAACGTTGCTGAACGTGTAGCTGGCGCCCACCACGGCCTTGCGCATGGTGCCGCTGCTGGTGCCGATGGTCGGGTTCCACTGGTCGTAGCCGACGGTCAGGCCCAGCGGACCGCTGGCGTAGGCCACGGCGGCACCGTAGGCGGTGTCGCGGCGGAACGCGCCCGGCACCTCGCCGTTGCCGCCGATCGGCGTGGGAATGCCCACCGATGCCGGCAGCGCCAGGCCGGTGCCGAACGACCAGTGCGCCAGCGCGGTGACGGGGCCGAACTGGCCCGTGTACTTGACCGTGTTGTCCTCGCGGAAGTTGGCGCCCGACTGGAGCACCACCGGCTCGTACTGCGTGGCGTAGGCGGTTGGCGAGAAATTGGCCAGGGCCTCGAACATCGACGTGTACTGGCGGCCCAGGCTCAGTTGCCCGATGCCGGCCTTGGTGACGCCGATGAACGCCTGGCGGCCGAACAGTCGCCCGCTCTGCTGCAGCGTGCCGTTGTCCAGGCTGAAGCCGCTTTCCAGCACGAACACGCTCTTCACGCCGCCGCCCAGGTCCTCGGTGCCGCGCAGGCCCCAGCGCGACCCGGCCAGGCCGCCCGAATCCATGCGGTAGACCTTGTTGGACGGACCGGGATTGAACCCGTTGGCCGCCGTCGGGATGTTGCCCACGTGGTTGGCGTATTCGATGTTGATGTCCGCCACGCCGTACAGCGTGACGTTGGACTGCGCGAAAGCGCTGCCCGCGCCGGCCAGCGATGCGGCAATGACCATGCCCTTGAGCTTCATGAAACTGTCTCCTCTCTTCTGTTGTCGTGTTTGCGTGTTGCAGCGGTACTTCCCGTCGGAATCGGTACTGCGGTAAGGCGCGCGCCGGCTGGCGCTCAACGGCGGCGTTGCAGCCGCGCCAGCAGCTCTGTCGCGCCGGGCCAAGGGCCGAAGCCCGCGGCCGGATTCAGGTGGCCGACCTTGCCCAGGTCGACCAGTTCGCTGCCCCAGTCGCACGCCATGCCGGCCGCGCGCTCGTAGCTGGCCAGCGGGTCGTTGCGGCTGGCGGCCACGATCGTCGGGAACGGCAGCGGCTCGCGCGGGATCGGCAGCCAGCCACCGAATTCCAGCGAGGTGCGGTCCGGATAGCCGGCCGGCAGCGGGGTTTCCAGGTCGGCCGGCGTGGCCAGCAACGCGCCGATCACCTTGCCCTGCGGCACGCGGTGGTACAGGTGGCGCGCCCAGTGCGCGGCGATCATCACGCCGGCGCTGTGGCAGGCCAGCAGCACAGGGCCGTCGATGGCCAGCAGCGCCTTGTCGAGCGCGACCATGCGAGCGGCACAGCTGAGCTTGTCGTGATCGAGCGGCGGCACGGCGGCCACCTTCTGGCGCGCGGCCAGCAGGTCGTTCTGGAGCAGCGTCTGCCAGTGCTCGGCAACGTGATCGCGCAGGCCGGGCACGATCAGCACGGTGGTATCGGGGGACAGGAACATCGTGTATGGCGTGGTGACTGGATGGGTAGGCACGCCAGCGCGGCCGGCTGCCCGTCGACACGAAGTATTTGGTCAACGAGGGCGCGCGGTTTGACTTTCCGGGACAACTACTTTGCTTGACGGGACAGTGCGGGAAAACCCCGCCGGCCTGGGCGGCGGCGGGGTTGCGGGGGCGGCACGCGGCGGGCGGGGCTGGCGCCCCGTGTGGCGGAAGCGCTAGGCGGCGGCGCGGTCGATCCAGCCGGCCGCTTCATCCGTCCAGGCCGTGAAGGCGTCGAAGACGCGGTCGACCAGGGCGATGCAGTGCTGGCGCCGGGCGTCGTCGAGCACGATGGCGGCAAAGGCGCGGTGATCGGCGTGCTGGGCGTGGCCCGATTCCAGCGCAAAGTGGAACGGGCCCAGGTAGCGCAGCTCGACGCCCAGCTTCGGGTGCAGGGCCTCGGCCAGGGGCGTGGTCAGCGAGAACAGCACGTTGCCGGTGTCCTCGATGGCCTCGATCACCGCCAGCCGCTCGGCGCCATCGCGGGCCTGCGCCACGATGGCGCACAGCTCGTACATCAGCACGCGGCAGCGGTGGGTGTCGTCGCTCCAGAGTGTGCGCAGCGCGTCGGTGGTGGTCGTGGTGGTGTCCCAGCCAAGCTTGCGGAAGTCTTCCAGGTACCAGGGCCAGTGATGGTCGTCCTCGTAGGTGTGCGCGTTGACCTTGGCCTGGTGCGCATCGCCGTGCGGCGCGCGGCGCAGCAGGTAGCGGTTCAGGTCGCCGAACGCCATGACGAAGAACGCAAAGCCGCGCATGAAATCGAGCCGAATCTGCGGGGGCAGGCGTTCGTCGCGCATGCGCTCGAACAGCGGTAACTGCGCGTACGACAGCTTCCTGCGCAGAATGTGAGCGAGCACGGCTTGCATGAAGACTCCTGCGATGCAGCGGGCGTCCTGATTCTAGGCAACGCGGGGCCGAAGTCAAAGCCCGTCATGGCGTGACATATTCAGTGTCTGTGCCGAGTCTGACTGCACGCGACGATTCGGTCCGTCGTCTGGCGGCGGCCCTGCCGGGGATGGGCGGCTCAGCCCTTGCTGAAGATGCTGTAGAAATCGGGCGCGCCGGTCTCGCGCACGGTCAGGTCCAGCGAGCCTTCGATATGCGCCAGATGCTCGGCCATCGTCGCCTGGGCCTGCGCGGTGTTGCGCTGCTCGATGGCGTCCACGAGCACGCGGTGTTCGTGCTCGGGGCAGGCCGGAGCGCCCGGACGGTCGTAGAGCGTGATGATCAGGCAGGTCAGCGACACCATTTCGCGGATCAGCTTTTCCAGGATCGCGTTGCCGGCCATTTCGGCCAGCACGATGTGGAATTCGCCGGACAGCCGGATCACGGCGGCGCGGTCGCCGCGCGCGCGGGCATCGTCCTCCTGGCGGATATGGCGGCGCAGGCCGCGAATCTGCGCCGCCGTGGCCGTGGTGGCCAGCACGCCGGCCAGTTCGGGTTCCACCAGCCGGCGCGCCTGGAACACCTGGCGCGCTTCCTCGATGCTGGGGCTGGAAATGAACGCGCCCCGGTTGGGCACCAGCGTCACCAGCTTCTCGTGCGCCAGTCGGGCAAACACCTGCCGGATCCGCGCGCGGCTGGCGCCGGTCACCTCGCACAGCCGTTCTTCCACGAGCTTGGTGCCGGCCAGCAGCCGGTGCTCCATGATCGCGTTCAGCAGATCCTGGTAGATGCCTTCGTTGACGGAGGATTCGGAGGCGTCGGCGGCCACGGCGTCGCCACTGACCTGCGGCACAGGCAGTTCGGCGTCCGCGGCTTTCTTGCGTCGGGTGACCATTTCGGGAACGATATCCCGCCGCGAGGGCAGCGGGTGGTGACAAAAGTTGTGCATATCGTACACAAAAATGGTGCAGGGCTTGGTTTTGGGGTTGGCTTGCTCCCCTCTCCCGCAGGCGGGAGAGGAGAGCTAGAACAGCTCGAACAGCCCTCACCCATTCAACGCATACTGGCTCAGCATCCCCGCGTATGCCTTGGGCAGCGGCCGGGCCCAGTCGCCGCGCTTGCTGGTGGACAGGCGGACGGAGACCAGCGCTTCGGCCATCTTGACCGCGCAGGTCACGCCGTCGATGACCGGGGCGCCGATGGCGTCGGCGATCTCCTTGCAGAGGTCGGTCATGCCCGCGCAGCCCAGCACGATGCAGTCGCTGCGGTCTTCGGCCAGCGCCTGGCGGCAGGCGTCGGTGATGATGCGGCGCGCGTCGGAGCCCGGTTTTTCCAGGTCCAGCACGGGCAGGTCGCTGGCGCGCACGTTGCGGCAGAAGCGTTCCATGCCGTAGCGCTCGGCCAGGTGCCAGGCGATATTGCACGTGCGCGACAGCGTGGTGACCACGCTGAAGCTGGTGCCAATGAAGCTGGCCGCGTGCATGGCGGCCTCGGCGATGCCGATCACCGGGCCCCGCGCCAGCTCGCGTGCCGCGTAGAGGCCGGGGTCGCCAAAGCAGGCGATCACGTAGCCGTCCACGCCCTCGCGCTCGCCCAGCAGGATCTCGTCCAGGATGCCCGGCACGCTGAGCGCCTCGTCGTAGTGGCTTTCGATCGACGCCGGCCCCATGCGCGGGCTGACCGCGATGATGCGCGTATCGGCCTGGGCCACGGCGCGGGCGCACTGGCCAATTTTCTCGGTCATGCTCTGCGTGGTGTTCGGGTTGATGATCTTCAGTTTCATGGTCGGAGAGAGCAGGGGAGGAAGGGGTCAGGCCTGGCGGGCGTCCGCCAGATGGCCGGGCATCAGCCGGGGGGCCAGCGCGCGGTACAGCACCAATGCAATCCCCATGCCGATGAACCAGCTGTAGTTGGCCAGCCACTGCCAGGACGGAATGACCACGCAGAGCACCGGCACGATGGCCGACGGGATCATCGTCGCCACGGCGGCCGGGTTGTAGCCCTTGCGGTACCAGTAGGCACCGTTGCGGCGCATTGTGTAGAGGTCGTCCACCACCACGCGCTGGCCGCGCACGAGGAAGAAGTCCGAGATCAGGATGCCGAACAGCGGGCCGATGAAGGCGCCCAGCACGTCCAGCGTGTAGTGGATCATCGTCGGGTGGTTGTACAGGTTCCACGGCGTGATGAAGATCGACGCCACGGCCGCGATCATGCCGCCCGTGCGCCAGCTGATGTACTTGGGCGCGACGTTGGAGAAGTCGAACGCGGGCGAGACGAAGTTGGCCACGATGTTGATGCCGATGGTGGCCGTCATGAACGTGAACGCGCCCAGCAGCATGGCAAACGTGCTGTCGATATGGCTGACCGTTTCCACCGGGTCCGTGATCAGCTTGCCGAACACGGGCAGCGTGGCCGAGGTGGTCACCACCACCAGCAGCGAGAACCCGAGGAAGTTGACTGGCAGGCCCCAGAAGTTGCCGCGTTTCACCGAGCGGAAGTCGCGGGCGTAGCGCGAGAAATCGCCGAAGTTCAGCATCGGGCCCGAGAAGTACGACACCACCAGCGCGATGGCGCTCAGCATCACGGGCACGGCGTCCCAGCCCTGGTACTTCAGAAAGCTCAGCGTGAAGTTGACGTTCTCGATGCCGGCCTTGTTGATGAGCCAGATGGCCAGCGCGATCATCACCACGTAGACGGCCGGGCCGGCCCAGTCGATGAACTTGCGGATGGTCTCCATGCCGGTCCAGAACACCAGCGCCTGAAGCACCCAGAGCGTCATGAACGCGGCCCAGCCGAGCGTGGACAGCCCCGCAAAGCCGTGCTGCTTCAGGTCGGCATAGGGCGCCAGCGACGGGAAGAAGTGCAGCGCCAGCACCAGGAACGCGCTGGACGCCAGGTAGGTCTGGATGCCGTACCACGCCACGGCGATCAGGCCCCGGATGATGGCGGGGATGTTGGCGCCCAGCACGCCGAACGACGCGCGGCAGATTACCGGATACGGCGTGCCGGTGACCTGGCTGGGCTTGGCCACGAGGTTGCAGAAGAACTGCACGATCAGGATGCCCACCAGCAGCGCCAGCAGCACCTGCCAGCTCGACAGGCCCAGCGCGAACAGGCTGCCGGCCGTGATGTAGCCGCCCACGCTGTGCACGTCGGACATCCAGAACGCGAAAATGTTGTACGTGCCCCAGGTCTGCTTGCGCAGCGGGGCCAGGTCCTCATTGGTCAGCCGGTCGTCGTAGCCTGGCTTGATCACGGCGTTGCTTTCGGGGGCGTGCGTGCCGATGGTATCGACCGCGGATGAAGCTGTCACTGGCATCTCTTGTCTCCGTTGGCGGCCGGGCGTCGGGGCGCCGGCCATCTCTCGATTCTGTCTTGACGACAAAATTGTCTACAAAATCGTTTTTGTTTGTGTACGGAGTTGTAGGCGACGGTTACGGGATTGTCAACGCGGCAGCAGCCGGGCCTCGGGTAGACCCCTAAGCCGGCGCGGGTTGCGTGGTCAACGGGGTGGCCCGCGCGGCAACTGGCGACGATTGCAGCTTTTACCAGCCGGCCCGCAATGTGCGGTGAATTCCTCAAAGACCGGACGCCGCGCGGTGCCGTGTGCCACAATCGGCTCCAAGCTTTTGGCGGAGCCAGCATGACTCAAGATTCCACGTCCGCGGCGGCGATCCTGGCCAAGGATTGCGCCCGGGAACCGATCCACATTCCCGGCGGCATCCAGCCCCACGGCTTCCTGGTCAGCGTGGACGCGGCCGGCACCGTGGTGCAGGCCAGCCGCAATACCGCGCTGCTCGCGGGCAAGGCCCCGGAGGCCGTCGACGAGGTGCTGGGCCAGCCGCTGGACGCGCTGATCGGCGACGGCGCGCGGCTGGCGCTCCAGGCGCTCGACGCGCTGCGGGCCGACGGCATCCCGCTCTATGCCGGGTCCATCGCGGACCCGCGCGGCGGCAGCAGCGGGGCATCGCCGCTGGCCATCATCGTGCACACCTGGCAGGGCGTGCGATTCGTCGAACTGGAACCGGCGCGCGGCACCGAGGACGTATTCGCGGCGATCTACCCGCTCGTGCGCACCTTCATCAACAGTCTGCAGACGGTGGACGGCGTGGAGGGGCTGGCCCGGCTGGCGGCCGAGGAAGTGCACCGGATTACCGGCTACGGCCGCACGATGGTGTACGCGTTCGACGAGGAAGGCCATGGCCACGTGCTGGCCGAGTCGATGGAGCCTGGCTACGCCAGCTACCTGGGCCAGCGCTTTCCCGCGTCGGACATCCCGCAGCAGGCCCGCGCGCTCTACGTGCGCAACCGCATCAGGCTGATTGCCGACGCCGACTACGAGCCCTCCCCGCTGGTGCCGGCGCTGCACCCGGCCACCGGCCAGCCCACCGACCTGACCTTTGCCTCGCTGCGCAGCATCTCGCCGGTGCACGTGCGGTACATGAAGAACATGGGTACGTGGTCGTCGATGTCGATGTCGATCGTGGTGCGCGGCCGGCTCTGGGGCCTGATCTCGTGCCACCACGCCACGGCGCGCGTGCCGTCGTTCGAGGTGCGCACCGCGTGCGAGCACATCGCCCAGGTGCTGTCGCTGCAGGTGGAAGCCAAGGAAGACCATGCCGAAGCCAGCTACCGGCTGCTGCTGCGCCAGCGGCAGTCGCGGCTGCTGGCGTCGATGACCAACACCGACGATTTCATCGAGGCCATCTCGGGCGATGCCGAGGACCTGCTGGCGCTGGTGGGCGCCACCGGGGCCGTGGCCGTGTTCGAGGGTCGCGTGGTGCGGATTGGCGACGCGCCGGGCAACGACGTCATCCAGAAGCTGCTGGCGTGGCTCGATACGCGCAGCGAGGACGTATACGCGACCGACCAGCTTGCCGTGGACTGGCCCGAGGCCGTCGCGTCAGGCGTGGGCGACGGCGCGGCCGGGATGCTCGTGGTGTCGCTGTCGCGGCTGTTCCGCAACTACGTGATCTGGTTCCGTGCCGAGGTGGTGCAGACGGTGCGCTGGGCCGGCGATCCGCGCGCCAAGCTGTCGGGGCTGTCCACGTCGCTGTCGCCGCGAGAGAGCTTCGAGGTCTGGACGCAGACGGTACGTGGGCGGTCCGAGCCATGGCGCGCCGCGGACCTGGAGATTGCCGCCGAATTCCGTGGCGCGCTGCTCGGCATCGTGCTGCGCCGCGCCGAGGAACTGGCGCAGCTGGCGCTGGAACTGGGCCGCGCCAACCGCGAGCTGGAGGGCTTCTCGTACACCGTGTCGCACGACCTGCGCGCGCCGCTGCGCCATATCGTCGGGTTTGCCGATTTGCTCCGCGAGATGGACCATAGCCGGCTCTCGGAGCGCGGCCGCCACTTTGTCGACCGCATCATTGCGCAGGCCCGTTTCGGCGGCAAGCTGGTGGACGACCTGCTGGCGTTCTCGCAGATGGGCCGCGCGGCGCTGCGCCCGCAGCGCCTGAACCTGCGCGCGCTGGCGGAGCGTCTGCTGGCCGAGGAATCGAAGGACATTGGCGAGCGGCGGCTGGAATGCCGCGTCGGCGCGCTGGGCGACGTGACGGCCGATCCGGTGCTGATGGACGTGGTTTTGCGCAACCTGATCGCCAACGCGATAAAATTCAGCAGTACGCGCGGCGTGGACGCCGACGGCCCGCCTGCCGTGGTCGAGGTTGGCACCAAGCCCGGCGAGGGCGAACTGGCTGGCCAGGACGTGTTCTACGTCCGCGACAACGGCGTGGGTTTCGACATGCGCTACGTCGACAAGCTGTTCGGCGTGTTCCAGCGTCTGCACCGCGTCGAGGAGTTTCCGGGCACCGGCATCGGGCTGGCCAGCGTGCGGCGCATCATCGAGCGCCACGGCGGCACCACCTGGGCCGAAGGCGAAATCGACAAGGGCGCGACGATCTGGTTCTCGCTGCCGCGCGAGTTCGTGCCCGAGGGCACGGCGGGCGTGAACGAGACCGCCGCCGAGGCCGCGGCCCGGCTGGCTGCCATGTCGTCGGGCCAGCCCTACCGCCCGGTGTTGAAAGATACGAGGAATACTGAAAATGAGCGCACTGAGGCCGATCCTGCTGGTGGAAGACAATCCTGACGATATCGAGCTGACCCTGATCGCGCTGCAGAAGAGCCGCCTGGCCAATCCGGTGGTGTCCGTGCGCGATGGCGCCGAGGCGCTGGACTTCCTGCGCCGCGAAGGCGCCTATGCCGACCGCCAGGAAGAAAACCCGGCGGTGATCCTGCTGGACAAGAAGCTGCCGAAGGTGGATGGCCACGAGGTGCTGCGCGAAGTGCGCGCCGATGAGCGGCTGCGCCGCGTGCCCGTGGTGATGCTGACGTCGTCGCGCCTACGTGGTGAAGCCCGTGGAGTTCGACGATTTCATGGCCGCCATCAACGACCTGGGCGTGTTCTGGGCGGTGCTGAACGAGCCGCCGCCCTACACGCGCTGAGACCCTCTACGCGCTGAGACCCTATACGCGCCAAGACGTACCGCGGGCCGTCAGACGCCCCGCGCCAGCGGCAGTTGCACGCGGAAGGTGGCGCCCTTGCCCAGCCCGTCGCTGTGCGCGCTGACGCTGCCGTTGTGCATCAGCACCAGGTTCTTCACCATCCAGAGACCCAGTCCCAGCCCCGGCACGCGGTTGGCGCGCTCCAGATGCGCCTGCTCGAACCGCTCGAAGATCCGCTCCAGCGCTTCCGGCGAGATGCCCACGCCGGTGTCGCGCACCGACAGCACGGCTTGATCGCCTTCCTCCGCCACCGATAGTTCCACCGTGCCGCGCTCGGCAAATTTCAGCGCGTTGGTCAGCAGGTTCAGCACCACCTGCTTGAGCCGGTTCTCGTCGCCCATCACCTGGCACGGCGCGGCCGCCTGCACGATCAGCGTGACATGACGCGATTCGGCGTCCATGCGCAGGTCCTCGGCCACCGTGGCCGCCAGCGACGCCACGTCCAGCGGACGCAGTTCCACGGACAGCTTGCCCGTGGCGATGGCCCCGCTGTCGAGCAGGTCGTCGACCATGCGGGCTAGCTGGCGCGTGTTGCGCTCGATGACCTCGCCGGCGCGCTTGACGTGCGCGGGGTCGGTGCCGCGCTCCAGCAGCGTGGTCCACCAGAGGATGGCGTGCAGCGGCGAGCGCAGTTCGTGGCTCACGGCCGCGACGAAATGGTCCATGGCCCGCGCGCCGCGCTCGCTGATCTCGCGTGCGCGCTGTTCTTCCTCGGCCACGGCCTGGTAGTGCAGTTCCGACGCCTTGCGCGCGGTGATGTCGATCGTGAAGCCGATCAGCGACTGCGCCGAGCCGTCGGCCAGGTAGCGCGCGGCGCCACGCGACATCAGCCAGCGCATGGTCCCGTCCTGCCAGACCACGCGGTATTCGACCTCGAAGTGCGAGCGGGTGGCGATGGCGCGGTCCATGGCGGCGCGCACGTCGCGGCGGTCCGCCGGGTACATCAGTTCGCCAAAGACGCGCGCCTCGTCGATGCTGTCGTCCGGCTGCAGGCCCATGTTGGCCTTGCACTGGTCGGTGCAGTTCATGTAGCCGGTGGCGACGTCCAGTTCCCACGCGCCGACGCGGGCAAACGCCAGCAATTCCTCTAGCTGCTTGCGGTGCGTCTGCAGCGCCGCATTGGCCTCTTCCACCAGCACCTGGCGCAGCCGCGCCTGCGAGCGCAGCTTGGCGTGCTCGCGCCGCGTCTGCTCGGTGCGCAGCATCTGGTCGGTCACGTCCGTCACCAGCAGAACGAACACCGCGCCCGGCGCGTTGTCGCCCGCCACGCGGGTGGCCTTGGCCTGCCAGTAGCGCTCGTCGGTGCCGTCGCCGGCCGGATAGCCGTCGTAGCGGATGGGCGGGGACAGCCGCGATTCGCCGAGCGCCAGGGTGTCCAGCGTGGCCATCAGCCACTCGCGGCGCGCCATCATCTGCGGCTCGGACAGCGTAGGGTTGATGTCGAAGACCGACTTGCCCACGACGTCGTCACGGGTCCGTCCGGCCTGCGTCAGGTAGCGCGTGTTGGCGCCCACCACTTCGCGCCGGCCGTTCAGGATCAGGTAGGACTCGGGCAGGGTGTCGAACAGCAGCGCCGTATCGAGCGGCGTGTCCTCCGAGAGCATCTGGTCGGCACCTTGCATGACGCTGAGCCCGTTCAAAGTGTGCCCGGCGCGGCAGGCGCGATAGCGGGGACGCGGTCCAGCAGCGCATCGAACGCCGCTTGGGCGCCGGCGCAGGCCAGCGCGATATCCGCCGGCTCGCGCACGCTGGCGCGCAACGCGTGCAGGAACTGCTGCCAGCGCGGGCCCGGCGACTGTCCGGCGCCCAGATAGTGCAGCGGATGCGGCGCCAGCCGCCCGGCCAGTTGCCGGTACAGCACCGCGCCGCCCAGTTGCGAGCCTTCGATCACGTAGCAGACGCCCCAGCGGAAGGCCGGTTCGCGGCGCAGCGGAGTTACGTCGAAGTCGCGCACCGGCGTGCCGCCGGCCGGCGTGGCCGGGTGCGAAAGATCCGCGTTGAGTTCGGGCATCCGGGTGATCGGCGCCAGCAGGGCCGGGTCCTGCGGCCCGTCGCCAAAGCTGGCCAGCCAGCGCTCCAGCGGTGCCAGCCAAGCGCGCAGGATCAGCAGGTGATCGCGGTAGTCGGCCAGCGACGGCGCGGCATGGGACAGCGGCATCGAACGGTCAAGCGTGGCATGCCGTTCGGCGGTGGCCGCGCGCAGGGACGCCAGTACGTCGGTGGATGGGGGCGAGAGTTCAGTCACGCGATGGATGGTCCTTGGGGGCAGCGAGACGGCAAGCACACATGGTACCCGAATGGCGCCGCGACCGGCCGGGTGCGGGGCCGCGATGACGCCCGCATGACAATCGTGTCATGCAAGGGGGCCGGCGGGCCGCCGCCGATAGAATCGTCCCATCGCGCCCGATGGCGCAACCGTTTGGAAGGAGTCTGAAATGAAGTGTCCGACTTGTCCCGACGCAACGCTCGTGATGGCCGAGCGGCAAGGCGTGGAAATCGACTACTGCCCGCAGTGCCGCGGCGTCTGGCTGGACCGCGGGGAGCTCGACAAGATCCTGGAGCGTTCCACGCAGGTCGAAGCGGCGCCCCAGCCGGCGGTGCAGCGTGAACAGCGCCCGTACCAGTCCGACGACCGCGGCCGGCGCGACCATCATGGCTATGACCGGGGGCACGACCGGGGCTACGACAAGCACTACGACAAGCGCAAGAAGTCCTGGCTGTACGATATCTTCGACTGACGTGCCCAAGACAAAGGGGCGCTGCCTTCACCCGGCAGCGCCCCTTTCTTATTGGCTCAAGACGTCAGACATCCTATCAATGTCTGGTCTTCCAGACAGGCAGGGCCCGTCCGTATCAGGCGGCCTTGACGGCCTGCCGGGCGATCAGCTTCCAGTGGCCACCCTGCTTTTGCCAGACCTGCAATACTTTCAGCTGCACGGTGCCGGACTTGCCGCTGTCCAGCGTCTCGCCGGCCAGCGTGTGGCGGATCACGGCCACGTCGCCCGACACGTTCACGGTCTGGTCCGTGATGTTGATGCTGACGAAGTCCGACTTCTTGTCGAGCAGGTCGCCGATAAAGCTCGACTTGGTGTCGATGCGGCCACCCGAATGGCCGTAGCTCAGCGATTCGGCCACCAGTTGCGACAGCGTCGCCTGGTCCGGATCGACCATCGCCACGCGCAGCTTCTCGGCGGCGGACGTGACGGCCTGGGTGTCGTTCGATTGGGCCAGCGCGGGCGCGGCGACGATGCCAAGCACGAGGGCGGCGCCGATGGCCGCGGTGAATTTACGCATGATGTCTCCCGATTGTTCTGAACTGCCTGGGGTGTCGATGTGGAAAACCGTCGCGGACGAAGTCGCGCGACGGTTGTAGGTCATCGTATCACAAGGGCGTGGAGACGCAACCTCGGGTTGCGTCGGGGAGACAGCGGTCAGCCTTCCTTGCCGTCCAGGCGCGGGCGGGTCAGGAACGGCGCGTACTTGATGGCGTAGAGGATCAGCGACGCCGCCCAGCAGGCCCCGGCCAGCGTGACGGCCTGCAGCTTTAGCGCCGGCAGTGCGAGCGGACCGGCCACGCGGATGACGGCGGCCATGATCATCAGCAGGTAGGCCAGGTGCTCCATGGTGCCCGTTTGAAGCGGCCGTCCGGTATGGCCCAGCGCCGTGCGCGTGATCATCGCGATGATGGCGCAGCCGATTACCCCCACGGTCAGCGCGTGCAGCGCGGTGGAGCGGTCGATCCAGCCGGCTGCCGCCGCCGCGGTCAGCAGGAAGCCGACCGGCAGGAATGCGTAGGCCACGTGCAGGATGGCGACGATAGGCTTGCGCAGCGTGCGCATCGAATCCCAGCCGTACAGCCGCACGCCCTGCGCGACAGCCGCGCCGAGCGCCAGCACCGCCACCAGCCAGCCCGGCGCCGGGGAAGCCGCCGCCAGGGTAGCCAGCAGCGTCAGCGGAATGACGCCGCGCTCCACGGTTGCCCAGCGGCGAATGTGTACGCCCGGCACTGCGTTGGCCGTGAACATTGGAATGACCCGGCCGCCGATCACGGTGACGAAGACCGTCACCAGCCCCGTCGCCGCTTCTGACGTGTAGAGCGACCAGTCCAGCCGCCCGGCCAGGGCGGCGGCGTGAAAGCCGATGTTCAGCGCGCCCATCAGGCCCAGCGCGATGGCCAGCCCGTAGTTGCGCTGGCTCTTTGCGCGCCGCAGGATCGCGTAGAAGCTCAGGCTGCAGAGCGGCAGGAATGCCACGTCGGCCGCGATGGCGGCCCAGGCCGGCCCGGTCCACATCAGCACGCGGGCCAGCAGCCAGACGCCGGCTAGCGCGCCCAGCCACGCGCCCTGCGGCGTCTGCAGCCCCGTCCAGTTCTTGCCCGCCGTGAACAGAAAGCCCACCACGACCGCGGCGGAGAAGCCGAAGACCATCTCGTGGGCGTGCCAGAGCATGCCGCCCAGCCACGGCGAGGCCGCCGGTATCCACAGGCCCGCATACATCGCCACCCACGCGGCAATGGACAGCGCGCCAAACAGCGCAGCCAGCAGGTAGAACGGACGGAAACCGAGCGCCAGGACGGGCAGGCCGCGATAGGCCGATTGGCGCGAGGGCGGGGAGATCTGCAGCAGGACGGACATGGTGAGAGCGCCGACGGGCGCGCAAGAACGTGGCAGGCGGCGCGCCGGGAGCGGCACGCCGGTGTGACGGAATCGATTCTAGAAAAGATGCAAAACAAATGCAATTTAATGGTTCGGCTATCGCCATCTTGTTGATGCAACCGGCTGCCTTCGGGAAAACACTGACGCGGTATGCCGCACATCCCCTCCTCGCGTAGGGGTGAATCGCGGGCCAGGCTGCCGATACCCAAGACAAAGCAGACATTCAGAGCCGGTGCCACGACGCCGCGCCAAGCCAATCGAACGGGCTTTCTCAGCGATGCCGCGCCACGGCCAGTTGCCGCGTGGCGCAATCGTCATTCGGTCCAGCCTTGGGCCATTCATCGGGAATACAGAGGGGAAACCGTGAAATTCAAAGACTTGTCCATCAAGACCAAGCTCCTTGCGGGGTTTGGCACGCTGGCGCTGATCGTGCTGGTGGTGTCGGGGCTGTCGTTGCGGGCCCTGAGCCGCTCCACCGACGGCTTTTCGGCCTACATCAACGGCCTGAACGCGCGCGCGGAGGCGGCGTCGCTGGTGCGCACGGCCGTGGATCGCCGCGCCATTGCGGCGCGCAACCTTGTGCTGGTCAGCGCGCAGTCCGACCTGGACCTGGAGAAAGCCGAGGTCCTCAAGGCCCATGCCGACGTCCAGGAGCGGCTGGCCCGGCTCAGGCAGATGGTCATGGCCGAAGGCGTCAGCGACGCCGCCCGCCAGCTCGTGGCCGAAGTCGACCGGATCGAATCGAAGTACGGCCCGGTGGCCACCGACATCGTCGGGCTGGCGCTCGACGGCAAGCGGGACGCCGCCATCGCCAAGATGAACGCCGAGTGCCGGCCGCTGCTGGCCGCGCTGGTCAAGGCCACGCGCGACTACGCGCAGTTCACGCGCGAGCGCCAGACCGACATGGTCAAGCAGTTGGAGGAAGAGTACGGGCGGCAGCGCCTGTTCCTGATCGTCGTGGCAATTGCCGCCGTGGTGTTCGGCATCGTCGGCGGGCTGGTGCTGACGCGCGCGATCACGGGGCCGATCCAGCGCGCCGTGGACGTGGCGCGCACCGTGGCGCGCGGCGAGGTGGGCATGCATATCGAGGTGGATTCGCAGGACGAGCCGGGCCGCCTGCTGGCCGCGCTGCGCGACATGAACGACCGGCTGGCCGAGACCGTGGCCAGCGTGCGCGAGAGCAGCGGCAATATCGCGGTGGCCACGGGCGAGATCGCCAGCGGCAACATGGACCTGTCCAGCCGTACCGAGCAGCAGGCCGCGTCGCTGGAGGAAACCGCCGCCAGCATGGAGCAACTGACCGCCACGGTGCGCCACAACACCGAGAACGCCCGGCAGGCCAGCGAACTGGCGCGCAGCGCCGCCGACGTGGCGCAGCAGGGCAGCGGCACGGTGGGCCGCGTGGTGGACACCATGGAAGGCATTAGTGCCAGTTCCAGCAAGATTGCCGAGATCACCGGCATCATCGAAAGCATCGCATTCCAGACCAACATCCTGGCGCTGAACGCGGCGGTCGAGGCCGCCCGGGCCGGCGAGCAGGGCCGCGGGTTTGCCGTGGTGGCCAGCGAGGTGCGCAGCCTGGCGCAGCGTTCGTCGAACGCGGCCAAGGAGATCAAGGAGCTGATCGATGCCTCGGTGGCGCAGGTGCAGGCCGGCTCCGCGCTGGCCAGCGAGGCCGGGCAGACCATGTCGGCGGTGACCGAAGCGGTGGAGCGCGTGACCCATATCGTCGGCGAGATCGCGGCGGCCTCCGCCGAGCAGAATCGCGGCATCGAGCAGGTGAACCAGGCCATCGTGCAGATCGACCAGGTGACGCAGCAGACCGCGTCGCTGGTGCATGAGGCGGCCACCGCGTCGAAGTCCCTCGAAGAGCAGGGCAGGCTGCTGACCGATGCCGTGGCCTTCTTCAAGCTGCCGGGCCACGACAAGGCGGCGCGCCGCGCGTTGCCGGGCCGGCGGCCCGTTGTGGCGGGCGAGGTGGCCTACGGCTGACCTCGCCGCGCGCGCGTGGCCTCGGCGGCGGCCGCGCGCAGTTCGGGCGGAAACGCCCGGATCTCGGTGTGGAAGAAGCCGCGCTCGGCCGCCCGCAGCGTGCCAAGCTGCACGGCCAGCCGCTCCATGGCGGCATACGCCTGTGCGGACGCCCCCTGCTCGTGCACGAGGTACCACGCCGATTCCAGCAGCAGGTTGGCCAGTTGCAGCGCGTTGTAGCGGACGTGGCCGTTGTCGTGCTCTTCCAGCGCGAACGCGGCCACCGACGACCACCGCACGAAGCCCTTGGCCGGCGCGAACGGCGCATGGAAGGGGCGCAGCGCGTCCACGGCGGCGGCCACGGTCAGCGGCTGCTTGGCGCGGAAGGCCGCCAGCGATGCCGACCTTGGCGCGGCATCCTCATGGGCGCCGGCCCCGGCATGCCCGCGCGCCACGCGCAGCAGGAAGATCGTGTTCCACGCCGAACCGCCTCCCACGCCAAAGCGGTCGCAGATCCATTCCGACAGCCCCAGCCAGCGCATCGACTGCCGCTGCACGTCGCCGGCCGCCATCGTCCGCTCGCCGTCGACCAGGCCGTATTGCCAGAACAGCCACAGCGACCAGCCGATGTTGGCGGCCGCGTGCTGCACGGCGTCGACCGAATCGGCCTCGTAGGCGGCCTGCAGCGCGCCCGAGAACGCGTCCAGCGCCTGGCGCGCAGCGTCGTGGCGTGACGACGGGCCGCGCGGCGCGTCCGGCCGCAGCGCGACGCTCTTGCAGACCAGCGCCTCCAGGTTCAGCGTCTCGAAGCGGATGCGCGGGTTGTAGCGCACCACGGGCCGCAGTTCGGCATCGGCGGACAGGCGGCCCAGCTCGCGCTGCGCCGCGTCCAGATCGCCGCGCGCATAGTGTTCCCAGGCCCGCACCACGTGGGCCATGGCCGCAAAGGTCGGCAGCGCGGCATTGACGCCGCCGGCCACCACGATGCGCTCGAAGCGGCGCAGCGCGGCGCGGCTCTTGTCCAGGCGGTCGCTGCGGCGCCAGGCCAGGCTTTCCTTGAGCAGTGACAGCGCCTGCTGGAAGTCGTCGGCCGCCGAACGCTGCGCCGCGCGGAAAGACTCGGCCACGCCATGGTCGATCTCGCCCGCAAAGCCGTCCTGCGCGCCCCGCATGGCCTGCGTCAGGTGCCGCCAGAACGCCATGTCCCGCATCACGTACTGCAACCCCTGGCTGGCCGGTGCGGGCGCCGCGTCGCCGCCGTCGGGCGCCTGGCCCAGCCAGCGAGCCACGCCGGCCGTGCCCAGGGCCTTGCCGTGCGCGACGAAGCGCAGCCGGCGGGCCGTGGCCGCCGTCATCCAGAACGGCCCCCGGCTGCGGCTTTCCGCGCGCAGCGCGGATACGCCCACGGCCTTGTCGTGGCCCCAGCCAACCGGCACGCCCCAGCGCGCGAAATCGGCGAACGCGCGAGAGACGATCATCCGCACGTTGGCCGCGTCCGCAAAGCGCGTGCGCACGGCCGCCGCGCCCAGGTCTTCCTGGTCGCGCGACACGGCCAGCCAGATGCGCGCCAGCAGCCAGACGGACTGGTAGCGCGCGGCGTGCCCGCCCACGCGGTAGGGCGGCGACAGGTCGATCGGGATCACGGTGGTGGCTGGCATGGCCGCCATGTTACGCGTGTTACAGCGGCGCCGGTTGGCGTTGCGCGCGCCGCCACCTATGCTCCGCACCACGATCCGGGCCTGGATTGCCAACCGTCGACATGGACGACACCCACAACCAAGAACCATAGCGTGCAGATATGCCAAACCGACTCCTCCGCTGGCTCCTGATGCCCCTGATCGCGGCCTGTGCCGCCACGGCCGTGCAGGCCGCCGAGACCCCGCTCGACGCCAGATCGCTGTTCGACGCCGCCGGCGTGGACGGCACGATGGTCGTCTACGACGTGCGCCAGCAGCGCACGATGACCTACAACCCGCGCCGCGCGGCCACGCCGTACTCGCCGGCGTCGACGTTCAAGATCTTCAATTCGCTGATCGGGCTGGAAACCGGCGCCGTGGCCGACGTGGACCACGACAAGCTGCCGTGGGACGGCAAGGTGTGGATGCACCACGGCAAGCCGATCCTGCCGCCAGTCTGCAACGGCGAGGTGGCGCTGCGCGTGGCGTTGAAGAACTCGTGCGTGCCGGCGTACCAGGCGCTGGCGCGCCGCGTGGGCACGGCGCAGTACCGCAAGTACCTGGGCGCCGCGCACTTCGGCAACGCCGACGTGGGCGGCCCGGTGGACCGCTTCTGGCTCAACGGCCGCCTGCAGGTCACCACCTACCAGCAGATCGACTTCCTGCGCGCGGCGGCGGCTCACAAGGTGCCGCTGATCTCCGAGCGCAGCTTCGAGGCGCTGGACGACATCCTGACCATCGAGCGCACGCCGGCGTACACGCTGCGCGCCAAGACCGGCTGGGCCACGTCGGGCAAGATGGATGTGGGCTGGTGGGTGGGCTGGGTGACGCGCGGCGACGATACCTACGTGTTCGCGATGAACCTGGACATGCCGCAGCCGGAAGTTGGCGCCAGGCGCCAGGAAATCGCCCGCGCGGTGCTGCGCCAGGTGGGCGCGCTGCCGTAAGCCGGCGGGCCGCCGCTACGGGGCGAGCTGGTCGATGACCGAGGCGGCGGTCTGCAGCCCGGTATCGACCAGATGCTGCATGTAGACGCCCATCTGCGGCATGCACAGCGCCAGCACCAGCATGCCGCCCAGCAGCGTCACCGGAAAGCCGACCGCGAAGATCGACAACTGCGGCGACGCGCGGTTCAGGATACCCATCGCCAGGTTCAGCGTCAGCAGCGCGGCAATCATCGGCAGCGACAGCAGCATGCCCGAGGCAAAGACCGTGCCGCCGGCGCGCGCCACCATGCCCCAGCCGTGGCCGGACAGCGGCACGGCGGCAATCGGCACGCCCTGGAAGCTGTCGACCAGTGCGGCCAGCATCATCAGGTGGCCGTCCAGCGACAGGAACATCAGCGTGGCGACGATGTTCAGGAAGCGCGACAGCACCATGGTCTGCCCGCCGGACGAGCGGTCGTAGAACGCGGCGAACGACAGGCCCATCTGCAGGCCGATGATTTCGCCGGCCATCTGTACCGCGGCAAACATCAGCCGCATGGTGAAGCCCATGGCCACGCCGATGCCAACCTCGTTCAGGATGATCAGCAGGCCCTCGTACGAATAGACCGGCGCGGCCGGGATGGCGCCGATGGTGGGCGAGACCACCGTGGACAGCGCCGCCGCCAGCAGCACCTTGGCGCGGCGCGGAATGGTCGACTCGCTGAAGACGGGCGCAGTGGCGATCAGCGCCAGCAGCCGGAACATCGGCCACAGGAAGGCGGCGATCCACCCGTAGAGCTGGTCGGTGGTGACCTCTAGCACGGCGCCGGGTTCCTGCGGACAGTCTGGGGGAGCGGGCGCGTCAGTGCGCCAGGGCGGGGATGCCCTGGAAGACTTCGCGCATGTAGTCGACGAACGTGTTGAGCATCCACGGGCCGACCAGCACCATCGTCACGAACAGTGCCACCAGCTTGGGGATGAACGTCAGCGTCATCTCGTTGATCTGGGTGGCGGCCTGGAACAGGCTCACCACCAGGCCGGCGGCCAGCGCCACCAGCAGCAGCGGGGCAGACAGCATCAGCGTCATCTTCATCGCCTGCGTGGCGATCGTCATGACCATCTCGGGCGTCATCTCGGGCTCCGCGTCAATTCATGAAGCTCTGCGCCAGGGACCCCAGCAGCAGTTGCCAGCCATCGACCAGCACGAACAGCATCAGCTTGAACGGCAGCGAAATGGTGGCGGGTGGCACCATCATCATCCCCATGGCCATCAGCACGCTGGCGACGACGAGGTCGATGATCAGGAACGGAATGAAGATCGTGAAGCCGATCTGGAACGCGGTCTTCAGCTCGCTGGTGACAAAGGCCGGCACCAGTACCGCGAACGGTACGTCGTCCGGGCTCTGCATCTCGGGCGTCTTGGCCATCTGCGCGAACAGCGCCAGGTCCTTCTCGCGCGTCTGGCGCAGCATGAACGCGCGTACCGGCACGGCGGCGCGCTGGGCGGCCGTCTCCAGGCTGATGCGGTTTTCGGACAGCGGCTTGTAGGCGTCGGTGTAGACCTTGTCGAAGACCGGCGACATCACGAAGAACGTGAGGAACAACGACAGGCCCACCAGCACCTGGTTGGGCGGCGACGAGGCCGTGCCCAGCGCGTTGCGCAGCAGGCCCAGCACGATGATGATGCGCGTGAAGCCGGTCATCATCAGCATGGCGGCCGGCAGGAACGACAGCGACGTGAGCAGGACCAGCGTCTGGATCGACAGCGACCAGATCTGGCCGCCGCCAGCGGCCGGCTTGCTCGTCACGCCCGGCAGCGACTGCGCCAGCGCGGCGTCCGGCACGAGGCAGAGCGCCAGCGGCAGCAGCGCCAGCAGGGCGCCCGCCACGTGCGGCGGACGCACGAAGGGCTTCACGGGTAGCCGCTGGACAGCGGCGGCACGCGGCGTGTTCATTTCTTGAGGTTTTCCTGCATGGCGCGCATCAGCCGTTCGCCAAAGCTGCCTTGCATCGGCGGCATGGGGGTCGAACCGGCGGGCGCGCTGGTGTCCGGCTGGGCCGGCAGCGTATGGAGCGGGCGGATTTCGTTGGGCGAGACACCGAGCACCAGCCAGGTATCGCCCACTTCCACGGTCACCACCTTCTGGCGCGTGCTCAGCGCCAGGCTGTTGACGACCTTGATCGATGCATTGCCGGTGCCGTGGCGCACCAGGCCCACGCGGCGCGCCAGCCAGGCCATGCCCAGGATCAGCGCGATGACGGCAAACAGCCCCAGGCCGGCCTGCGCCAGGCTAGCGCCGCTGCTGATGGCCGGCGCGTTGCCCGCGATGGCGGGGCTGGCGGCGGCACCGCTGGCGGCATGGGCCGTGCCGGGCACGACGTCGGCGGCCTGCGCACCGGCGGCGGCAAGGCCGCTGGCGGCCGTGCCGAGGATCATGCGCGCGGCAGCTGCAAGCCGGCGCGGGGCGGCTGTCATTTGTTGAGCTTCCGGATGCGTTCGGACGGCGTGATGATGTCCGTCAGGCGAATGCCGAACTTGTCGTTCACCACCACCACCTCGCCCTGGGCGATCAGGTAGCCGTTCACGAGCACGTCCATCGGTTCGCCGGCCAGGCCGTCCAGTTCCACCACCGAGCCCTGCGCCAGTTGCAGCAGGTTCTTGATGGGTACCTTGGTGCGGCCCAGTTCGACGGTCAGCTGCACGGGGATATCGAGGATCATCCCGATATCGTTGTGGAAGCCGCTCGGTGCGTCCTGCGCCAGGGGCGGGAACACCGTGGAAGCCGCCGGCGTGGCCGTGGCCATGGCCGAAGCGGGAGCCACCGGCGCTGCCGTGGCGGTGGCGTCGGCCGCAGGTGCCGCCTGTTCGGCGCTGGTCTGCTCAGCCAGGGCGCTGGCCCAGTCGTCCATCGGATCGACCGGCTTGTCCTGAGTGCCGTCAGTCATGATCGGTTTCCTTGTTGGAATCGCTGTCTTGGTAATTGATCATTCGTTCCACGCGCAGTGCGTACTGGCCGTTCATCGTGCCGAAGCCGCACTGCATGACGGGTACGCCGTCGACCTTGCCGAAGATCTTCTCCGGCAGCTCGATCGGCAGCACGTCGCCCTCGCGCATGGCCAGAACCTCGGCCACGGTGCTGCGCAGGTGTGCGAATTCGGCCACCAGTTCCACTTCGGCGGCACGTAGCTGGTTGGAAAGCTGGCCGAGCCAGCGTTTGTCCACCTCGACCTCGTCCTGCAGCGGATTCATCAGCAGATCACGCAGCGGCTCGATCATCGAGAAGGGGATACAGATGTGCAACTGCCCGCCAACCGCGCCCAGTTCGATATGGAACGCGGTGGTGACCACGGCGTCGTTCGGGCCGGCCACGTTGGCAAACTTGGTGTGCATCTCCGAGCGGACGTAGTCGAACTCAATGGGATGCACCGTGCCCCATGCCTGGCTGTAGCTGTTCAGCGTCAGGTCCAGCATGCGGCGGATGATGCGCTGCTCGGTCTGGGTGAAGTCGCGGCCTTCCACACGGGTGTGGAAGCGGCCGTCGCCGCCAAACAGGTTGTCGACCACCAGGAACACGAGGTTCGGGTCGTACACGAACAGCGCAGTGCCCCGCAGCGGCTTCATGTGGACCAGGTTCAGGTTGGTCGGCACCGGCAGGTTGCGCACGAAGTCGCCGTACTTCTCGATCCTGACCGAGCCCACCGAGATGTCGGCGCCGCGGCGGATGAAGTTGAACAGCGCGGTGCGCAGTGCCCGGGCAAATCGCTCGTTGATGATTTCGAGCGTATGCAGGCGGCCGCGAACCACGCGCTCCTGGTTGGCCAGGTTGTACGGGCGCACGCCGCCTTCTTCGACGACTGGCGCGCTCGCCGCCGGCGTATCGGTTTCGCCCGATACGCCCTTGAGTAGTTCGTCTACCTCGTCCTGCGAGAGGAACTTGTCGTAGGCCATCTAGTGTCCTGCCCCGTGAACGGCTGTAAGGATGAAACGGTCCATGTCCGGCTTCAGGCGTCGCGCATGACGCGGCGGCAGGAAGGAAGGTCGGCGGGCAGTTTCATGGCTATCGGTTTGGCTCGGGGTTCGCGGCGGCAGGGTACGGCTTACTGCACCACGAACGATGTAAACAAGACATCCAGGATCTTCTGGGGCGGCAGGCCGGGGGCAAACGGCTGGCTGATCGCCGCCTGGATGTCCTGGGCCAGCTTGCGCTTGCCTTCCACCGTGGCCAGATCGCCCGGCTGGCGTGCCGAGAGCAGCAGCAGGATGCGGCTGCGTGCTTCCGGCTGGTACTGCGCCAGACGACCCTGCGTGTCGGCGTCCGCCACCTTCAGCGACAGGCCGGTGTGCAGGAAGCGATCGCCGTCCTCGCTCTTGAGGTTGACGGTGAACGCATCGAGCGGCACGAAGATCGGCGGCGGCACCACCGGGGCAGCCGGCGCAGCCGGTTGATGATTGCTGCTGAGAATGCTGCCCAGGAAAAAGCCGCCAGCGGCCAGCACCACCACCAGCACGCCGCCGCCAATCAGCAGCAGTCGGCCGCGCTTGCTCGAAGTGCCGCCAGTCTGGGAGGGGGAAAGCGTGTTCGCCATGAGATGCCTGTGTCGGAATGCCTGCCATTCTTCCCGAATCGCAGGCAAGCAAAGGGCCGATAAAAAGGGGGAAACCCGCTCAGCTTGGCCGTTTGAGCTGAACGGGCATCGGGCGCAGGGGCGCGTCGGCGCGCCATTTGCGCCTGCATGCTGGTTAACGAATACCGGCAGCCGAACTTAAGACGCGCGTGGCGGTTCCGTAGGCTTTGGCGTCGAAATGTGGTCTAAAAGACTCTTACGGCGAGATGCAGGCCATCTCCGGCGTCCGGTCGGCAGATCGCCCGCGATACGTGCCCATCTGCAAATCCGCAACAGTCCTTCACCCGCCAGCCGTTGTCCTGCCGTCGTTCACGCCGTTTAACTCTTATATAAGATATAAGACATTTGATCTCGGCCAGACTTAGGATTACAATCACGCGGCAGCGACGGCCCCCAGGGGTCGCCAGCCCACAAGAGACAAGGCCGTACCCGTTACAACCCTATTAACAGCAGGTTCCCATGCTTGATACCTATCGCGCCCATGTTGCCGAACGCGCCGCGCTTGGCATTCCCCCTCTGTCGCTGACTGCCAAGCAGACCGCCGAGCTGATCGAACTGATCAAGAACCCGCCGGCGGGCGAGGAGCAGGCCCTGGTGGACCTGATCACCTACCGCGTGCCGGCCGGCGTGGACGACGCCGCGAAAGTCAAGGCGTCGTACCTGGCCGCCGTGGCGCTGGGTTCGGAAAAGACCCCGCTAATCTCGCGCGCCCGTGCCACCGAGCTGCTCGGCACGATGCTGGGCGGCTACAACATCTCGCCGCTGATCGAGCTGCTCGATGACGCCGACGTGGGCACCGTGGCCGCCAACGCGCTCAAGAAGACCCTGCTGATGTTCGACGCCTTCCACGACGTGAAGGAAAAGGCCGACAAGGGCAACGCCAACGCCAAGGCCGTGCTGCAGAGCTGGGCCGACGCCGAGTGGTTCACGAGCCGCCCCGCGCTGCCGGAATCGCTGACGATCACCGTATTCAAGGTGCCGGGCGAGACCAACACCGACGACCTGTCGCCGGCCCCGGACGCCACCACGCGCCCGGACATCCCGATGCACGCGCTGGCCATGCTGAAGAACAAGCGCGAAGGCGCCGCGTTCCAGCCCGAGGAAGACGGCAAGCGCGGCCCGGTGAAGTTCATCGAATCGCTCAAGGAAAAGGGCCACCTGGTGGCCTACGTCGGCGACGTGGTGGGTACCGGTTCCAGCCGCAAGTCGGCCACCAACTCGGTGCTGTGGTTCACGGGTGAAGACATCCCGTTCGTGCCGAACAAGCGCTTTGGCGGCGTGTGCCTGGGCAGCAAGATCGCCCCGATCTTCTACAACACGATGGAAGACGCCGGCGCGCTGCCGATCGAGCTGGACGTGTCGCAGATGGAAATGGGCGACGTCGTGGAACTGCGCCCGTACGAAGGCAAGGCGCTCAAGAACGGCGCCGTGATCGCCGAGTTCAAGGTCAAGTCCGACGTGCTGTTCGACGAAGTGCGCGCCGGCGGCCGCATTCCGCTGATCATCGGCCGGGGCCTGACCGCCAAGGCCCGCGAGGCGCTGGGCCTGGCCCCGTCGGACCTGTTCCGCCTGCCGCAGAACCCGGCCGATACCGGCCGCGGCTTCACGCTGGCCCAGAAGATGGTGGGCCGCGCGTGCGGCCTGGCCGAAGGCCAGGGCATCCGCCCGGGCACGTACTGCGAACCGAAGATGACCTCGGTGGGCTCGCAGGACACCACCGGCCCGATGACGCGCGACGAGCTGAAGGACCTGGCCTGCCTGGGCTTCTCGGCCGACCTGGTGATGCAGTCGTTCTGCCACACGGCCGCCTACCCGAAGCCGGTGGACGTCAAGACGCACCACACGCTGCCGCAGTTCATCAGCACCCGTGGCGGCATCTCGCTGCGCCCCGGTGACGGCGTGATCCACTCGTGGCTGAACCGCATGCTGCTGCCCGACACCGTCGGCACCGGCGGCGATTCGCACACCCGCTTCCCGATCGGCATCAGCTTCCCGGCCGGCTCGGGCCTGGTGGCCTTTGCCGCCGCCACCGGTGTGATGCCGCTGGACATGCCGGAATCGGTGCTGGTCCGCTTCAAGGGCAAGATGCAGCCGGGCGTGACGCTGCGCGACCTGGTCAACGCCATTCCGCTGTACGCGATCAAGCAGGGCCTGCTGACCGTGGCCAAGCAGGGCAAGAAGAACATCTTCTCGGGCCGCATCCTGGAGATCGAGGGCCTGCCGGAACTGAAGGTGGAACAGGCTTTCGAGCTGTCGGACGCCTCGGCCGAGCGCTCGGCCGCCGGTTGCACGGTGCGCCTGAACAAGGAACCGATCATCGAGTACATCAACAGCAACATCACGCTGCTGAAGTGGATGATCGCCGAGGGCTACCAGGACCCGCGCAGCCTGCAGCGCCGCATCAAGGCGATGGAGGCATGGCTGGCCGATCCGAAGCTGCTGGAGCCGGACACCGACGCCGAGTACGCCGCCGTGATCGAGATCGACCTGGCCGACGTGCACGAGCCGATCGTGGCCTGCCCGAACGACCCGGACGACGTGAAGACGCTGTCCGACGTGGCCGGCGCCAAGATCGACGAAGTGTTCATCGGTTCGTGCATGACGAACATCGGCCATTTCCGTGCCGCGTCGAAGCTGCTGGAAGGCAAGCGCGACATCCCCGTGAAGCTGTGGGTCGCCCCGCCGACCAAGATGGACCAGAAGCAGCTGACCGAGGAAGGCCACTACGGCGTGTTCGGCACGGCCGGCGCCCGTACCGAAATGCCGGGCTGCTCGCTGTGCATGGGTAACCAGGCACAGGTGCGCGAAGGCGCCACGGTCATGTCCACGTCGACGCGTAACTTCCCGAACCGCCTGGGCAAGAACACCAACGTGTACCTGGGTTCGGCCGAACTGGCCGCCATCTGCTCGCGCCTGGGCCGCATCCCGACCAAGGACGAGTACATGGCCGATATCGGCGTGATCAACGCCAATGGCGACAAGATCTACAAGTACATGAACTTCGACCAGATCGAGGACTTCAAGGAAGTTGCCGATTCGGTGACGATCTGAGCGACGGTGTTCCGCGCCCGAGGATGGGCGGCGGAACTCCAGCCTGACTGATGAACCCCGCGGCGCGCAGGCGCTTGCGGGGTTTTTTGTTTCCGGCCTCCGGCATCGCGGTGGCCACCAGCCGCCAGCGGCTAGCCGCTGCGCAACCCCCGCGCCAGCGCGTCCAGCCAAGCCGGGTCGGCAATGCGCCAGTGGCGGCCCCGGCCTTCCAGGTGGCCCAACTTCTGCCAGTCGGACAGCAGCCGGTTCAGCGTCTCGGCCCGCACGGCCAGCTTGGCGGCCAGCTGGCGCTGGCTGAGCGGCAGTTCGATGGCCGGCCCGGCCTGCGCCCGCAGCTTCAGCAGGTAGGCGGCCAGGCGCTGGGCGGCGCTGGTGCTGGCCAGGCTGTCCACGTCGTCGATCCGCAGCGTCACCGTCTGCGCGGCCAGATGCAGCATGTTCACGGCCAGCGCCGGATGGTCCAGGCACGCCTGCCGCAGCGCGGCGCGCGGGAACTGGCATAGCGTGCTGTCCACGGCTGCGCGGGCCTCCACGGGATAGCGCGGCTGGTGCAGGAACATCACGATGGCGCCCAGCAACTGGCCCGCTTCCACGTGGTGGATGATGCGGTCCTCGCCATCGATGCCGATGCGCAGCGTGTCCACGCGGCCGCGCATGACCAGGTACCAGAAATCGGCCCGCTCGCCCTGGCTGAACACGTAATCCCCCCGCGCCAGCTCGCGCACCGACGCCTGCGCCAGCAGCCGCCCGCCCTGGGCGGCCGCGTGCAGCACCGGGTGGCCGGCCAGCATCGCCTGCGCCTCGGCCACCCCGCCCGCCGCCGTCTTGACATTTCTCATTGGTGTTTCGACCCACGCCCCGAATAATTCGCAAATGATAATCATTTTCAAGTAGTTGTCGCCCGCCAATCGGGCGATCTTTGATCGGGGATAGATCGTGGTTCGTCATTTCACATCGGGCCGGCGCCGCTGGCCGGCAGGCGTCGCCTTTGGCGTCGCATTGGTCTGGCCGGGCCTGGGGTCGGCAACCGTGGCCGATCAGGTCCATGAACTGGAAAGCGTGACCGTCAGCGCCATGCGCTCGGCCAGCACCGTGGAGGAAACGCCGCGCACCGTCACCGTCATCACGGGCGAGCAGGTGCGCGAGCGGGTGGGCAGCGGCGGCATCCAGGGGCTGCTGGCGGACCTGCCCGGCATCGCGTTCGCCCGCACCGGCGGGCTGGGCGGCCAGCTCGTGATGCGCGGCTTCAACACCAACTCGGGCCACTCGATCATGGCCATCGACGGCGACCGCTACCGGGGCCGCAGCACGCTCGAATACAACATGATCGACCCGGCCACCATCGAGCGCATCGAGGTCATCCGCGGCCCGGCGTCGGCGCTGTACGGCTCCGACGCCATGAACGGCGTGGTCAACATCGTCACCCGGCGCGCGAAGGTCGACGCCGACCAGCCGTTCGCGCTCAAGCCAAGGCTGCGCTCGCTGGAGTGGAACAGCGTCAACAACATGGTCGGCGGCCGCGTGGAAGTGCTGGGCGGCGGCAACGGCTTCGACGTGATGCTCGGCGTCAACCACCGCGATGGCGACGACTATTCCACGCCGGTCGGCGACGCGCTGAACAGCGGCTTCAACTCGACCGGCGCCGACCTTGCCATCGGATACCGGCCGCACGCGGACGCGCGCTGGGAGCTGTCCGCGCGCTACCAGCGGGTGGTCAGCGAGCGCGCCGGCGGCCTGGGCGCCGCGCCCGGCGAGCCGTGGATGAGCGTGCGCGAGGACCCGATCATCGAGCGCTACGTGCGGCTGGCCTACCAGGGCCGCAAGGTCGGCGCGCTGGCCGACAGCATCGACGCCAGCGTCTACGTGCGCGACTTCGACACCGACATCTACCAGCGCAACGCGCGCTCGCCGGTTTTCACGGCCTACAACCACATCAAGGTCTACACGCCCACCGTCTGGGGCGGGCACCTGACCGTGAACAAGCGGCTCGGCAGCCATGCGCTGAGCTTTGGCGGCGATTTCTTCAACGAAAGCTTCGACGGCCGCATCAACCAGGTCCAGCGCTACAGCAACAGCACCGGCGCGCTGCTGGGCAGCACCGGCTGGCGCCAGATGGAACGCGCGGCCCACCAGACCAACGTGGGCCTGTTCGTCCACGACGACTGGCACGTCGGCGACGCATGGACGCTGTCCGGGTCGCTGCGCGGCGACATGGTCGACATCCGCATCGGCGATACCTACGCGGGTGAGCCGCCCAAGCTGACCGAGGCGTACGCCGGCTCGACCCGCCCCCGGCACTACGCCGTGACCGGCGGGCTGGGCGCGATCTACGAGTTCGTGCCGGGCTGGCAGGTGGTGGGCAACCTGAGCCGGGGCTTCCGGGCGCCGTCGGGCATGAACCTGACGATTTCCAGCGTGGCGGGCACGCAGGCCACGCTGCCGTCGCCGCACCTGACGCCCGAGACCAACCTGACCGCCGAGGCCGGCGTGCGCTGGTTCGGCACCGACGGCTGGGCGCGGCTGACGGCCTACCAGAGCAAGTACACGGACCTGATTGCGCTGCAGCGGATCGATGCCAACCTGTTCCAGCGCCAGAACATCGGCAAGGCCACGATCCGGGGCGTGGAGCTGGAAGGCCGCACGAAGATCTTCCGGCGCTGGAGCGTGGGCGCGGCCGCCACGTACACGCACGCCCGCAACGACATCACAGGCCGGCCGCTGCCGTACGTGGCGCCGCTGACGGCCAATGCATCGCTGCGCTACGACGGCGCGGGCTGGCACGCCGAGGGCGTGGTCCGCGCGTTCCGGGCCAAGACCGACATCGACCCGTCGCAGGAGCGGCGTACGGCCGGCTACGGCATGGTCGACCTGTTCGTCGGCATGGACGTCAGCCGCGTGCTGGGCGATGGCTGGCGCGACTGGAAGCTGCTGGCCGGCGTGGAGAACGTGTTCAACAAGGTGGGCCGCAATCCCACCGTGACCGAGAACCTGTCGTACCCGAACACGCTGGTCGGCAACCCGCTCGTGGAACCGGGCCGCGCGGTGACGCTGAAGCTGACGGGGGTCTATTGATGCGGGGCGTGCGTGGTGCGATGGCGCTGGTGGGGATGGCGGGGGTGGTGGGGATGGCGGCGATGGCGTGGATGGGTGCGGCGGCGGCCGATGCGCCCGCTGTCGTCGACCAGAACGGCCACCGCGTGGTGCTGCCGGCGCAGGTGCGGCGCGTGGCGGTGATCCCGATCCCGCTCGCGTCGATGGTGATGGCCGTCGATGGCGGCGCCCAGCGGCTGGCGGCCATGCACACGGCCAGCCGTGCCGACTTCGATTACGGCCTGCTCGGCCGGCTGTTCCCGGACGCGGCCCGCATCCCGGCGCAGATCGCGGGCGAGGGCTTCGTGCCGAACGTGGAGGCGCTGGCCGCCAGCGGCGCCGACGTCGTGATCCAGTGGGGCGACCGGGGCGACGACATCGTGCGGCCGATCCGCGAACTGGGCCTGCCGGTGGTGACCGTGCGCTACGGCGACAGCAGCCTGGCGGCCGGCTGGCTGCGGCTGGTCGGCGCCAGCCTGGGCAAGCCGGCGCGCGGCGAGCGGCTGGCGCAATGGTTCGAGTCGCGCCGCGCCGACGTCGCCGCCCGTACCGCGCCGATTGCCGCCGCCGAGCGCCCGCGCGTGCTGTACCTGCAACGGGCGCGCTCGGGCCTGCGCGCGGCCGGCAAGGGCACCAGCATGGACGGCGATATCCGGCTGGCGGGTGGCGTGAACGTGGCCGCCGGCGTGCCGGGCTTCGCGCAGGTCAGCGTCGAGCAACTGCTGGCCTGGGACCCGCAGGTCGTGCTGCTGAACAACTTCGAGCCCGGCCTGGTGCCGGCCGACCTCTATGGCGATGCGCGGCTGCGCGGGCTGGCCGCGGTGCGCGAGCGGCGCGTCTACAGCTATCCGCACGGCGGTTTTCGCTGGGACCCGCCCAGCCAGGAAACGCCGCTGACGCTCGACTGGCTGTCCAGCCTGTTTCATCCGCAACGGGCCGAGCCCGGCATCCGCGACCGGATTGCCGACGCCTACCGCCTGCTCTACGACTACCGCATGACGCCGCGCGATACCGACGACCTGCTCAAGCTCGACGCCAACGGCGCCAGCGCCCACTACCGCGCACTGTTCGGCCAGGGCGCCGCGCCATGACGCGCACCCGTACCCTGGCCACGCCCGTCCTGCTGACGGCCTTGCCGGTCATCGCACTGCTGGCCATCGGGCTGGGCCGCTACACCGTGGACCCGGGCACCGTGCTGCGCATCCTGGCGTCGCCGCTGCTGGGGCCGGGCGATGTGGCGCCGATGCAGGCCAGCGTCGTAGCCGGCGTGCGGCTGCCGCGCGTGCTGCTGGCCGGGCTGGTCGGCGCGGGGCTGGCCGGCGCCGGCGCGGCGTTGCAGGCGCTGTTCCGCAACCCGCTGGCCGAGCCGCAGTTGCTGGGCGTGTCGTCCGGCGCGGCGTTTGGCGGCGTGCTGGCGCTGCTCTGGCTGGGCGATGGCTGGCCCGTGGTCTCCGGCGCGCTGCTGTGGGGCATGCTGGCACTGTTCGCGGTGTACTGGCTCGCGGGCGGCCGTCGCGGCCAGTCCGGCACGGTGCTGCTGGTGCTGGCCGGCATCGTCGTCAACGCGGTGTTCGCGGCCGGCGTGTCGCTGATCAAGCTGATGGCGGACCCGCAGAACCAGTTGCCGGCCATCGTCTTCTGGCTCATGGGCAGCCTTGCGGCGGCCGACCACGCGCGGCTGGCGCTCGTGCTGCCGTGCATCGGCGCCAGCCTGCTGCTGCTGTACGGGCTGCGGTTCCACCTGATGGCGCTGGCCGTGGGGGACGCCGACGCGCGCAGCCTCGGCGTGCCGGTGGCGCGCGTGCGCGTGCTGGCGCTGCTGGCCGTCGGCCTGATCGCGGCGTCCAGCGTGGCCGTCTGCGGCGTGGTGGGCTGGGTGGGGCTGGTGGTGCCGCATCTGGTGCGCATGGCCTGCGGCAGCCACCATCGCCATTTCCTGCTGCATACCGTGCTGGCGGGCGCCGGCTACCTGATCGTCGTCGATACGCTGGCACGCACGCTGACGCCGATGGAGATACCGCTCGGCGCGCTGACCGCCTTGCTGGGCGCGCCGGTGTTCGCGGTGCTGATCCGCAGGCTCGGAGGCAGCGCCCATGGCTGACATCGTCCTGTCCTGCGACGGCATCGGGCACCGCTACGGCGACCGCACCGTGCTGCGCGACATCGGCCTGCGGCTGCCGCGTGGCGCGCGCTGCGCGCTGCTGGGCGCCAACGGGGCCGGCAAGTCGACGCTGCTGCGGATTCTGGCCGGACAACTGGCGCCGGCCACGGGGCGGGTTGTGCGCGCGGGCCGCATCGGCTTCGTGCCGCAGGAGGTGCATCCGGCCCTGCCGATCAGCGCGCTGGAAATGGTGCTGCTGGGCCGCGCCGGCGGCATCTCGCTGCTGCGCGCGCCGGGCCGGGCCGACTACGACGCGGCGCGTGCCGCCCTGGGCCGCGTGCAGGCGTTGCACCTGGCCGACCGCACGTTCCTGTCGCTCTCCGGCGGCGAACGCCAACTGGTGGTGCTGGCGCGTGCGCTGGCCGCGCAGGCGAGCCTGCTGCTGCTGGACGAGCCTTGCGCGGCGATGGACTGGCACAACCAGGCGCTGACGCTGCGGCTGCTGGCCGAACTGGCCGCCGATGGCATCACCGTGCTGTTCAGCACGCACGTGCCGCAGCACGCGCTGGAATGCGCGAGCCATGCCGTGCTGCTGTTCGGCGATGGCCGCCACGCCTTCGGGCCGCCGGACGCCGTCATGGACGAGGCCGCGCTGTCCCGCCTCTATCGCCTGCCCGTGCGCCGCGTGCGCATGGCCGGGCTGGGCGGCGCCGGCACGGCCGTGCCGGTGTTCTCGCATCCCCCCTCCCAACCGTCTTCTCCACAGCCGGCGCAGCCCTGCGCAACATCGTCATGAGTTCTGTCCTGCACGTCCGTGCCATCGCCCACGAGGTGCCGTCGTTCATCGCGCTGCTCCAGGCACGCGGCATGGCGTCGCATTCGCTGCGCGATCTGCACGATGCCGACTTCCTGGGCCGGCGCGCCATCCTGATCGAAGCCCATGTCGACCAGCGCGCGCTGCTGCGCCACCGCGCGGTCCTGCGCACCCATCTGGACGCCGGCGGCACGCTGGTCTTCAACGGCCACCTGGTCTATCCGATCTTCGACGAACTGGCGCCGTTCCGCGTGGCGGCGGGGCGGGGCGTGCGCGACCTGATCGTCGAGCGGGTGCACGACCACCCGGTCTTCGCCGGCGTGTCGTGCGACGACCTGAGCTTCCGGCGCGGCGTGGCCGGCTTCTACGGCCGGGGCGCCAACCCCGCGCCGCCGGGCGCCGTGGTGCTGCACCGGCTGCGGCAGGACGGCTCGCCGCTGGACTGGGTCTGGCAGCGCCCGGCCGGCGGGCAGGTATTCATGCACGGCGGCAATTCGTGCTGGATGTACGTGGACGACGAGACCAGCGCGGCGCGCATCGGCCCGCAGTTGCTGGACTGGATCCAGGCCGGCGCACCCGCGCTGGCCACAGCCAACGGAGACTGAACCGTGCGTATCGCATTCGTGGATGGCGGCACCTATTACCATCACGCAACCTTCAACGACCCCGCGCTGCGCGGGTATTTCGACGCCAACGTCTACGCGCCCGACCTGCCGCAGGCAGACCTGGCCCCGTTCGACTGCCTGTACGTGGCCAGCCGCCAGAACCCGGCGGACCTAGTGGCGGCGCGCCCGGCGATCGACGCCTTCCTGGCGGCCGGCAAGCTCGTGGTGGCGCTGGGCGAATGCCGCGCCGACCTGTGGCTCGACGGCGTGCAATGGCGGCCCACGGTCACCAATTTCTGGTGGTGGCTGGAACCCGATGCGGACAGCGGGCTGCGCGTCGGCGATCCCGGCCACGGGCTGTTCCGCCGGATGCGGCTGGCCGACGCCACGTGGCACCGCCATGGCGACCTGCTGACGCCACCCGGTGCCGTGTCGGTGGTGGATACCGTCGATGGCCGCTCGGTGCTGTACGACGACGCGGCCACCGGCCCGGGCCGGCGCATCGTGGCGACGCTGGACCCGTGCTACCACCACGGCAGCTACTTCATGCCGGCCGCGTCGCGGTTCCTGCACCACTTCCTGCCGTGGCTCAAGGACGGCGCGCCGCGGACGTGACCGCCAGCCGGCCCCGGACGCAAAAACGCCCGGCGAGGCATCGCCGGGCGTCGGGTGGCGGCGGCAGGCCGCGCGGGGTTACTTGCTGGACTTGGCGCCGTCGGTATAGGGATCGGGCTTGCCGACCCGCGCGCCGTCGGTGTACGGATCGGGCTTGCCGGTGCGGGCGCCGTCCGTGTACGGGTTGTACTTGTCCGACTTCGCACCGTCCGTGTACGGATCGGCCTTGGCCGACGGGGCCAGGTCGGTCCGCGTGGACTGCTTGGCGCCATCGGTGTAGGGGTCGAACTTGCCGGCCTTGGCGCCGTCGGTGTAGGGGTCGGCCTTGCCGGCCTTGGCACCCTGCGAGTACGGATCGAACTGCTTGGTTTGCCCGTGTGCAAGCGGGGCCATGGCCACGGCCGCGGCTGCGACGATCAGGCTGGAAAGGAGTGTCTTGCTCATGAGAGCCTCGCCAGTTGAGGGCGCGATTCAGGGGCCCGCCCGAGTGCGCCCACTAAGCCATCGGGCAGGCGGCATGACGCCTGGAATGCAATCTCTGCAAGGATAGTCGCTGACGCCGGAACCTGCCGTTACGGCCGGTAACGGTTCTCGGCGGCTAGTGCGCCGCCGGCTTGCGCGGCCGGGGCGTCTCGCGGACCTGCGCGGCCGGGACATCGACCACCGCATCGGCCGCCGCATCCGTGGCCGCGGTGGCCAGCGCCGGCATGCCCAGCATGTGGCCCCAGGCGTCCATCCAGGCCCGCTGCGTGGCCGCGCCCAGCTCCATCATGGCCGACGCGTAGTGCAGCGGAATCGACAACAGCGGCATCTGGTTGTTCCACTGGCGCGCGTACAGCTCCTCCGGGTCCTGCGGGACAAAGAACGATGCCCAGTCGAACTGCGCCTCCTCGGTCATGGACTTCGTGAAATCGGTGTTCAGGCCCATGAACTTCTGCCACGTTTCCATCACCTTGGCGTCGCCGAACGGCGCAAAGGCGGGGAACGGGAAGGCGGCAGGCATGGCCCAGGTGGCCCAGAAGGTCGTCGGATTGCTTGGCATGCTGGAAACTCCGGTTGAAAAACCTGTGAGGAAAAAGTGCTGCAAGCGGGGCGCGTGATGGTTGTCTGGCGGTGCGCAGGGCGCGCACATCACGGCAACCCCCGGGGGCGACCACCACATCGTGTGCCCATCCGGCCGATGGGTCAACCGGCAGGCGCGACGCGGTGGCCCGGGCATCACGTGTGCGCCGCGCCGGGGCGCGGGGCGGCCCAGCGTGTGACATATCGCAGGCACAATAGCGGCTCTCCATGACCGGGATGGGAAATGGAACTGCGGCAACTGCGCTACTTCGTGCACGTGGTGGAACTGGGCAGCATGGGGCAGGCGGCCCAGCGGCTCGGCGTGGTCACGTCGGCGCTGAGCCAGCAGATCAGCCGGCTGGAAAGCGAACTGTCCACGCGCCTGCTGCAGCGTACGTCCACGGGCGTGGTGCCCACCGATGCCGGGCTGGCGTTCTGGCGCCAGGCGCAACTGGCGCTGCGCCATGCCGACGATGCGGCGCTGGCGGCCCGTACCGCGCGGCTGTCGGGCCATGTCAGCGTGGGCATGGCACCGAGCACGCTGGCCGTGCTGGGCCCGTCGTTCATGGTCGCCATGCGCGACCGCTATCCCGATATCCGCCTGCACCTCGTGGAGAGCCTGTCCGGCGGGCTGGCGACGATGATCGGCGCGCGGCAGCTCGACCTTGCCGTGCTGTTCCAGCTTGAGCCGGGGCAGCGCTGGAGCAGCCTGCCGCTGCTGGAAGAGCGGCTGTTCGTGATCGCGCGGGCCGACCAGCCGGGGCTGCCGGCGGCCCGCACCATGCGGCTCGACGAGATTGGCGACCTGCCGCTGATCCTGCCCAGCGGCTCGCATGGCCTGCGGGCCGTGCTCAACGCCGCGTCGGCGCGCAGCCAGCGGCCGCTGAACGTGGTGGCCGAGATCGACGGGCTGGCCGTGCTGATGGATGCGGTGCGCGCCGGCATCGGCGCGACGATCCAGCCCGGCGCGGCCGTGGCGCGCCACCTGGGCGATCCGCTGGCGCTGATCGAGATCTCGGACGCCGGCGTGAGCCGGCCCAACCTGCTGGTCAGCCTGTCCGACGACGAACTGTCGCCGGCCGGCCTGGCCGCGCGCGGCGTGCTGGAGCAGGTGGCGCGCCAGCTGGTGACGGCCGGCCGCTGGCCCGGCGCGACCCTTCACAAATCCTGAACACGGTACGCCGGGGCGGGGCTGGCGCGCCGGGTGCCCGCTTGCGTAGAGTCGGGGGTCCAGCAGATCCCACAAATCCAACGATTCCCGCAGGAGACTCCGCATGACCTCACGCATGCCGCGCCGCGTCGCGCTCAAGGCGCTTGGCACCTTTGCCCTGGCCGCCGCCCTTTCCGGTTCCGCCCTGGCCGCCGACAACTGGCCGTCCAAGCCGATCACGCTGGTCGTGCCGTTCGCGTCGGGCGGCACCACCGACATCATCGGCCGGGCGGTCGGCCAGCGGCTGGGCGAGGCGCTGGGCCAGCCCGTGGTGGTGGACAACCGCCCCGGCGCGGGCGGCACCATCGGCGGCGCCCTGGTGGCGCGCGCCAACCCGGACGGCTACACGTTCCTGCTGGCCACCGTGGCCCACACCATGGCGCCCGGCATCTACAAGTCCCTGCCGTACGACTTCCAGAAGGATCTGGCGCCGATCGGCATGGTGGCGCTGACGCCCAACGTGCTGATCGTCAATCCGTCGATCCCGGCCAAGACCGTGCAGGAGCTGGTGGCCTACATCAAGGCCAATCCGGGCAAGGTCAACTATGGCTCGGCCGGCATCGGCAGCACCGAGCACCTGTCCGGCGAGCTGTTCCGCGCGCTGACCAGGACCGATATCTCGCACGTGCCGTACAAGGGCGGCGCGCCGATGATGACCGACCTGATGGCCGGCCAGATCCAGATGGCCATCGAGACCAGCCCGTCGGCCAATCCCCATATCAAGAGCGGCAAGGTCAAGGCGCTGGCGGTGACGTCGGCCAAGCGCTCGGCGGCCTATCCCGGCGTGCCGACCGTGGCGGAGAGCGGCGTGCCCGGCTACGAGGTGACCACGTGGTACGCGCTGATGGCCCCGCACGGCACGCCCGAGCCGATCCGCCAGCGCATGAGCGCCGAACTGGCCAAGGTGCTGAAGCAGCCCGACGTGCAGAAGCGCTTTGACGAGCAGGGCGTGACCGCCGGCGACATGACGCCGCCGCAGCTGGCCGGCTTCATCAAGACCGAAACCGCCAAGTGGACGCAGGTGGCGAAGGATTCCGGCGCCAAGGCCGAATAACGCCACCCACCGCCGTGGCGCCTACAGCGCGCGGCGGATCTCCGCCACGCCAAACGCGGCCAGCGCCAGCCCGGCCACGCGGTCGATCCACTGGCGCAGCCGCGTGCCCAGCGCATGCCGGGCGCCGGTGACCATCGCCACCAGCACGCACCACCAGGCGATGGACCCGCAGAACACGCCCAGCACCGTGGTCATGGCGATGGTCGTCGAGAACGCCCCGCGCGGCGCCAGCGTGGCGAACAGCGCGGCGAACATGATCACGGTCTGCGGGTTGGTCAGCGTCAGCAGCAAGGCGCTGCCGAACGCGCGCAGCTTCGACCCGTTGGCGCGCAGCGTGGCCACCTGCTCCGTCGGCTTCTGGAAGAACGTGCGCAGCCCCAGGTAGAGCAGGAACAGCCCGGCGGCCACGTGCAGCGGCTTGTCGTAGGCCAGCATGAACTGCGATACCCCCACCAGCCCCAGCGCGGCCACCAGCCCGTAGACCGCGTCGCCGCAGGCAATGCCGAAGCCGATGGCCAGCCCGGCGCGCGGGCCGTCGGTCAGTGTGCGGCGGATGCAGAGCATGCCCATCGGGCCGACGGGCGCGGCCACCGCCAGGCCAACGCCGGCAGCGGTCAGGAACAGGGCGGGCAGGGACATCGCGGGGTCTCCGTTCATGGTGGTCGTGGCAGGCCGATCGCAGCGATTCTATCGGCTAGGCCGCCACCTGCGGCGTGGAGCGCGCCAGCAGTTGCGCCAGTTCCACAGCGGGCACCGGGCGCCCGAACAGCCAGCCCTGGCCGTAGTCCACGCCCTGCGCGCGCAGGAAATCGGCCTGGTTGCGGTCCTCGATGCCCTCGGCCACCACCTGCAGGCCCAGCGACTGGGCCATGGCGATGATGTGCGGCGCCACGGTGCTCGACGCCGCCTCCTGCCCGATGGTGTCGACGAACGACTTGTCGATCTTCAGCGCGTCCACCTTGAAGCTCTGCAGGTACGACAGGCTCGAATAGCCGGTGCCGAAGTCGTCGATATAGACCGGGTGGCCGGCGTCGCGGAATGCCTGGATGGTGTCGCGCGCCACGTCGGGCTCCAGAAAGCCGCGCTCGGTGGCCTCGATGCGGATCTGGTCCGGCGCGATGCCGGTGCCGCGCAGCCGCGCCGTCAGCACGCTCAGGAAGCGGCGGCTCTTCAGGTCTTCCACGCCGACGTTGATCGACACGTAGAAGTGCGGATGCCGCCGCAGCAGCGTGCCCAGTTCGGCCAGCACGATGTCCAGCACCTGGTCCGTGATCTGCTGGATCAACCCGGCGTTCTCGGCCATCGGGATGAACAGGTTCGGGCGCACCAGCCGCCCGTGGCGGCGCCAGCGGACCAGCGCCTCGACGCCCACCGGCTGGTTGTCGGCCAGCGACACGATGGGCTGGTAGTGGACGGCCATCTCGTGCCGCCGCACCGCACCGCGCAGTTCGCCTTCCAGGCTGAAGCGCCGCGTGGCGCGCCGCCAGACCAGGATGCCCAGCGGCATGCCGGCCGCCAGCCCCACGCCCAGGCCACCCACCAGCAGCGCCTTCCAGTTGGCCAGCAGCGCCGTGCGCGGCGCCAGCACCACCACGGCCAGCGGCATGGTGCGCGAGCGGCGCAGCACGATCGACGCATCGTCGTCGCTGCCCACGTCCTTGCCCGATCCGTAGGCATGGTCGGCGTAGGCGCGCTGCAGGCGCGGCACGCTGGCGCCCTGCGACGCCGCGAAGATGCGCCCGGCATCGGTCTGCACGGCGGCCAGCATGCGCGTCTCGCGGTCCACCACGTCGACGAAGGTCTGCGGGTCCATGCCGACGTAGCTGCCGTTGCGCCCCAGCAGCATCGACCGGCGCGGCGCCGCGAACGGGTTGGGCTGGTCGAACCAGTAGTCCAGGCCGTCGGGCGTGCGCCAGTCGGGCGGCGGCAGCAGGAACTGGTTGGCCTGCACGGCGCCCAGCAGCGCCGAGCACAGCCGCTTGCCGCCGCGGTAGGCGCCGGCGTCCTGGATATGGCGGTAGGTGTAGGTGATGCGCCGCATCTCCACCAGGTGCGACGCCGAGCACGGGTCGTCGCGCAGCGATTCCAGGTCCTGCAGCGCGTTCAGGGCCTGGGTCATGACCGTTTCGGCACGGGCCACGGCGGCGTCCGCGAACACGCTGAGCTGCTCGGATTCGCGCCGGTTGGCTTCGAGCTGGGCCATGAACACGCCGATCCCGACCGGGAACAGCGTGGCCATCGTCGCCAGCACGATTGTCACAACCACGAACCAGCTACGCTGCATCGGGTGCCCTCAGGAGACGCGCCGCGGCGGCGCCGTCCCGTCTCAACGGAAGTGAAAGTGCCGCCGCGCCAGCCGTGGCCCCGGGCCGGCGGCAGGGGCCCGGGATCATCTACCCGCTCTGGGGAGCATAGCTAACAATCGGCCTGCCCGTCTGTCATGCCGGCCCGGCGGTTGCATTTTTGCAGGCCGGCGACGGCGCGCCCAGGGGCGGAACCTGCGCACAGGGTAAGGGAATTTGCGCTACGCCCGAATCCATCCAGATGGCGGGGGGTGGGCTGGCGCACGGTGGCGGCGCGCCCAGGGGTGCCGGGCGCGCGGGGAGGGTGGTTCAGCGGGGGATGCCCGGCAGCCGCGCCGCGCCGCGGGCCGGGCCGCGCGCGGGTTTGCGCCGGGAGTCGACCCGGCTACGCTTTTTCAGCGCCTCAGATCGCGGACCGCAGGACGGCCCCGGTGGCAAAGAAGCTCTGCAGGTTGTCGAACACCAGCCCGGCCATGGCGGCGCGGGTCTCGTGCGTGCCGCTGGCCACGTGGGGCAGCAGCACCACGTTGTCCAGCCCGAACAGCGCGGGCGGCACGTTGGGCTCGTCCTCGAACACGTCCAGCCCGGCGCCGGCGATGCGCTGGTTTGCCAGCGCATCGACCAGCGCGGCCTCGTCGACCACGGTGCCACGCGCGATGTTGATCAGGTAGCCCTGCGGGCCCAGCGCCTTGAGCACGTCGGCCGACACGAGGTGGCGCGTCTCGGGCCCGCCCGAGGCGGCAATCACCAGGAAGTCGGCCCATTCGGCCAGCGCCGGCAGCGACGGCTCGAAGCCGTACGGCACGCCGTCCTGCGCCTTGCGGCCGAAGTACCGCACGTCCATGTCGAACCCGCTGGACCGCTTGGCGATGACCCGGCCGATGCGGCCCATGCCGACGATGCCCAGCCGCTTGCCGCTCACGCGCGTGGTGAGCGGGTACGGGCCGCGCGGCCATGCGCCGCGCCGCACGTAGCGGTCGGCGGCGCTGACCTGGCGCGCCGCGTCCATCAGCAGCGCGAAGGCGGTGTCGGCCACGCAGTCGTTGAGCACGTCGGGCGTGTAGCCCACGGCGATGCCGCGCGCACGGGCCGTGTCGAGGTCGAGCTTGTCCAGCCCCACGCCGAAGCTGGAAACGACGCGCAGGTTCGGCAGCGCGGCCAGCATCGTGGCGTCCACGCCCGTGGCGGCGCGCGTGGTCATCGCCACGAACTCGCCGCCGTGTTGCGCCAGGTAGGCGGCCGGGTCGCTTTCGGCCCAGAACGGATGCACGTCGAAATGCTCGGCCAGGCGGGCTTCGGTCTGTTCGGGCAGCCGGCCATGCTGCAGGAGGCGGGGTTTCATGCGGAAGGGGTCCTTGGTGTCCGTTGGGTGGGAAAGGGCGCGGTCAGTCGGCGCTCAGGTGATTATCGGCGATGATCCTTGCGTAACGCTTGCGGTCATTGGCGATGGTCTCGGCAAACTGCTGCGGCGTGCTGCCCACCGGAATCGCGCCCTGTTCCACGAGCTGCTTCTTCACCTCGGGCATAGCCACCACCTTCTTCACGTCGGCGGCGATCTTGTCGACGACGTCCTTTGGCGTGCCGGCCGGGGCCAGCAGGCCCACCCACGAGCCGGATTCCGCGTTCTGGATGCCGGCCTCGGCCAGCGTCGGCACGTCGGGCATCGACGGCGAGCGCACCGACCCCGTCACCGCCAGCGCGCGCAGCTTGCCGGCCTTGACGTGGCCCGTGGTCTCCAGGATCGACGCGAACAGCATGTCGACGTTGCCGGCCATCAGGTCGGTCATCGCGGCGCCGCCGCCCTTGTAGGGCACGTGCAGCATGTCGGTGCCGGTGGCGGCCTTGAAGATCTCGCCCGACAGGTGCGGCGAGCCGCCCGTGCCGGAGCTGGCAAACGTCAGCTTGCCCGGCTTGGCCTTGGCCAGCGCCACCAGTTCCTTCGGCGTCCTGGCGGGCAGCCCCGGCGTGACCACCAGCGCGAACGGCAGCTCGGCCATCATCGTCACGGGCACGAAGCTGTCGGGCTTGTAGTTGAGCTTCTTGTAGAGAAACGGGTTGATCGACTGCGTGCCGACGTTGCCGGCCACCAGCGTGTAGCCGTCCGGCTTGGCCCGGGCGGTCAGTTCCAGCCCCACGTTGCCGGCCGCGCCGGGACGGTTGTCCACCACGACGGGCTGGCCCCAGAGCTGCGCCAGCCGCTGCGCCACCAGCCGCGTGCCGATGTCGGTGCCGCCCCCGGGCGTGAACGGCACGATGATGGTCACCGACCGCGTGGGCCACGGGTCCTGCGCGTGCGCGGGCAGGGCAAGCGTGGCAGCGGCCAGGGCGAGGGCGGCGATGCGGGCGAGGGTGGGCATGGGGGTCTCCGGGGTGTTCTTGTGGTGGTGTCGTTTCGATTTTTCCCCCTCCCGCGTGCGGGAGAGGGGAGCAAACAGTGGGGGTGTTTCCAGCCGCCGCCTCAGCGGCTGGCTGCCTTTCGCCATGTGGCAAAGTCCTCGCGGGCCTGTTCGGATGTCGGGGGGTAGAGGCCGATGATCGAGCGGCCGTTGCGGACCTGTTCGGTCACGAAGTCCTCGAACGCGGTCATCTCCACCGCCTCGGCGGCGATTTCCTCGGCCATGTGGCGCGGAATGACGACCACGCCCTCGGCGTCGCCGACCATCACGTCGCCAGGGAACACCGCCACGTCGCCGCAGCCGATCGGCACGTCGAACTCCAGCGCCTGGTGCAGCGTCAGGTTGGTCGGTGCCGACGGGCGGTGGTGGTAGGCCGGCATCGCCATCTGCGCGATCTCGGGCGAGTCGCGGAAGCCGCCGTCGGTGACGATGCCCGCGCCGCCGCGCTGCATCAGCCGCGTGACCAGGATGGACCCGGCACTGGCGGCGCGGGCGTCCTTGCGGCTGTCGATCACCAGCACGGCGCCGGGCGGGCACTGCTCGATGGCCTGGCGCTGCGGGTGGTTCGGGTCCTGAAACACGGTGATCGGGTTCAGGTCCTCGCGGGCGGGGATGTAGCGCAGCGTGAAGGCCGGGCCGACCATCGTGCCGCCGGCCGGGTTCAGCGGCCGCACGTCCTGGATGAACTGGTTGCGCAGGCCGCGCTTGAACAGCGCGGTGCACAGCGTGGCCGTGCTGACGGTCTTCAGCGCATCGCGCAGGCTGGAACTGAGCGGGGTCATCGGTCGGGCCTCAGTAGATGCTCGGTTCGCCCACGGGGGCGCCGAAGTCGGTTTGCAGGAAGTCGAAGTCGCAGCCGTCGTTGGCCTGCCGCACGTGCTGCGAAAAGATGTAGCCGTAGCCGCGCGCGTAGCGCGGCGGCGGCGGGGTCCAGGCGGCGCGGCGGGCCGCCAGTTCCTCGTCGGACACTTCCAGGTGGATGCGGCGCTGGTCGATATCCACGGTGATCAGGTCGCCGGTGCGGACCAGTGCGAACGGGCCGCCGATGTACGCCTCGGGCGCCACGTGCAGGATGCAGGCGCCGTAGCTGGTGCCGCTCATGCGCGCGTCGGACATCCGCAGCATGTCGCGCACGCCCTGCTTCACCAGCTTCTTCGGAATCGGCAGCATGCCCCACTCGGGCATGCCGGGGCCGCCCAGCGGGCCGGCGTTGCGCAGGATCAGGATGTGGTCGGCGGTCACGTCCAGCGTCTCGTCGTCGACGGCTGCCTTCATCGACGGATAGTCGTCGAACACCAGCGCCGGCCCCGTATGCCGGAAAAACCGCTTCTCGCAGGCGCTGGGCTTGATCACGCAGCCGTCGGGGGCGATGTTGCCGCGCAGGACGGCCAGCGCGCCTTCCTGGTACAGCGCGTTGGCCGGGGTGCGGATCACGTCGTCGTTGTGTACCTCGGCGCCGGCGATGTTCTCGCCCAGCGTGCGGCCCGTGACCGTGGGCGCGTCCAGGTGCAGCTTGTCGCGGATGCGCGTCATCAGCGCGGGCAGCCCGCCCGCGTAGAAGAAGTCCTCCATCAGGTACTTGTCGCCGCTGGGCCGGATATTGGCAATCACGGGCACGTGGCGGCTCATGCGGTCAAAGTCGTCCAGGCCGATGTCGTGGCCGGCGCGGCGGGCCATGGCGATGACGTGGATGATGGCGTTGGTGGAGCAGCCCATCGCCATGGCCACCGCGATGGCGTTCTCGAACGACGCGTGCGTCTGGATGCGCTGGGGCGTCAGGTCTTCCCAGACCATGCCGACGATGCGGCGGCCGGCCTCGGAGCACATGCGGATATGGTTGGCGTCGGCGGCCGGGATCGACGACGCGCCGGGCGGCGTCATGCCGATGGTCTCGGCGATGGCCGTCATCGTGCTGGCCGTGCCCATCGTCATGCAGGTGCCGTGGCTGCGCGCGATGCCGCCCTCGATGCCGATCCATTCGGTCTTGCTGATGTTGCCCGCGCGGCGCTCGTCCCAGAACTTCCAGGCGTCGGAGCCCGACCCCAGCACCTGGCCCTTGTAGTTGCCGCGCAGCATGGGGCCGGCGGGCACGTAGATGGCCGGCACACCGGCGCTGGTGGCGCCCATCAGCAGGCCCGGCGTGGTCTTGTCGCAGCCGCCCATCAGCACGGCGCCGTCGATGGGGTGGGAGCGGATCAGCTCCTCGGTCTCGATGGCCAGCAGGTTGCGGTAGAGCATGGTGGTCGGCTTGACCGAGCTTTCGGACAACGAAATGGCCGGCAGTTCCACGGGGAAACCGCCGGCCTGCAGGATGCCGCGCTTCACGTCGTCCACGCGCTGCTTGAAGTGCGCGTGGCAGGGGTTGATGTCGGACCAGGTGTTGATGATCGCGATGAGCGGCTTGCCCATCCATTCATCGGGCGCGTAGCCCATCTGCATGATCCGCGAGCGATGCCCGGACGAACGCAAGTCGTCGGGCGCGAACCAGCGCGCGCTGCGTAGCTGGTCCGGCGTCTTCTTCGGTGCCGTCATGGTTGTCTCTTCCACTTGATAATCATTCGGCCGTTCAGTTGTACGACGACCGTGTTTCGCTGGATTAAAGCACTAATATATTAGTACGTCAACGCGATCTTCCCGTCGTCCGTTCAGCTAGAATCGCGCCCAACGCACTTGTCACCTTCGCATGGCCGCCACGCTACCCAACCCCGCCCAGTTCCAGTTCGACCGCACGCGCCAGGCGGCGCCGCAGGTTTTCGAGCACATGCGCGACCAGATCATCTCGCTGGCGCTGCCGCCCGGCACGGTGCTGTCCCGCCCGGAGCTGGCGCTGCAATACGGCATCAGCCAGACGCCGGTGCGCGACGCGCTGATGCGGCTGGCCGAGGAAGGGCTGGTCGACGTGTTCCCGCAGCACGCCACGCGCGTGAGCCGGATCGACGTGGCGCTGGCACGGCAGGCGCACTTCCTGCGCCGGTCGGTGGAGGTGGAGATCGTTCGCGCGCTGGCCGGCGCGCCCGACGCCGCCCTGGTGGACCGGCTGCGTGCCACCATCGCGCGCCAGCAGCGCATGCTGGAACTCGACGATCTGGCCGAATTCACGGCCAACGACCAGTATTTCCATCGCCAGCTCTACGAGGCCGCCGCCGTGCCCGACCTGTTCGGGCTGGTGCGCCGCCAGAGCGGCCACCTGGACCGCCTGCGCCGCCTGCACCTGCCGATTCCTGGCAAGGCTCATGCGGTGCTGCGCGACCATGCGGCCATCGTCGATGCCATTGCGGCCGGTGACGTGCCCGGTGCCGAGGCGGCGCTGCGCGGCCACCTGACCGGCACGCTGGCCAACGTCGAGGAAATCCGCGCCAGCTTCCGCGACTACCTGCGCTGACCGCGCGCCGTTTGTTTTTGGCAACGACTGCGCGCAAATCTACCCATCGGATGGGTATTGGCAGCATCTCCGCAAACGTCAGCCACGAAGAATTTGTCGATTGCCGGTGGAAATTGATAGATTCGGGAGGTACCTACTGCCGGGTAGACCGAGATGTCCGCCAGAGTCACCATTACCACCAGCGAGCAATTGGGGCAGGTGCTCCAGGGCGCGCGCAAGATCGCCGGCCTGACCCAGGCCGACGCCGCCGCGCGGCTGGCCATCAGCCAGAGCCGCGTGTCCCATATGGAACTGAATCCCGAAACCATCAGCGTGGCGCAGCTGCTGGCGCTGCTGGGCGCCTACGACCTGGACCTCGTCATCGAGCCGCGCGTCATGAGCGATGCGCTGCTGGACAAGCTGGAGTGGTAGGCGCCGCGCATCAGGGCAGGTAGCCCAGCAGCTTCCACCAGAAGTAGTCGAGCGGCAGCAGCAGCACGATCGTCAGCGCCGCCATCGCCAGGCACAGCCGCGTGCCATGCCGAAGCCCCACGCCGCCAAGCTGCATCGCAATCACGATCGGCGGCGACTGGTACGGAAAGAACACGGTCGAGAACACCGGCACCTGCAGCATCAGCACCGTTTCCAGCGGCAGCCCCGTGGCAGTTGCCAGGTCGCGCGCCAGCGGCGTGAGCACGGCCGGCAGCGCCGGCAGCGTCGACATCATCCCCAGCACCGCCCCCATCGCCCCGATCGTGCCGACATTGGCCGCCGTGTGGCCCGGCGTCAGCGGCAGCACGTGCAGCAGCCCGGCGCTGATGGCGCTGCCCAGGCCCGTGGATTCCACCACGGCGCCCAGCCCCAGAAAGCCCGCCACGTAGATCAGCGGCACCAGGTGGACCTGCTCGGACAGCGCCTTTGGCGACACCAGCCCGATGCCGGGCAGCAGGCACACGATGCAGGCGGCCAGCGAGATCCAGGCGGGCGAGATGCCGTGCCACGCATCGGTGGCGAACCCGGCCACGGCCAGCGCCAGGATGATGGCCAGCATCCGCTCCTGCGCGCCCATCGCCGTGGCCGTGACGGGCGCCTGCGCCGGCAGCGGGCCTTTTTCCGGGAACAGCTTGCAGATCATCCAGATCAGCAGCACGGTCTTCAGCGCGCCCAGCACCGGAAAATGCAGCAGCAGGTAGCTGCCGTAGCTGAGGTTGATGTGGTACAGCGAACTGGCCGCGCCCAGCAGCACGCTGTTCGGGATATTGGCCGGCAGGATCGTGGTGGGCGGCATGTAGCTGGCCAGCGCCACGGTCATCACCATGCCGATGCGGCCGTTGGACGCCGGGGCAAAGCCCAGCCGGTCCGCCAGCGCCAGCACGATCGGCATCAGCAGCAGCACGCGGCCCGTGGTGGACGGCATCAGGAACGCCAGCCCCACCGCGCTGAGCGCCACGGTGGTGATGACCTGCGGATAGGTGCCCACACGCTTGCGGAAGATGATGTCGGCCAGCCGCAGCGCCAGCCCCGTGCTGCGCAGCGCCACGCCGGTCACGGCGCCGCCGAACATCAGCCACCACGCGGTGGACGTGAAACCGGAGAACACCACGGTTGGCGGCGCGATGTGGAACACCACGGCGGCCAGGAAGAACAGCAGCGTGGCCGTGGGCTCGGGCAGCACGCCCACGGCCCAGCAGCAGACCGTCGACAGGACCAGCGCCCCGGCCCAGATCAGTGCGGGCGGCGCATGCAGCGCACTGCCGGCGATCCAGACGGCGGCAATGCAGGCGCCGATCAGCAGGGCGGCGCGCAGCGAATCCGCGGGACGGCCGGCAAGCGGGGGCGACGGGGGAGGGGGCGGCGGGGCGCCGGGCCGCGCGTCGGCACGGCCGGGGGTGATCGACATCGGGATTTGTCTCGGAGCGCCCGCCGATGCGGGTCTTGTTTGATGAGCGGAAGTGCTGAGTCGCTATCGTAGGATTGTCTCGACAGGCAGGCAACTGCCGCGTGACCCCGCTAGCGCGTCTTGCGGAAGGTCAGGTTGATGCGCTCGGCACCGGTCAGTGGGTGGTCACCTGCGGCCAGCGGCGCGATCCCATGGAACACCAGCCGCGACGGGCCACCCCAGACCACCACGTCGCCATGCGCCAGCCGCACCCGCGCCGGCCGGTCGGCCCGCCGCAGCCCGCCCCAGAGGAACGTGGCCGGCAGGCCCAGCGACACCGACACGATCGGCGCGCGCAGGTCCAGCTCGTCACGATCCTGGTGCAGCGACAGCCGCGTGCCGGGCAGGTAGCGGTTGATCAGGCAGGCGTCGGGCCGGAAATCGGCATACCCGGCCGCGGTGGCGGCATCGCGCGCCAGTTGGCGGAACGGCTCGGGCATCGGCGGCCAGGGCCGGCCCGAATCGGGATCGACGCCATCGTAGCGGTAGCCCGTGCGATCCGACACCCACCCCCGCTCGCCGCAATTGGTCATCGCCACCGACATCCGCAGCCCGCCCGGCGTCACCAGATGCCGGAAAGGTGAGCCCGCGCTGACTTCGCCCACGGCGCCCAGCAGCGCCGGCCCGGCCTCGCGCGCAAAGCCGCGCAGCACCACCGCGCCGGGCGCCAGGGGCTCGGCGGCCGGCGCGGCGTCGGGGTCGGTGGGAAGGGCGTCGAAGAGGTCGAAAGTCATGTCAAAGGGCAGCGTTTCGTTTGTTGCGAATGGCGATTGTTTCACGCTGGATGCCGCCGCCGTCGTAACGGCCGCCCGGAAGTCACGCGCCAGCCCCTACCTGCCCTTCATCCCCTCCAGCAACGCCTTGTGGAACGCCGCCGGGTCCTGCATCTGCGGCGCGTGGCCCAGTTCGGGGAATTGCACCAGCGTCGTGTTCGGGATGGCCTTCGCCGTGCGCTGGGCCAGTTCGGGGTAGCGGCCCAGCGTGGGCTGGATCTCGGGCGGGGCGGCGTCCTTGCCGATGGCCGTGGTGTCCTTGTCGCCGATCATCAGCAGTGTGGGGGCCTGGATGGCGCCCATCTCGTAGACCACGGGCTGGGTGTAGATCATGTCGTACAGCAGCGCGGAGTTCCAGGCGACGATCTGCTTGCCGGGGCCGCGGTACATGCCGGCCAGCATCTGCACCCACGGTTCGTACGCCGGCTTCCACTGGTTCACGTAGTACGTGGATTTCTCGTAGTTGCGGATGCGGTCGGCCGTGGTGTTCAGCTCGCGGACGTACCACTGGTCCACCGACAGCGGCGGCACGCCCTTGGCCTTCCAGTCCTCCAGCCCGATCGGGTTGACCAGCACCAGCTGGCGGGTCTCCTTCGGATACATCAGCGCGTAGCGCATCGCCAGCATCCCGCCGGTGGAATGGCCCATGACGGTGACGTCGCGGATGCCGATAGATGCCAGCAGGTCATGCGTGTTGCGTGCCAGTTGCTGGAACGTGTACTGATAGTGCGCCGGCTTGGTCGACTTGCAGAAGCCGACCTGGTCGGGCGCCACCACGCGGTAGCCGGCACCGCTCAGTTCGCGGATCGTCTCCTGCCACGTGGCGCCGCAGAAGTTCTTGCCATGCAGCAGCACCACGGCGCGGCCGTTTGGCTTTTCCGGCTGGATGTCCATGAACGCCATGTCGAGCGGCTGGCCCTGCGACGTGAAGCGGTAGTGCTGGACGGGGTAGGGGTAGTCGAAACCTTCGAGCTGCGGGCCGTAGGCGGGGCCGTCATCGGCAGCGTGGGCTAGCGGGGCGATGGCAAGGGCTGCCAGGAGCAGGAGACGGCGTGCGGGCATGGTCGGGGGCGGCTTGTGGATGGGACGCACAAGTGACCATGCGGGGGTGGGGGAAGTTCCGGGGTAGCCGTGTTGGGCGGGGGTTTGCTCCCCTCTCCCGCGCGCGGGAGAGGGGCCGGGGGTGAGGGCAGGCCGCGCAAGATGCCAAGATGCGGGTGTCGCGGTTTGGACCGCGGGGGGGGGGGCCCCCCCCCCCCCCCCCCCCCCCCGGCGGGGGGGGGGGGGGAGAAAACAGCACCACCAAAAGACCGCCGCCCCCCCCCCCCCCCCCCCCCCCCCCCCCCCCCCC
>NZ_JAUANU010000012.1:0-195005 GCF_032190535.1 Cupriavidus sp. SZY C1
GGGGGGGGGGGGGGGGGTGGGGGGGGGTTGGGGGGGGGGGGGGGGGGGGCCCCCCCCCCCCCGGCGGGGGGGGGGGGGGGGGGGGGGGCGCCCCCCCGCGGTCCAAACTGCCACTGTCGCATCTTGAGCCGCCGGCCCTCACCCCCAACCCCTCTCCCGCAGGCGGGAGAGGGGAGCAAACCGGCAGCAGGCGGATGCCCACCAACCCCCAGCCCCCAACCACCAGCCCCCAGCTACCAGCTACCAGCTACCAGCCCCCCAGCCTTCGAGCCCACCAGCCCACCAGCCCACCAGCCACCAGCCCCCCCCGCATTTTTATATCTCCTTTACACCCCCTCCCTCCCTCTCTACCCCGTTTTTACCCCCCGGTCCCTAACCTCCAATCCGTGAATCACTCTGCAGGCGCCCGGCCTGCAAAAACATCATGGACGGGATCTATTTCCTCGTATTGCTGGCCTTTGGCGCGCTGACGGGTGCGCTGCTGGCCCTGTGCGCCGCGCTGGGCGCCAACCTGCCGGCGGGGCGCGGTGGCGCCGACGGTGCGTCTTCCAAGCAGTCGGCCGCCGACAGGGGGCTCTGATGGACTGGACCGACCTGCTCAGCGGCGGCCTGGCCGTCGCGCTTTTTGTCTACCTGCTCGTAGCCCTGTTCCGGCCGGAGAAATTCTGATGTCGACGCCTGCCATTCCCTGGGCCCAGTTTCTGGGTCTGCTGGCCCTGTTCCTGGCGATCCTGTTCGTCGCCGGCCCCTTCCTGGGGCGCTACATGCGCCGCGCGATCGAGGAGGGCACCTACCGGCTCACGGCCTGGGGCCGTCCGCTGGAGCGCGGGCTGTACCGCGTGGCCGGCGTGCGCGCCGACGCCGAAATGGGCTGGAAGCAGTACGCCATCGCCGTGATCGTCTTCAACGTGCTCGGCGTGGTGGCCGTGTACGCGCTGCAGCGGCTGCAGGGCGTGCTGCCGCTGAACCCGCAGGGGTTTGGCGCGGTCTCGCCGGACTCGTCGTTCAACACGGCCGTCAGCTTCGTCGCCAACACCAACTGGCAGGGTTACGCCGGCGAGTCGACGATGAGCTACCTGACGCAGATGCTGGCGCTGACCGTGCAGAACTTCGTCTCGGCCGCTACCGGTATCGCCGTGGTGTTCGCGCTGATCCGCGGCTTCGCGCGGCACAGTGCGCAGACCATCGGCAATTTCTGGGTCGACCTGACGCGCACCACGCTCTACGTGCTGCTGCCGCTGTCGGTGGTCGTCGCCGTGGCGCTGGTCGGCCAGGGCGTGATCCAGAACTTCGATGCCTACCGCGACGTGCAGCTCGTCACGCCGGTCGAATACACGCAGCCCAAGGTTGACGCGGCCGGCCAGCCGGTGCTGGACGCCGCCGGCCAGCCTGTGACCGAGGCCGCGCGCAGCGCCACGCAGACGCTGGCGATGGGGCCGGTGGCGTCGCAGGAGGCCATCAAGATGCTCGGCACCAACGGGGGCGGCTTCTTCAACGCCAACTCGGCGCATCCGTTCGAGAACCCCACGCCGCTGGCGAACCTGATCGAGATGCTGGCGATCTTCCTGATCCCCGCCGCGCTGTGCTTCACGTTCGGCGAGATGGTCAAGGACCGCCGGCAGGGCGTGGCCGTGATTGCGTCGATGACCGTGATCTTCGTGGTGATGGCGCTGGCGGCCATGGCGTCCGAATCGCAGGTCAACGCCGCGCTGGCCGGGCTGCCGATCGACCACGCGGCGTCGGCGCTGCAGGCCGGCGGCAACATGGAAGGCAAGGAACTGCGCTTCGGCATCTCGGCCAGCGCGCTGTTCGCCACCATCACCACGGCCGCGTCGTGCGGCGCCGTCAACGCCATGCACGACTCGTTCACGGCCATCGGCGGGCTGGTGCCGATGCTGCTGATGCAGCTCGGCGAGGTGGTGTTCGGCGGCGTGGGATCGGGGCTCTACGGCATGCTGGTCTACGCCGTGCTGGCCGTGTTCATCGCCGGCCTGATGATCGGCCGCACGCCGGAGTACCTGGGCAAGAAGATCGAGGCGTACGAGATGAAGATGACCGCCGTGGCCATCCTCGTCACGCCGCTGCTGGTGCTGGTGGGCACGGCCATCGCGGTGATGGCCGGGGCCGGGCGCGCGGGCGTGTTCAACCCGGGCACCCACGGCTTCTCTGAAATCCTGTACGCGCTGTCGTCGGCCGCCAACAACAACGGCAGCGCCTTTGCCGGGCTGTCCGCCAACACGCCGTTCTACAACGTGCTGCTGGCCGCGGCCATGTGGTTCGGCCGCTTCTGGATCATCGTGCCCGTGCTGGCGATGGCCGGATCGCTGGCCGCCAAGCGCCGCACGCCGGCCACGTCCGGCACGATGCCCACCCACGGCCCGCTGTTCGTGGTGCTGCTCACGGGGTCCGTGCTGCTGGTTGGCGCGCTGACCTACGTGCCCGCGCTGGCCCTGGGGCCGGTGGCAGAGCAACTGCAGTCCGCCTCGGCGGCTGCCCGGTAATCCGCGGAGAATTCGCATGTCACAACACACTCCGGCCAGCCGCACCCCCGCCGCCGCGCCGTCCCGCCAACCCGCCACCACCGTTGCCGGCGTGCCGCACCATCCGCGCCCGGCGCGCGGCATGTTCGCGCCAGAGCTGGTCAAGCCGGCCATGCTCGACGCGCTGCGCAAGCTCACCCCGCGCGCGCAGTTGCGCAACCCGGTGATGTTCGTGGTCTACGCGGGCAGCATCCTGACCACGATCCTGTTCCTGCGCGCCTGGCTGCAGCCGTCGCCGGGCGGCGAATCGGCCGGCTTTATCCTGGCCGTGACGGTCTGGCTCTGGTTCACGGTGCTGTTCGCCAACTTTGCCGAGGCATTGGCCGAGGGCCGCAGCAAGCAGCAGGCCGCCGCGCTGCGCGGGCTGAAGACCACCACGATGGCCCGCGTGGTGCGCCAGGGCCGCGCCGACGCCCGCGCCACCGGCGCCACCGAGCCGCGCCCGGCCACCGACCTGCGGCGCGGCGACGTGGTGCTGGTCGAGGCCGGCGAGATGATTCCCGGCGACGGCGAGGTCATCGAAGGCGTCGCCTCGGTCGACGAAAGCGCCATCACCGGCGAATCGGCGCCCGTGATCCGCGAATCGGGCGGCGATTTCTCGTCGGTCACGGGCGGCACCCGCGTGCTGTCCGACTGGATCGTCGTTCGCATCACCACCAACCCCGGCGAAAGCTTCATCGACCGCATGATCGGCATGGTCGAGGGCGCGCGCCGCCAGAAGACGCCCAACGAGCTGGCGCTGACGATCCTGCTGGTGGGCCTGACGCTGGTGCTGCTGCTGGCCACCGCCACGCTGCAGCCGTACTCGCTCTACGCGGTGCTGGTGACCAAGGCGGGCGTGCCGGTGTCGGTGACGGTGCTGGTGGCGCTGCTGGTGTGCCTGATCCCGACCACGATCGGCGGGCTGCTGTCTGCCATCGGCGTGGCCGGCATGAGCCGGATGATGGCGGCCAACGTGATCGCCACGTCGGGCCGCGCCGTGGAAGCGGCCGGCGACGTCGACGTGCTGCTGCTCGACAAGACCGGCACGATCACGCACGGCAACCGCCAGGCGTCGCGCTTCATCGCCGCGCCGGGCGTGACCGAGCGCCAGCTGGCCGAGGCCGCGTGGCTGGCGTCGCTGGCCGACGAGACGCCCGAGGGCCGCAGCATCGTCGCGCTGGCCCGCCAGCGTCCCGGCACCGCGTCGCCCGAGATGGGCGGCCGGGGCGTGGCCGCGCCCGTGTTCGTGCCGTTCACGGCGCAGACGCGCATGAGCGGCGTGGACGTGGCGCAGGGCCACGTGGTGCGCAGCGTGCGCAAGGGATCGGCCGATGCACTGCGCCGCTACGTGACCGAGCGCGCCGGCAAGTTCCCGGACGCCGTGATGCAGGCTGTTGACGACGTGGCGCGCGCCGGCAGCACGCCGCTGGTGGTGGCCGAGTCGGTGGCCGAGGGCACCGAGGACACCGTGCGCGTGCTGGGCGTGGTGGAGCTCAAGGACATCGTCAAGACCGGCATCCGCGAGCGCTTTGGCGAACTGCGCAAGATGGGCATCCGCACCGTGATGATCACGGGCGACAACCGGCTGACGGCGGCGTCCATCGCAGCGGAAGCCGGCGTGGACGACTTCCTGGCCGAGGCCACCCCCGAGGCCAAGCTGGCGCTGATCCGCGAATACCAGGGCCAGGGCCGGCTGGTGGCCATGACCGGCGACGGCACCAACGACGCCCCGGCGCTGGCCCAGGCCGACGTGGCCGTGGCGATGAACAGCGGCACCCAGGCCGCGCGCGAGGCCGGCAACATGGTCGACCTGGACAGCAATCCCACCAAGCTGATCGAGATCGTCGAGATCGGCAAGCAGATGCTGATGACGCGCGGGTCGCTGACCACGTTCAGCGTGGCCAACGACGTGGCCAAGTATTTCGCGATCATCCCGGCCGCGTTCGCCACCACGTATCCGCAGTTGAACCTGCTGAACGTGATGCACCTGTCCACGCCGGCGTCGGCCATCATGTCCGCGGTGATCTTCAACGCGCTGATCATCGTGGTGCTGATTCCGCTGGCGCTGCGCGGCGTGGTGTACCGCCCGCTGGGCGCCGCCGTGCTGCTGCGCCGCAACCTGCTGGTCTACGGGCTGGGGGGCATCCTGGTGCCGTTCGTCGGCATCAAGCTGATCGACCTGCTGCTGACGATGTTCGGCTGGATCTGATTTAGGAGAATTGCTATGTCTACGCAAGCCCATCCCATGACCGAACCGGCGCGCCAGGCCGGTATGCTGCGCCCGGCGCTGACGATTTTCGTGGGGCTGTCGGTGCTCACCGGATTGCTCTATCCGGGCGTGGTGACCGGCATCGCCCGCACGGTGTTTCCCCAGCAGGCCGCCGGCTCGCTGATCGTGCAGGACGGCAAGACCGTCGGCTCGGCGCTGATCGGCCAGCCGTTCTCGGACCCGAAATACTTCTGGGGCCGACTCTCGGCCACGGCGCCGATGCCGTACAACGCGGCGGCCTCGGTCGGCTCGAACCTGGGCCCGACCAACCCCGCCCTGACCGACGCCGCCCGCGCCCGCCTGGACGCCCTGCACGCCGCCGATCCCGGCAACACGGCGCCGGTGCCGGTGGACCTGGTCACCGCCTCGGCCAGCGGCCTGGACCCCCACATCAGCCCGGCCGCCGCCCGCTACCAGGCCAGCCGCGTCGCCCGCCTGCGCGGGCTGCCCCTGGCAAAGGTGCAAGCGCTGATCGCCGCCAACACCGAAACCCCGACGCTGGGCATCCTCGGCGAGCCAGGGGTCAATGTGCTGAAGCTGAACCTGGCGCTCGATGGCGCGAAGGTTGGGGGGTAGGCAGCCAACACGCGGGAACGCGTGATGCATCGCACGATTTTCGCTCCCCTCTCCCGCGACGCGGGAGAGGGGCTGGGGGACAGGGCGTCGAGGCTCTGCTTGCCGACCACGCCGCACGTTGAGCCGCCGGCCCTCTCCCCCGACCCCTCTCCCGCAAGGCGGGAGAGGGGAGCCAACAAGCGGGAACGCATGACGCATCGCACGGTTTTCGCTCCCCTCTCCCGCGACGCGGGAGAGGGGCTGGGGGAGAGGGCGTCGAGGCTCTGCTTGCCGACCACGCCGCACGTTGAGCCGCCGGCCCTCTCCCGCAACGCGGGAGAGGGAAGCCAAACCATACCCGCGATGTCGTCCCGCGCCCCATGGCAAAATCCCCAACCATGACTGACCCCCATCGCCCGGACCCCGACGCCCTCCTGCAACGCATGCAGGCGGAAGACGTGCGTGCGGCGCGGGGGCGGTTGCGGGTCTACTTTGGTGCATCGGCGGGGGTCGGCAAGACGTTTGCGATGCTGACCGCGGCGCGGGCGCAGCGCGAGCAGGGCTTGGACGTGGTGGTGGGGGTGGTCGAGACGCATGGCCGGGCCGAGACCCAGGCGCTGCTCGACGGCCTGGCGCAACTGCCGCTGCGCGACGTGCCGTACCGTGACCGCGTGCTGCGCGAGTTCGATCTCGATGGCGCGCTGGCGCGGCGGCCGGCGCTGATCCTGGTCGACGAACTGGCGCATTCCAACGCGGCGGGCAGCCGCCATCCCAAGCGCTGGCAGGACGTGCACGAGCTGCTGGCCGCCGGCATCGACGTCTGGACCACCGTCAACGTGCAGCACCTGGACAGCCTGAACCAGGCCGTGGGCGGCATCACCGGCGTGCGCGTCTGGGAAACCGTGCCTGACACCGTGTTCGATGGCGCCGACGAAGTGGTGCTGGTGGACCTGCCGGCCGACGAACTGCTGCGGCGCCTGCGCGAAGGCAAGGTCTACCTGCCCGAGCAGGCCCGCCATGCCGCGCGCAACTTCTTCCGCAAGGGCAACCTGATCGCGCTGCGCGAGCTGGCGCTGCGCCGCACGGCCGACCGCGTGGACGACGATGTGCGCGCGTACCGCGACGCCGAGCGCATCACGCCGGTCTGGCGCACGCGCGAGGCCGTGCTGGCGTGCATCGGCCCCGGCGACGATGCCGCGCAGGTCGTGCGCAGCGCGCACCGGCTGGCCGGGCAGCTCGACTGCGACTGGCACGTGGTGACCGTGGCGGCGTCGCACCTGCTGCCGCCGGCCGAGCCGCCGCGCGTGCGGCTGCGCGCCGCGCTGGAACTGGCCGAATCACTCGGCGCCCGCACCGAGACGCTGGCCGGGCACGACATGGTGGCGGCCGTGGCCGGCTATATCCGCCGGCACAACCTCACCAAGGTGCTGGTGGGCCGCGCGCCCACCGAATGGCGTGCCGACGGCGGCCCGGTCGAACGCGCACGCATGTGGCTGGCGCGGACCATGGCGCCGCTGCTGGGTGCGGGCGGGCGGCTGATCGGCCGGCCGTCGTTTGCCGATGCGCTGGCCGCGAACTGTCCCGAGATCGACGTGATCCGCGTGGCCGCCGATACCACGCGCGCCGACGCCACCCGGCCCGATGCGCCCGGCATCACCCCCGGCATGGCGCCCGGCATCGCGCCGCCGCCTGGCGTGGCGCTGTCCGATGCCGACGCCGCCCCCCGCCCCGGCCTGCGCCGCCGCGACTACGCCTGGGCCGTGGTGTGGTGCGCCGGCGCCACGGGGGTTTCCACGCTGGCGCGGCCGTGGTTCGACATCGTCAATATCGCGATGCTGTTCCTGGTGGCCGTGGTCGGCGTGGCGCTGCGCCACGGGCGCGGGCCGGCGGCGCTGGCGTCGGTGCTGGCCGTGGCGTCGTTCGATTTCTTCTTCGTGCCGCCGCGGCTGTCGTTCGCGGTCAGCGACGTGCAGTACCTGCTGACCTTCCTGGTGCTGCTGGCCGTGGGGCTGGTCATCGGCCAGCTCACGGCCGGGCTGCGCGAGCAGGCGCGCGTGGCGGTGCAGCGCGAGACCGACGCGCGCACGCTGTACGAACTGGCGCGCGAGCTGTCGGCGGCGCTGACGCCGGACCAGATCGTCGAGATCGGCAGCCGGTTCCTGCGCGCCGCGCTGGACGCGCATGCCACGTTCTTCCTGCCCGATGCGGGCGGCCGGCTGGCGCCGGTGGCGGGGCCGTCGTCGCCCGATGCCGGCTCGCGCACGGCCCGGCGCGAGGCCGTGGACACGGTGCTGGCGCAGTGGGTCTACGACCACGGCGAGCCGGCCGGCACCGGCACGCACACGCTGCCCGGCAGCACCGTGCTGTACCTGCCGCTGAAGGCGCCGATGCAGACGCGCGGCGTGCTGGCCGTGGAGCCAAGCGCGTGGCACGCGCTGGCGCGGCCCGAACTGCGCCGGCAGGCCGACGTGTTCGCGACGCTGGTGGCCATCGCCATCGAGCGGCTGCACTACGTCGACGTGGCGCAGCGCGCGCTGCTGTCGATCGAATCGGAACGGCTGCGCAGTTCGCTGCTGGCCGCGGTGTCGCACGACCTGCGCACGCCGCTGACCGGCCTGCTGGGCATGGCCGAGACGCTGCAGCGCGCCAGCCCGCCGCTGCCGCCGGCGGCCGCCGAGACGGTGGCGGCGCTGCACGCGCAAGCGCGGCGTATGCGCACGATGGTGGTCAACCTGCTCGACATGGCGCGGCTGCAGCAGCACGACGTGGCGCTGCAGCGCGGCTGGCAGTCGCTGGAGGAACTGGTGGGCGCGGCGCTGGCGTCGATGCGCGACACGCTGCGCGGCCATCGCGTGCAGGTGGACGACCTGTCGGTGCTGCCGCTGGTGGAGTGCGACGCCGTGCTGGTCGAGCGTGTGCTGTGCAACCTGTTCGAGAACGCCGCCAAGTACACGCCGCCGGGCAGCACGATCCGCGTGTCGGGCGAGGCCACTGGCGCGCCCGGAGATGGCGAGGTGCGGCTGGTGGTGGCCGACGACGGCCCCGGCGTGCCGGCCGGCCAGGAGCGCCGGATCTTCGAGAAATTCACGCGCGGCGAGCGCGAGTCGGCCACGGCCGGCGTCGGGCTGGGGCTGGCCGTCTGCGAGGCCATCGTGCAGGCCCACGGGGGCCGCATCTGGGTCGAGCCCGGCCGCCCCGGCGCACGCTTCGTCATGGCGCTGCCGCGCGGCAATCCGCCCGACATCGCCCCCGAATTGCCAGAATCGTCCGACCAGCCCGGGCTGGCCGCGCCGCCCCAACCCACGCCGCACTGAGATGCCTTTCGACTATTCGCCGACCGTCCTGCTGGTCGAGGACGAACCCCATATCCGCCGCTTCGTGCGCGAGTCGCTGCAGGCCGAGGGCTGCGCCGTGCACGAGGCCGACACGCTGCGGCGCGGCCTGATCGATGCCGGCACGCGCCAGCCGGACATCGTCATCCTGGACCTGGGCCTGCCCGACGGCGACGGCATGACGCTGATCCGCGAGATGCGCACGTGGACCGAGGTGCCCGTGCTGGTGCTGTCCGCCCGCACCGACGAGGCCGACAAGATCGCCGCGCTGGACGCCGGCGCCGACGACTACCTGACCAAGCCGTTCGGCGTGGGCGAACTGGTGGCGCGCGTGCGCGTGCTGCTGCGCCGCCACGCCAGGGCCAACCCCCAGGGCACGCCGCAGATCGCGTTCGGCGACGTGCGCGTGGACCTGGCCAACCGGCTGGTCACGCGCGGCGAGGCGTCCGTGCACCTGACGCCGATCGAATACCGGCTGCTGGCCGTGCTGATCGCCCATCGCGGCAAGGTCATGACCCATCGCGAACTGCTGCGCGAGGTCTGGGGGCCGTCGCATTCGGAAAGCAGCCACTACCTGCGCGTGTACATGGGCCACCTGCGCCACAAGCTCGAAGCCGACCCGGCGCAGCCGGTGCACCTGCTGACAGAGGTGGGGGTGGGGTACCGGTTTGCGGGGTAGGGCGGGGAACGCGGGAATCCATCGCCGGAGAATTCGCGCCACGTTTGCGGCGTGGCGATGGAAGCGGTCTGTTCCATCCCTTTCCATGGCAACTGCCAACGCCCTTTGGAACGATGGGGGTCCGCCATCGGCAGGGCCGATGGCTTCCAGATATCGAACCTGTGGAGCAGACAATGGCAGACCAATTCCAAGCAACGGCTACCTCGGCCGCGCTCGCGAGCGGCATTCCCTACTTCCGCGCCAACGCGACCGGGCCGGACGCCACGGCGACGGGCAGCACGGCGATCGCGATCGGGCAGTCGGCCAATGCCCCCGGCGCCGACGGCATTGCCATCGGGACCGAATCGGTGGCCGAGGGAAGCAACAATGCCGTGGCAGTCGGCACGATAGCGCGCGCCTCCGGCATCTACAGCGTGGCGGTGGGACGCGCCGCGCAGGCCACGGTGGGGCGCGCATCGGCCTTGGGCGCCGAGGCCAACGCATCGGGCGACCGCAGCACGGCCGTGGGGTCTACGACGTCGGCCACGGCGCTGTTCGCCACGGCCGTGGGCACGCTGGCGGTGGCCGCTGCCGAGGGTGCCTCGGCTTTCGGGCGACAAGCCAATGCATCGGCACCGTACAGCGTGGCTTCCGGCGCAGGCGCGGTGGCCAGCAGCAACGACGCCGTCGCTGTCGGCAGCAAGGCCAGCGCATCGGGCGCCAATGCCATTGCGCTCGGCGTCGCCGTTGCCTCGGCGGTGCGGGCCGTGGCAATCGGCGACCAATCGTCGGTGACGGCATCGCAGAGTGTGGCGCTGGGCGCGAATTCGGGCGCCAGCCAGATGTTCGCCTGCGCGATCGGCGCCAACACCCAGGCGAGCCAGGTTGGCACTGTGGCGCTGGGCGCCAGTTCGGCGGCTCCCGCGCTCTATGGATCGGCGCTCGGCAGCCAGTCGCGGGTCAATGTGGACTACGGTGTGGCGATTGGCTACGGTTCGGTATGCGATCGCGCGGGCGCGGTTTCAGTCGGCGCCGAGGGCGTGCGTACGCGCCAGATCGTCAATGTGGCACCCGGCGAGCAGGGGACGGACGCTGTGAACGTCGATCAGCTTCAGGCACTGCAGGCGCAGTTGACCGCGTTGAGCGACCGCGTTGCCAGCCTGACCGGGGCGAGTTGAAGTTGATATTCGCGCGAAGAATATAAATGGTGATAGCGAGATCTAAGTAATTTGTCCGTGGCATAAGAGGGCGCCTGGAAGCCGCCTACACTAAATCAGGACCTCGACTCGACAGAGGTTCTGGAGCCTTCCATGCCACGGAACCCCGCCTTCGCCCGTCTCTGCCTGATCGCCATCCTTCATGCCGCCTTGTTGACCGGCAGCGTGAATGCGGCGGGTGAGCCACCCGCTGTCGCCCAGTCCCAGACCCGCGACGCCGTGGCCGCCTACGAGGCTGGCCATTTCGATGCCGCGCTCCAGGGCTTTGCCGCCGCCGCGCAGAAGGGCAACCGGCTCGCCCAGTTCAACTACGCGATGATGCTGCTGCGCGGCGAAGGCACGACCGCCAAGCCACAGGAGGCGCTGGTCTGGCTGCGCAAGGCCGCCGACAACCAGATGACCCACGCCCAGTACACGCTGGGCGACCTGCACGAGCGCGGCGAGCTGGTGCCGAAATCGCTGGAGGATGCCAACCGCTGGTACGCCCGTGCCGCGCAGGGCGGCCACACGCAGGCCCAGATGGCGCTGGCGACCAACTACTTCACCGGGCGCGGCGTGCCACGCGACTACGGGCAGGCGTTCACGTGGTACAGCAAGGCCGCCACGGCCGGCGACGGGGGCGCGCAGTACATCGTCGGCAGCTATTACGAGCGCGGCTATCCCGGCATCGTCGACAAGGACATCGAGCAGGCCAAGATCTGGTACGCCCGCGCCGCCGCGCATGGCGACCCCGGCGCGCTGGCCAAGCTGCGGTCGCTGCTGGAAGAGGGCCTGCGCGCCAAGAGCCCGATGTAACCAGCCGCGACGGCCGCCCCATCGCCCTGGTTGCCGCCTCCGCGCTGCCATACCGGCGGCAGGCGGCATGGGTCAGTGTTGCTCCATCCGCTTCCATGTCGTCCGAAAAGGTTGTCTGACACGATGGCCTTGCCACGTCGCCGGCCATCGCAGGCCGAGACGGCGGGCATCCCTACAAATACGGACGATCAGGAGCAACGCGATGGCGCAGGAAGGCATCAAATACTTTCGAGTGAACCCGGGCTGGAGCGAGGATGCCAATGCATCTGGCGCCGATTCGGTGGCCGTGGGGCCGGTGGCGGTGGCCAGCGGCGTCGAGAACATGGCATTCGGCGTCATGGCCCGGGCTACGGGCGAACACAATTCGATTGCGATCGGCGGCGTGGTGCAGGCCAGCGGCACGCGGGCGCTGGCCATCGGTGGGCATTCGGTGGCGGCCGCCCACGCGGCCCAGGCGTTCGGCGTCGATGCGTCGGCCAACGCCGAAAGCGCGCTGGCGCTGGGCTACCACGCCTCGGCGGCCGGCGCGCGCAGCGTGGCGCTGGGCGCCCACAGCACGGCCGACGCCGACGACGTGGTATCGGTGGGCAACGCCAATACGCGCCGGATAATCGTCAACGTGGCGCCGGGCGCGGTCTCGGAAACCAGTACCGATGCCGTGAACGGCAGCCAGCTCGATGCCACCGCCAAGCGGGTGACCGCGCTGGAGGATGGCACGCGGGGTCCCAAGTACCTGCACGTCAACAGCGCCGGGCGCGATTCGGTGGCCGCGGGCACCGAATCGATCGCTTTCGGCCCCGGTGCCGGCGCGGGCGGCCCCAACAGCATCGCCATCGGCCGGGGCGCGCTGGCGCCGGGCGGGGAAAGCGCGATGGCGATCGGGTCCGGCGCCGCCGCCACCGCCGACAGCGCGCAGGCCATCGGCGGCCGCGCGCACGCGTCCAGTACCGGCGACGTTGCGGTGGGCGTCAGTGCCCGCGCCAGCGGCGAGGGCAACGCGGCGCTCGCCGTGGGTTCCAACGCCAGCGCCACCAGCGGCAACACGGTGGCACTCGGCAGCGCGGCATCGGCGACCGCAACCGGCAGCGTGGCACTTGGCGCAGGCTCCACGTGCGACCGCGCGCAGGCCGTCTCCGTCGGCGCGCCGGACCTGCCGCGGCAGATCGTCAACGTGGCGGCGGGCACCGAGGCCAACGACGCCGTGAACCTGGGGCAGCTCAACGCCCTGCTGGAACAACTGGCCGGCTTGCAGACACGGCTGGCCGCGCTGGAAGGGCGGGGCTGACCGGCAGCCATCCGCACCCATGAAAAAAGCCGGCCACCCCCTCTCGGGCGTGGCCGGCTTTCATTCCAGGATGCCGATCCCGCTCAGCCCAGCTTCTTCTTCAGCAGTTCGTTGACCTGGGCCGGGTTGGCCTTGCCCTTGGTGGCCTTCATGGCCTGGCCGACCAGCGCGTTGAACGCCTTTTCCTTGCCGGCGCGGAATTCCTCGACCGACTTGGCGTTGGCGGCCAGCACGTCGTCGATGATCTTTTCCAGCTCGCCCGTGTCGGACATCTGCTTCAGGCCCTTGGCGGCGATGATCGCGTCGGCGTCGCCGTCGCTCTCGCCGGCCCACATCGCCGGGAAGACGTCTTTCTTGGCGGTGTTGTTCGACACCGTGCCGTCGGCAATGCGCGATAGCAGTTTCGCCAGTTGGGCCGGCTGGACCGGCGCCTCGTCGATGGCGATGCCGTCGCGGTTGAGCTGCGACGCCACGTCGCCCATCAGCCAGTTGGCGGCCGGCTTGGCGCTGGCGGCACCCACGGCCTGCACCACGGCCTCGTAGTAGGCGGCCATCGACTTGGTGGCCGTGATGGTGCTGGCGTCGTAGGCCGACAGGCCGTACTGCGACACGAAGCGCGCCTGCATGGCGGCCGGCAGCTCGGGCAGGTCGCGCTGCACGCGCTCGATCCAGGCCGCGTCGATCTCCAGCGGCATCAGGTCCGGGTCGGGGAAGTAGCGGTAATCGTGCGCGTCTTCCTTGGTGCGCATCGCGCGCGTCTCGCCGGTGTCCGGATCGAACAGCACGGTGGCCTGGACGATCTCGCGGCCATCCTCGATCTCGGCGATCTGCCATTGCACTTCATAGTCGATGGCCTGCTGCAGGAAGCGGAACGAGTTCAGGTTCTTGATCTCGCGCCGGGTGCCGAACTTCTCCTGGCCCACCGGGCGCACCGACACGTTGGCGTCGCAGCGGAAGCTGCCTTCCTGCATGTTGCCGTCGCAGATGCCGAGCCACACCACCAGCGAATGCAGCGCGCGGGCGTAGGCCACGGCCTCGGCCGAGCTGCGCATGTCGGGCTCGGTCACGATTTCCAGCAGCGGCGTGCCGGCGCGGTTCAGGTCGATGCCGGTCATGCCCGCGAAGTCCTCGTGCAGCGACTTGCCGGCGTCTTCCTCCAGGTGCGCGCGCGTCAGGTTGACGGTCTTCTCGTAGACGCCCTGCTTGCCTTCCACCTGGATAGTGATCTGGCCGCCCTGCACCACCGGGATCTCGTACTGGCTGATCTGGTAGCCCTTCGGCAGGTCGGGGTAGAAGTAGTTCTTGCGCGCGAAGATGCTGCGCGGCGCGATCCTGGCGCCAATCGCCAGCCCGAACTGGATGGCGCGCTCCACGGCGCCCTTGTTCAGCACCGGCAGCACGCCCGGCAGCGCCAGGTCAACCGGCGACGCCTGCGTGTTCGGGGCGGCCCCGAACGCGGTGGAGCTGCCGGAGAAAATCTTGGAGGCCGTGGAGAGCTGCGTATGCGTCTCCAGGCCGATCACCACTTCCCATTGCATGGCGGTATTCCTGTATGAAGTCTTGCTGTATCGGTGTGCGTTTGGTGTCGAATCCGGGTCCCGCGTCTGGGTGTCGTCAGGGGTCCGGGCTCGCCAGCCATGAATCGAGTTGCGCCAGCGCGGCCACGCGCGCCACGGCGTCGCCGCCGACCGTGACACCGGACCCCTGGCGCGCGGCAACGTCGCGCCGCACGTGGAGTTCGCTGGTGCCGTCGAAGCCGTGGTACGCGCCGGGATAGATCTCCAGGCGGAAACGGGCCTTGGGCTGCCGGCTCTGCACCGCATTCTGCAGCATCGCGCAGCGCGTGGCGGGCGTCCAGTCGTCGGCGCCGCCGATCATCAGCAGCAGCGGCGTGCGCAGCCGGAAGTCGTGCTGCTGCACGGCGCGCTTGCAGCCGGGGTAGAACGCCACGGCGCGGTCCACGGTGGGCGTGCCTTCGGGCCACGGGCGGCTGGCGTCGATCGTCGCCAGCACGGCCTGCGCGCCGTTGGACCAGCCCAGCAGCACGATGCGCCGCGTGTCGATGCCGGGCTGCCTGGCTACCCAGCGCAGCGCGGCCAGCGTGTCGGCGCGGCGGGTCTTCTCGTCGATGGCGCGGTTGTCCAGCGCTTCGGTGCAGATGCCCTGCGCCTTGCCGCGCGGGCTGAAGCTGTCGGGCATCAGCACCGCGTAGCCGCGCTCGGTCAGCCAGTGCGCATAGTCGCGGTAGCGGGTCTGCAGCCCCCCGGCCGGGTCGATGACTTCCTCGATGGTGCCGGCGCGCCGGGCCGCCACCTTCATGTCGACCAGCCCGCCGCAGCCGTGCAGCGCCACCACCACGGGCAGCGGCTGGCTGCGGGCGACCGAGCCCTCGCGCGGCATGAACCAGTAAGCGGTCAGCGCCGGCATGCCGGGCTCGGCGGGCAGGCGCACGCGCGCGGTGGCGGGTTCGGTGGCCGTGGCCGGCATCGCGAGCGGCGTGCTGGCCGGTGCCGACAGGGCCGGCAGCGGCGCGGCGGGCGCCATCGGCGCCAGCGCCACGGTCGGCTGGGCCGGCGCCGATGGCATCAGCGCGATGGCGATGGCGCCGGCCGCCAGCGTGCCGCGCAGCCAGCGGCCCACCACGGTGGGAACCGTCGGTGGCCGGGCAGAGGCGGGCTGGGGCAGCGCCATGGTCTGGGTCTGGTTGGGCGGGCCGCTAGCGCGTGCTGGCGCAGGCGCCGGTGCCTGGCTCGAACATCACGGGCCAGGCTTCCTCGTAAATGCCCGGCGTGCAGCGCGCCTGGCAGCCCGCGTGCGCCAGCGTGACGCGGCGCGGGTCCTGCCAGACCATCAGCTTGCAGGCGCTGCCGTCGTTGGCGCGCAGCTCGATGTGTGGCGTCTTGCGCACCTGGCGGAACTCGGCCAGGTTGAAGCTGCACGAGCCGCGCTTGCCGACCCACAGCTTCCAGTTCAGCTGCTGCACGGTGTTGTCGGCCACGCGCAACTGCGCGTCCTCGCGGAAGCCGTCTTCCTCGGTACGCTGGCAGTTGCCGACCAGGTCGATGTCACGCGCCGCGATGGGCGTGGAGCGGCCGACGAACGGGATCTGGCAGCCGGCCAGCAGCGTGGCCATCACGGCCAGCGTCAGGGCGGCGGCCAGCCGCAGCGGCAGGCGGGGCAGGGCGTGCAGGCGCATGGTCCGGGCGCCCCGTTCAGGCCGGACGGCGCAGGTGCCAGTCGGTGGCCTGCTGGAACGCATGGGCCACCTGCAGCAGGCGCGCTTCGTCAAAGTAGTTGCCGATGATCTGCAGGCCGACGGGCATGTTGCCGTCGCCAAAGCCGGCCGGCACGCTCATGCCGGGCAGGCCGGCCAGGCTGGTGGACAGCGTGAAGATGTCGGCCAGGTACATCTGCACCGGGTCGGCGGTCTTCTCGCCCAGCTTCCAGGCCACGCTGGGCGCCACCGGGCCCATGATCACGTCGCACTCGGCAAACGCGCGCTGGAAGTCGTCGGCGATGATGCGGCGGATCTTCTGCGCCTGCAGGTAGTAGGCGTCGTAGTAGCCGTGCGACAGCACGTAGGTGCCCACCATGATGCGGCGCTTGACCTCGGGGCCGAAGCCCTCGGCGCGGCTCTTCTTGTACATGTCCAGCAGGTCGCGGTACTCGGCGGCGCGGTGGCCGTAGCGCACCCCGTCGAAGCGCGACAGGTTCGACGACGCCTCGGCCGGCGCGATGATGTAGTACACCGGGATCGACAGCTCGGTCTTGGGCAGCGAGACGTCGACCAGCGTGGCACCCAGCTTCTCGTACTGGGCCAGCGCGGCGCGCACGGCCTGCTCGACGTCGGCCGACAGCCCCTTGCCGAAGTACTCGCGCGGCAGGCCGATGCGCAGGCCGGCCAGCGGCTGCGACGCGCTGGCGCCGGCGCGCGGCTGGCCCAGCAGGCGGGTGAAGTCCTCGTCCACGCCGCCCTGCTCGGGCGACAGGCTCGTGGAATCCTTCGGGTCGAAGCCGGCCATCGCGTTGAGCAGCAGCGCGCAGTCCTCGGCCGTGTGGGCCATCGGGCCGCCCTGGTCCAGCGACGACGCGAACGCGATCATGCCGTAGCGCGACACGCGGCCGTACGTCGGCTTGATGCCGGTGATGCCCGAGAACGACGCCGGCTGCCGGATCGAGCCGCCAGTGTCGGTGCCCGTGGCGGCCGGGGCCAGGCCCGCGGCCACGGCGGCGGCGGACCCGCCCGACGACCCGCCCGGCACGCGGCTGGTGTCCCAAGGGTTGCGCACCGGCCCCTGCCAGGCGTTCTCGTTGGACGACCCCATCGCGAATTCGTCCATGTTGGTCTTGCCCAGCGTGACCATGCCGGCGGCGGCCAGGCGCTCGACCACGGTGGCGTCGAACGGGCTCTCGTAGCCGGCCAGCATCTTCGAGCCGGCGGTGGACTTCCAGCCGCGCGTCACGAAGACGTCCTTGTGGGCGATCGGCACGCCGGTCAGCGGGCCGGCCTGGCCGTTGGCGCGCCGCTCGTCGGCGGCACGGGCCTGGGCCAGCGTGCGCCCGGCGTCGACGTCGACAAAGGCGTTCAGGTCACGGGCCGCGTCGATGCGGGCCAGGTAGTCGCGCGCGAGTTCCTCGGCGGAAATGGTGCGGGCGGCCAGCGCGTCGGCGATCTGGCGCAGGGAGGTCTGTTGGTCGGCGGAAAAGGTCATGTCGGATCGGCAGGCGGCTGGAGGGTGGGCGACGGCTGGGCGGGCGTCGTCACTCGATGACCTTCGGCACCAGGTACAGGCCGCCTTCGGTGGCGGGCGCGGGGCGCTGGTAGTCGTCGCGGCGGTCGGACTCGGTCACGGCGTCGTCGCGCAGGCGCTGGGCGATGTCGCGCACGGCCGACAGCGGGTGGGCCAGCGGTTCGATGCCGGTGGTGTCCACCGCCTGCATCTGTTCCACCAGGGAGAAGAAGTTGTTGAGCTGGGCAAGCGTCTGCTCGGCCTCGGCATCGCTGGTTTCGATGCGGGCCAGATGCGCGATGCGCTTGACGTCGGAGAGTTCGAGAGCCATGGCGTGGTACGGCGCGCGCGCCGGGTTCGGTCCTGCGGACCGGGGGTGTTGCGGCCGTGACGCGCGGGTGGGCGCCGGTTCGCGGACCGGCGTCCACCCAACCGTCGTCGGGTGGCCGTCGGGGGGCCCGCAAGGACGCCGCGCGTCCGGCAACTGGCGCCATGGCCAGGGGGTGCCGGACGGGTGCGCCCGGGGGGCACCCCAGGATCGTCGAAGTTACAAGTTTTTCAGGGCCCGAACGCCCCGAAACAGCCGGAATTATAAGGTATCATTACGCGCTGCTGTCTTGCCGCAGCGCGCGCTCCACTTGGGTTTCGGCGCGGCGGCCGGGCGGTGATGCGGTCGGCACAGTTCGCGCATCGGCAGACCGCGGCGGGCAGCGTCGCCAGCGGTGCCGATGGCCCCAGACGGACGGCATGCACCGCCGGGCGTCGCGAGCATGCAACAGTAATGCGCCATGATCGTGGCCTGGCCGTCAATTAGCGGCCCGTTTTCGTCGTTTTTTCGGTCGTAAGAAACTGGTTCCTCCGATTAGGCTACTGCAATCGTCAGGCGTACTTCACGTATTCGTCCTGTCCGGCGCATCTGGCGGCGAACTTTCGCGCAGAGTCTAATCAAAGGTTCCCGTAGGTCCGGCGTGCAACACCGCGCCGGCCCGAGCGGATCGCCGCTGGCGCACCGGGGGTTTTGCCGTGCCAGGGGTACCGGGCGCGCCGGCCAGGCCGGCGCGGCCGCGCACGCCGGGGAACCGTGAACCATCACCCTTGCAAACGTATTCGTGGCCGGGCCGCCGCAGGCACCGGCCGCTTCGCATACCCGCGAACCAACAGAAGACAGGATTCCTGATGTTCGGATTTCTCCGCAGCTATTTCTCCAACGACCTGGCCATCGACCTGGGCACCGCCAACACCCTGATCTACATGCGCGACAAGGGCATCGTCCTGGACGAGCCGTCGGTCGTGGCCATCCGTCAGGAAGGCGGCCCCAACGCCAAGAAGACCATCACCGCCGTCGGCAAGGAAGCCAAGCAGATGCTGGGCAAGGTGCCGGGCAACATCGAGGCCATCCGGCCGATGAAGGACGGCGTGATCGCCGACTTCACGGTGACCGAGCAGATGCTCAAGCAGTTCATCAAGATGGTGCACGACACCAAGCTGCTGCGCCCGAGCCCGCGCATCATCATCTGCGTGCCGTGCGGGTCGACCCAGGTGGAGCGCCGTGCCATCCGCGAATCGGCGCTGGGCGCCGGCGCCAGCCAGGTGTACCTGATCGAGGAGCCGATGTCGGCCGCGATCGGCGCCGGGCTGCCGGTCTCGGAGCCGTCGGGCTCGATGGTGGTGGACATCGGCGGCGGCACCACCGAGGTGGGCATCATCTCGCTGGGCGGCATGGTCTACAAGGGTTCGGTGCGCGTGGGCGGCGACAAGTTCGACGAGGCCATCGTCAACTACATCCGCCGCAACTACGGCATGCTGATCGGCGAGCAGACCGCCGAGGCGATCAAGAAGGAAATCGGCTCCGCGTTCCCGGGTTCGGAAGTGCGCGAAATGGAAGTGAAGGGCCGCAACCTGTCCGAAGGCATTCCGCGCGCCTTCACCGTGTCGTCCAACGAAATCCTTGAGGCGCTGACCGATCCGCTGAACCAGATCGTGTCGGCCGTGAAGATCGCGCTGGAACAGACCCCGCCCGAACTGGGCGCCGACATTGCCGAGCGCGGCATGATGCTGACCGGCGGCGGCGCGCTGCTGCGCGACCTGGACCGCCTGCTGGCCGAGGAAACCGGCCTGCCGGTGCTGGTGGCCGAAGACCCGCTGACCTGCGTGGTGCGCGGCTCGGGCATGGCCCTGGAGCGCATGGACAAGCTCGGCAGCATCTTCTCCTACGAGTAATACGTGGCTGGGACCGTGGTGACCCGCGTCGCCCCGTCCCCGCGCCCTTCGATGTCTACGCCCGCCAGCCCGTTCCGCCCCGCCCCGCCCGGGGGCCGCGGACGCGCTGGCGGATGGGTTTCGCCTGCCCACCGGTAAATGGATTACTCTCCACCGCCGCTCTTCAAGCAAGGCACGTCCGCTGTCGCCCGGCTGGTCGTCTTCGTGGCGATCGCGCTGGCGCTGCTGATCGTCGACGCGCGCTTCGACGCCATGCGCATCGCCCGCCAGGTGGCCGCTACCGTGCTGATGCCGGTGGAGCGGCTGGTACTGGTGCCGCGCGACGCCCTGCGCGGCGTCTTCGACTACGCCCAGTCATCGGTCACGCTGGCCAATGAAAACCGCGAACTGCGCCGCCACGCGGTGGAGCAGGCCAACGCCTACGTGCGCCAGTCCCAGCTGGAGGCCGAGAACGGCCAGCTTCGCAAGCTGCTGAACCTGCAGCAGCAGTCGGCCACGCCGGTCACGGCGGCCGAGATCCTCTACGACGCCCGCGACCCGTACAGCCAGCGCATCGTGATCGACCGCGGCAGCGCCCAGGGCCTGCGCACCGGCTATCCCGTGATCGACGAGCGCGGCGTGATCGGCCAGGTCACGCGGGTGTCGCCGTTCCAGTCCGAAGTGACGCTGCTGACCGACAAGGACCAGGCCATCCCCGTCCAGGTGGTGCGCAACGGGCTGCGCAGCGTGGCGTTTGGCGGGTCGCGCGCCGGGCTGCTGGACCTGCGCTTCATGGCGGCATCGGCCGACCTGCAGCAGGGCGACCTGCTGGTGACGTCGGGCCTGGACGGCACCTATCCGCCGGGCCTGCCGGTGGCGAAGGTCGTGCAGATCGAGCGCAAGGCCGATACCGCGTTCTCGCGCGTCTATTGCGAGCCGGTGGCGGGCGTGCGCTCGCACCGGCAACTGCTGGTGGTGCGCTACGAATCGGGCCTGGGCCCGCGCCCGCAGGAGGAAACCGCCCCGGCCAAGGCCGAGAAGGGCGCCCGTTCCGCCGCCGCCCGCGCCGGCGCCGAGCAGAAGGCGGCCGACAAGCCCGGCGACAAGTCCACCGATCGCCAGAAATCCCTGGAGCGAGCCCAGTGACGACGTCCCAATACCTGTTGCGTCCGGTCAACCCGGTCTTCATCGCGCTGACGTTCGTGCTGGCCTTCCTGTGGAACCTGATGCCGTGGGGCACCACGCTCTGGATCCCGGACATGGTGGCGCTGGTGCTGGTGTTCTGGAACATCCACCAGCCGCGCAAGGTGGGCATGGGCGTGGCGTTCCTGCTGGGGCTGCTGATGGACGTGCATGACGCCCGGCTGCTGGGCGAGCACGCGCTGGCGTACACGCTGCTGGCCTACTTTGCGATCACGATCCACCGCCGCGTGCTGTGGTTCTCGGTCTATACCCAGGCGCTGCACGTGATGCCGCTGCTGTTCATCACCCATGCCGTGCCGGTGGTGATCCGGCTGGCGATGGGTGCGCCGCTGCCGGGCTGGCCGCTGCTGGTGGCCCCGGTGATCGAGGCGGTGCTCTGGCCGATGGCCACCGCGCTGCTGCTGGCGCCCCAGCGCCGTTCGGCCGACGTCGACGAGACGCGGCCGATCTAGTCCAACCCTACCGCCCAGCCGCCGCAGTACCGCCATGACCGAAATCCGCAACGTCGAACTGGAAATCGGCCGCTTCCGCATCCGCGTGGCGGCGGCCGCCCTGTTCACGGTCATCTGCTTTGGCCTGCTGTTCACCCGCTTCCTGTGGCTGCAGTGGTACAAGCACGACCAGTACTCGGCCAAGGCCGAGGACAACCGCATCTCCGTGGCGCCGATCGAGCCCAACCGCGGCATCATCATGGACCGCAACGGGGTGATTCTGGCGCGCAACTATTCGGCGTACACGCTGGAAATCACGCCGTCCAAGCTGACCGACACGCTGGACAACACCATCGAGGAACTGGCGCGGCTCGTCGACATCCAGCCGCGCGACCGCCGCCGCTTCAAGCGGCTGCTGGAGGAATCGCGCAGCTTCGAGAGCCTGCCGATCCGCAGCCAGCTCACCGACGAGGAAGTGGCGAAGTTTTCGGCCCAGCGCTTCCGCTTTCCGGGCGTGGACGTGCGCGCGCGGCTGTTCCGCCAGTACCCGCTGGGCGAGTCGGCCAGCCACGTGGTGGGCTACCTGGGCCGCATCTCGCAGCGCGACCAGGAGCGGATCGACGCGATGGACGAGGCCAATGACGCCGATCCCGCCAGGTACGACCCGCGCAAGGACGCCGACAACTACAAGGGCACCAACTACATCGGCAAGATCGGCCTGGAGCAGAGCTACGAGACCGAACTGCACGGGCTGACCGGCTTCGAAGAGGTGGAAGTGAGCGCGGGCGGGCGGCCCATCCGCACGCTGTCCACGTCGCCGGCCACGCCGGGCAACAACCTGATCCTGTCGCTCGATATCCGGCTGCAGCAACTGGCCGAACAGCTATTTGGCGACCGCCGCGGCGCGCTGGTGGCCATCGAACCGGATACCGGCGACATCCTGGCGTTCGTCTCCAAGCCGACCTACGACCCGAACCTGTTCGTCGAGGGGATCGACTCGAAGACCTGGGACGAGCTGAACAATTCGCCCGACAAGCCGCTGCTGAACCGCCCGCTGCGCGGCACCTACCCGCCGGGGTCCACCTACAAGCCGTTCATGGCGCTGGCCGCGCTGACCACCGGCAAGCGCACGGCCGCGTGGGGCATGCACGACCCGGGCTTCTTCACGCTGGGCAACCACACGTTCCGCGACGACAAGCCGGGCGGCCACGGCTGGGTGGACATGCAGACGTCCATCGTGCAGTCGTGCGACACCTATTACTACGCGCTGGCGCGCGACATGGGCGTCAACGGCATCCACGACTTCATGAAGCCGCTGGGCTTTGGCCAGCTGACGGGCATCGACATCGAGGGCGAAAGCCGCGGCATCCTGCCGTCCACGGAATGGAAGCGCAAGGCGTACCGCAAGCCCGAGCAGCAGAAGTGGTACGAAGGCGAGACGATCTCGCTGGGCATTGGCCAGGGCTATAACAGTTTCACGATCCTGCAGCTGGCCAACGCGGTGTCGATCATCGTCAACAACGGGGTGGCGATGAAGCCACACCTGGTGAAGGCGGTGGAGAACTCGGTCACGCGCCAGCGGGCGCTGACGGTGCCGAAGGAAAGCTACCGGCTGCCGTTCAAGCAGGCCGACATCGACGTGATCAAGAAGGCGATGGTGGCGGTGACCCATTCGGGCACGGCGGCGCGCGTGTTCGCGGGCGCGGCGTATGAATCGGCCGGCAAGACCGGCACGGCGCAGACCTACACGCTGGCCAAGGGCGAGAAGTACAACCACCACGCGCTGGACGAACGCAAGCGCGACCACTCGCTCTACACGGCCTTTGCGCCGGCTGACAAGCCGAAGATCGCGCTGGCGCTGATCGTCGAGAACGCCGGCTTTGGCGCGGCCGTGGCGGCGCCGATCGCGCGCAAGGTGATGGACTACTACCTGCTGCGCAAGTGGCCCGAGGAACTGCAGGCCACCGCGCCGCCGCCCGAGGAGGCGCTGCGGGCCGGCAACCGGCCGCCGGTGGACACGCCCAGCGTGTTCACGACCGGCGACACGGCCAACGCGGCCACGGCCACGGTCATGCAGACCGCGCCGGGCACCGTTGCCGCGGCGTCGGCGGCCGGGGCCAGCGCGCCCGCCGTGGCCGGAGCGGCCAGCGCCGTGGCTGCCGCGTCCGGCGCGGTGCCGGCGGCGCGCACGGCGTCGGAGTCGATCGCCGCGCAGCTCGATCCCGCCGCGATTGCCCCGGCATCGGCCGTGGTGACGCTCGACGCCCGCATGCTGCAGGCGCTGGGCCACAGCAAGCCGCCCGCGTCGGCTCCGCAGGCCCCGGCCCCCAAGGCCGCGCCCGCGTCGGCGCCGGCACCCAAGCCCCGCACCCAGCCGGCCCGGCCCGCCAAGGTGGCGCAGGCCGCCCCGGCCGGCGCCGGCCAATCCGCTTCAGAGTAAAGGAGACGCGCCATGGACAAACGCCGCGTCGCATCGATGATCAAGACGGCCCTGACCGGCTTCGACAAGCCGCTGGCCCTGATCGTCTTCCTGCTGTTCGCCACGGGCATCGTGGCGCTGTATTCGGCCGCCATCGACATGCCCGGCCGCGTGGAGGACCAGCTTCGCAACATCCTGCTGTCGTACGTGGTGATGATCGTCATCGCGTACATGCCCACCCAGTTGCTGATGCGGGTTGCCGTGCCGCTCTACACGGTGGGGGTGGCGCTGCTGGTGGCCGTGGCGATGTTCGGCCTGATCCGCAAGGGCGCGCGGCGCTGGCTGAACGTGGGCATGGTGATCCAGCCGTCCGAGATCATGAAGATCTCGATGCCGCTGATGCTGGCGTGGTACTTCCAGAAGCGCGAGGGCGTGATCAAGTGGTTCGACTTCATCGTGGCGCTGGCCATCCTGGGCGTCCCGGTGGGCCTGATCGCCAAGCAGCCAGACCTGGGCACCGGCCTGCTGGTGCTGGCCGCCGGCCTGTACGTGATCTACTTCGCGGGGCTGTCGTGGAAGATCATCCTGCCGCTGCTGGCGGTGGGCGTGGTGGCCATCACGCTGCTGGTGGCCTACGAGAGCCAGATCTGCGCGCCGGGCGTGAACTGGCCCGTGCTGCACGACTACCAGCAGCACCGCGTCTGCACGCTGCTGGACCCGACCACCGACCCGCTGGGCAAGGGCTTCCACACGATCCAGTCGATCATCGCCATCGGCTCGGGCGGGGTGACGGGCAAGGGCTGGCTCAAGGGCACCCAGACCCACCTCGAATTCATCCCGGAAAAGCACACCGACTTCATCTTTGCGGTGTTTTCCGAGGAGTTCGGGCTGATTGGCAACGCGGTGCTACTGGTGCTGTACCTGCTGCTGATCTTCCGCGGGCTGTATATCGCGGCCAACGCGCCCACGCTGTTCTCGCGGCTGCTGGCCGGGGCCATCACGCTGATCTTCTTCACCTATGCGTTCGTGAACATGGGCATGGTGAGCGGGATCCTGCCCGTGGTGGGCGTGCCGCTGCCGCTGCTGAGCTATGGCGGGACGGCGCTGGTGACGCTGGGCATGGGCATCGGCATCCTGATGAGTATTTCGCGGCAGAAGCGGCTGATCCAGACCTGAAGCCGCCCGCTAAGGCACTTTGCTACACTGCCAGCCGAAAAAACCTGAATTCGTACCGGTAGAAGCTTATGAACGCGCAAGACGTTGCCGCTTTCCTGCAGAACAACCCCCAGTTCTTCGAGGACCACGCCGAGCTGCTGGCCACCGTGCAGCTCACCAGCCCGCACAGCCACCGCGCGGTGTCACTGCAGGAGCGCCAGATGGAAATCCTGCGCGAGAAGAACAAGGGCCTGGAGCTGAAGCTGGCCGACCTGGTACGCCACGGCCACGAGAACGACCGCACGCAGCAGCGCATGCACGCGTGGCAACTGCGCCTGCTGGCCGAGGCCGATTCCCACGCGCTGCCGTACGCGGTGCAGGACGGCCTGCAGCAGGTGTTCGACGTGCCGGCCGTGGCCCTGCGCCTGTGGAACGTGGCCGAGCCGTTCGCGCACATGGAAGTGGCCCAGGGCGCCAGCGACGACCTGCGCCTGTTTGCCGAAGGGCTGCGCGCGCCGTACTGCGGCGCCAACAGCGGCTTCGAGGCGGCCGGGCTGCTGGAGCGCGACGACATCGCGTCGCTGGCCATGGTGACGCTGCGCGCGCCGGCCCGCTCGGCCGAGGAGGACGCCGGCCCGGCGTTCGGCCTGCTGGTGCTGGGATCGCCCGAGCCGCGCCGCTTCCACGAAGGCATGGGCACGGCCTACCTGTCGCAGATTGGCGAGGTGGCCGGCGCGGCGCTGAACCGCCTGCGCGACTGAGCGGCCTGCCGGGCCGCCACCTTCCCGCCATGACCCGCCATCCGGCCAAGCCAGATCCCGCCGCGGCCGATACGGCCCCGAAGCCGCCGCCCGATCCGCTCGTGGCGCGCTACCTGGACTGGCTGGCAACCAACCGCAAACTTTCGGAATACACGCTCGTCGGCTACGGCCACGACCTGGCCGTGCTGCAGGAATCGGCCATGCGGCTGGCGCCGGGCGTGCCGCTGCTGGCGCTGGAAACGCGCCATATCCGGTCGTTCGCCGCCCGGCTGCACGGTGGCGGGCTGTCGGCCCGGACCATCGCGCGGGCGTTGTCGGCGTGGCGCGGCTTCTATCTGTGGGCAGCGCGGCATGGGCATGGCGTGGCCGCCAATCCCGTCGATGGGGTGCGCGCGCCCAAGCGCGGGCAGCCGTTGCCCAAGGCGCTGTCGGTGGAGCACGCGGTGGCGCTGGTGGCGCACCGGCGCGGCGACACGGCCGACGCCGCGCGCGACCAGGCCGTCTTCGAACTGTTCTATTCCAGCGGGCTGCGGCTGTCCGAACTGACCCAGCTAGACGTGCGCTACACCGAGGACGGCGACTACCGCTCGGCCGGCTGGCTGGACCTGGCCGGCGCCGAGGTGACGGTGATCGGCAAGGGGTCGCGGCGCCGCACCGTGCCGGTGGGCAGCAAGGCGATCGAGGCGCTGCGGGCATGGCTGGCGGTGCGCGATACGCTGCTGCGCCCCGGCGCGCTGCCCGAGGACGCCCACGCGCTGTTCCTGGGCGCGCGCGGCCGGCGGCTGTCGGGCAGCACGATCCAGACGCGGATCAAGCAACAGGCGCTGGCGGCCGGCGTGCCGACCAACGTCCATCCCCACATGCTGCGGCACTCGTTTGCCACGCACCTGCTGCAATCGTCGGGCGACCTGCGCGCGGTGCAGGAAATGCTCGGCCACGCCAGCATCGCCACGACGCAGGTCTACACCTCGCTCGACTTCCAGCACCTGGCCAAGGTCTACGACCAGGCCCATCCGCGCGCCGGGCGGTCAGCCAAGGGTGCCGCCAGCGCGCCGCCTCCGGCAGCCGAGGCGCCGGATGCCGACGAGTAGGTCAGTCGGCTAGGTCCACTGCGACAGGATGTTCCGGAAGCGCTCCATCTCGGGCAGCAGCCACTGGCGGAACGCCTGCACCTTCGGGGTTTCCAGGCTGGCGTGCGTGCAGACAAAGTGCAGCAGCCACGGGCACGGGATGCTCACGTCGAACAGCCGCACCACGCGCCCGGACAGCAGGTCGTTATAGGCCAGCGACGAGCGGATCAGCGCGATGCCCTGGCCCTCGGCGGCGGCCTGCAGCAGCAGCGACGAATCCTGCATCATCAGGCCCTTGGTCGGCTCGGCCCAGGTCAGCCCGGCGGCTTCGAACCACGGTTTCCACGGATCGCCCTCGCCGCGCAGCAGCGGCATGCCGGCCATGTGCGCGGGCTGCTCGGGCAGGCGGCCGCCGTTGAAGTTTGGGCTGCAGACCGGAAAGAACACGTCGTCGAGCAGCCGCTCCACATACAGGCCCGGATACTGGCCGCTCCCCATCCGCAGCGCCACGTCCACCTCCTCCGAGGCAAAGTCGACCAGAGAGTTCGACGACAGCAGCTCCACGTCGAACTCGGGATGCTGCTCGATGAAGCTGCCGATGCGCGGCGTGAGCCAGCGCGCGGCAAACGACGGCATGGTGCTGATTGTCAGGCGCTTCTCGCGGTTGCCGGCCTGCAGCGCGCGCGTGGCGTCGGCAATCTGCAGCAGCGCGTCGCGCACGCGCTCGGCGTAGAGCCGGCCGTTGGCGGTCAGCATCACGCGCTTGCCCCGGCGCTCGAACAGCGGCTGGCCCAGTTCCTCCTCCAGCGCGCGGATCTGGTGGCTGACCGCGCCATGGGTGACGAACAGCTCGGCCGCCGCGCGCGAGAAGCTTTCGTGGCGCGCCGCGGCCTCGAACGTGCGCAGCGCGGCCAGCGCGGGCAGGCGCGGAAATTCGCGTTTCCAGCTACGGGGTTCGTCGGGATGCCAGGCGCCGCTCCAGACCATGATGACCTCGGCTATGTGAGATGAGCTAACAAGACCCAAGAATATATATCGTTTTGATAGTGGCGTGGACCTCCCTAGAATCCAATGCACCGGACCCCGCCACACGCGCCCCCAACTGTGCTGGTCCAATGACCAAGCCAGTTCCGGACCTGCCGGCCGCGCGCCGGGCCCCGGACTCACGGAGAACCGATCATGAAAGCCCTACTCACAACGACCGTCTTCACGCTGAACCCCGGCGAAGTGGCACCGCTGTCGGTGCACGCCGCCCAGCGCCTGTTCGTGGAAGATGCCAAAGGCGTGGACGTATGGGTGACCCGCGAGAACGATTCCGAGGACTACTGGCTGCGCTGCGGCGGCAGCCTGCTGCTGCGGCGCGGGGACGAGATCGTGCTGAGCATCGATCCGCGCGCCAGCGGACCGGTGCGGCTGGCACTGATCGCCGAAGCCCGCCGCCCGGTGCTGACGCTGGCCGACGTGCCGCACCTGGTGTACCGCGCCGTGAAGCGTCTGGTTCGAGGCACCGAATGGACGCCGGGGAAAGACAAGGTACACGCCTCCTGAGCGCGCTGCCGACGGCCGGCCGCGCCTGAAACTGGTGTGGCCGCCGCGCGATGATAAGCAGCCGCACAGGTGATCTTCGCGGCACCTTGGCGCCACCCTCGCACCACCCGCCACAGGGCCGGACTGCCAGCGCAGCCCGGCCCTTTTCGTTACACTCTCGGGCATGCATCCGATCCAAGTCATCGACCAGGGCAGCCAGCCGTACGCGCCCTGTTTCGACGCCATGCGGGCCTTCACCGCGGCCCGCACGCCCGAGACGCCCGACCAGATCTGGCTGGTCGAGCATCCTCCCGTCTACACGCTCGGGCAGGCCGGCGACCCGGCCCACCTGCTGGCCCCGGACGACGCCATTCCGGTCGTGCAGATCGACCGTGGCGGACAGATCACCTATCACGGCCCCGGCCAGGTCGTGGCCTACCTGCTGCTGGACCTGCGCCGCCGCCACCTGATGGTGCGCGAGCTGGTGCACGATATCGAGCAGGCCGTGCTGGACACGCTCGCGGCGTATAATCTCGCAGCCGAACGCAAGGCCGGCGCGCCCGGGATCTATCTGACCGACGGACCCCACCGGGGCGCCAAGATTGCCGCGCTCGGGCTCAAGATCCGCAACGGCTGCAGCTACCACGGCGTCAGCCTGAACGTGCAGATGGACCTGGGCCCGTTCCTGCGCATCAACCCGTGCGGCTATGCCGGGCTGGAAACAGTCGACATGGCCACGGCGGGCGCCACCTTCGCGGCGGCGGACGATGCCGGCCCGCTGCCCGTTACCGCGGCACAACAACCCGCAATCGCACGACGCCTGGCGGCGGCCCTGTGCGAGGTCCTGTCGGCGCGCGAGTCGCGCGCGCGGCAGGCCCACGGAAATGCCGCCGCCGAGGCTGCCTGACCGTGGCACGCCCGGCCCCGATTCAACGCCCAACATGCACGCGGCTGCGCGTGCGGAGAACAGTATGAGCGACGCCCTGATCGCCACGTCCAGCGAAGCCCCGCAAAGCCCTGCCGCGCAAAGCCCTGCCGAATACGACGCCACGAAAAAGCAGAAGTCCGCCGAGAAGACCGCGCGCATCCCCATCAAGATCGTGCCGGCCGAAAAGCTCAAGAAGCCGGACTGGATCCGCGTCAAGGCCGCCACCGGCAATTCGCGGTTCTACGAGATCAAGGACATCCTGCGCGCCAACAACCTCGTCACCGTCTGCGAGGAAGCCAGCTGCCCGAACATCGGCGAGTGCTTTGGCAAGGGCACGGCCACGTTCATGATCATGGGCGACAAGTGCACGCGCCGCTGCCCGTTCTGCGACGTCGGCCATGGCCGCCCGGACCCGCTGGACGTGAACGAACCCGGCAACCTGGCCCGCACCATCGCCCAGCTCAAGCTCAACTACGTGGTGATCACCAGCGTGGACCGCGACGACCTGCGCGACGGCGGCGCCCAGCATTACGTCGACTGCATCTCGCAGACGCGCGAGCTGTCGCCGAACACGCGCATCGAGGTGCTGGTGCCGGACTTCCGCGGCCGCCTGGATAAGGCGCTGGACATCCTGCAGGTGTCGCCGCCCGACGTGATGAACCACAACATGGAAACGGTGCCGCGCCTGTACAAGCAGGCCCGCCCGGGCGCCGACTACGCGCACTCGCTGAAGCTGCTGCAGGAGTTCAAGCGCCGCAACCCGGACGTGCCGACCAAGTCCGGCCTGATGGTGGGCCTGGGCGAGACCGACGAGGAAATCCTGGAAGTCATGCGCGACATGCGCGCCCACGACATCGACATGCTGACGATCGGCCAGTACCTGGCGCCGTCGAACCACCACCTGCCGGTGATGCGCTACGTCCATCCGGACACCTTCAAGATGTTCGAGGAAGAGGCGTACAAGATGGGCTTCACCCATGCCGCCGTGGGTGCCATGGTCCGCAGTTCGTACCACGCCGACCAGCAGGCCCATCAGGCCGGGTTTGCCTGACCGGCCCCTCCGGCCCGTCCTGCCCCGCACAGAAGCCGCGTCCCTCCTTGGGCGCGGCTTTTTTGCTTGATGGGGGCTGGATGTCTGCATCGCGCCTTTCAGCCACCTTTCAGCGGGGGCGCCCGCCGCGCCGCTTTCTCCCCGTTTCGGCGCCGTTTGCCGCATTTCCGTGCAAAACGACCTAGGGTTCCCCCGAGGTGCCGGGCATGACCATGTTTCGATACCATGAATTTATCGATAAATCGTCGATGAAATTTTCTTGAGTCACGCGGGGATTCCCGACGACGCCGGAACGCGGTGCTTGTGGCGCCTACACTGCATGCACCGAACCCGATCCAACCTGTGAGCCCGTCCATGCCCCACTGCACCGTTCACCGTCTGGCCGAGCAGGCGCTGCTGTACAGCGTGGCGCCGCCCGCGTCGCTGGACGTCCAGCGACGCATCTGGGCGATGGCCGAGCGCGCCGCCGACTGGCGCGGCGTGGTGGATGTGGTGCCGGGCATGAACAACCTGACACTGACCTTCGACGCCAGCGCCGACGTCGACGCGCTGGAGCGCAACCTGAAGCTGGCCTGGGCGTCCGGCGAGACGCGCAACGCCACGGGCAAGCTGGTGGAGATCCCCGTGCGCTACGGCGGCGAGTTCGGCCCCGACATTGCGGACGTTGCCGCGCACACGGGCCTGTCGCCGCAGGAAGTGGTGCGCCGCCATGCGGCGGGCGAGTACGTGGTCTATTTCCTGGGCTTCCAGCCCGGCTTTGCCTACATGGGCGGGCTGGCGCCCGAGCTGGCCACGCCGCGCCGCCGCGAGCCGCGCCTGGCCGTGCCGGCCGGGGCCGTGGGCATCGGCGGCGAGCAGACCGGCATCTATCCGGCCGTGCTGCCCGGTGGCTGGCAGCTGATCGGCCGCACCGACGCCCAGTTGTTCGTGGCCGACCGTGACCCGCCGTCGCTGTTCGCCCCGGGCGATACCGTCCGCTTCGTTGCCGAGGAGGTGCTGCTGTGATCGAGATCATCCGACCCGGCGCGCAGGCGTCGGTGCAGGACCTGGGCCGCGTGGGCTTCCGGCGCTTTGGCGTGGGCCGCTCCGGCGCCGCCGACGACCTGGCGCTGCGCGTGGGCAACCGGCTGCTGGGCAACGACCCCAACGCGGCGGCCATCGAATTCACGCTCGGCCGCGCGGCGTTGCGGTTCGACGCCGACATGCGCGTGGCGCTGACCGGCGCCGAATGCAGCGCCAACCTGGACGGCGTGCCGGTCTGGTCCTGGCATGCGTTCGACGTGCGCCGTGGCGAGACCCTGACGCTGCCCGCACCGCGCGGCGGCACCCGCACCTACCTCTGCGTGGCCGGCGGCATCGACGTGCCGCTGGTCATGCAATCGCGCAGCACCGACCTGAAGTCCGGCTACGGCGGCTTTGAAGGCCGCGTGCTCAAGGAGGGCGACCGCCTGCCCGCCGGCCGGCCGGGGCTGGCCGCGCCGCAGGACTGGGTCGGCGTGGCCGCGCCGGGCTGGGCGCTGCCGGTCAACCGCCAGGGCAACGCGCTGACCATCCGGCTGCTGCCCGGCCCCGAGTATCCCGATTTCGAGCCCGCGTCGCAGCAGGCGCTGTGGTCGGCTGACTGGACCATCACGCCGCAGAGCAACCGCATGGGCCTGCGGCTGGAAGGCCCCGCGCTGGCGCGCCGCGCCGAGCGGTCTGCGGACCTGCTGTCGCACGGCGTGGTGCCGGGCGTGATGCAGGTGCCGCCGAATGGCCAGCCCATCGCGCTGATGAGCGACGCGCAGACCACGGGCGGCTACCCGAAGATCGGCACCGTGATTGGCGCCGACCTGTGGCGCCTGGCGCAGGTGCCGCTGGGCGCCACCGTGCGGTTCGCGCAGGTGACGCTGGACCAGGCCGCCGCGGCGCAGGCCGAGGTGGACCGCTACCTGCGCCAGATCGACCAGGCGCTGCGCTGGCAGGACGGCGGCATGCAGATTGCCGCGCGCCGCCGCACCACCACGCGGTTCGTCGCATGAATTCCCCCGCCCCCATCCATCCGGAGAACGTTCCCATGCAAATCGACCTGAACGCCGACCTTGGCGAAGGCTGCGGCAACGACGAAGCCCTGCTCAAGCTGATCAGTTCCGCCAACGTCGCGTGCGGCTGGCACGCCGGCGACGCGGCCACGATGCTGCAGACCGTGAAGTGGGCGCTGGACAACAACGTGGCCATCGGCGCGCACCCGAGCTTTCCGGACCGCGACAACTTCGGCCGCACCGAGATGCAACGCGACCCCGAGGCCGTCTACGCCGACGTGCTGTACCAGATCGGCGCGCTCGACGCCATGGTGCGCGCGCAGGGCGGCCGGCTGGCCCACGTGAAGCCGCACGGGGCGCTCTACAACATGGCCGTGCGCGATGCCCGGCTGTGCGACGCCATCATCCGCGCCGTGCGCGACTACGACGCCAGCCTGGTCTTCTTCGGCCTGGCCAACAGCCAGATGATCACGATGGCCCGCGACGCCGGGCTGCGCGTGAAGGAAGAGGTCTTTGCCGACCGAGGCTACAACCCCGACGGCACGCTGGTCAGGCGTGGCACGCCGGGCGCGCTGCACGACGACGAGGACGTCGCCCTGAACCAGACGCTGTCGATGATCCGCGACCGGCAGGTGCGCGCCATCGACGGTACCTGGGTACCGATTCGCGCCGAAACCGTGTGTCTGCACGGCGACGGCGCCCACGCGCTTGCCTTTGCACGCCGCATCCGGGAACGGCTCGGCGCGGAAGGCATCGCCATCCGGGCCAGCTGACGGGCCAACCCCGCCAGCGCTGGCTTTGCTCCACTCCGCACTCAGGTAAGTCCTATGCAACCGGCTGTCAACCTTTGGCCCCTGCTGGGGGTCGGTGTCATCATCCTTGGCTTTGTCCTGCGGTTCAATCCCATGATGGTGGTGGCGGCAGCCGCCATCGTCACGGGGCTGGCCGCGTCGATGCCGCTCGAACAGATCTTCACGGCGATCGGCACCGCGTTCGTCAAGGCGCGCAACCTGCCGCTGATCATCCTGCTGCCGCTGGCCGTGATCGGCCTGCTGGAGCGCCACGGGCTGCGCGAGCACGCGCAGGCGTGGATTTCGCGCATCGCGTCGGCCACGGTGGGCCGGCTGCTGATCGTCTACCTGGCCGTGCGCGAGCTGACCGCCGCGGTGGGCCTGACCAGCCTGGGCGGCCATCCGCAGATGGTGCGGCCGCTACTGGCCCCGATGGCCGAAGGCGCGGCCGAGAACCGCTTCGGCCATCTGCCCGAGCCGGTGCGCCAGCGCGTGCTGGCGTTCTGCGCCGCCACCGACAACGTGGGCCTGTTCTTCGGCGAGGACATCTTCGTGGCGTTTGGCGCCATCGCGCTGATGCACACGTTCCTGCTGTCGTCGAACATCGACGTGGAACCGCTGCACATTGCCGTGTGGGGCATCCCCACCGCGATCTGCGCGTTCCTGATCCACGCGGTGCGCCTGAAGCGGCTGGACGGCTGGCTGGAGCGCGAACTCGGTGGCCCGCAGGCCGCCGGTACTCCGGCCACCGCCGGCGCGAAGGGGGAGTGAGCGATGATCGTCTCGATCGAATACCTGTACTGGCTGGCCGGCCTTGTCCTGCTGATCACGGCGCTGATGACGTTCACGGACAAGGCGCATCCGCGCCGGCTGTCCACGGGCCTGTTCTGGCTGCTCTACGCGGTCATCTTTCTCATCGGCGACAAGATCCCGCCGGCCATCGTCGGCGTGGCCGCGGTGGTGATGGCGCTGATCGCCGGGTTTGGCGGCGTGGGCATCGGCAAGCACGGCACGCTGCCCGAGGCCGAGCGGCGCGCCAGCGCGCGGCGCCTGGGCAACCGGCTGTTCATCCCGGCGCTGCTGATTCCGCTGATCACGGTGCTTGGCACGGTGCTGTTCAAGGACGTGAAGATCGCCGGGCTGCCGCTGCTCGATCCCAAGAACGTGACGTTCGTGTCGCTGGGCATCGGCTGCCTGGTGTCGCTGTTCGTGGTCTGCTGGCTGACGCGCGACACCGTCACGCAGGGCATGCGCGAGTCGCGCCGGCTCATCGAGTCGCTGGGCTGGGCGCTGGTGCTGCCGCAGATGCTGGCCATGCTGGGCCTGGTGTTTGCCGACGCCGGCGTGGGCAAGGCCGTGGCGCACCTGACCACGTCGTACATCAACATGGACTTCAAGCTCGTGGCCGTGGCGGTGTACTGCGTGGGCATGGCGCTGTTCACGATCATCATGGGCAACGGCTTCGCGGCCTTCCCGGTCATGACCGGCGGCGTGGGCGTGCCGATCCTGGTGGGCGTGTTCGGCGCCAACCCGGCGGTGATGGCGGCCATCGGCATGTTCTCGGGCTACTGCGGCACGCTGATGACGCCGATGGCGGCCAACTTCAACATCGTGCCCGCCGCGCTGCTGGAACTGGACGACAAGAACGCCGTGATCCGCGCGCAGGTGCCGTCGGCGGTGGCCATCCTCGTGGCCAACATCTTCCTGCTCTACTTCCTGATGTAAGGAAACCACCATGCCCCGTACCGTTCTACTGACCGGCTTCGAGCCGTTCGAGCAGGAGCCGATCAATCCGTCATGGGAAGCGGTGCGGGCGCTGGACGGCGCGCGCATCGGCGACGCCGTGGTGGTGGCGCGGCAGTTGCCGTGCGTGTTCGGCAAGGCCATCGACGCGATGGCCGGGCTGGTGGCGTCGCTGCAACCGGACGTGGTGATCGCCGTGGGCCAGGCGGGGGGCCGCACGGAACTGTCGATCGAGCGGGTCGGCATCAACGTGGACGACGCGCGCATCGCCGACAACGCGGGCGCGCAACCCGTGGACCACGCCATCGCCCCCGACGGCCCCGCCGCCTACTTCTCCACGCTGCCCATCAAGGCCATAGTCCGCGACCTGCGCGCGGCCGGCGTGCCGGCCATGGTGTCGCAGACGGCCGGCACGTTCGTCTGCAACCACGTGTTCTACGGCCTGATGCACACGCTGGCCCAGCGCGGCCTGAGCGGCGTGCGCGGCGGCTTCATCCATATCCCCTACCTGCCTGAGCAGGCCGCCCGCCATCCCGGCGCACCGAGCCTGGCCCTGGACACGCTGATCGCCGGCCTGCGCGTGGCGGTGGCAACGACGCTGTCGACCGAGACCGATATCCGCGAGCAGGGCGGGCAGCTGCATTAGGCACTGACTCTCCCTAGGCCTTTTCCGAAGCCCTTCCGCCTGCATGGCCGAAGGGCTGTTCGCCTTGTGGTTCCGCTGCCCGCGCGAGGGCTCCGCGTCGGCAAGTCGTCCTTGACCTAAGCCAAAGCTGGTCCGTATCGGCTCACGTAGTGTGAGGCGCCATGTGCATGCGTCGGGCATGCCACGTCGAATGGAGCCGTGCAACATGTGGAAAGTCGGGAGACGCCGCAGGTCAATGCGCTTTCAGTCAGCCAGCCACCATGCTGGCCGTCCGGTGCGGGGCGCGATATGAACCCGCCGAGGATCGTCATCCCGCCCACGCTCATCGACGACGACGGCCAGCCGTACACCGTCTCGACGATGAGCCCCGTCGAGGAGAACATCGAGAAGATCGTCCTCCTCAAGCCATGCATCATCCCCGTGCTGTTCCTGCCCGGCATCATGGGCACCAACCTGCGCAACAAGACCGACGGCAGCAAGGCCTGGCGCCCGCCCAACACCGACCTCGTGGGACTGCCGAACGCCTTCCTGCAGTTGATCGTCTACGCCTTCACGTCAGCCGAGGAACGGGCGGACACCCTGGCCATGGACCGGGTGGAGGTGGACCCCAGCGGCCCCATCGACGCCGGCAGGAGCGGCCTGCCAAAGAACGTACTCAAGGCGCGCGGCTGGGGCGCGCTGATGCGGTCCAGCTACCACCCGTTCATGGCCAACCTGGAGTTCTACCTGAACAACCTGGCCTTGTACGACTTCGAGCGCAACGAGGTGGACTTCAAGGAATGGGCCCACGAGACCGGCGCGGAATCGCCCACCGACTGGGGCAGCGAGACCGGCGAGCCGCTGACGCGCGAGGAAATCCTGCACGCGGCGCGGTACAAGTTCGACGTCTGGGCCGGTGGCTACAACTGGATCCAGAGCAATCGCGATTCGGGCCAGCAGATCAAGGACTTCATCGAGAACCAGATGCTCCCGTTCTACAACCAGGGCCGCACGATCCGGGTCACCGGCACCCCCGACGGCAAGGGCAAGGACGAAGCGACGATGGTCCGCAGGCGGCCATCACGCGTGGTGGCGGAGAAGGTGATCATCGTCACGCACTCGATGGGCGGCCTGGTGAGCCGCGCCCTGACCGAAATCCACGGCTGCGACAAGGTACTGGGCGTCTCGCACGGCGTACAGCCGGCAACCGGCGCACCGGCCGCGTACAAGCGAATGCGGGCCGGCTTCGAAGGCAAGGAACAGATCATCCTGGGCAGCAACGCGGCAGAGGTGACGGCCGTATCCGCGCAATCACCCGGCGCGCTGGAACTGCTGCCGACAGCCGACTACAACGACGGAAAGCCATGGCTCTTCGTGCGAGAGCGAAAGGTAGGGCAGGGAGCCCAACATCCGCCGGTGCTGGCGCTGCCCCAGCACGGTGACCCGTACTCGGAGATCTATCAGACGTCGGCTTGGTATGGGCTGGTGCCCGAGCATAACGAGGGGATGTTGTCGTTGGGTAAGAAGCAAAAAGGTGACAGCGCATCTCCAGTTGCGACGTCCCTACCCGAGCGAGGGGCGCACCGACTGAAACTGTCCGAGCGCATTGAGAAAGTCAAACAGTTCCACGCAGCAATAGAGCGTGGCTACATGAAACACACTTACGTTCACTATGGCGCGCAAGGGCGGCGGGATAGCAAACTCGACAAAGGTGGGCTGTTTGGAACCGGGCTGATGGCACCTAACGACAGGTGCGCATGGGGCGAGGTCGTCTGGGAGGCGCGCGACCACGGTGTATTGGACCCAGATAGCGTGAGCATTGCGGTCGACGACGGGAATGGAAAACTCCGCACCACCGACGGCATCTGGATGCACATCGCCGCACCACAGTCGCCGGGCGACGGAACTGTGCCAGTCGAATCTGCTGCTGCACCCACCGGGCAACCCGGCGTCCTCATGTCGTTCGCGCACGGCCATGGAAGCTCAGGAACGCGCAATGCGAGCTTCGGCTATGACCATCAAGACAGCTACAACGACGAGCGCGCGCTTTTCGCGACGCTCTACGCGATCATCAAGATTTCTCAGCAAGCAAATTGGTACCCGTTGAATGAGGAGCCTTCAAAATGAAGTGGGACTGGAAAACTCTCGCCATTGGCCGCCACTTGGTCGATGTGCCGGGCACTGCCAAAGTTATCCCGCAGTGGCGACACAACGAGGTGCAGATCGAGTTGGCGGACGAGATCAGGACTGACGCTGAGTACGACAAGATGGTCGACGACCGCGAACGGGTACTTCGAGCTTCAAAGCACAACAAGCATGGCACGCTGTTTGTGCAACGCGTTCAGCACGCAAATCGTGGCGTAACCCTTGTTTCGTGGCGTGAGCCATTCAGCAAGTACGTTTATCTCTTTGATACGTTCTACCGGGCAGGTGGTCAGACTGTCATTTACTCCGGCGAGGTGACCGTCGATCTACGCGACAGTGCCATCGCAGTTTGCGATGAACTGAGCCAGAGCTGGAGGGAGATCGTTCCGGGGACAATTCCCGAGCGACCTGGCTTCGTGGCTAGAAACACCATATTGGAGAACACCGCCTTCAACCACGAAAGCTGGACCCTAGCTATCCGCCTTGCCGGAAAGCCCGACGTCGCCCTCCGCATCGCCACCTACGCACGAAGCGTGGACCGCCCAGGCTTGCGCGAGCGATCGGGCGGACTGCTCGCCAGCTTGCTGGGTTCGATCGCCGGCATGCATCAGTTGCGGAATCATGCGCGCGATGTGGGGCCGATCGCAGCCGATGAGATTCTCGTTGCCGGCACCGAAGCCGGCAAGCGGCATTACGCCTTCAAATGGGAAGCGCCCGGGAAGGCCTACAAGCTGGGCGACCCCCACATCAATGTGTCGATGAACGTGACGGAGAGCGACTACACCACCAACGAAACTTCCTTTGCCGACGACGCGGAAGCGCTGGAGCTTTGGGACCGGCTCGTCGATTCGATCCGGCTGCGGCCGGGTGCGGTGGGGCCGAGGGAGTGATGATGCAGGTCTGGAAGACCATGGCAATCGGCCGTCATCTGGTGGATGTGCCCGGCACCGCTACCGTCATCCCTCAGTGGCTGTACAACGGCGTGGCCATAAACCTCGCCGATGACGTTCGGACCGATGCACAATTCGACGAGATGGTGAATGAGCGTGAGCAGGTGCTGAGATCAGCAAAGCACGATAAGCACGGCAATCTCTTTGTTCGACGCATCCATCACGCAAATCGAGCCGTGACCGTGGTTTCTTGGCCCAAGCCATTCAGTCAGTACATGTACCTCTTCGATACCTACTTTCGAGTCGGTAACCAGACCATCCTGTACTCCGGGGAAGTTACCGACGATCGAATGGACGTTGCGCGGCAAACGCGTGACGCGCTAAGCCAGAGTTGGCGTTTGATCGAAGATCGCACGCTCCCGCAGGAAGCGGGATTCGTCGCACGCAACGTGCTGCTGGCGCGGACTGCCTTCAACCACGAAAGCTGGACCCTGGCCATCCGCCTAGCCAGAAAGCCCGATGTCGCCCTCCGCATCGCCACCTACGCACGAAGCGTGGATCGCCCGGGGCTGCGAGAGCGGGCAGGCGGGATACTGCCGAGCCTGCTGCGATCCTTCGCCGGCATGCATCAGTTGCGCAACCAAGCGCGTGATGTGGGGCCGATTGTGGGTCACGAAATCCTGGTGGCGGGGACCGAAGCTGGCAAGCGACATTACGCCTTCAAGTGGGAGTCGCCGGGTAAGGCGTACGAGCTGGGCGACCCCCACATCAACGTCTCCATGAACGTGACGGAGAGCGACTACACCACCAACGAAGCCTCCTTTGCCGACGACGCGGAAGCGCTCCAACTCTGGGACCGGCTCGTCGATTCGATCCGGCTGCGGCCGGGTGCGGTGTGACCGTGCGACTGGTCAGGACTGCGGTCGATTGCTCTCCCGCCGTCCCTCGGTCGCCGCCGCCACGGCTCTTGCCGTTGCGCGGCGCTGGGCGCGTTTCTGCAGGCGGCGGCGCAGCGTGATTTGCTCGAAGCGCCAGACCACGTAGAAGAACGCCAGGAACGGCCATAGCCAGCCCAGCCATTGGGCGAGGCTGTTGAAGTGCACGAAGCGGCCCATGCGCCAGCCCTGCTCGGAGATCCACGCGTACGGGTTCGGCGGCAGGATGTTGGTCAGCGCGACCAGGCCGACCAGCGCCACCACGGCCAGTACGGCGCGCAGCCAGCGGGGCACGCGCAGCAGCAGGACCAGCACCAGCGAACTGGTCAGCAGCGCAAAGCGTCCGCCTTCGGAGAGCCAGTTGAATGCGTTGTCGTCGGGGAACTGGAGCTCGGCCACGCATGCCTTGATGATCAGCGCGGCGGCCAGCAGGCCGGCCAGGATGCGCAGCATCGGCGCCGAGCGGCGCATTGCCACGGACGCGAACAGGCCCGTGCCGATCCAGCTCGACGCCGTCACCAGCGTTTCCAGCAGCAACTGGTTCTGCAGGTCGTCGGGCCGCAGGTTGATGCTGTCCTGCCACGCCACCAGCGCCGGAAAGTACGCCTGCACCCACGCCATCGGCCAGGAATCGGGATCGGTCAGCCATTCGCGGACGATGCCGCCCATGCCGAACAGGTGCTCCTGCGGAAAGATCTGCGCGAACGGCCACAGCACGATCAGCACGATGGCAAAGCTGGCGTGGGGCTCGAACCACGCCAGCCGCAGCCGCGTCAGCGTGCCCCGGTCGATCAGTGCGCCGGTGAACGGTGCCACCACGGCGGCGCCCAGCATGGCGCCCAGCGCGTTGGTGATCAGGTCGATGTTCGAAGGGATGCGCGTGGGCAGCCACGTCTGCAGCGCCTCCATGACCGACGACAGCAGCGCGCCGGCGATCAGCGCGATCAGCGTCGCGCGCGCGCCGGATACGCGCGGATGCAGCGACAGCACCACCAGCGCACCGAACGGGCAATAGCCGATGACGTTGGTCAGCAGGTCGAAATCGGTGATGTAGCGCGGCTTGGGCGCGGTCAGGAACGCGAACGGCGAGATGCCGTTGTTGACCCATCCGGAGAACGGATAGAGGCTGGCGTAGGCCACCAGCAGCGTGAAGCAGACCAGCCCCACGCGCGCCAGCGGCGAATGGCGGGGCAGCCAGCCGTCCAGTTCGGGCTGTACCGGAGTCTGCGGCGGGGCAGGCGGGGGTGGATTGACCGTGGTCATGACTACGGGAAACCTTGTGACCTCAGTCGCACTATAGGCGCTCCGCGCCTCACTGGCGCGGCGGGTTGGGCTTGGGCGTGGCGTCCGGCGACAGCGGCACCGTGTCGCGGCCGGGCGGATTCTCGCGCGGAAGCTGGGCCGGGCCGCCCGCGGCGGCGGCCTCCAGCGGCAGCGTGGCGGCCCAGTCCAGGATTGCCGCGATCACCGCGTCGCTGCCGGCCGACAGCGCCTTGACCCCGCCCGCGCCGTCCGCGCTGGGCGCCGGCTGCTCGGCCACGAACGTCTTCTGGCCGATCAGCCCCCGATGGAACACGGTGGCCCGGGCGCGCACCACGCCGCGGCTGCTGGTGGCGGAATCGAAGACCTGTTCGAAGCCAAGCAGGTCCACCTTGATGGCCGGCACGCTGGTGTCGCCATACCACGTCAGTTCGCCGCGCGACGACACCGCGTCGCGCAGGCGGTCGTCGAACAGCCGCGTCGGCGCGTCGACCCAGCGCTGCGTCGAATACGATTGCAGCCGCTGCGCCTGCGTGTACTGGAGCCGGTAGTAGATGCCGCGCCCGTCCATCCACGTCGGGCCGTCGGTCTGCGCCACGCGCAGCTTGGGCAGCCGTGCTGGCGGCTGGGACGGCGCAGCGGCCAGCGGGCCCAGATCGAAAGTGGTGCTCGGCTTGGACGGCGACAGCACGCTGCAGCCGGACAGGACGAGCAGCAGGGCCAGTGTGGCAAGGGCGGAAGCGGTTCTCATGGAGGATTCCCGTCGAAGGTTCTGGCGCATGGCGTGAGGGGGCAGGGCGGCGTGGATCATGGCGACTGGAAGCCGGGCTCGCCCGGTCCCGGCGTCGGCGACGGCCCGCCGAACAGCACGCTGGTGGGCTGGTCGTTGAACGTGCCGGCCGCGCGGTCGATGCTGCGCGCGGTCTGGCGGGCGTCGCGGGCCAGGCCGTTGATCTGCGGCAGGGTCTCCTGCGTGAAGATGCCGGCCGCCTGCTGCACCGAATCGGCGGCGGCCTGCATGTTCACGCCCACGCGGTTCACGGTGCTCATGACCGTGCCGTTCGGATTGGCCAGGTCGTCGGCCAGCCGCCGCGTGGAAGCCAGCGTGGCGTTGAGGTTCTCCACGGCCTGCGGCAGGCGGGCGGCGGCCGGCTGCAGCGTCTTGGCCAGTTGCGAATAGTCCTCGGCGGTCTGGTGCACCGACTTGATCGCCGCCATCAGCTCGTCGCGGTTGGTGGTCTGGAACATCTCGTTGAGCGATGCCATCAGCGTCTCGGTCTGCGTCAGCAGCGAATCGCCACGTTTTTCCAGTTCCTCGAAGAAGCCCGGCCGCATGACGATGCGCGCCGGCTCGCGCGCCGACGTCCGCAGCGGCGGAGAACTGGTGTTGGCGCCTTCCTCGCGCGCGGTGTCGTCCAGTTGCACGTAGGCGATGCCGGTCACGCCCTGGAAGCCCAGCGTGGCGTAGGTGGTGCGGGTGATCGGGGTGTCCTGGTTCACGTTGATGCGGACGATGATCTGGCCCGGCACCTGCGGGTCGAACTTGATCGACACCACCTTGCCGACGTCCAGGCCCCGGTATTTCACATCGGCCTGCGGCCCCAGCCCGTTCACCGTGGAGCGCGTGATCAGGTCGTACGGCACGCGCACGGCATGGTCACTGCTGAACCAGAACAGCGAGAACAGCACCAGGACCGCCAGTCCGATGGTGAACACGCCGGCCAGGAAGGCGTTTGACTTGTTTTCCATCAGGCTTCTCCGGTTTGCGCGCCGCCGTCCGGGCCGCGAAGGGCCGGCAGCGCCTGCAGCGCGCGCTGGGCGCGTTCGCCCAGGAAGTATTCGCGAATGAATGGGTGGTCCACCTGCACCACCTCGGCAATCGGCGCGGCGGCCAGTACCTTGCGGTCGGCCAGCACGGCCACGCGGTCTGACAGCGCCACGAGCGTGTCCAGGTCGTGCGTGATCATCACCACGGTCAGGCCCAACTCGCGCCGCAGTTCTTGGATCAGCGCGACGTAGTCGTCCGACGCCATCGGGTCCAGCCCCGCCGTGGGTTCGTCCAGGAAGACCAGCTCCGGTTCCAGCGCCAGCGCGCGCGCCAGCGCCACGCGCTTGATCATGCCGCCGGACAGGTCGGCGGGCATCTTGTCGGCGTCCTTCGCGGACAGCCCCACCAACTGCAGCTTCAGCAGCGACGCCTGGCAGATCAGGTTGTCCGGCAGCGCGCGCAGCTCGCGCAGCGGCAGCGCGATGTTGTCGATCACCGACAGCGCCGAAAACAGCGCGCCGCGCTGGAACTGCAGCCCCCAGCGGTTGCGCAGCGTCTGCAACTGCGCGGCGCTGAGGCTCGCCGGGTTCTCGCCGAAGACCTTGATCGTGCCCGATGTCGGCCGCTCCAGCCCCACGATCTGGCGCAGCAGCACGGTCTTGCCCGTGCCGGAGCCGCCGACGATGGACAGCACCTCGCCCCGGTACACGTCCAGGTCCAGCCCGTCGTGCACCACGTTGTCGCCATAGCGCTTCACCAGGTTGCGTACCTCGATGATGGCCTCGCGCGGCGTGTCGCGTCCGACGGCCGGATGGTCGATCATGGTCATAGGCCGACGTTCTTGAAGAGGATGGCGAAGATGGCATCGGCCAGGATCACCACGGTGATCGACGTCACCACCGATGCCGTGGTGCCCTGGCCCAGGCTCTGGGTGTTGGGCTTGATGCGCAGCCCGAAGTGGCAGGCCGTCAGCGCGATCAGCATGCCGAACGCCACGCCCTTGCCCAGCCCGAGCCAGAGGTTGGCCACCGGCACCGCGTCCGGCAACTGGCGCAGGAAGAACGCGTAGCTGATGTCGAGCTGATAGCGCGCGGCCACCATGCCGCCGGCCAGCGCCATCACGTCGGTCCAAGCCACCAGCAGCGGCATCGAGATCGCCAGCGCGATCACGCGCGGCATGATCAGCCGGTAGCCGTGCGAGATGCCCATCACGCTCATCGCGTCCAGTTCCTCGGTCACGCGCATCACGCCAATCTGGGCCGTGATGGCGGAGCCCGAGCGCCCGGCGATCAGGATCGCGGCCAGCACGGGCCCCAGCTCGCGGATCACGGCCATGCCGAGGATGTTGACGATGAAGGTGCTGGCGCCGAACGTGCGGAGCTGGTTGGCCGACAGGTACGACAGCACGATGCCGATCAGGAACCCGACCAGCGCCGTGATGCCAAGCGCCTTGTAGCCGACGTTGTAGATATTCGCGGAAATCTCGCGCCACGGCCCGCGCTGCGGCGCGCGCAGGAAGCGCAGCAGGTCGAAGGCAAGCTGGCCCAGCATCGTGATGCCGTTGGCAAGCTGGGCGAAGAACGACAGCAGGCTCGCGCCCAGGATGACCACCGGATTGAAACGGTCGACCATCGTCTTGCGCCAGCCCTCGGGGCGCAGCCCGGCGATGCGGTCGAACACGCGGCGCTGGCCGTCGTTGATTTCCACGTGCTCGGGCATCTTGCCGTTCCAGGCCTGCCAGATCAGTTGCGCGCCGATGTGGTCCAGCCGCGTGACGCCGGCCAGCGACCAGCGCGCGCCTTCGGGCGCCTCGGCCAGCTTGTGAAGCTGGGCGCGCAGGCCGCGGGCCTCGCGGCAGCCGGCGAGCGCGAGGGCAGTCCAGTCGCCTTGCAGCTCGACGCTGCAGGCGCCGTCCTGGCGCGAGATATCGATGGCGGGCGTCGGCAGGCGGTCCAAATGGCGGGCGATGTGATGGCTGAGTCTCGATTCTATGCTACCCGCCGCGCGGGCGCGATCAGACGTCCGCCGACACGGCGGCGGCTACAATTCCGGCAGACCCGGCGCCGTCGGCCGGCCCCATCCCCTTCCTGCTGCCCCATGTCCGATTTTTCCCATCCCGCTTCCGACGCGCGCGCCATCGACGCCGGCGCCCTGCCAGCCTGGCGCATCCACGCCGGCCCGCTGCGCCAGGCGCTGGACGGCGGCCCGGCCCGGGCGTGGCAGGTAGAGGTGGTGGAGGAAACCGGCTCGACCAATGCCGACCTGACGCGCGCCTGCCGCGCCGCCCCATGGCACGACGACGCCGTGCAGGTGCGCGTGGCCTACCGCCAGACGGCGGGACGCGGCCGCCAGGGCCGGCCCTGGCAGGGGCAGGCGGGGCTGACGTTCTCGGTGGCCATGCCGCTGGCGCTGCCGCCGGCGCGCCTGAGCGGGCTGAGCCTGGGCGTCGGACTGGCCGTGGCCCAGGCGCTGGAAGACTGCGACGCCGCGTGCGGCGCCCGGGTGGGCCTGAAATGGCCCAACGACCTGCAGATCGACGGGCGCAAGCTGGCCGGCATCCTGATCGAATCGGTGCCGGCGGGCCCGCAGCGCATCTGGGCGGTCATCGGCATCGGGCTCAACCTGGTGCGCGACACGCATATGGAAGCGGTGCTCGGCCGCGAGCTGGCCGGCGTGGCAGAGGCCATGACGGCGTTCGACGCCCAGCGCGACCCCACGCGCATCCTGGCCGCCGTGCTGGCGCGGCTGGCGGCGCTGCGCACCACGTTCCTGGCCCAGGGCTTCGCGCCGCTGGCCGCCGCATGGTCGGCGCGCGATGCGTTCCGCGACGAACCGGTACGGCTGCTGCACGACGGGCAGGTGCTGGCCGAAGGGCTGGCGCGCGGCGTGGACGGCGACGGCCACCTGCTGCTGGAAACGCCGGAGGGTTTGCAGCGCATTGCCAGCGGCGAGCTGTCGCTGCGCGGAGCGCTGCCGGCGGCCGACGGGGAGCGCGCATGAGCCTCCTGCTGATCGACATCGGCAACACGCGGCTCAAGTGGGCATGGTGCGACGGGGCGCCGGCTCCTGCCCAGCCCGCGGCCCCCGGCGGCCTGCCAACGCCGTGGCAGCACGCCGGCGCGGCGTCGCACGCGGTGCCCGCCGAGCGCGCCGCCTTGCGCGCGACGTGGCAGGGGCTGGCCAGCCGGGGCGCACCCGCGGTGTGGATCGCCAATGTCGCCGGGCCAACGCTGGCCGGACAGGTCGATGCGCTGCTGGCCGACACGTTCGGCAGCCACGTCGCGCCGCAATGGGTGCGCACCGCCGCGCGGCATGGCGACCTGGTGAACGGCTATCGGGAGCCGACGCAGCTTGGCGTCGACCGCTGGGTCGGCAGCATCGGCGCGCATCGCTGGCTGCCCGGCCAGACGCTGCTGGTCGTCACCGCCGGTACTGCCACGACGCTCGACATCGTGACCGCCACGGCGGACGGCGGCCGGTTCGAGGGCGGGCTGATCCTGCCCGGCCTGCAACTGATGCTCGGCACGCTGGCGCGCAACACGGCGCAACTGCCCGAACTGGACGTGCTGGAAACCGGCAGCGGCGCCGCCCGCGCGGTGCGGGCGTTGGGCGCGGACAACACCCACGACGCCATCGCGGCGGGTTGCCTGGCCGCCCAGGCCGGCGCCATCGAGCGAACCTGGCGTACGCTGGCCGAGCGCGGGCCGGTGCGCTGCCTGCTGTCGGGCGGGGCGCGCCACGCCGTGGCCGGCGCACTCGCGATGCCGTGCGAGATGCACGATAATCTCGTGCTGCTTGGGTTGCACGCGATGGCGGCGCCGGGCTGAGCGCACGCCGCGCCGGCCCGCCATCGCGCCAGATTGCAAAGATTCCGCGACCGAAGCGCCGACCATCCACCAGACACTTCCGACTCCATGTCCCGGCGCGGCCCGACCCTCCTGTTGCTGATCCTGCTGCTCGCCAATGTGCTGCTGCTGGCCGCGTTGCTGGGCGTCTTCGGCCCGCAGCCGCTGGGCGGCCTGCTGGAAAGCCCGCGTGAGCCGCAGCGCGTGGAGCAGCAGGTGCGCGGCGAGCGCATGCAGCTACTGCCGCCGGGCGATGCCTCGGCACCGGGCGCCCCGCGCAGCGCGGCGCCGGGCAACCTGACGCTGGCCGCCGCACCGGCCGATAGCTGCATGGAAATGGGCGGCTTCACGGCGCAGAACGTGGAGCGTGCCAGGCAGGACCTTGCCGCCATCGCCGCCGGGACGCCGCTGCCGCTGGACCAGTTCGAACGCAGCGAGCAGGTGCGCTGGTGGGTCCATCTGCCCGCGCAGCCGACGCGCGAAAGCGCCGAGCGCAAGCTGGCCGAACTGCGCCGCCGCAAGGTGACCGACGTCTCGGTGGTCAGCGCCACGGAGCCGGAGTCGTACACGGTGTCGCTGGGCCTGTTCCGCGAGCGCGAACGCGCCGACCGCTTCCTGGACACCCTGCGCGCTCAGGGCGTGCGCACCGCCCAGGTCAGCGACGCCCCGCGCGCCATCTCGCGCCAATGGCTGCGCGTGACCCACGCCGACGACGCGGTACGCGCCCGCATGGACGAAGTCCGCCAGCGCTACGGCGCCGAGGTACTGCAGTCGTGCAAGGGATTGACGCAGGCGAGCGAAGGACGGGGGACGGGGGTGGCGGGGTAGGACGAGGGACTGGCGCTTCAACCTGCGCTGGTTTTGCTCCCCTCTCCCTTTGGGAGAGGGGCTGGGGGAGAGGGCGTTGAGATTCAAATCGCGACCCGTCGGCAATGGACCCGCTGGCCCTCTCCCCCAACCCCTCTCCCGCAAGCGGGAGAGGGGAGCCTGTACTGGTCAGCCAACCTCCCCCCTCACCCCTGCCCGCGTACCTTCGTCAGCAGCTTGGTGGTCGAGCGGTCGTGCAGGAACGGGATGGCGTATGCCTGGCCGCCCCAGCTGCGCACCAGCCGCGTTTCTTCCAGCGTGTCGATATCGTAGTCGCCGCCCTTCACGTAGATGTCCGGCCGCACCAGGCGAATCAGTTCCACCGGGGTTTGCTCGCGGAACATCGCCACGAGGTCTACCGACGCCAGCGCGGCCAGCAGGGCCATGCGGTCGGCCTCCTGGTTCAGCGGGCGGTCGTCGCCCTTGCCCAGCATCCGCACCGACGCGTCGCTGTTGACGCCCACCACCAGCGCGGCGCCCATGTCCCGGGCCTGGGCCAGGTAGGTGGCGTGGCCGCGATGGAGGATGTCGAACACGCCGTTGGTAAAGACCAGCGGGCGCGGCAGGGCGGCCACGGCGGCGTGCAGCGCGGCGGTGTCGTCGGCGGGAACCAGCTTGGATTCGTAGGCGGGTGCGTTCATGGATCGGTCCGGGCGGAGGGTATGCGGGGCGGCCGGCACGGCGCGCCCCAATGAAAAACCCCATCGTAGCGATCCGATGGGGTCTTGTCCTTGCGGCGGCGCGCGCCGCGGGGCCGGGTCAGGCCTGGGCGGCCTGCAGGTTGGCGTTCAGTTCCTTGCGGTAGCGGTTCAGGTCCTGCACCGATTCGAACGTGCGCTCGAACAGCAGCGACATATTGTGCAGGATCCGCTCGATCACCTTCTTCTCCCACACTTCGTCGAAGCGGATCTGCTCGTCGAGCCAGTGCTCCAGCCAGTCCGGGTCCGGCAGGCGCGACTGCACCGTGTCGTTGGGGAACAGGGCCTTGTTCACGTGCAGGTTGGTCGGGTGCAGCGGCTTTTCCGTGCGGCGAGCCGACGCCATCAGCACGCCGATCTTGGCAAATGCCGAGCGCGCGCTGTCGCCAAACTGGGCCAGGTACTTCTTCATGTAGCGCAGGTAGGCGCCACCGTGGCGGGCCTCGTCCTGCGACAGCGTGCGGTAGATATGCTTGATGACCGGTTCCGAATGCCATTCGGCGGCGCGGCGGTACCAGTGGTTCAGGCGGATCTCGCCGCAGAAGTGCAGCATCAGCGTTTCCAGCGGCGGGGCGGGGTCGAACTCGAAGCGCACGGCATGCAGTTCTTCCTCGGTCGGCACCAGGTCCGGGCGGAAGCGGCGCAGGTACTCCATCAGCACCAGCGAATGCTTCTGTTCCTCGAAGAACCAGATGCTCATGAACGCCGAAAAGTCGGAATCGTGGCGGTTGTCGCGCAGGAACATCTCCGTGGCGGGCAGGGCCGACCATTCGGTGATCGCATTCATGCGGATGGTCTTCGCCTGGTCGTCGGTAAGCAGGCTGGCGTCGAACGTATCCCAGGGGATGTCCTTGTCCATGTGCCAGCGGACCGCTTCCAGTGATTTGAACAGTTCGGGGTAGAGCATGCTAAGCCTTTGAAATTACGGGCGGATTCTACCAGACAGGAATCATTCTCGAATGTTTTCTCTACTCCGTTTTAGCCCTTAGACGATGGATGCGGGGCCGCCGGTGCGCCCGGCGGTGCCAAAAGTGGCGGAACTACGACACTCCGGAAACGGCCTGTGCCGTGGGCTTGGTTTCCGGCGTCACTCGAAGTTGTCCTCGGGCGAACCGGGCACGGGCGGGGCGTCCGGGGTGGCCGCCCTGGTGCGGCGAGCCCCCGTCGATGCGCGCTTGGCGCCGGCCTTAGGGCCCTTGGCGGTGCGCTTGGGGGCCGTTCCCTTGGTGGCCTTGGCCTTCGCGGCCGGTGCGGACTTGGGCGCGGCCTTGCCGTCGGCGGGCTTGCGCCGGGCTGGCGGATCGCCCTTGACGCCGGGCTCCACGCCTTCCGCGCCCGCGGCGCCGGGGACGCCGAAGCCAGCCATGCCGCCGAACGGCGCGGTGCTGGCCGCTGCCGCACTGGCCGCCGCCGCGCTGCTGGCGATCTGCGTGAACTGGCGCTGGAGCAGGTCCCACCAGAGCGACGCATTGGGCGGCATCGGCGCGGCGCCGCCGGCCTGGGCCGCGTCGCCCGCCATGTCGGACGGTGCGGGGCCGTCGTCGGCCGGTTCGTCGTCCTCGGGCTCGTCGTTCTCGGCGTCGGCCTGCTCTTGGGAGACGGTCTGGCCGGTGCCGAACGGGTGCGGATGCTGGGGCGGATGCGCGCTCGGCGCGTTGGCGGCGCGGGCGACGTTCTCCATCGCGCTCTGCATGGCCTCGGGCGACAGCGCGTTGCCAAACGTCTGCAGCGCCACCAGCGTGGCGCGCTGCACCTCCAGGCCCTGGATCGTCGTGCGCAGCAGGTTGGTGTTGAGCTGCAGCCAGCTTTCCACGGCCTTGAGGTCGTGGATGCGCTTGTCCACCTCGTCGAGGTCCATCGGCGGCGTCATGGCGCTGAGCCCCGGCATCAGGCCGCCGGGCATGCCGCTGCCCGTGGCCCAGAGCTTGCGCAGGAATTCGAAGCCGTTGCCGAAATCGGGAATCTGTCCAAACATGGTGCGGCACTCCCTGTCGTGGGGGCCGCCCATGCGGTGCGGGCGGCCGGTTACTGGAATTCGGGCGGCCGCTTCTGGCGCAGGCTCGCCATGCCTTCGTGCACGTCGGGGCCGGAAAAGCCCATGAATTCAAGCGCCAGCGAGGTATCGAACGCCGGGCCGGCCATGCGCAGCCAGTTGTTCAGCGCGTACTTGGTCCAGCGGATGGCGGTCTGGGACCCCGCCGCGAGCCGGTTGGCCACCTCGAATGCCTTGGCCACCAGTTCGTCCTCTTCCACCGCCAGCGATACCAGGCCGATCCGCTCGGCTTCCTCGCCGCTGACCGACTCGCACAGCATCAGATAGTACTTGGCCTTGGCCATTCCGCACAGCAGCGGCCACACGATGGCGGCATGGTCGCCGGCCGCCACGCCCAGCCGCGTATGGCCGTCGACGATGCGCGCGGTGCGGGCCGCGATCGAGATGTCGGCCAGCAGCCCCGCCACCAGCCCGGCGCCCACGGCCGGGCCGTGCATGGCCGACACGATCGGCTTGTCGCAGTTGATGACGTTGTAGACGAGGTCGCGCGCCTCGTGCCAGACGCGGGTGCGGGTCTCGAAGTCGTTGGCCATGTCCTCGACCAGCGCCAGGTCGCCGCCGGCCGAGAAACCCTTGCCCTCGCCGCGGATCAGCGCCACGCGGATGTCGGGATCGGCGGACACGTCGCGCCAGATCTCGGCCAGTTCGCGGTGCATATTGGCGTCGGCCGTGGCCAGCTTCCGGTTGGCCGACTGCGCCGCGCCCATGATCACTTCGAGCACCGGGCCGTGGCGGCGCAGCGTGAGGGCCTGGTAGCGGGCCAGGCGGGGGGACAGCGTGTTGGCATCGGTCGTCATGGGCGGCTTCCATTGGGGGGCGAAAGAGGCGCGGACGGCGGGCAAAAAAATTCCCCGACCGCGTGGTCGGGGAATTATAGGCCCAAGGCCATGGCGCGCCGCAAGCCGGGTTTCGCCCAGTGTGTCAGGCACCGGTGAGGGGCCCGGACGGGGCGGTCAGCGCGGCGCCACCACCTGGTCGATCGCGCCGAAGATCGACTTGCCGTCGGCGTCGAACATCTCGATGCGCACCGCGTCGCCAAACTTCATGAACTCGGTCTCGGGCTTGCCGCCGTCGATGGTCTCCAGCATGCGCTTCTCGGCGATGCAGCAGTACCCCTTGCTGCGGTCGACGTTCGAGATCGTGCCCGATCCCACCACGCTGCCCGCGCGCACGTTGCGCGTCTTGCAGATGTGGGCGATCAGCTGGCCGAAGTCGAACACCATGTCGGTGCCGCAGTCGGGCTGGCCCACCTTGCGGCTGTTCCAGTGCACGACCATCGGCCGGTGCACCTTGCGCTCGCGCCAGGCGTCGCCCAGTTCGTCGGGCGTGACCGCCACCGGCGAGAACGCCGTGGCCGGCTTGCTCTGGAAGAAGCCAAAGCCCTTGCCCAGCTCGGCCGGAATCAGGTTGCGCAGCGACACGTCGTTGGCCAGCAGCACGAGCCGGATGGCCTCGCCCGCCTGCTCGGGCGTGGCGCCCATGCGCACGTCGCCCGTTATCACGGCCACCTCGGCCTCGAAGTCGATGCCGAACGCCTCGCTGGGGCAGACGATGTCGTCCTGCGGGCCGATGAAGTCGTCCGAGCCGCCCTGGTACATCAGCGGATCGGTCCAGAACTCGGGCGGCATTTCGGCGCCGCGCGCGCGGCGCACCAGTTCCACGTGGTTCACGTAGGCCGAGCCGTCGGCCCACTGGTACGCGCGCGGCAGCGGCGCCATGCAGTCCCTGGGCTGGAACGGGAACGGATGCCGCGCGCGCCCGGCGTTGAGCGCGTCGGACAAGTCCTGGAGCTGCGGCGAATAGAAATGCCAGTCATCCAGCACCGTCTGGAGCTTGCCGGCGATGTCGGTGGCAAAGTGCGCGGTCTTCAGGTCGCGCGAGACGACGACGAGCTGGCCGTCGCGCGAACCGTCCTTCAGGGTGGCGAGTTTCATGCGAAATCGAACGTAGGCAGGATGGAATGGGCGGTAGTCTACCGGAGCCGCCCTGGCCGGCCCACGGGCGCGCCGGGGCCGCAGCGGCCTTGTATAGAATGGCCGCATCACATTCCAGATACCCGACTCACGCATGACCGCTGTGGACGACGACGATTCCCGCGACGACGATGCGCGCGACGACAGCAAGCGCGCCGGCATCCAGTCCATCGAGGTGGGATTCCGGCTGCTGCAGGCGCTGGCCGCCTCGCCGCGCGCCATGATGCTGCGCGACCTGGCCGCCGCCGCCGACATGAGCCCGGCCAAGGCCCATCGCTACCTGGTCAGCTTCCAGCGGCTTGGCGCGGTGGCGCAGGACGCCGTGAGCCAGCGCTACGACCTCGGACCGTTCGCGCTGCAACTGGGGCTGGCCGGGCTTAACCGGCTCGATCCGGTGCGCAAGGCGCGGCCCATCCTGTCCCGGCTGCGCGACGAGATCGACCAGACCGCCGGCATCGCCGTGTGGGGCAACCACGGGCCGACCATCGTCCATTGGGAGGAATCGAGCCATCCGGTCAGCGTCAGCCTGCGGCTGGGCGACGTGATGCCGATGCTCAATTCGGCCACGGGGCGGCTCTATGGTGCGTATCTGTCGCGGCGTCAGACGCTGCCGCTGATCGAGCGCGAACTGGCCACGCGCGGCGACGCGGCGCTGCCGGACATGCCCGCGTCGCTGGCCGACTACGACGCGATCTGCGCCAGCGTGCGCCAGCAGGGCGCGGCCCGCACGCGCGGCGGCGTGCTGCCGGGCATCAACGCCATCTCGACCCCGGTGTTCGACGCCAACGGCCATCTGGCGATGGGCCTGATCGTGCTCGGCGCGCAGAGCGTATTCGATGCAGAATGGGGCGGCGCGGTGGACCGCCGCGTGCGCGAGATCGCGCGGCAGATTTCCTCGGAACTTGGTTATCTTGGCGACGGCCAGCCGTCCGGAAGGGACGAAACCCCCTCGTAAGCGCCAGCGGCGCGTGCGCCGCTGGATGGCCGTGATCGCGCTGGTGGCGGTCGCGCACGGGCTGTTGCTGCTTGGGCTGCTGCGTGTTCCGATCCCGTCGCTGCCAGACCCGGACACCGCGCCGACGATGGAAGCGATCCTGCTGCCCCCGCCCCGGCCGCCTGCCCCGCCCCCGCCGGCCACACCCCCGCGCCGGCCCGCCCAGTCCCAGGCCCCCGCGCCCGTACCCGAACCTGCGCCAGACCCGGCGGCGCCTGCGCTGGCGACCGCGGAAAGCGGCGACACCACCGCCACGGCTGGTTCGGGCGGCACGGGCGCCGCCGCCTCGGGTTCGGCCGCGCCGGCGGCCCCGCCGGCCCCCGCCGAGGCACCCGGGCCGCGCTACTCGGCGCCGCCTTCGGTCACGCTGCGCTATGCCAGCTTCGTCAACGGCGTGCAGAACCCCGACGGCATCATCCGCTGGGAACAGGACGGCCAGCACTACCGCCTGGCCGTGGAAACGCGCGTGCTGTGGTTCCGCTTCGCGTTCCAGAGCGCCGGCGACATGACCGAGCGCGGCCTGTCGCCCACGCGCTACGAAGAAGCCCGCCGCAGCAAGGTGGAGGTGGCGCGCTTCGACCATCCGTCAAGCATGGTCGTGTTTGAAACGCGTGGCGGACAGGCGCCGATGCCCACGGCCTTCCAGGACCGCTTCAGCATCTTCCTGCAACTGGTGGGCTGGGCACGCGGCGACCCGCAGCGCTATGTCACGCCGGGCGCCACCGAGTCGTTCAACGTGGCCGACACACGTGAAATCGAGGGCATGCAGATCCAGTACGTGGGCGACGAGGATATCGACGTCGGCACCGAGATGGTGCGTACCAAGCACTTTGTGCGGCTGCCGCGCCACGCCAACGACAAGCGGCGCGTGGAAATCTGGCTCGCGCCGTCGCTGAACTGGATGCCAGCGCGCCTTCGTCAGACGGAGCCCGATGGCACTCAGATCGATCTCGTCTATCGTAGTAGGGAAGGGCGGTGATGCCGACGCAGGTCGTGAAACGCAGTGACGACGCGGGAGACTGAAACATGCCTGACACAATGGCGCAGCGAATCCGGGCCGGCGATGCCGAGCTCCAGGTCCGCATCGATGGCAGCGAAGGGCCGTGGGTGGTCCTGATCCACGCGCTTGGTGCGAATCTGACGCTGTGGGACGATACCGCGCGCCATCTGTCCGACCGCTACCGCGTGCTGCGCTTCGACCTGCGCGGCCACGGCGGCAGCGATGCGCCCGTGGGCGCGTACACGATGACGCGGCTGGCCGACGACGTGGTGGCGCTGATGGACGCGCTGGACATCGGCCAGGCCCATGTCTGCGGCGTGTCGGTGGGTGGCATGGTGGCCCAGACCATGGGCGTGCGCCATGCGGACCGGCTGCTGTCGCTGGCGCTGGTGGACACCATCGACCACACGCCCATGACGGCGCATCCGATGTGGGCCAACCGGATCGGCCAGGCCGAGGCCCATGGCATGGCCGGCATGGTGTCGTCGACGATGGAGCGCTGGCTCACGCAGCCGTTCCGCGACGCCCATCCCGAGACGGTGGAAGCGATTGGCCGGATGCTGGCGGCCACGCCGGTGCAGGGCTACGTGGGGGTGGCGCAGGCCATCCTGGCGTTCGACCTGGCCGATGCGATCGGCCGCATCCACTGTCCGACCCTGGTGGTGACAGGGTCAAAGGACGAGAGCGCGACGGTGGAGATGGCCCAATCCATTGCGCGAAAAATTCATGGTGCGAAGCTGGAAGTGCTGCCGGACGCCGCGCATCTGTCGTTTATCGAACAACGGGAACGCTTTCTTGCGATCTTCGAAGCGTTCCTGGGGCATGCAGCGTGTGGCGGGCAGTGTGATATTCCGTAACGCCATTGGGAAGATCGCAACACACTGGTGCACGGCGCTCAAGAAACTTGCCCGTCGCGCCGATGCCCAAGAGTACGAGGGCAGCAAAGGCACGCAAGGCCCGTCCGGGCCACACAACTTGAATTACGGACGGGGACCCTCAGCTTGGAGAGGAAATCGCGCCCCCGGCAAGGCAGTAGGAAGGGCGCCAACCATACGCCAGGAGGAAGTGCGATGCAAATGATCTACAACAGCGACAACTACTGCATTGTCGAGTTTGGCGCAGATGTCGAGCATGCGACCCTTGCCTCGGGCGGCTACGAAATCGTGGACAAGAACCTGAAACGCGAAATTTTCCTCGGCGGCCATATGGCCGAGACCTTCCGCGCCGACGTGACCCGTCTGATCGAGAGCGAGCCATCCGTGGAGGAAGTGGACGAGTTCCTCGGCAAGTTCGATACTGTCATGAACAACCCGCTGGTGATGCACTGAAGCTGCCCGCAAATGCCGCCGCCGGGTGATCGTACCGGTGGCTCCCCACGCCAGGCGCCCGCTCCGAGCGGGCGTTTTTCATGGGCGCCGTCAGTACTGTTCCCAGGGCAGCCCGTCGTGCCGCCAGCCGTTGACGGTGTTGCGATGGCGCTGGGCGTCAAGGTCGCCCTCGAAGCCGTGCAGCACGTTGTAGACGGTGGTAAAGCCGGCGCCTTCCAGCGCACGCGCGGCGGCCGACGAGCGGTTGCCGCTGCGGCAGATCAGCAGCACCGGCCGGGCCGATACCTGACCCGCCAGCTTCTTCACCGCCTGCACGAAGTGCGGATTGACCTCCCAGTCGGGGCCGTCGTTCCAGGGCACGTTGTGCGCGCCCTGCGGATGGCCGACGAACAGGTATTCCATCTCGCTGCGGCAGTCGATGAACAGCGCGTCGGGTTCGGCGTCCAGCAGGGCGCGGGCGTCGTGAGGGCTCAGGTGTTGCATGGATGGTACGGACATCGGTGGCGAATACGTCTCCCAGTGTAGGCGCGGCATCCCCGGCTGACAACCGCGCCCGGCCGCCGCCGGGCGACGCCGGCGGCCCGCCCGCAATCCCTTGATCTACCTGATAAAATCGCGGTCTTGCCGAATCCTGGCCGTACCCCGCGCATGCCCGCCCCCGCCGCGCGCGCGACACCTGACTGTCCCACCATGAGCGCCGACCAACCGATCTCCCGCCCCTACACCCGGGCCGCCAGCCTGCCCCGGCTGCTCCGCGAACGCATCCTGATCCTCGACGGGGCGATGGGGACGATGATCCAGCGCTACAAGCTGGGCGAGGCCGAATACCGCGGCACGCGCTTCGCGGACCATCCGGTCGACGTCAAGGGCAACAACGAACTGCTGCTGCTGACGCGCCCGCAGGTCATCAGCGAGATCCACGAGCAGTACCTGGCCGCCGGCGCGGACCTGATCGAGACCAACACGTTCGGGGCCACGCGCGTGGCGCAGGAAGACTACAAGATGGCCGACCTGGCGTACGAGATGAACGTCGAGGCTGCCCGCCTGGCGCGCGCGGCCTGCGACAAGTACAGCACGCCGGACAAGCCGCGCTTCGTGGCCGGCGCGTTCGGCCCCACGCCCAAGACCGCCAGCATCAGCCCCGACGTGAACGACCCCGGCGCGCGCAACGTCAGCTTCGAGGAACTGCGCCAGTCGTACTACGAACAGGGCAAGGCGCTGCTCGAAGGCGGCGCCGACGTGTTCCTGGTGGAAACGATCTTCGACACGCTCAACGCCAAGGCGGCCCTGTTCGCCATCGACCAGTTGTTCGAGGACACCGGCGAGCGCGTGCCCGTGATGATCTCGGGCACCGTGACCGACGCCTCGGGCCGCATCCTGTCCGGCCAGACCGTCGAGGCGTTCTGGAACAGCCTGCGCCATGCCCGCCCGGTGACCTTCGGCCTGAACTGCGCGCTGGGCGCCACGCTGATGCGGCCGTACATCGCCGAGCTGGCCAAGATCTGCGACGCGGCCGTGTCGTGCTACCCGAACGCCGGCCTGCCCAATCCGATGAGCGACACCGGCTTCGACGAGACGCCGGAGGTCACGTCGTCGCTGGTGGACGAATTCGCGGCCTCGGGCCTGGTCAACCTGGTGGGCGGCTGCTGCGGCACCACGCCCGACCACATCGCCGCCATCGCCCAGCGCGTGGCCGGCCGCGCGCCGCGCGCGTGGGCCAACTACACCGAGACCGCCGCGCAGCCCGCCTGACGCATCGCACGCACGAAGCATAGAGACCCCACACATGAGCCAGCAAAACCTGCCCCCGCGTCCGATGCGCCTGTCCGGCCTGGAGCCATTCACGATCGACGACGACACGCTGTTCGTGAACGTCGGCGAGCGCACCAACGTCACGGGCTCCAAGGCGTTCGCGCGGATGATCCTGAACGGCCAGTTCGACGAGGCGCTGGCCGTGGCCCGCCAGCAGGTGGAGAACGGCGCGCAGATCATCGACATCAACATGGACGAGGCGATGCTCGATTCGCGCGCGGCCATGGTGCGGTTCCTGAACCTGATTGCGTCCGAGCCGGACATCGCGCGCGTGCCGATCATGATCGACTCGTCCAAGTGGGACGTGATCGAGGCCGGCCTGCAGTGCGTGCAGGGCAAGCCCGTGGTGAACTCCATCTCGCTCAAGGAGGGCGAGGAACAGTTCCGCCACCACGCCACGCTGATCCGCCGCTACGGGGCGGCGACGGTGGTGATGGCGTTCGACGAGCAGGGCCAGGCCGACACGTTCGCGCGCAAGACCGAAATCTGCAAGCGCAGCTACGACGTGCTGGTCAACGAGGTGGGCTTCCCGCCCGAGGACATCATCTTCGACCCGAACATCTTCGCGGTGGCCACCGGCATCGAGGAGCACAACAACTACGCCGTGGACTTCATCGAGGCCACGCGCTGGATCAAGCAGAACCTGCCGTACGCCAAGGTCAGCGGCGGCGTGTCGAACGTGTCGTTCTCGTTCCGCGGCAACGACGTGGTGCGCGAGGCCATCCACACCGTGTTCCTGTACCACGCCATCGCGGCGGGCATGGACATGGGCATCGTCAACGCCGGGCAGCTTGGCGTGTACGACCAGCTTGACCCGGAACTGCGCGAGCGCGTGGAGGACGTGGTGCTGAACCGCCGCGACGACGCCACCGACCGCCTGCTGGAGATTGCCGACCGCTTCAAGGGCGGCGGCCAGAAGAAGGAAGAGAACCTGGCCTGGCGCGGCACGCCCGAGGCGCCCGTGTCTGTGGGCGACCGCCTGGCGCACGCGCTGGTGCACGGCATCACGACGTACATCGTCGAGGACACCGAGGAAGCGCGCCAGCAGATCGCGGCGCGCGGCGGCCGGCCCATCGAGGTGATCGAGGGCCCGCTGATGGACGGCATGAACATCGTCGGCGACCTGTTCGGCGCCGGCAAGATGTTCCTGCCGCAGGTGGTCAAGAGCGCCCGCGTGATGAAGCAGGCCGTGGCCCACCTGCTGCCGTTCATCGAGGAAGAAAAGCGGCTGCTGGCCGAGGCCGGCGGCGACGTGCGCGCGCGCGGCAAGATCGTGATCGCCACGGTCAAGGGCGACGTGCACGACATCGGCAAGAACATCGTGTCGGTGGTGCTCCAGTGCAACAACTTCGAGGTCGTGAACATGGGCGTGATGGTGCCGTGCAACGAGATCCTGGCGCGTGCCAAGGTCGAGGGCGCGGACATCGTCGGGCTGTCGGGCCTGATCACGCCGTCGCTGGAGGAAATGGCCTACGTTGCCGCCGAGATGCAGCGCGACGACTACTTCCGCGTGAAGAAGATTCCGCTGCTGATTGGCGGCGCCACCACGTCGCGCGTGCACACGGCCGTGAAGATCGCGCCGAACTACGAGGGCCCGGTGGTCTACGTGCCGGACGCGTCGCGGTCGGTCAGCGTGGCGTCGAGCCTGCTGTCGGACGAGGGCGCCGCGCGCTACCTGGACGAGCTGAAGACCGACTACGACCGCATCCGCCACCAGCACGCCAACAAGAAGGCCACGCCGATGGTGTCGCTGGCCGACGCGCGCGCCAACAAGACGCCGGTGGACTGGAGCACCTACGCGCCGCCGAAGCCCAAGTTCATCGGCCGGCGCGTGTTCCGCAACTACGACCTGTCCGAACTGGCCAACTACATCGACTGGGGCCCGTTCTTCCAGACCTGGGACCTGGCCGGCAAATTCCCGGACATCCTGAACGACGAGATCGTCGGCGAGTCCGCGCGGCGCGTCTATTCGGACGGCAAGAGCATGCTGTCGCGGCTGATCCAGGGCCGCTGGCTGACGGCCAACGGCGTGATGGCGCTGCTGCCGGCCAACACGGTCAACGACGACGACATCGAGATCTATACCGACGAGTCGCGCAGCAAGGTGGCGCTGACCTGGCACAACCTGCGCCAGCAGAGCGAGCGCCCGGTGGTGGACGGCGTCAAGCGGCCGAACCGCTGCTTGGCCGATTTCGTCGCGCCCAAGTCCAGCGGGGTAGCCGACTACATCGGCCTGTTCGCGGTCACGGCCGGCATCGGCGTGGACAAGAAGGAGGCCCAGTTCGAGGCCGACCACGACGACTACAGCGCGATCATGCTCAAGGCGCTGGCCGACCGGCTGGCCGAGGCGTTTGCCGAATGCCTGCACGCCCGCGTGCGGACCGACCTGTGGGGCTACGACGCCGCCGAGACGCTGACCAACGACCAGTTGATCGCCGAAGCGTACCGGGGCATCCGCCCGGCGCCGGGGTATCCGGCCTGCCCGGAGCACACGGTCAAGGCGCCGATGTTCGAGCTGCTGGACGCGGCCGAGATCGGCATGGGCATCACCGAGGCACTGGCGATGACGCCGGCGGCGTCGGTCAGCGGCTTCTACCTGGCGCATCCCGAATCCACCTACTTCAGCGTGGGCAAGATTGGCCAGGACCAGCTTGACGACATGGTGGCGCGCCGCGGCGAGGATCGCCTGACGCTGGAGCGCGCGCTGGCGCCCAACCTGTAATCGCTTCGGCGTAGCTGTAAGCAGTTGCAATGACCGGGAGGCCGCGTATCGCGGGGCCTCCCGGTTTTTTCATGGGCGCGGCAGCCGTTGATGCACAAGGGCAGGCGGCGATTGGCGCCGCGCGGGCGCGGGCAAACGGGGCGTGGCGCCCATGTTCGCAATGTCTTCACGACTGCTTACACACACTGACAAGTGCTCACAGACCGGCACGGCGGGCGTCCCTAGACTGGGAACCAGTTCACGTGACACCGCGTGGATGCCGCAGGCGAATGGTTCGCCGTGGCGCATTCAGTAAAGGAGTCTCTCCCATGAAGAAGCTGCTGATCTCCCTGTCCGCCCTGTCGATTGCCGCTGCCTCGTCGATGGCGATGGCGCAAGGCACCGGTGCCACCGCTGGCACCCAAGCGGGCGTCGGCGCCTCCGTGAACGCACCTTCCACGAATGCAGGTGCCAACGCCGGCCTCAACGCCGGTGGCGCGGCGGGCGGCGCGGTGACCCCGGCCAGCCCGAGCTCTGCGGATCCGGGCAGCAAGGCCAGCCTGGGCGCCAAGGCGCAGAACGACACCACCACGTCGACCACGACCGACAAGACGAACCAGGGCAAGCATTCCGGCCACGCCAAGTCGAAGTCGAAGAAGGGCGATACGCTGGGCGCCACGGGCGGCGCGGACGCCGGTGCCAGCACGATGACGAAGTAAGCGGCCTGTCCGCGAAAGGCCCGGGGCGGGCCCCTCCAGACCGCCCCGGCCGCCGCGGCCGCGAATGGACGAACGGGCGCCAGCCATGGCGCCCGTTTTTTTTCGTCCCTGGCAGCCGCACCCGGCCGTCCGCTGCCGCGGCGCAGCAATCGCGCCAATTTCCAACCGCCCGGATGGGCGTCAACACGCCGCCGGGTGCCCGTCGCCGTGGCGCGTCATGTCAGCCGGACGCCGACAGCTTCCGCGTCGCGTCGGCACTACAATGCAGGAAACCGGCCCGGGCCGCCTTTCGGCCGCGGGTCGCCCCCCTCACCGTGGAGACACCGATGATTCGCGTCTTGATCGCCGACGATCATGAGATCGTGCGCGCCGGTCTGCGCCAGTTCATTTCAGAGGAACCCGACATCAAGGTGACGGGCGAAGCCGCCAGCGGCGACGAAGTGATGGCGCAGTTGCGCGACAGCGAGTTCGACGTACTCGTACTCGACATCTCGATGCCGGACCGCAACGGCATCGATGTCCTGAAGCTGATTCGTCAGCGCCTGCCCAACCTGCCGGTGCTGATCCTGTCGACCTACCCGGAAGACCAGTACGCGATCAACCTGATCCGTGCCGGCGCCTCGGGCTACCTGACCAAGGAATCGGCGCCGGACGACCTCGTCAAGGCAATCCGTACGGTGGCCCAGGGCCGCCGCTACGTGAGCCCCACCGTGGCGGACCTGCTGATCGGCGGGCTCGACAAGCCGACCGAGCAACCCGTGCACCAGACGCTGTCCGAGCGCGAGTTCCAGATCTTCTGCAAGCTGTCGCGCGGCCAGTCGGTGTCCGTGATCGCCGACGAGCTGTTCCTCAGCGTCAAGACCGTGAGTACCTACCGCTCCCGCATCCTGGAGAAAATGGGCATGAAGACCAATGCCGACCTGACCTACTACGCCATCAAGAACGGGCTCGTGGAATAGGCCGACATCACGTTGCACATGCCAGCGCCCTCGCTCGTCCACCCCTTCGCCTGACAGTTGCCTAGCGCCATGCCGGAGCACGCCTCGGCCTCTCCCAACCGCTCGCTGCGAGTCCTCCTGATCGAGGACTCCGAAGTCTTGCGGGGCATGCTGCTGGAATACCTGACCGCCTTCCCGTTCGTGGAGTCGGTGGACTGGGCCGATACCGAGAGCGGCGCGGTCAAGCTGGCCACCCAGGGCCACTACGACGTGTCCATCGTCGACCTGCAACTGCGTCAGGGCAACGGCATCAACGTCCTGCGCGAAATGCAGAAGGCCCAGCTATCGGGCATCCGCATCGTCTACACCAACCACGCGCAGGTATCGATGTACCGCCGCCAGTGCACCGAGGCGGGCGCGGACTACTTCTTCGACAAGTCCCTGGAGCTGGAGCAGGTGTTCCGGGTGATCGAGGACTACGCGACGTCGGCGTAAGCCGGCCCTGACTCAAATCTCCGGATGGGTTTGCGGCCCTCTCCCGCGCGGCGGGAGAGGCGAGCGGGACATCGCGGACGACACCCTTCAAACTTCCGTGGTTTCCTCCGGCGGTGCCAGCACGCTGGTGGTCAGCGGCACCTCGATGCGGATGGCCACGCCCTGGCCGGGCGACGAGTCGACGTGGATCGTCCCGCCCAGCGCCAGTACCCGCTGTTCCATGCCAAGCAGGCCGTGATGGCCGGCGATGCTGCCGGCGTCGAAGTCGGGCGGCAGGCCGCGGCCGTCGTCGCGCACGGTCAGCGTCAGTTGCTGGCTGGTGCAGGCCAGCGCCACCGAGATGTGCTTGGCCTCGGCGTACTTGCTGGCGTTGGTCAGCGATTCCTGCACGATCCGGTACAGCGCGATGGCCGCGTTGTCGCGCAACTGCGGCAGCGACTCGGGCAGGTCCACCTCGGTTTCCCACTGGTTGCGCGCGCCCACGTCTTCCACGTGCTGGATGATGGCCTCGCGCAGCCCCAGGTTCAGCAGCACCGTCGGACGCAGGTCCTCGATCAGGCGGCGCTTGATCTGGATGGCCTGGTCGGCATGCTGCATGACGCGCGTGATCTTGTCCCGCGCGTCGGGGTGCGACGCCTGCACGCGCATCTTCACCCAGTGCAGGTCCAGCTTGATCGCGGTCAGGATGGCGCCCAGCTCGTCGTGCAGCTCGCGCGCCAGACGGGTCTTCTCGTCCTCGGTCACGCGCTGCAGGTGGGCCGCCAGGGCCGACAGCTGCCGCGTGCGCGCCCGCACCTTGCGGTCCAGCCGGGCGCTTTCCTCTTCGAGCTGGGCGCGGGCGGCCTCGGCCATCTTCATGCGGCGCTGGTGGCCCAGGCCCACGGCCACGAGCAGCAGGATGTTGATCGCCGTCAGCAGGCCGATGCCGTAGCGCGACAACTGCAGGTCATGCTCGGCGGCCTCCAGGTTGTGCGTGACCGTGCCCGATTCGCGCACCTGCAGCTGCTCCAGGCCGCGCCGCGCGCTCTCCATCGTCTGCTTGCCGAAGTCGGTGCGGATCAGGTCCAGCGCCACGTCGACGTCGCGCTTGCCGTAGACCAGCGTCAGGGCCATCTCGTTGAGCTTGCGCGTGACGAACTGCGACGCCTCGCCGAACTGGCGCAGCCCCTCGGGGTCGTTCGCGTAGTGCTGGCGCACGCGGGCCATCAGCTCGTTGATCTGCGGCAGCGCCTTGTAGTAAGGGTCGAGGTAGCTTTCCTTGCCGGTCAGCAGGAAGCCGCGCTGGCCGGCCTCGGCGTTGACCAGTTCGGCGATCAGCGCGCCCAGGTCGCTCTGCAGCTGCTGGGATCGGATGGCCTCGGTGTAGCCCTGGCGCAGGCGCAGGTTGCCCGTTTCCGATGCGATCAGCACGGCCAGCGTCAGCACGATGCCTCCCGCCAGCAGCAGGGTATTTCTCAGGAGTAGGGAATGCTTGGCCATCGGAACTCAGCGGGTTGGGCACGCGCCCGCGCGGGCGTGCGGACATGGAATCACATCATTTTGGCAGGGTCAATCGTACCGGGGCCGCCACGGCCGCGCATCCAGCGCCCGACGGGGTGAGGTGTAGGACTCGGCTGACATCTGAATCGGTCTGTTTTCGGTGTGCGGTCCACATGCCGAACCCTAGAGTGAGGCTATGAGCTTGCGCACCGTGGCGCAAGCAGAACGCAAAGCCAGGACGGCGCGTTCGCTAACCTCGGGAGACTGGTCATGCTGTACTACGCACTCGTCTTTTTCATCGTCGCCATCGTGGCGGCAATCTTCGGCTTCGGCGGCATTGCAGCCGGCGCCGTGGAAATCGCGAAGATCCTGTTCTTCATCTTCCTGGTCGTGGCCCTCGTGGCCGCCGTGATGGGCCTGGTGCGCCGACGTTAAGCGCCAGGTTCGCGGGGCCCGCGGTGGCATACCGCGGGACTCCACGCCAGGACTGGACTTAAAGGAGTATCCATGCTCACGCAGAATCCAAAGATCCGGAAGGAAATCAACCATCTGCACGACAGCGCAGATGCCGCCGTGCGCCAGATCCGGCATTCGGCCCGCGACACCCGCGACGCCGTCGGCCCGGTATCCGACGAAGTGAAGGCGCTGATCACCCAGCTCCAGCAGACCATCGACGTGCTGGCGCATGAAGGTTCCGCCGAAGGCATGGCCGCCGGCCGCCGCCTGCGGGCCCGCGCCCACGAACTGACCGACCGCATGCGCGAACGCAGCCGCGAAGGCATGGACTGGGCGCGCGGGCAGGTGGACGTCGCGGTCGACCACGGACGCCAGCGCGTCGTGGAATCCCCGCTCAAGGCGGTGGGCGTGGCAGCCCTGGTGGGTGCCTTTGTCGGCCTGCTGCTGGCGTCCTCGCGCCGCCACGGCGAATAGCCGGGCGCGCCCGGGACGTACCGGCGGCACAGCCGGGGCCCGCAAGAATACCGAGGGTCTCTCCCCTCTGCCCTGCAGCAACCCCCTTTCCGGATATATCCCTGATCCGGGACACCCGGACACCCAGCGGTGTCCGGGTTCTTTTTTTTGCTGTCGAAGAAGGGGGTGGGGCGGCGTCGCGCCCCGGGGCGGGGGGTGGACAGACGCCGCCGGGGTGGCGGCGCACGTCAGGGTGGGGTGGAACCGGGCCGGGCGGCCCGAAGGCAGCCCGGAATCAGCGGGGGCGCCTCAGACGCCCCACATCAGGTCCGTGCCTTCCTTCTGCGACGCGCGCAGCATGTCCAGGAACGGGTAGGCGCGCTGGCCCAGGTGCAGCGGTTCTTCCTCGCGCTCGTCATCCACGTCGGGGTGGACCGTGGTGTCGGCGGGGTGGACCTTCTTCGCGTCCAGGACGGCGGCTTCCAGCTTGCGGATGGCGCCCGGCAGCTCCTCGGACGTGATCACCCCGCGTTCGCCCAAGTGCTTGCCGATGATGCCAAGCAGGGTCATGGCAAGATCCTTCATCATGATCAGGTCCTGCGCCGCGTGGGATTTGAAGGTGATCAGCATGATGTTTCCTTTCACGTAACGCGACAGTGGAGGCGCGGGGCGCACAGGTCGTCGCATGATGTCAGCATAGCACCTGATAAAATTCCGCGTTTCCCGATTTCGACTGCCGGCGCGCGCGGCGGGGCCTCCACTTCGAGCCTGCCCCCAGCCGGAAGCATTCCAGCCTTTCAGGGCCAAGATATCCATGCTGCCTGTTCAGACCTCCCAACTCGCCGCCGCGTTCACTGACGCCGTGCGCGCGCTCGCCCCGGCCGACGCCACCCTGCCCGCGGTCACGTTCGAGCGCCCCAAGGCCGCCGCCCACGGCGACCTGGCCTGCAACATCGCCATGCAGGTGGCCAAGGCGCTGAAGACCAACCCCCGCGAACTGGCGCAGAAGGTGGTGGCGGCCGTGCAGGCCGACCCGCGCGCGTCCGCGCTGGTGGCGGCGCTGGAAATTGCCGGTCCCGGCTTCATCAACCTGCGCCTGAGCCCGGCCGCCCGCGCCGAGGTGCTGCGCGCCGTGCTGGCCGATGGCGACCAGTTCGGCGCCCGCCCGGCCGGCGAGCACGGCCAGGTGCTGGTCGAATTCGTCTCGGCCAACCCCACCGGGCCGCTGCACGTGGGCCACGGCCGCCAGGCGGCGCTGGGCGACGCGCTGGCCAACCTGCTGGCCTGGCAGGGCTGGAAGGTCCACCGCGAGTTCTACTACAACGACGCCGGCGTGCAGATCCACACGCTGGCCATCTCGGTCCAGGCGCGCGCCCGGGGCCTGAAGCCGGGCGACGCCGGCTGGCCCGAGTCGGCCTACAACGGCGACTACATCGCCGATATCGCCGCCGACTTCAAGGCCGGCAAGACCGTGGCGGCCTCCGACGGCGAGCCGGTCACGGCGTCGGGCGACATCGAGGACCTGGAATCGATCCGCCGCTTCGCGGTCACGTACCTGCGCAACGAGCAGGACATCGACCTGCAGGCGTTTGGCGTGAAGTTCGACCGCTACTACCTGGAATCGTCGCTGTACAGCGACGGCCGCGTGGATGCCGCCGTGCAATCGCTGGTCGGCAAGGGCAAGACCTACGAGAACGAAGGCGCGCTGTGGCTGCGCACCACCGACGACGGCGACGACAAGGACCGCGTCATGAAGAAGTCCGACGGCACGTACACGTACTTCGTGCCGGATGTGGCGTACCACACCACCAAGTGGGAACGCGGCTTCGCCAAGGTCATCAACGTGCAGGGCAGCGACCACCACGGCACCATCGCCCGCGTGCGCGCCGGCCTGCAGGGGCTGGACATCGGCATTCCCAAGGGCTACCCCGACTACGTGCTGCACAAGATGGTCACGGTCATGAAGAACGGCGAGGAGGTCAAGATCTCCAAGCGCGCCGGCTCGTACGTGACCGTGCGCGACCTGATCGAGTGGAGCAACGGCGGCGACGAGACGATCCGCGGCTGCCTGGACGGCGGCGTGGCCGACTGGCCCGCCCACTTCACGCGCGGCCGCGACGCGGTGCGCTTCTTCCTGCTGTCGCGCAAGGCCGATACCGAGTTCGTGTTCGACGTGGACCTGGCGCTGAAGCAGAACGACGAGAACCCGGTGTACTACGTGCAGTACGCCCACGCCCGCATCTGCTCGATCTTCGAGGCCTGGGGCGGCGCGGACTGGCAGGCCCGCCTGCCGGCGCTGGCCAGCGTGGACCTGGCCGCCGTGACGGCCGCGGACGTGAGCCCGCAGGCCATCGCGCTGGGCCGCCGGCTGGCCGAATTCCCGGACATGCTGGCTGCCGCCGCCGGCGAACTGGCCCCGCACGCGGTGGCGTTCTATCTGCGCGACCTGGCGGGCGACTTCCACGCGTTCTACAACGCCGACCGCGTGCTGGTGGACGACGACACCGTCAAGCAGGCCCGCCTGGCGCTGCTGGCGGCCACGCGCCAGGTGCTGCGCAACGGCCTGGCCGTGATCGGCGTGTCGGCGCCGCAACGGATGGATCGCGCCCCGGAAGCCGATTCCCCGGCGGCCTGAACTTCGCGTCACGGCAGTGGCTCTATAATCCCCGGCATCACCGAAGAGGACTACATGCAACACAATGCCAAGCGCGCCCTGCGCGCCGTCCGCCATCGCCAGACGCAGCGTGGCGGCACGTTCCTGGGCCTGGTGCTCGGGCTGATCGTCGGCCTGGCCATTGCCGTGGTCATCGCGCTGTACATCACCAAGTCCCCGGCGCCGTTCAAGGGCGGCAACGCGCCCGCGCCGCGGCCGACCGAGCCGGGCAATGTGTCCAGCACGCTGCCCAACCCGGCCCAGCAGGCCCAGCCCGGCGGCGAACCCAGCGATCCGAACAAGCCGCTCTGGAGCAAGACGCCGGCCAAGCCGGTGGCCCCGGCCGAGCAGCCGGCGGCCCCGCAGCCGCCCGTGGCCACCAGCCGCCCGGCCGAGGTGCCCGGCGCCAGCAACGGCGCGGTGGCCAGCAAGCCGGCCGAAAAGCCTGCCGAGAAGCCGCCCACCCGCCCGGCCGAGAAGCCGGTGGCGGACCCGATCGCCGAGATCGCCCAGGCCGATGCCAACAAGGTGGGCTACCTGCTGCAGGTGGGCGCCTTCCGCTCGCAGGACGACGCGGACCGCCAGAAGGCCAACCTGGCCATGCAGGGGTTCGAGGCCAAGGTGACCGACCGCGATGTCAACGGCGTCAAGATGTACCGCGTTCGACTGGGACCGTTCAACCGGATCGAGGACATGAACCGTGCGCGTGACCGCCTGCAGTCGGCCGGCTTCGACGCCTCGGTGATCCGGTTCACCAAGCAGTAATCCGTTGAAATAAATCTGACCGGGCCGGCCATGCGAACCAAGTGCCGCCGGCCCGGTCTTAGACGCAATCCATCCGCTCGCCGAGCGCGTACAACCCGTAAGGCCCTTCTGACATGAAGAAAATCGCCGCACTGATCGCCACCGCTGCCGCCGTGAGCGGCCTGCTGATGTCCGCGCCAGCCGCCATGGCCGCGCCGACCGAAGGCAAGGACTACACGGTTCTGAAAGCCCCGCAGCCGGTGCCCGCTGGCAAGATCGAAGTGACCGAGTTCTTCTGGTACGGCTGCCCGCACTGCTACGACTTCGAGCCCGAACTGGAAGCGTGGGTGAAGAAGCAGGGCAAGGACGTGGTGTTCAAGCGCGTGCCGGTGGCCTTCCGCGACGACCTGCTGCCGCACACCAAGATCTTCTACGCGCTGGAAGCGCTGGGCAAGGTCGACGCGATGCACACCAAGGTGTTCGACGCGATCCACAAGCAGCGCAAGCGCATGGTGGACACGAACGAGATTGCCGACTTCATGGCCGCCAACGGCATCGACCGCAAGCAGTGGCTGGACACGTACAACTCGTTCTCGGTGACGACGAACGCCCAGCGCGCCAACAAGGTGGCCGACGCCTACAAGATCGACGGCGTGCCGACCGTGGTGGTGCAGGGCAAGTACGAGACGTCGCCGTCGATCGCTGGCACCAAGGGCGCCGCGATCCAGGCGATGGACTTCCTGGTCACGGGCGTGCGCGACAAGAAGCTCTGATCGTCTCCCCCCGCCGCCTTTCGAAACAGCCCGGTGCAGCGCCTGCCCGGGCTGTTTTGTTTCCGACCGCCGCCGGGCCCGCGCTGGCCGGAAGCGCTATATTGACGCCCATGACCTCCCAGACCCCTTTCCCGCCCGGCGCCTCGGGCAGCGCTGGCCAGCCGCACGATGTGGACTGACGCGCTCGGGCAGCCGCACGCGCCGGCCAGCGGGCCGGTGCGCATCGCGTCGCTGGTGCCGTCGATCACCGAGCTGCTGTTCGACCTGGGGCTCGGCGGGCAGGTCGTGGCGCGCACGGGGTTCTGCATCCATCCGGCGCCGGCGGTGCGTGCCGTGGAAAAGGTGGGCGGGACCAAGGACGTGCGGCTCGACAAGCTGCGGGCGCTGGCGCCGACCCACGTCATCGTCAACATCGACGAGAACCGCCGCGAGACCGTGGACGAGATTCGCGGCTTCGTGCCGCATGTGGTGGTCACCCATCCGTGCCGGCCGGCCGACAACTTCGCGCTCTATGACCTGATCGGCGGCATCTTCGGCCGCCAGGCGCAGGCCGCCCGGCTGGGTGACGACCTGAGCGCCGCGCTGGATGCCTTGCAGGACCGCACCTGGCCGGCGCGCCGCGTGCTCTACGCGATCTGGCAGGACCCGTGGATGACCGTGTCGCGCGACACCTATATCAGCCAGATGCTGGCGCTGGTGAACTGGGCCACGTGGCCCGACGCCACGCCGCTGGCCTGCGTCGACGGCGATTGCAGCCGGCCGAACGCGGGCGGCGAGCGCTACCCGACGTTCCGCTGGAGCGACGCGCTGGTGCGCGACCTGGACGCCGTGCTGCTGTCGACCGAGCCGTACCGCTTCACCGAGGACCACGCCGACACGCTGGAGCGCCAGATCGGCAAGCCGGTGCTGCTGGTGGATGGCGAGATGCTGTCCTGGTACGGCAGCCGGGCGGTGGCCGGCGTGCGGTACCTGCGCGATCTGGCGGCGGCGGGGGTTTGACCCCGCTCAAGCCTTGCGGAACCGCACCACGCCGTCGTCGTCCACCTGGCGCACCAGTTCGCCGCGATGCCAGAGCGCGTGCAGGTGCGCCAGCGCCTCGCCCATCGCAAAGGTCAACTGGTGGATGTCGAACTGGCGGCGGAAGATCACGCCGACGATGTCGTGCGCGTTGCACGGCTTCTCGGCGCACGCCTGCAGCGTCTCGGCCAGGCGGTCGGCATGGTGTTCGTGCAGTTGCCGCAGCCGCGTGTGCAGGTTGCGGAACGGCCGGCCGTGGGACGGCAGGATCAGCACGTCGGCCGGCAGGTCCTCGTACTTGCCCAGCGAGTCCAGGTAGAGCTGCAGCGGGTTGGCTTCCGGCTCCATGTCGAAGACGCTGACGTTGGTGGAGATGCGCGGCAGCACCATGTCGCCGGAGATCAGCACGTTGGTGGCGGCGTTGTAGAGCGCCACGTGCTCCGGGGCGTGGCCGTAGCCGGTGATGACGCGCCACGCGGCCGTGGCCGGATCGGCGCCGATGCGGACGGTATCGCCGTCCATCAGCCGGCGGTATTGCGTGGGCAGGTCCGGCACCAGCGACGGGTAGTAGCTCTTGCGCGCGCGCAGCTTTTCCAGGTTTTCCGGGTCGGTCAGGCCGTGGCGGGCGAAATGGCTGGCCGCGAAGTCGCCGCCGGCGTTGGAGCCCACGCCGGAGCCGCCGGCCATCACGCGGGCGGACATGTAGTCGCCCAGGCTCATCCACAGTCGCACGTCCCAGCGCTTGCAGATCCAGTGCGCCAGGCCCACGTGGTCCGGGTGGCAATGCGTGACCAGCACGCGCAGCACGGGCAAGCCTTCCAGCTCGTTGGCGAAGATCGTTTCCCAGTGGGCCTGGATCGTGTCGTTGGTGATGCCGCAATCGATGATGGTCCAGCCGTCACGGCCGTCGATGCGGTCGCGCAGCAGCCACAGGTTGATATGGTCCAGCGCGAACGGCAGCGGCATGCGCAGCCAGTACACGCCCGGCGCCACTTCCTGGCGCGTGCCGGGGTCGGGCATGGCATCGCCAAACGGGTATTGAAGCTGATGTTCGAGTGCGTTCATGGGGCTTGTCTCGTGGAAAAGGCGGCGGGCTGCGGGGCTCGCTCTTCTGGATTGTCAGGCGCGACGGTTGACGCTAACGTTAACGTCAATTCGCCGGCCCTGCACGTCATCTTAGTTCAAAAGTTGATCGTGCAACGAATCCGCGAACGACCGTTCATTTTTGCAGGACGCCATATGTCGGCTCAGCCATCCACCGCCACGTACTCGATCACCGATCTGGCACGTGAATTCGAGATCACGCCGCGCGCAATACGGTTCTACGAGGACCAAGGCCTGTTGTCACCCGACCGCGAAGGCCCCAGCGGACGCAAGCGCGTGTACAACGGGCGGGAACGCACCCGCCTCAAGCTCACGCTGCGCGGCAAAAGGTTAGGGCTTACTCTCAACGAAATCCGCGAAATCCTGGATCTCTACGAATCGCCGCGCGACACCGCGCCGCAGCTCGAACGTTTTCTGCACCTGCTGGCCCAGCACCGCGGCGCGCTGGAGCGCCAGCTGGAGGACCTGCAGGCCCAGCTGGCCGAGATCGACCAGCACGAACGCCAGTGCAAGACGCTGCTGGCGAGCCATCATGGCGCTCCCAAGACGCAGTCGGCCTGATCGCGCCGCCGCACGCTGCCCCGCGTGTCGGCCCCAATTGACGTTTACGTAAACGTCAATAAAATATCCGGACAAACAGGAGACCCAACCATGACCGAACTCCCCGGCCTGAAATTCCACCTCGGCGAAGACATCGAGATGCTGCGCGAATCGGTGCGCAACTGGGCGCAGGCCGAGCTGGCGCCGCGCGCCGGCGAGATCGACCGCACCGACCAGTTCCCGATGGACGCCTGGAAGAAGATGGGTGACCTCGGCGTGCTGGGCATCACCGTGGCCGAGGAATACGGCGGCGCCAACATGGGCTACCTGGCGCACATGATCGCGATGGAGGAGATCAGCCGCGCGTCGGCGTCGGTCGGGCTGTCGTACGGCGCGCACTCCAACCTCTGCGTGAACCAGATCCACCGCAACGGCACGGCTGCGCAGAAGGCGAAGTACCTGCCGAAGCTGGTGTCGGGCGACTGGATCGGCGCGCTGGCGATGAGCGAGCCGAACGCCGGGTCCGACGTGGTCAGCATGAAGCTGCGCGCCGATCTCAAGGGCGACCGCTATGTACTGAACGGCACCAAGATGTGGATCACCAACGGCCCGGACTGCGACGTGCTGGTGGTCTACGCCAAGACCGAGCCAGACCTGGGCGCGCGCGGCATGACCGCCTTCATCGTCGAAAAGGGCATGAAGGGGTTCTCGGTGGCGCAGAAGCTGGACAAGCTCGGCATGCGCGGCTCGCACACGGGCGAACTGGTGTTCCAGGACGTCGAAGTGCCGGTCGAGAACATCCTGGGAGCCGAAAACGGCGGCGCCAAGGTGCTGATGAGCGGGCTGGACTACGAGCGCGCCGTGCTGTCGGGCGGCCCGGTGGGCATCATGCAGGCGTGCATGGACGTGGTGACGCCGTACATCCACGACCGCAAGCAGTTCGGCCAGAGCATCGGCGAATTCCAGCTGATCCAGGGCAAGGTGGCCGATATGTACACGACGCTGCAGGCGGCCCGCAGCTACCTGTACACCGTGGGCAAGAACCTCGACGCGCTGGGCACCGACCACGTGCGCCAGGTGCGCAAGGACTGCGCCGCGGTGATCCTCTACACGGCCGAGAAGGCCACGTGGATGGCCGGTGAATCGGTGCAGATCCTGGGCGGCAACGGCTATATCAACGAATACCCGGTGGGCCGGCTCTGGCGCGACGCCAAGCTGTACGAGATTGGCGCCGGTACGTCCGAAATCCGCCGCATGCTGATTGGCCGCGAGTTGTTCGCGGAAACAATGTAAGGACAGAAGTTACGCAAACGGCGCTCGGGGCGACCCGAAGGGAAGTCCCGAACGCCATTACAATTTCGTCTGCAGACCCTCCCGCCGCGCCCCGGAACCCTTCGAGAGCCATGTCCCACTTTCCCAAGCTGCTGTCGTCGCAGATTGCCTACGATGTGGCGCGGACCATGCTGGACGGCTTCGACAAGCACTACCGGCTGTTCCGCGACGCCGGCATCGAGGCCAAGGCGCGCTTCGAGGCCGCGGACTGGCACGGCCTGCGCAAGCTGCAGCGGGACCGCATCGCGTTCTACAACGACCGCGTGCAGGAAGCCGTGGCGATCCTGCAGGCGCAATACGACGCCGGGCGCATCGCCGACGATATCTGGCAGCAGATCAAGCTCCACTACATCGGCCTGCTGACCAACCACCACCAGCCCGAGCTGGCCGAGACGTTCTTCAATTCGGTCTGCACGCGGATCCTGCACCGGTCGTACTTCAACAACGACTTCATCTTCGTGCGGCCGGCGCTGTCCACCGAGTACATCGAGAACGAGGAATCGCCCACGCGGCCCACCTACCGCGCCTACTACCCGGGCAGCCGGGCCGGCATGGCGGCCTGCTTGGAGCGGATCGTCCACAACCTCCAGCTCGACGTGCCGTTCGAGGACCTGAAGCGCGACATTGGCTACGTGCTGCGCGCCATCGACGAGCACGCCGGCGACTTCGCCGTTGCGCCAAATTTCCAGGTCCATACGCTGTCGTCGCTGTTCTACCGCAACAAGTCGGCGTTCATCATCGGCCGGGTGCTGAACGGCGACCAGACCTATCCGATGGCGATCCCGGTCGTCCATGGCGCGTCGGGCAAGCTGGTGCTGGACACGGTGCTGCTGCAGCACGAGCAGTTGCTGGTGCTGTTCTCGTTCACGCACGCCTACTTTCTGGTCGACATGGAGATTCCGTCGGCCTACGTCACGTTCCTGCGCGACCTGCTGCCGCGCAAATCGCGCGCCGAGATCTACACCAGCCTGGGGCTGCAGAAGCAGGGCAAGAACCTGTTCTACCGCGACTTCCTGCACCATCTGCAGCATTCGTCGGACAAGTTCATCGTGGCGCCCGGCATCCGGGGGCTGGTGATGCTGGTGTTCACGCTACCGTCGTTCCCGTACGTGTTCAAGGTGATCCGCGACGCCTTCGCGCCGCCCAAGGAGACCACGCGCGCCCAGGTGGAAGCCAAGTACCAGCTGGTCAAGCGGCACGACCGCGTGGGCCGCATGGCCGATACGCTGGAGTATTCGGACGTGGCCTTCCCGCTGTCCCGCTTCGACGAGGCGCTGGTGCGCGAGCTGGAGCAGCACGTGCCGTCGATGCTGGAGCGCCAGCGCGCGCCCGACGGCAGCGAGGAAATCGTCGTGCGGCACCTGTACATCGAGCGCCGCATGACGCCGCTGAACATCTGGCTGCAGGACGGCACCGACGCCCAGGTGGACCACGGCGTGCGCGAGTACGGCGACGCCATCAAGGAGCTGATGGCCGCCAACATCTTCCCCGGCGACATGCTCTACAAGAACTTCGGCGTCACGCGGCACGGCCGCGTGGTGTTCTACGACTACGACGAGATCGAGTACCTGACCGACTGCAACATCCGCCGCGTGCCCGAGCCGCGCAACGAGGAAGAGGAAATGTCCGGCGAGGTGTGGTACACCGTACGTCCGCACGACATCTTTCCGGAAACCTTTCGCACGTTCCTGCTCGGGGATGACCGCGTGCGCGCCGCGTTCCTGCGGCACCATCCCGATTTCTTTGACGCCGCCATGTGGCAGCAACACAAGGACCGGCTGCTGGCCGGCCATTTTCACGATGTCTTTGCCTATCCACAACACATCCGCTTCATCCACCGCTACGGTGCCGCAACAACCGACCACGCAAGGAGGGCAGCATGAGTGACGCCATCGCCCAGCTGTTCCGCAACAACCGCGAATGGGTGGACCGCGTCAACGCGGAAGACCCGGCCTTCTTCACCCGCCTGGCCAACCAGCAGGCGCCCGAGTACCTGTGGATCGGCTGCTCCGATTCGCGCGTGCCGGCCAACCAGATCCTGGGGCTGGCCCCGGGCGAGGTGTTCGTCCATCGCAATATCGCCAATGTGATCTCGCACAGCGACCTGAACGCGCTGTCGGTGATCCAGTTCGCGGTCGAGGTGCTCAAGGTGCGCCACATCACCGTGGTGGGCCACTACGGCTGCGGCGGCGTCAAGGTGGCGCTCAAGCGCGAGCGCGTGGGCCTGTGCGACAACTGGCTGCGCCACGTGCGCGACGTGGCCGACAAGCACGCGGCCTACCTGGGCACCGTGCTGCGCGAGGACGACGCCCACACGCGCCTGTGCGAGCTGAACGTGATCGAGCAGGTCAACAACGTCTGCCAGAGCACCGTGCTGCAGGACGCCTGGGCACGCGGCCAGCAGGTGACCGTGCACGGCTGGATCTACGGCGTGTCCGACGGCCTGCTGCGCGACCTGGGCATGGCCGCCAGCAACAACGACGAACTGCAGGCCCAGACCGCCGCGGCGCTGCAGCAGTACGGCGAGCCCCCCCAGGCATCGATCCGCTGATCCACCAGTCGAGGCCCGGACCGGGCCTCCGAGGAGACACCGACATGCAACATCCTTCCAGCGATCCCATCGTCATCGTTTCCGCGGCGCGCACCCCGATGGGCGCGTTCCAGAGCGAGCTGGCCAGCCTGACGGCGCCCCAGCTTGGCGCGGCGGCCATCCGCGCGGCCGTGGAGCGGGCCGGTATCCGGCCGGAGCAGGTGCAGGAGGTGGTCTTCGGATGCGTGCTGCCCGCCGGGCAGGGCCAGGCACCGGCGCGGCAGGCCGCGCTGGGCGCCGGGCTGCCGCTCGACGTGGCATGCACGACGGTCAACAAGATGTGCGGGTCGGGCATGCGCGCGGCCATGTCGGTCTACGACGGCCTGCTGGCCGGATCGTTCGACGTCGCCGTGGCCGGCGGCATGGAAAGCATGACCAACGCGCCGTACCTGATCCCCAAGGGCCGGGGCGGCTACCGCATCGGCCACGGCATGATCTACGACCACATGATGCTGGACGGGCTGGAAGACGCCTACATTCGTGACGAGAAAGGCGGGGGCCGCGCCATGGGCACGTTCGGCGAGGACTGCGCCGCCAAGTACCAGTTCACGCGCGAACAGCAGGACGCCTTTGCGATGGAATCGGTGCGCCGCGCGCAGCGGGCCACCGAGTCCGGCGACTTCCGCTGGGAAATCGCCCCGGTGACGGTTTCGGGCAAGGGCGGCGACACGGTGATCGACACCGACGAGGGCCCGCGCCGCATCAAGGTGGACAAGATCCCGTCGCTGAAGCCGGCCTTTGCCAAGGACGGCACCATCACGGCCGCGTCTTCGTCGTCGATCAACGACGGCGCCGCCGCGCTGGTGATGATGCGCGAATCCACCGCGAAGCAACTGGGCCTGCAGCCGCTGGCGCGCATGCTGGGCCACACCTCGTACGCCCAGGCGCCGGGCTGGTTCACCACGGCCCCGGTGGAGGCCATCGCCAGGCTCTACCGCAAGCTGGACTGGACCACCGACAGCGTGGACCTGTTCGAGATCAACGAAGCGTTCGCCGTCGTACCGATGGCGGCGATGCACGACCTCAAGATTCCGCACGACAAGGTGAACATTCACGGCGGCGCGTGCGCGCTGGGGCACCCCATCGGGGCGTCCGGGGCGCGCATCATGACCACGCTGATCGGCGCGCTGCGCAAGACCGGCGGCAAGCGCGGCGTGGCCAGCCTGTGCATCGGCGGCGGCGAAGCCACGGCCGTCGGCATCGAAATCGTCTGACCGCATCTTTCCCGCAACCTGCTGGAGTCTCGCCATGCCTACCGCGCTCGTCCTTGGGGCTTCCCGGGGTCTCGGTCTCGAATTCGTCCGGCAGTACCGCGCCGATGGCTGGCGCGTGGTGGCCGCCGCGCGCAGCGCCGAAGGCGTCGCCGCGCTGGCGGCGCTGGGCGCCGAGGCCCACCAGGTGGACCTGACCGACGCCGGCCAGGTGGCCGGCCTGGGCTGGAAGCTCGACGGCGAGAGCTTTGACGTGGCGATCTACAACGCCGGCGTGATCGGCCCGCGCACGGAAGGCGCGCAGCCCGTGTCGCGGCAGGACTTCGACGCCGTGATGCACACCAACGTGCTGGGCCCGATGATGGCGCTGCCGCTGGTGCTGCCGTTCGTCGAGACCGGCAACCACGGCCGGGGCGGCGTGCTGGCCGTGCTGTCGTCGAAGATGGGCAGTATTGGCGGCATGGAAAGCAATGCCGCCTGGATGTACCGCGTCAGCAAGGCCGCCGCCAACGCGGTGGTCAAGGCCGTGTCGCTGGACGCGCGGCACGCCATCTGCGTGGCGCTGCATCCGGGCTGGGTCCAGACCGACATGGGCGGCCCCAACGCCGACCTGAAGCCGCAGCAGAGCGTGGCCGGCATGCGCCGCACGCTGGCCGGCCTGACGCATCACGACAATGGCAGCTTTCACAACTACGATGGCTCGCCCATCCCCTGGTAAGGCCCGACGCCCATGCTGCTGACCCCCGAACAGGAAATGATCCGCGACGCCGTGCGCCAGTTCGCGCAGGACGTCATCGCCCCGCAGGCCGCCCAGTGGGACCGCGACAAGACCTTTCCCAAGGACGTGCACCGCGAACTGGCGCGCCTGGGCGCCTACGGCGTGGCCGTGCCCGAGGAACTGGGCGGCGCCGGGCTCGACTACCTGTCGCTGGCGCTGATCCTGGAGGAAATCGCGGCCGGCGACGGCGGCACGTCCACCGTCATCAGCGTCAACAACTGCCCGGTGTGCAGCATGCTGATGGCCTTCGCCAGCGACGCGCAGAAGCAGCAGTGGCTGGTGCCGCTGGCCCGGGGCGAGATGCTCGGCGCGTTCTGCCTGACCGAGCCGCACGTGGGCTCCGACGCCGCCGCGCTGCGCACCACGGCCACGCGCGACGGCGACCACTACGTGCTGAACGGCGTGAAGCAGTTCATCACCAGCGGCAAGCATGCCGACGTGGCGATCGTGATGGCCGTGACCGACAAGGCGGCCGGCAAGCGCGGCATCAGCGCGTTCCTGGTGCCCACGTCCACGCCCGGCTACATCGTCGCGCGGCTGGAGGACAAGCTGGGCCAGCACTCGTCGGACACCGCGCAGATCGTGTTCGAGGACTGCCGCATCCCGGCCGGCTGCCTGCTGGGCGAGGAGGGCGCCGGCTACAAGATGGCGCTGTCCGGGCTCGAAGGCGGGCGCATCGGCATTGCGTCGCAAAGCATCGGCATGGCGCGCGCGGCGTTCGAGGCGGCGCTGGCCTATGCCAGGGAGCGCGAGAGCTTCGGCCAGCCGCTGTTCCAGCACCAGGCCGTGCAGTTCCGGCTGGCCGACATGGCCACGCAGATCGAGGTGGCCCGCCAGATGGTCTGGCACGCCGCGTCGCTCAAGGACGCCGGCCGCCCCTGCCTCAAGGAGGCCGCCATGGCCAAGCTGTTCGCCAGCGAGATGGCCGAGCGCGTGTGCTCGGACGCCATCCAGGTGTTCGGCGGCTACGGTTATGTGAACGATTTCCCGGTCGAGCGGATCTACCGGGATGTGCGCGTGTGCCAGATCTACGAGGGCACCAGCGACATCCAGAAGATCCTGATCGCCCGCGCGCTAGGATGATGTACCCGCCGTCCCGTTGAAACCGTCCCCGTCCACGCCGTCGTACCCGAACCGGAGCCCCCTGCGATGACCGCCCCCATCGACTTCTACTTCGATTTCTCCTCGCCCTACGGCTACTTTGCCAGCACCCGCATCGACGAACTCGCGCAGAAGTACGGGCGCGGCGTGCTGTGGCACCCGGTGCTGCTGGGCGTGGTGTTCAAGACCACGGGCTCGTCGCCGCTGCCGTCCATCCCGCTCAAGGGCGAGTACTGCTGGCGCGATTTCGAGCGCACCGCGCAGTTCCACGGCATCGAGTACAAGCGCCCCACGCACTTCCCGCTGCCCACGCAGCACGCCGCCCGCGCCATGCTCTGGCTGCAGAACCACCACGGCGCCGACCTGGCCGCCAGCTTTGCCAAGGCCGTGTACCGCGCGCTGTTCGTCGACGACCTGAACATCGCCGAGCCGGCCGAGCTGGGCAGGCTGGCCGAGGCGCTGGGCATCGACCCGGTGGCGATGAACGAAGGCGCCACGAGCTACCAGATCAAGGACCAGCTCAAGGCCGAGATCGACGTGGCGATGGCCAAGGGCGTGTTCGGGTCGCCGTTCGTGATCATCGACGGCGAGCCGTTCTGGGGCTTCGACCGCTTCGAGCAGGTCGAGGCCCACCTGAAGAGCCGGCGGCAGACCGAACTGCGCGCCGTCGGCGGCAACGAACTTTCCAAGGAAAAGAAACCCGCATGACCGCAGCAAACCAGGCCGCCCGTTTCGATTGCGTGATCTTCGACTGCGACGGCGTGCTCGTCGACAGCGAGCCGATCGTCCATCGCGTGCTGAACCGCGTGCTCAACGAACTCGGCATCGAGATCACGCTGGAGGAATCGATGCAATGGTTCCTCGGGCGCGCCGTGCGCGACGAACTCGGCAACATCGAGGCCCGCCTCGGCAAGCCGCTGCCGCGCAACTTTCTGTCCGAATGGTTCGTGCGCCGCGACGCCGCGCTGATCGAGGAACTGGAGGCCGTGCCGCACATCCGCCAGACCATCGAGGCGATCAAGGCGCGCGGCCTGCCCGTGTGCGTGGCGTCCGGCGCGGACCGCATCAAGGTCAAGCTCCAACTCACGCACACGGCGCTGCTGGACCTGTTCACCGACGACACGCGCGAGCACATCTTCACGGCCAGCGAGGTGGAGCACAGCAAGCCGGCGCCCGACGTCTACCTGCTGGCCGCCCGCACCATGAATGTGGACCCGGCGCGCTGCGCGGTGATCGAGGACAGCCCCACCGGCGCCACGGCCGGCGTGGCGGCCGGCATGACCGTGTTCGGCTACGCCGCCCGCACGGATGCCGACGCGCTGCGCGCCACCGGCGTGCGGACCGTGTTCACCGACATGCGCGACCTGCCGGAGCTGCTCGGATGACCAGGAAGCGCGCGGCCGGCGCCGCCAGCGAGCCGTGCCCGTGCGGCAACGGCGCCTACGCCTCGTGCTGCGGCCGCTTTCATCGCGGCGAGGCCATGCCGCAGACGGCCGAGGCGCTGATGCGCTCGCGCTACAGCGCCTACGTGCTGGGCGACGCAGGCTGGCTGCGCCAGACCTGGCATGTGTCCACCTGCCCCGACGACCTGTCGCCCGATCCGGGCACGCGCTGGCTGGGGCTGACGGTGCGCTCGCACGCGCAGCAGGACGACACCCACGCCACGGTGGCCTTCGTGGCGCGCTACAAGGTGGGCGGGCGCGCCCATCGGCTGGAGGAACTGAGCCGCTTCGTCTTCGAGCCGCGCGAGCCGGGCACGCCGGCGCGCTGGCTCTACGTCGACGGCACGGTCCGGGAGCCGGACTGACCGCACCGCCCGCCCCGGACCCGGCAGGAACAGGCTAGACAACAAGCATCCACAGGAAGAGACATGCCCACGCTGGAAACCAAACTGAACGCACGCTCGGAATCGTTCAAGGCCAACGCCGAGACCATGCAGGCGCTGGTGGCGGACCTGCGTCAGAAAATCGCCAGGCTGGCCGAAGGGGGCGGCGAGGATGCCCGCAACAAGCACCTGGGCCGTGGCAAGCTGCTGCCGCGCGACCGCGTGCAGCAACTGCTGGACCCCGGCACGCCGTTCCTGGAACTGTCGCAACTTGCCGCCTACGGCATGTACGACGACGCCGCGCCGGGCGCCGGCATCATCACCGGCATCGGCCGCGTGGCCGGCCAGGAATGCGTGATCGTCTGCAACGACGCCACGGTCAAGGGCGGCACGTACTACCCGATGACGGTCAAGAAGCACATCCGCGCGCAGGAGATTGCCGAGCAGAACCACCTGCCGTGCATCTACCTGGTCGATTCGGGCGGTGCCAACCTGCCCAACCAGGACGACGTGTTCCCGGACCGCGACCACTTCGGCCGCATCTTCTACAACCAGGCCAACCTGTCGGCGCAAGGCATTCCGCAGATTGCCGTGGTGATGGGGTCGTGCACGGCCGGTGGCGCCTACGTGCCGGCCATGAGCGACGAGTCGATCATCGTCAAGAACCAGGGCACGATCTTCCTGGGCGGCCCGCCGCTGGTGAAGGCGGCCACCGGCGAGGAAGTGAGCGCCGAGGACCTGGGCGGCGCCGACGTGCACACGCGGCTGTCCGGCGTGGCCGACTACTTTGCCCAGAACGATCATCACGCGCTCTCGCTGGCGCGCAACATCGTCCAGCACCTGAACCGCCGCAAGCCGGACCAGATCCGCCTGCACGAACCGGTGGAGCCGCTGTACCCGGTGGAGGAACTGTACGGCGTGATCCCCACCGACACGCGCAAGCCGTACGACGTGCGCGAGGTCATCGCGCGCATTGTCGACGGCTCCGAGTTCGACGAGTTCAAGGCCCGCTACGGCACCACGCTGGTCTGCGGCTTCGCGCGGATCTGGGGCTACCCGGTGGGCATCGTGGCCAACAACGGCATCCTGTTCTCGGAATCGGCGTTGAAGGGCGCGCACTTCATCGAACTGTGCTGCCAGCGCAAGATTCCGCTGGTGTTCCTGCAGAACATCACGGGCTTCATGGTCGGCCGCAAGTACGAGAACGAGGGCATCGCGCGCAACGGCGCCAAGATGGTCACGGCTGTTGCCACGGCGCAGGTGCCCAAGTTCACGGTGATCATCGGCGGCTCGTTCGGGGCCGGCAACTACGGCATGTGCGGGCGGGCCTATTCGCCGCGCTTCCTGTGGATGTGGCCGAACGCGCGGATCTCGGTGATGGGTGGCGAGCAGGCCGCGAGCGTGCTGGCGACGGTGCGCCGCGATGGCATCGAGGCCAAGGGCGGCCAGTGGAGCCCCGGCGACGAAGAGGCGTTCAAGGCGCCGATCCGCGACCAGTACGAGCGCCAGGGCCATCCGTACTACGCCAGCGCGCGGCTCTGGGACGACGGCGTGATCGACCCGGCCCAGACCCGCACGGTGCTGGGGCTGGGCCTGTCGGCCAGCCTGAACGCGCCGATCGGCGAGATGAAGTTCGGCGTCTTCCGCATGTGATGCCGGGCGTGGCCCTTAACGTTGGTCATCGAATTTGACTGGAAGGTTGGTCGTCGTCATGTCCCGAGCTGTTCCCTCCCTGCACCGCGCGCTGGCCACGCTGGCCGCGCTGGCCGGCCTTGCCGGGTGCGGCCCCGCCGCCGCCCAGGCCGCGCTGCCGCCGCAGGCCGTGGAGCAGGTGGTGATGGTGCCGAAGGTGAACGCGCAGGCCACCGTGGACCTGGAGACGACGATCATCCGCCCGGCCGGCGACGGCCCGTTCCCGCTCGTGGTGATCAACCACGGCAAGTCGCCGGGCAAGCCCGCGTTCCAGGGCCGGGCGCGCTTTGCGGCGCAATCGGCCGAGTTCGTGCGGCGCGGCTACGTGGTGGCGCTGCCCATGCGCCAGGGCTTCTCGAAATCGGGCGGCCAGTACGTGGGCGGTAGCTGCGACGTGCGCGGCAACGGCATGATGCAGGCCGAGGACGTGGTGGCGGCGCTGGACTACCTGGCGCAGCAGCCCTACGTCGATCCGGCGCGCATCGTGGTGCTGGGCCAGTCGCACGGCGGGCTGTCGACCATGGCGCTGTCGGCCATTGGCTACCCCGGCGTGCTGGGCGTGGTCAATTTCGCGGGCGGCCTGCGCAACGACAACTGCGTGGGCTGGGAGAACAACCTGATCGACGCGTTCGGCGACTACGGGCGCGGCGCGCGCTACCCGTCGCTGTGGATCTACGGCGCCAACGACAGCTACTGGCCGTGGCCGCTGCCCGAGCGCATGTTCAACAGCTACAAGGCCAACGCGCGCGGCCCGGCTGCCGATGCGCGCTTTGTCGACGTGGGCGAGTTCGAGGGCGACTCGCACCGGCTGTTCAGCAACCGCGCCGGCGTGGCGCTGTGGCTGCCCGAGGTAGAGGCGTTCTTCCGCCACCTGGGGCTGCCGTTCGACGAACTGCCCGAGCGGGCGCTGCCGGTCCGGGGCCGGCCCGCCGGCCAGGCATCCTGATCACGACCGATCTACCGGAGACAGAACCATGCAATTCACCACCCTGACCGTGACGGCCGAGCGCCACGTTGCCACGGTCACGCTGAACCGGCCCGACGTGCGCAACGCGTTCAACGAGACCGTGATTGCCGAACTGACCGGCGCCTTCCGCGCGCTGGGCGACACGCCCGAGGTGCGCGCCATCGTGCTGGCCGGCAACGGCCCGGCGTTCTGCGCCGGCGCGGACCTGAACTGGATGAAGAAGATGGCCGGCTACTCGGACGACGAGAACCGCGCCGACGCCCTGACCCTGGCCCAGATGCTGCACACGGTCTGGATCTGCCCCAAGCCCGTGATCGCGCGCGTGCAGGGCGATACCTACGCCGGCGGCATGGGCCTGGTGGCCGCGTGCGACATCGCCGTGGCGTCGGCAACGGCCAACTTCTGCCTGTCCGAGGCCCGGCTGGGCCTGCTGCCGGCCACCATCAGCCCGTACGTGATCCGCGCGATGGGCGAGCAGGCCGCGCGTCGCTACTTCATCACGGCCGAACGGTTCGACGCCGCCGAGGCGCTGCGCCTGGGCTTTGTCCACGCCGTGGTGCCGCCGCAGGACCTGGACGAGAAAGTGGCCGAGATCGCCGCCACACTGGCCGCCAACAGCCCCAACGCCGTGCGCGAGAGCAAGCGCCTGGTGCAGGAAGTGTCTGGCCGCCCCATCGACAGCGACCTGCTGGCCGACACCGCCAACCGCATCGCCGCCATCCGCGCCTCGGATGAAGGCCGCGACGGCGTGCGGTCGTTCCTGGAAAAGCGCGCACCGGCGTGGAAGGTGTAGGCCGGTGATGGCGATGCCAGCCCGCTCCCAGGTCAGCCCGCGGCGGCAGTCATGCCGATGTGGCTGGGGGAGAGGGCCAGCGCCCCGGTCATCACGAAATCTTGGCCGACGTTACACGCAAAAGCCGTCCACCCAGGTGCCACACTCGCCACCAGCGCCCCGAACATCGCCCAACCTCGCCTAACGCGACGCCAAACGGCCAGCGCCACGCGATTTGCCAACCGTCCAAGGACCTTCCTACCATGAGCCTCCCCCGATCCCGCACCGCCCCGGCAGCCGCTGCCGTGCCCGGCGTGGCGGGTCATGGCTTATCCAAGGAGGGTCCCATGACACATCCTGTCCCCCAATCCGCGACGGGCGATGCCACGCTCGCGGCGCGCAGCCAGCGCGCCGTCTGGCATCCCTGCACGCGGCTGCGTCCCGACGCTTCGGCCAACGAGCCGCCGCTGGCCATTGCCAGCGGTGACGGCCCGTGGCTGGTCGATACCGACGGCCGCCGCTATTTCGACGCCATCAGCTCGTGGTGGGTCAACCTGTTCGGCCACGCCAACCCGGCCATCAACGCGGCGCTGACCCGGCAGTTGCAGACGCTGGAACACGTGATGCTGGCCGGCTGCACGCACGCGCCGGCCGTGGAGCTGGCCGAGCGCCTGTCGGCGCTGACCGGCGGCGCGCTGGGCCATGCGTTCTACGCGTCCGACGGCGCGTCGGCCGTCGAGATCGCGCTGAAGATGAGCTTTCACTACTGGCGCAACACGGGCCTGTCGGCCAAGCGCGAGTTCGTCTGCCTGCGCCACGGCTACCACGGCGAGACGGTGGGCGCGCTGGCCGTGACCGACGTGGAGATCTTCCGCGACGCCTACGACCCGCTCACGCGCCGCGCCCACGTGGTGATGTCGCCCGATGCGCGCCAGGCCGTGGGTGCCGAGACGCCGGCCGACGTGGCCGCCCGAGCGCTGGCCGCGCTCGAAGCGCTGCTGCGCGAGCGCGCCGGCCAGATCGCCGCGCTGATCGTCGAGCCGCTGGTGCAGGGCGCGGCCGGCATGGCGATGTACGACCCGTCGTACCTGGACGGCGCCCGCGCGCTGTGCGACCGCTACCGCGTGCACCTGATCGCCGACGAGATCGCGGTGGGCTGCGGCCGCACCGGCACGTTCTTCGCCTGGGAACAGGCGCGCGGCGGCGACCCGGTGCCGGCGCATGGCTGGCCCGATTTCCTGTGCCTGTCCAAGGGCATCACGGGCGGCTACTTGCCGCTGTCGCTGGTGCTGTCGCGGCCCGAGGTGCAGCGCGCGTTCGTGGCCGACGACATCGCGCGCAGCTTCCTCCATTCGCACTCGTACACGGGCAACCCGCTGGCGTGCCGCGCGGCGCTGGCCACGCTGGACCTGTTCGCGCAGGACGACGTGCTGGCCCGCAACCGCGAGCGCGCGCAGTGGCTGGCCGACGCCATGGCCGGCATCGCCGCCGACCCGCGCGTGACGAACGTGCGCCAGCGCGGCCTGATCTGGGCGGCCGACATCGACCCGGCCGCCGCCGGCCCCGACTTTGCCGCGCGCTTCCACCTGGCCGCGCGCGCGCACGGCGTGCTGGTCCGGCCGATTGGCCATACGCTGTACGTGATGCCGCCGTACGTGTTCGATGCCGCGCTGGCGGCGTGGCTGGGCGACCAGTTGCGTGCCACGCTGCACGCGGTGATCGGCGCCGCGCAGGAGGTTCGCCATGCTGCTTGACCACCTGAAGCGCGCCGCCGCCGAGCGCGAGGCGCAGTCGCTGACGCGCCGCCGCCGCATCGCCCACACGGCCTGCGCGCCGCATCAGTCGGTAGGCGCCGTCGACGCCACGCCCACGCCGCTGCTGACGTTCTGCAGCAACGACTACCTGGGGCTGGCCGACCATGCGTCGATCGCCCACGCGCTGGCCGAGGGCGCGCATCGCTACGGCGCCGGCAGCGGCGCGTCGCACCTGGTCAGCGGCCATTCGCTGGCGCACGCGCAGCTGGAACACGAACTGGCGCGCTGGCTGGCGCCGCACATCCCGCAGGCGCAGGCGCTGTACTTCTGCACCGGCTACATGGCCAACCTGGCGGTGCTGACCGCGCTGGGCACGGCCGGGGCGACGCTGTTCTGCGAGGCGCTGAACCATGCGTCGCTGATCGACGGCGCGCGGCTGGCCCGGGCCGACGTGCAACGCTATCCGCACGGCGACGTGCAGGCGCTGGACGCACTGCTGCAGGCCAGCCAGGGCACGCTGAAGCTGATTGTCACCGACAGCGTGTTCAGCATGGACGGCGACATCGCGCCGCTGGCCGCGCTGCTGGCGCTGGCCGAGCGCCACGACGCGTGGATCGTGGTCGACGACGCGCACGGCTTTGCCGCGCTCGGCGCGCACGGCCGGGGCGTGCTGGAACACCTGGGGCTGCGCTCCGAGCGGCTGATCTACATCGGCACGCTGGGCAAGGCGGCTGGCGTGGCTGGCGCGTTCGTGGCCGCGCACGAGACCATCGTCGAGCACCTGGTCAACACGGCGCGCCCGTATATCTACACGACGGCCGCGCCGCCGGCCGTGGCGCACGCGCTGCTGACGAGCCTGGAGATCATCGGCGGCGAGGAAGGCCGCAGCCGCCGCGCCCATCTGGCTAACCTGATCGCGCAGTTGCGCGCCGGGCTGGCGGGCCTGGCCGCGCGTGCAGGGTGGACGCTGGGCGCGAGCGACACGGCGATCCAGCCGCTGATCGTGGGCGACAACGCCGCGTCGCTGGCGCTGTCCGCCGCGCTGGAGGCCGAAGGCATCCGCGTGGGCGCGATCCGGCCGCCCACGGTGCCGGCCGGCACGGCGCGGCTGCGCATCACGCTGTCGGCGTCGCATACGGCGGCCGACGTGGCGCGCCTGCTCGACGCCATCGCCCGCGCCACGCCGCAGGTGCTACGGGAGGCCGCATGACTGCCATCCGAACCCACCGTCCCGCGCGCTTTGCCTGCTTTGTCACGGGCACCGACACCGGCGTGGGCAAGACGCACGCCACGGCCACGCTGCTGCACGCGCTGCACGGCGCCGGCTACAGCACCGTGGGCATGAAGCCCGTGGCGGCCGGCGGCGAATGGCTGGACGACCGCTGGCAGAACGACGACGTCGACCAGTTGCGCGCGGCGGGCTCCGTGATCGTGCCGCAGGAAGAGATGTGCCCGTTCTTCTTCCGCACGCCGGCGTCGCCGCACCTGGCCGCCGCGCTGGAGGGCGAGCGCATCACGCGCGGCCCGATCCGCGACGCCTTCGAGGTGCTGCGCCGCAAGGCCGACGCCGTGGTGGTGGAGGGCGTGGGCGGCTTTGTGGTGCCGCTGGACGTGGGCGCCGTGCGGTGGACCACCGCCGACCTGGCCGTGATGCTGGACCTGCCCGTGATCATGGTGGTGGGCGTGCGGCTGGGCTGCCTGAGCCACGCGATGCTGACCGCCGAGGCGGTACGTGCGCGCGGGCTGAAGCTGGCCGGCTGGATCGCCAACCGCATCGACCCGGACATGCTGCTGCCCACCGAGAACATCGTCACGCTGCAGGACGCGCTGGACGCGCCGCTGCTGGGCGAGCTGCCCTGGCAGGTGGCCCCGGCCGCCGCCGCCCAGCACCTGGACCTCGCGCCGCTGTTTGCCAGCCCGCTGCCCGGTCCCTCCGCCGAAACCGGCGCGCCGCGTCACGCCTGACCCGCGCCCGACAAACCGAATTCGCCAGACAAAATGACCCAGATCGCACAGAACACCCAGAACACCCAGAACACCCGGACCAACGACAGCCAGGCCGTTGCCACCATCTCCGCCGACGCCCTGCGCCAGTCGGCCCGCAACCTCGCCGCCGCCGCCGCGAAGGCGGACGACGCCTGGCGCGTGGACGACGTGGCCGCGCTGTTTGCCCTGCCGTTCAACGACCTGCTGTTCCGCGCGCAGCAGGTGCACCGCGAGCACTTCGACCCGAACACGGTGCAGCTCTCCACGCTGCTGTCGATCAAGACCGGCGGCTGCGAGGAAGACTGCGGCTACTGCCCGCAGAGCGCGCACCACGAGGCCGGCGTGAAGGCCGAGAAGCTGATGGAGCTGGACGCCGTGCTCGACGCCGCCCGCGCCGCCAAGGCCAACGGCGCCACGCGCTTCTGCATGGGCGCCGCCTGGCGCAGCCCCAAGGACCGCCACCTGGAGCCCGTGATCGACATGGTGCGCGAGGTGAAGGCGATGGGCCTGGAGACCTGCGTCACGCTGGGCATGCTCAAGGCCGAACAGGCGCAGCGGCTCAAGGACGCCGGGCTGGACTACTACAACCACAACCTCGATACGTCGCCCGAGTTCTACGGCAAGATCATCACCACGCGCACGTACCAGGACCGGCTGGACACCATCGGCCACGTGCGCGAGGCGGGCATCAACGTATGCTGCGGCGGCATCGTCGGCATGGGCGAGTCGCGCGCGGCGCGCGCCGGGCTGATTGCCCAGCTTGCCAACATGGACCCGTACCCGGAGTCGGTGCCCATCAACAACCTGGTGCAGGTGGAAGGCACGCCGCTGGCCGGCACCGAGGCGCTGGACCCGTTCGAATTCGTCCGCACCATTGCCGTGGCACGCATCACGATGCCGCGCGCGATGGTGCGCCTGTCCGCCGGCCGCGAGGCCATGGACGAAGCGTTGCAGGCGCTGTGCTTCATGGCCGGCGCCAATTCCATTTTCTATGGCGAGAAGCTGCTGACGACCGGCAATCCCCAGGCAGAGCGCGACCGCGCACTGCTGGCCCGTCTGGATATCCGCGCGGAAGGCTACGCGGGGTAACCGACGCCAGGGGGACGCAGTACCGCTGGTCCGACGGAGCACGGCTCGCCTTACCGGAGACAAGGGAGGAGCCATGTTCAACAAGATCCTGATCGCCAACCGTGGCGAGATTGCCTGCCGCGTGGCGGCTACGTGCCGCCGGCTGGGCATCCGCACCGTGGCGGTGTACTCGGACGCCGATGCCGATGCCCGGCACGTGGCGTTCTGCGACGAGGCCGTGCATATCGGCGGCCCGGCCGCGCGCGACAGCTACCTGCGCGCGGACCACATCATCGAGATGGCGAAGGAGACCGGCGCCCAGGCCATCCATCCGGGCTACGGCTTCCTGTCCGAGAACGAGGACTTTGCGCGCGCCTGCGCCGAGGCCGGGCTCGTGTTCATCGGCCCGCCGGCCGACGCCATCCACGCGATGGGCAGCAAGAGCGCCGCCAAGCAGCTGATGGAAAAGGCGGCCGTGCCGCTGGTGCCCGGCTACCACGGCGAGGACCAGGACGCCGCGCTGCTGCGGCGCGAGGCCGACCGCATCGGCTACCCGGTGCTGCTCAAGGCCAGCGCCGGTGGCGGCGGCAAGGGCATGCGCGTGGTGGAGGCGGGCGATGGCTTCGAGGCCGCGCTGGCGTCGGTCAAGCGCGAGGCACTGGCCAGCTTCGGCGACGACAAGGTGCTGGTGGAAAAGTACCTCACGCGGCCGCGCCACATCGAGATCCAGGTGTTTGCCGACACCCACGGCAACTGCGTCTACCTGTTCGAGCGCGACTGCTCGGTGCAGCGGCGCCACCAGAAGGTGCTGGAAGAAGCACCGGCCCCGGGCATGACCGAGGACCGCCGCCGCGCCATGGGCGAGGCCGCCGTGGCCGCCGCGCGCGCGGTGGGCTACGTGGGCGCCGGCACCGTCGAGTTCATCGCCAACCAGGACGGCTCGTTCTACTTCATGGAGATGAACACGCGGCTGCAGGTCGAGCATCCGGTGACCGAGATGATCACCGGGCAGGACCTCGTCGAATGGCAGTTGCGCGTGGCGGCCGGCGAGCCGCTGCCGCTGACGCAGGACCAGTTGCGCATCGACGGCCACGCGCTGGAGGCGCGCATCTACGCCGAAAACCCCGACAAGGGCTTTCTGCCGTCCACCGGCACGCTGCGCTTCCTGCGCACGCCGCCGGCGGTGCAGTTCATGCGTGGCGGCGACGCCCATGGCCCGGCCGGCGTGCGGATCGACGCCGGCGTGCGCGAGGGCGACGCGATCAGTCCGTTCTACGACCCGATGATCGCCAAGCTGATCGTCTGGGGCCGCGACCGCGACGAGGCGCTGTCGCGCATGGCGCAGGCGCTGGCCGGCTACCACGTGGTGGGGCTGTCGACCAACGTCGCGTTCCTGCAGCGGCTGGTGAAGTCCGACGCCTTCCGCACGGCCGACCTGGACACGGGGCTGATCGAGCGCAACCAGGCCACGCTGTTTCCGCCGCAGAAGTCGGTCGGCATCGAGGCCATCGCACTGGCCGTGGCCGCGCTGCTCGAGCGCGAGGCGCGCGAGCGCCGCGTGGACGAAGCTGATCGCCACTCGCCGTGGACGCAGGCCGGCGGCTGGCGCCTGAACGGGCGCGACACACGCACGCTGCATTTCGAAGGCGGTGGCCACCGGCTCGAAGTCGTGCTCAAGGGCGATGCCCGCGACACGCGCAAGAGCACGCTGATCTACGCCGATCAGGCCGCGCCGTTCGCCTACACGTTCAATGCCGACGACATCCGCGTCGACCTGGGTACACGCCGCACGCACGGGCAGGTACACCGCGAGGGCGACACCTTCCACGTGTTCCACGCCGGCCGCCACACCGTGGTGGCCTGGCTGGACCCGCTGGCCCACGCCGGCGAATCGGAAGGCGAGGGCGGCAAGCTGACCGCGCCGATGCCGGGCAAGGTCATCGCCGTGATGGTGGAGCCGGGCAGCAAGGTCACGCGCGGCACGCCGCTGCTGGTCATGGAGGCCATGAAGATGGAACACACCATCCACGCCCCCACCGACGGGCTGGTCAGCGAGGTGCTCTACGGCGTCGGCGAACAGGTGGCCGAAGGCGCGCAGTTGCTGGCCTTCGCGGCGGCGGAAGCGGTGGCCTGAGCGGGACCGGGGCCTCACCAAGGCAGGCGCAATCGCACTAGCCCGGAGGCTTCTTGCTCCCCTCTCCCGCAAGGCGGGAGAGGGGCCGGGGGAGAGGCCCAGGCGGTTCCAGCCGCGGCAGCGCCCGCAAGCGTGCGACGGCCGCGGCATCGCGCCATCCCGCCCTGCAGTACCCCCCGCCGCGGCCCGCAAATGCGCGCATAATTCCCGCTCATAGCCCCGCAAGACACAATGGAGTCGAGATGAAGTTGCAGTTGTATGTGCCCGATGGCCGCTACGCGCCGTGGATCGAGGGATTTGCCGAGGCGTTGCCCGAGGCGCAGTGCCTGACCTGGGAAGACAGCCAGGGCCAGCAGGCCGACTACGCCGTGGTGTGGCGGCCGCCGCTGGAGATGCTGCGCGGACGCACGGACCTGAAGGCGGTCTTCAATCTCGGCGCCGGCGTGGACGGCATCCTGCGGCTGCGCGACACGGCCCCCGACGCGCTGCCGGCCGGCGTGCCGATCGTGCGGCTCGATGACGCCGGCATGGCGGCCCAGATGGGCGAGTACGTCACGGCGGCCGTGCTGCGCTACTTCCGCAAGCTCGATGCCTACGACGCGCAGGAGCGGGCCGGCACGTGGAAATTCCTGAAGCCCCACCGCCGTGCCGATTTCACGGTCGGCGTGATGGGCATCGGCGCGCTGGGCGCCCATATCGCGCGCACGCTGGCCGGTTTCGGCTTTCCGGTGCGCGGCTGGAGCCGGTCGCCGAAGGCGGTGGACGGCGTGCAGTCGTTCCACGGCACCGACGGCCAAGGCGCGTTCCTGGACGGGCTCAAGGTGCTGGTGAACGTGCTGCCGCTGACGCCCGAGACCGAGGACATCATCGATACCGCGCTGCTCTACCGCCTGGCCAAGGGCGCGTACGTGGTCAACGTGGCGCGCGGCCAGCACCTGGTGGAAGCGGACCTGCTGGCGGCCGTGCAGGACGGGCAGATCGCCGGCGCCACGCTGGACGTGTTCCGCACCGAGCCGCTGCCCGCCGAGCATCCGTTCTGGCAGGAGCCGCGCATCACCATCACCCCGCATATCTCGGCGCTGACGCTGCGCGAGGACAGCATCGCCCAGATCGCCGGCAAGATCCGCCTGCTCGCCGCGGGCAAGCCCATCGCCGGCGTGGTGGACCTGGGGCGCGGCTACTGAGCGGCGCCGAACCGGCAAACGAGGAGACAACCATGACTATCCCCCAGTACGTGAAGATCGTCGAAGTGGGCCCGCGCGACGGCCTGCAGAACGAAAAGGCGATGGTGCCGGCCGACGTGAAGGTCGCGCTGATCAACCAGTTGACCGACGCCGGCTTTGTCAACATCGAGGCGGCGTCGTTCGTGTCGCCGAAATGGGTGCCGCAGATGGCCGACGGCGCCGAGGTCATGGCGCGCATCGCCCGCCGGCCGGGCACGCTGTACTCGGTGCTGACGCCGAACATGAAGGGCTTCGAGGGCGCCGTGGCTGCCGGCGCCGACGAGGTGGTGATCTTCGGCGCGGCCAGCGAGGCGTTCTCGCAGAAGAACATCAACTGCTCGATTGCCGAATCGATCGCGCGCTTCGAGCCGGTGGCGGCCGCCGCCAAGGAAGCCGGCATCCGCCTGCGCGGCAGCATCTCGTGCTCGCTGGGCTGCCCGTACCAGGGCGAGGTGCCCGTGAGCGCCGTGGTGGACGTGGTCCGCCGGATGCGCGAGCTGGGCTGCGACGAGATCGACATCGCCGATACCATCGGCGTCGGCACGCCGGTCAGGGTGCAGGAGGTGATGCGCGCCGCATCGGCCGAATTCGCGATGGACCGGCTGTCGGGCCATTTCCACGATACCTATGGCCAGGCGCTCTCGAACATCCTGGCCAGCCTGGAAGTGGGCATCGGCATCTTCCACGCATCGGTGGCCGGGCTGGGCGGCTGTCCGTATGCCAAGGGCGCCACCGGCAACGTGGCCACCGAGGACGTGCTGTACATGCTGCACGGCATGGGCCTGCACACGGGCATCGACCTGGAGGCGGTGGTCCGGGCCGGCGATTTCATCTCGCAGGCCATCGGCCGCGCCAACAGTTCGCGCGTGGGCAAGGCACTGCTGACCAAGTGGGCGGCGGCGGCGGACGCCACCGTCTGCGTCTGAACCAGGGAGGACTGCAAGCATGGGTGACAACTCGCTCCCCGAATCCGCGCAGCGCGTGGCGGACCTGCTGGCCGGCATCGGCCATGACCGGCCGGTGGTGATGCTGCCGGCCACCGGCAGGACGTCCGCCGAGGCCGCGGCCGGGCTGGGCTGCACCGTGGCCGAGATCGCCAAGTCGATCATCTTCCGGCGCGTGGAGGACGACGCGCCGGTGCTGGTCATCGCCAGCGGCAGCAACCGCGTGGACGAGGCCAAGGTGGCCGCGCGCGTGGGCGCGCTGGGCAAGGCCGACGCCCGGTTCGTGCGCGAGAAGACCGGCTACGCGATTGGCGGCGTCTGCCCGATCGGCCACGCGGTCAAGCCGGTGATGCTGCTGGACGCCGACCTGTTCCGCTACGAAAGCGTCTGGGCCGCCGCCGGGCATCCGCACGCCGTCTTCAACCTGACACCCCAGCAGTTGCAGGCCATGACCGGCGCCGACGTGGCCGACGTGGCGCAGCAGCAGGCCCCGGCATGACGCCCGCCCGCCGCCGGCTGCTGGCTGACATGGTGCGCGGCGCGGCGGCGGCGCAGATCGTCTCGCCGGTGCCGTCGCCGTGCCGCAGCGTCTGCAAGATGGACCGCGACAGCGGCTTCTGCGAAGGCTGCCTGCGCACCATCGACGAGATCGCCGGCTGGTCCGGCGCCGACGACGCGCAGCGGCGGCGCATCTGGGCGCTGCTGCCCGCCCGCGTGGCGCGGCTGTGCGAGGACAGCGCGGCATGACCGCCCCGGCGCTGCTCGCCACGATGCGCGTGTTCGAGCGTGGCTGGCTGTCGGCCAACAACGTGCTGTTCGTCGACGATGCCAGCGGCGACACGTCGCTGGTCGATACCGGCTACGTCACGCACGCCGCCCAGACCGTGGCGCTGGTGGAAGCGGCACTGCAGGGCCGGCCGCTGCGGCGCGTGATCAATACCCATCTCCATTCCGATCATTGCGGCGGCAACGCGGCGCTGCAGCGGCGCTGGCAGCCGCGCACGGCCATCCCGGCCGCCGAGGCCGCCGCGGTGTCCGCCTGGGACGCCGACGCGCTGAGCTTCGACGCCACCGGCCAGCAGTGCGACCGGTTCACGTTCGATGCGGTGCTGCACGACGGCGACACGCTGACGCTGGGCGGCATCGACTGGCAGGTGATCGCCGCGCCGGGCCACGACCCGCACGCGGTCATGCTGTTCGCGCCGGCGCACGGCATCCTGATCTCGGGCGATGCGCTCTGGGAGAACGGCTTCGGCGTGATCTTTCCGGAACTGGACGGCGACAGCGGCTTTGCCGAGCAGGCCGCCATCCTTGCGCGCATCGACACGCTCGGCGCCCGCATCGTGATCCCCGGCCACGGTGCCGTCTTTGGCGACGTGACCGGCGCGGTGGCGCGGGCGCGCAGCCGGCTCGACTACCTGCGCGGCGATCCGCTGCGCAATGCCACCCACGCGATGCGCGTGCTCGTGAAGTTCCGGCTGCTGGAGGCGCAGGCGCTGTCCCGCGACGCGCTGTACGCGTGGTTCCGGGCCACGCCGCTGATGCACCGCATCCACACCCGCTTTCTGGCCGAGGAGCCGCTCGACGCGCTGTTCGACCAGACGCTGCAGGCGCTGGAGAGCGCCGGCGCGCTGCGGCGCGAGGGCGAGCGGGTCGTCGACGCGGGCTGACCATGCAGCCGCTGCGCAGCCAGGACTTTCTGCTCCGCCCGTTCCGCGCCAGCGACGAGGCGCAGTTCGTGATGGCCGTGCGGGAATCGATGCCGACGGTGGGCCTCTGGATGCCCTGGGCGCGCCCGGACTACGGCATCTACGACGCCCGTGAGTGGTTCGACCGCTGCGCGGCGATGATGGACGAGGGCGCCGCGTACGACATCGGCGTGTTCTCGCCGGACGGGCGCGAGCTGTACGGCGGCGTGGCCATCAACCAGATCCGCCGCGAGGACAACCTGGGCAACCTGGGCTACTGGATCCGGCAAAGCCGCCAGCATCGCGGCCTGGCGTCGGGCGCCGCCGCGATGATGGCCTGCCACGGCTTCCACGCGCTGGCGCTCACGCGCCTGGAGATCGTGGCCGTCGAGACCAACCTCGCAAGCCGCGCCGTCGCCGAAAAGATCGGTGCGCAGTTCGAATGCATCGCCCGCAACCGCCTGATCCTGCGCGGCCGGCCCGTGGCGGCCGCCGTGTATTCGCTGGTGCCTGAGTCATTTGAGGGGGGCGGTAGGGGGTGATGGTGGGGGGTAGGGCATTGGCGGATTGCCGCCTCGCAGCATCGTCACCTCTGGTTTGCTCCCCTCTCCCACATCGTGGGAGAGGGGGCGGGGGTGAGGGCATGGCTGTGCAAGTTGCCATGTCGCGTCTTGAACCGCTGGCCCTCACCCCCAGCCCCTCTCCCGCAGGCGGGAGAGGGGAGTCAAATCCCCCAATCAAAACTGCGTCCGCATCCCGATTCGCACGCTGCGGCCTGGCAGCGGGGCGATGTCGCGCAGGATCGACGTGGCGCTGCGGGCTTCGGTGTTGGTCAGGTTGTCGCCGCGCACGTAGAACAGCGTCTGGGTGCCGGACAGCTTGACCTTGTAGGTCAGCGCCACGCCGAGCATGGTGTACGCGTCGGTGGCCGTGTCGCCGGACGGCACGCGGCTCTGGCGGGCGTTCCAGTCGACGTTGACGCGGGCGCCCCAGGCGCCGGCGGCGTAGACCAGCGATCCGCCCAGGCGCAGCGGCGACAGGCGCGGCAGCGGTTCGCCGTTGCTGCGGTTTTCGCCGTGGACGTAGTCGGCGCGGGCTTCGAAGTCGAGCGTGTCGCTGGTGGTCAGCAGCTTGTTCAGCAGGCGGGTCTTGCCCTCGGCCTCGAAGCCGTACAGCGTGGCCGGCACGCCCAGGTAGGTCAGCTCGGGCAGCGCGCCGTCGCTGCCGGCGGCCACCACGTTGCCTTCGCTGTCGCGGTAGGCGCCCGTGTTCAGCAGCGCCAGGTAATTCTGGAACCGGCTGTAGTAGCCGGACACGCTGCCGCTGTGGTCGCCCTGCTTGAACCGCACGCCCAGGTCGATCGACGTCGCGCGCTCCTTGGCTGCATTCGGGTCGCCCACTTCGAACGATCCGGTGGCCAGGTGGGGGCCGTTGGCGTAGAGCTCGTAGAACGTGGGCGCCCGCTCGGTGTACGACAGGTTCGACGTCATCGTCCAGACCGGGTTGAGCTTGTAGAGCAGGCCGGCCGACGCGCTGCCGGCGTTGAAGCTGCGCTCGGCGTCGCTGAAGCGGTCGTTGCCGTTGGCGGTGGCCTTGACGCGGCTGTGGTCCAGCCGGCCGCCGAAGTTCAGCTTCAGGTCGCCGGACGGGATCAGCGGCAGTTCCTCGAACACGAAGAACGCGGCGTTGTCGGTGGCGGTGGACGGCACGAAGGCTTCCTCGCCCAGCGCCGAGAAGTTGGTGTGGCCGAACTGGGTGCCGATCACGCCGGTCATGTTGCCGATCTTGCCGTGCGTGGCTTCGATGCGGGCGTCCCAGCCGTGGTTCTTGAACGTGGTGCCGGTCTCGCCGTCCTCGATCTCGCGGTGCTCGTAGTCGGTGTAGCTGAACTTGCCCTTGACCGACTGGAAGATGCCGTTGGTGCTGCCGGCCAGGTTGCGCGATTCGCCTTCCACGGCAAAGCGGTCCTGCCGCATCTTGATGCGCGCGGCTTCCTCGGCCGGGGTGCCGTAGTCGTTGCGGTAGGTCGACCAGTTGGCGCCGACGAACCCGTCCGCCCACGTGTAGGCGCCGCCCATCGAGCCGCCTTCCTGGTGCGCGTTGGTGTTCGGGATCTTGCCGTACGGCTCGGTCTCGCCCTCGGGCAGGGGCTGGGTGGCGCGCAGGTTGCCGCTGCGGGCGTAGCCGGGGATGCGCAGGTCGCTGGTCTGGCGCACGAAGGCGTCGGCGTGCACGGCGAACCTGCCGTTGCCGGCTTCGAGCAGGCCGCTGGCGTTGCGGCCCTTGTCGCCGCCGATGGTGCCGCTCACGTCGGCCGCGCCGGTCACGCCGGTGATGGGGTCGCGCGGGATGCGGTTGTCGATCACGTTGACCACGCCACCCACGGCGTTGCCGCCGTACATCAGCGCCGCCGGGCCGCGCACCACCTCGATCTTCTCGGCGACGAGCGGGTCGATGGGCACCGCATGGTCATAGGACAGCGTGGATGCGTCCAGCGTGGCGCCGCCGTTCTGCAGCACCTTGATGCGGTCGCCGTCCAGGCCGCGGATGATGGGGCGGCTGGCGTTGGGGCCGAAGTAGCTCGACGTCACGCCGGGCAGGCTGTTCAGCGTCTCGCCCAGCGTGCTGGCCTGGCGCACGGTCAGCGCGTCGCCGCCCAGCGTGGAAACGGGCGCGACCATGTCGTTCAGGTCGCTGCCGAGCGGGTTGGCGGTGACCACCACTTCCTTGAGGGTCTGCGGGGAGGCGGGCTGGGCCACGGGCGCCACCGGGGCGGCCGGGGTGGCATCCTGCGCCACGGCGTGCGAGGAGAGGCCAGCGGCGATCAGGGCGGCGAGCGCCGCCAGCGGGGTGCGGCGCACCGCCGGAAAAAGGTTCTTGTTCGAGGACATGGCTCGCGATGCTTCGGATTCGGTGGGCGGGCGCGGCGCCACGCATGGCGTGGGCGCGCCCGTTCAGGCATGCGCGGACGCGCGGCATGGCGCCGCGTGCCCGGCTGTTCAGGCGAATGCGAAGGCGGCCGGTGGGGCGCGGGAGTGGAACGGGCGGGCGGCCGGCAGGTCCGGCCAGCGGTACGCCAGGCTGGCCGGCTTGACCGGCTTGCCGAAGACCAGCGGCGGCGGGGTGAAGCCGCCGGCATGGGCGTCGGCCATCGTCGCGCCGTCAAAGAGCACGCACGAGTGGAGGCCGAGCTTCAGGGAAAATGGTTCGCCATGGGTGTCGCCCGCGGCATGCTGGGCGACGGGCACGATGGCGGCCGCCGGCGCGGCGGCATTGGGCAGCCCGCCGTGGACCACGCGGTGCACCAGCCCGGCGTGCTGCGCCAGCAGCAGGCAGGCCACGAGCCACAGCGCCGGCCAGAAGCCGATGCCGCGCGCGCGCCAGCGTGCGAGGAGCGGGAAATCAGTGCGCATGCCCGCAGTCGCACGGTCCGTCGCCATGGTCGTGCCGATGGCCGTCGTGGCCGTGATCATGGTCGTGATCGTCGTCGAACGCATCGCCCCAGTCCGGGAACGGGTCCGGATAGGCCGCCCAGGCATCGGGGCCGGCCGCCATTTCCTCGTCGGTCAGCAGGCAGGCGTCGAGCCGGGCTTCCAGCGCGGGCACGTCCAGGTCGGCGCCGATCAGCACCAGTTCCTGGCGGCGGTCGCCGTGTTCGGCGGGCAGGCCGTCCTCCAGCAGGTCGGCGTCGATGGCGGCGCGGGCCAGGCCCTCGGCCGGCCATTCGTCGGGATCGATCGCGGCCCACCACGCGCCGGCCGCGCCGGGACGGCAGACGCCGCCGGCCTGGCTCCAGTCGCCGGCGATATCCATGCGGCTGGCCAGCCAGAACAGGCCCTTGGACCGCAGCACGTCGCCATGCTCGCGCATCCATTCGGTGTGGATCAGGTCGGCAAACCGCTGCGGGTGGAACGGCCGGCGCCGGCGATAGACCAGCGTGGCGATGCCGGCGGCGTCGGGCACCGCGTTGCCCTGCAGCGCCGCCTGCCATCCGGCTGCGTTGGGCGTGGCTTCCATGTCGAAGCGGCCGGTGCCCAGCAGTTGCGCGGCCGGCACGTTGCCCTGGCTCGCGTCGACGATGGCGGCGCGCGGGTTCAGCGCGCGCAGCACCACGTGCAGGCGGCCAAGCTGGCCGGCATCGACGAGGTCGATCTTGTTGATGACGATGACGTCGCAGACCTCGACCTGCTCGATCAGCACGTCCACCACGGTGCGGTCGTCGTCATCGTGGGCGGCCAGGCCGCGCGCGGACAGGAAATCGGCGTCGTGGAAGTCGGTCAGGAAGCGGCTGGCATCGACCACGGTCACCAGCGTGTCCAGGTGGGCCACGCCGGGCGCCTGTTCGCCGTGGGCGTCCTCGAACGCAAAGCCTTCGGCGATGCCCAGCGGCTCGTCGGTCGGATCGGCCTCGATGACCGCGAAATCGTACTGGCCGGTCTGGGCCAGCCGATCCACTTCCGCCAGCAGGTCGGCACGGCTGTCCACCACGGCCACACGCACGCCAGGTTGCGACATCAGCCGATGCAGCACGGTGGTCTTGCCGGCGCCGGTGAATCCGGACAGCACGGTGACGGGCAGGCGAGCGGGCATGGGTGGGAAAGCCGGTTGTTGCAACAAAGTTGCGACTGTAACAGAAAGGCCGTAGCGGGCATAGCAGCGGCCTTTCGCAATGGTAGTGCCGTCGCCGCGACGCCACAAAGGCAAAACGCGCCGCCAGAAAGGCAAAGCGGCCCGGATGACCGGGCCGCGCGGGCGATGACGGCGCGTCGGGCCGCCAGGGCGATCAGTCGCCGAACAGCTTCTGGCGCAGTTCGCGGCGCTGCTGGGCTTCCAGCGACAGCGTGGCCGTGGGGCGGGCCAGCAGGCGCGGCACGCCGATCGGCTCGCCGGTTTCCTCGCACCAGCCGTAGTCGCCGGACTCGATGCGCTGCAGCGACTGTTCCACCTTCTTCAGCAGCTTGCGCTCGCGGTCGCGCGTGCGCAGTTCCAGGGCGTGTTCTTCCTCGATGGTGGCGCGGTCCGCCGGATCGGGCACGATGACCGTTTCGCGCAGGTGCTCCGTGGTCTGGTCCGCATTCTTGAGGATTTCATCGCGAAGCTGCTCAAGGCGATTCTTGAAGAAGGCAAGCTGCGCCTCGTTCATGTAATCCTTGTCGCTCATCTTCAGGATTTCAGCTTCAGTCAGAAGTTTGTTGCTGCTCATGGTTCCTGCTGATTCTCTTGTTGATGCGACCGGCGGCGTCTTCGTCCGCTCGGGTGCAGTGGCCGCCCGCTTGCGCGGGGCGGCTGTTTCACTCTGGCTGGCTGCAGTCTTGCTGCTTCGCGTGCCTCCCTTGGCCTCGCCCGCATCGGCGTGCGCCGTACTGCCGCGGGGAGCTGGCGTCGCCTTTTCGGGCGAAGCCTTGAGCGTCTCCGCCGCAGCGGTACCTGTCTTGCTGCGGCTTTCCTTGGTCTTTGTTGCGGCTGTCATGGGGACACCTCTCTCAACGCGTCGAAGAGTGACGGCGCTCCGATCGTGGGGCCCCAGGCGGAGGGCGGTCTCCGCACGAAGCCAACGACCGCGCCTGCCGGCGGCCCCGCCTCATGCTGACGACGACCGCCGCCCTGCAAATACCGCTGGCACCCGGAGGTGCGCCGTCGGTATCAAATCCGGCCTATTGTACTTGAACAAATTTTTCGGAGATATGGGAGAAAGACCGACAAGAGACAGGAGTTTTCCCGGTATTCCCCACCCGACGGGAGGGTGGCGGGCGGCGGCGGGGCGGCAGTGCGTCCGGCCGCCGGGCGGCGGCGGACGCACCCGGGCGGGAAATCAGGCCAGGCAGGCGGCCAGGCCCTTCAGGATGGCGTCGCGGGGCAGATCCACGCCGATGAAGACCATCTTGGTGCCCGGCGTCTCGTCTTCCCACTTGGCGCCGATGTCGCTGCCCATCAGCTGGTGCACGCCCTGGAACACCACCTTGCGGTCCACGCCTTCCATATAGAGCACGCCCTTGTAGCGCAGCAGCTTCTCGCCGTAGACCGACAGGATGCCCGACAGGAATTCCTCCAGCTTGCCGTAGTGGAACGGCTTGTCGCTGCGGAAGACGAACGACGCGATGCGGTCCGTGTGGTGGTGATGGTGGTGGTGGTCGTGCGCATGGCCGTGGCCGTGGTCGTGGTCGTGGTCGTGCCCGTGGCCATGGTCGTGCGCGTGGTCGTGGCCGCAGTCGGTGGCGCAGTGCTCGCCGTGCTCGTGCGAATGGTCGTGCTCGTCGGCGCGCAGGAAGTCGGGGTCGATCTCCAGCTTCTCGTTCAGGTTGAAGCCGCGCAGGTCGAAGATCGTGTCGATCGGCGTTTCGCCAAAATTCACCGCGCGGATGGGCGCGCGGGCGTTCATGTGCTGCAGGCGGTGGCGCAGGTCGTCCACCTCGGCCGGGGTCACCAGGTCCGACTTGGTGATGAAGATGGCGTCGGCAAAGCCTACCTGGCGCTGGGCTTCTTCCTGCTTGTCGAGCTGGACGTTGCCGTGCTTGGCGTCGACCAGCGTGATGACGGCGTCCAGCAGGTAGCGCGACGCGATTTCCTCGTCCATGAAGAACGTCTGCGCCACCGGGCCGGGGTTGGCCACGCCGGTGGTCTCGATCACCACGCGGTCGAAGTCGAGCTTGCCTTCGTCGCGCTGGGTGATCAGGTCAGACAGCGCCTGGACCAGGTCGCCGCGGATGGTGCAGCAGATGCAGCCGTTGCTCATCTGCACGATCTGCTCGCGGCCGTCCTGCACCAGGATCTCGTTGTCGATGTTTTCCTCGCCGAACTCGTTCTCGATGACGGCGATCTTCATGCCGTGCTGCTCGTTGAGGATGCGCTTGAGCAGCGTGGTCTTGCCGCTGCCGAGGAAGCCGGTAAGGATCGTGACCGGGACGAGTTTGGACATGTTGTTGTGCTCCGAGGAGGAAGCCGGTAAGCCGGTAAGACAGGGCGGCAACCGCGCCGCCCCGGTTCAATCAGTGATCGCTGCCGCCGCCATGGCCGCCCGGCGCCTTGCCGCAGGCCGCGCAGACGCCGTTGACGGTCAGTTCGACGTGTTCCACCGCAAAGCCGCTCGGCACCTTGGGCGCCACGGACTTGCCGGCCGCCTCCAGGCAGTACGTGCGGTCGCAGCGCGTGCAATGGAAGTGGCTGTGCTGGCGATGGACTTCGGCGCGCGCGGCCTCGTGTTCCACCAGCGTGAAGCGGAACACGCGGTCGTTGCCGGCGCGCTTCTGCGCCAGCCCCTGGTCCACCAGCCAGTCCAGCACGCGGTAGACGGTCACGCGGTCCACGTCGCCATCGGCGGGCAGGCGGTCGATCACGGCCTGGTGCGTGAGCGGCGCCTCGGCGTCGATCAGGCACGCCAGGATGGCCACGCGCGGCTGCGTCACGCGCGCGCCCAACTGGCGCAGGCGCGACTGCGCCGCATCGACGCTGCCAGCGCTGTCGGCGGGGGCGGCACCGTGCCCGGTGTCGGCGTCCGGATGGGGGGTGGGGCGGTTCATGCGGGCGATTTAACCATAGGCCCTCACGAGTTGCAATTCAGTTGCACAAGCAGGGTCTTTTTTCGGATGGCGGCGACGTGCCTATATATATAGAGCGACGCACGCAAGGCGACTTGCGGATGCCCTTCGCACGCCGCCGACACGCTGCGGGAAGAAAATCCCAGTTTCATTACATTCGCGTTAGAAACGCCACATTCTCGCGGGTTAGCCCCTATACCTGCCGCTTGTTCCGCGTTGCTAACATCCACCTCCGGCTCCGCCTGTCGGCGGGGTTTGACGCTGCATGCCACCCATACATCCTGCCGATGGTCAGCGCGTTTTTCCGATATGGATCGACGCGTTCCGGCGCTGCGCATCGCGCGGTGCCGGCGGCAGGCGCGGCGTTGGAACGGGGAATCCCAGAAGGAACAGGAGAGACGTAATGAAACGAGTTGCAATGCATATCGCAGCCGCGCTGGCCGTTGCCGGCGTGGGTGCCTTCACGGGAGCCCAGGCTCAGGAATATCCGGGTAGCAAGCCGGTGCAGGCAGTGGTGCCGTTCGCCGCGGGCGGCCCGACCGACAAGGTGGCGCGCGAACTGACCGCCATCATGTCCAAGCACCTGGGCACGACGATCGTGATCGAGAACCTGGGCGGTGCCGGCGGCACCATCGGCGCCAAGAAAGTGGCGCAGGCCAAGGGCGACGGCTACACGATCCTGATCCACCATATCGGCATGTCCACCGCCCCGGCGCTGTACCGGAACCTGGGCTTCGACCCGCTGAAGGACTTCGAGATGGTCGGCGAACTGGCCGACGTACCGATGGTGCTGGTGGGCAACAAGCAACTGCCGCCGGCCACGTTCAAGGAACTGCTGCCGTACATCAAGGCCAACGCCAGCAAGCTGTCGCTGGCCAACGCCGGCATCGGGTCGGCGTCGCACCTGTGCGGCCTGCTGTTCCAGAGCGCCATCCAGACCGAGCTGACCACGGTGCCGTACAAGGGCACGGCCCCGGCGCTGACCGACATCCTGGGCGGCCAGGTCAACCTGATGTGCGACCAGACCACCAACATCGCCGGCCAGCTCAAGGCCGGGTCGCTGAAGCCGTACGCCGCGATGCAGTCGCGCCGCGTGGAAGCGTTCAAGGACATCCCGACGGCCGCCGAGCAGGGCCTGCCGGGTGTGGAAGTGAAGATCTGGCACGCGATGTACGCGCCGAAGGGCACGCCGAAGCCGGTGATCGACAAGCTGTCGGCCGCGCTGCAGAAGTCGGTGCAGGACCCGACCTTCCGCGCCAAGATGGCCGAACTGGGCGCCGAGGCCGTGCCGGCCCAGCGCGCCACGCCGGAATCGCTGCGCACGTTCCTGGCGTCCGAGATCAACAAGTGGACGCCGGTCATCAAGAAGGCAGGGGTGTACGCCGACTGAGTTGCCACGGATGCGCCGGCCGCCCGGCCGGTGCCCCCGAAGCCACGCCAGGGCCACGCGAACGACGCGTGGCCTTTTTCATTGGGCCGCCGCATCCGCCGGTGCGCCAGCGCGCCCGTGCGGAACCGCCGGGCGCCGCGCCGTGTCCGACCGTTTCCTATATTGGAAGACCGTGCCCGCCACCGGCCGCTCTTGAAAGCCCGTCATGTGGCGCCACCTACCCGGCTGACACCTCTCACGCAAAGGCACCATGGAACAGTATCACGGCACCACCATCGTCAGCGTCCGGCGCGGCAACCAGGTTGCGCTCGGCGGTGACGGACAGGTCACGCTCGGCAATATCGTGATGAAGGGGACGGCCCGCAAGGTCCGGCGCATCTACAACGGCAAGGTGCTGGTCGGCTTTGCCGGCAGCACGGCCGACGCATTCTCGCTGCTCGACCGCTTCGAGGCGAAGCTGGAAAAGTACCAGGGCAACCTGACCCGCGCGGCGGTGGACCTGGCCAAGGACTGGCGCTCGGACCGCGCGCTGCGCCGCCTGGAGGCCATGCTGATCACGGCCGACAAGGACACCACGCTGGTCATCACCGGCAACGGCGACGTGCTGGATCCCGAGGGCGGCATCGCGGCCATCGGCTCGGGCGGCGCGTACGCGCAGTCGGCCGCCAAGGCGCTGGTCGAGAACACTGAGCTGGCCCCGCGCGACGTGGTCGAGAAAGCGCTGACCATCGCCGGCGAACTCTGCATCTACACGAACACCAACTTCGTCATCGAGAGCCTCGACTGACGCGCCAACGGATTCCCATGTCGCAAACCATGACCCCGTCGGAAATCGTTTCCGAACTCGACAAGCACATCATCGGCCAGAACAAGGCCAAGAAGGCAGTGGCCGTGGCGCTGCGCAACCGCTGGCGCCGCCAGCAGGTGGAAGAGCCGCTGCGCCAGGAAATCACGCCGAAGAACATCCTCATGATCGGGCCCACGGGCGTGGGCAAGACCGAGATCGCGCGCCGGCTGGCCAAGCTGGCCGACGCCCCGTTCATCAAGATCGAGGCCACCAAGTTCACCGAGGTGGGCTACGTGGGCCGCGACGTGGACACCATCGTGCGCGACCTGGCCGAGATGGCCGTCAAGCAGACGCGCGAGTCCGAGATGAAGAAGGTGCGCACCAAGGCCGAGGACGCGGCCGAGGACCGCCTGCTGGACGTGCTGCTGCCGCCGCCGCGCGACATCGGCTTCCAGCAGCAGGAAGACAAGGATTCGAACACGCGCCAGGTGTTCCGCAAGAAGCTGCGCGAAGGCCAGCTGGACGACAAGGACATCGAGCTGGAAGTGGCCGCCGCGCTGCCGAGCATGGACATCATGGGCCCGCCGGGCATGGAGGACATGACCGAGCAGATCCGCACGATGTTCGCGGGCCTGGGCCAGGGCAAGAAGGCGCGCCGCAAGATGAAGGTGAAGGAAGCGTTCAAGCTGCTGATCGACGAGGAAGCCGCCAAGCTGCTCAACGAGGAAGAGCTCAAGCACAAGGCCATCGCCAACGTGGAGCAGAACGGCATCGTGTTCCTGGACGAGATCGACAAGATCGCCAGCCGCAGCGACGTGGGCGGCGGCGAGGTGTCGCGCCAGGGCGTGCAGCGCGACCTGCTGCCGCTGGTGGAAGGCACCACGGTCAACACGAAGTACGGGATGATCAAGACCAACCACATCCTGTTCATCGCGTCGGGCGCGTTCCACCTGTCCAAGCCGAGCGACCTGATCCCGGAACTGCAGGGCCGCTTCCCGATCCGCGTGGAGCTGGAATCGCTGTCCGTGCAGGACTTCGAGGCCATCCTGACGCAGACCGACGCCAGCCTGACCAAGCAGTACCAGGCGCTGCTGAAGACCGAGGAAGTGGACCTGCAGTTCGCGCCGGACGGCATCCGCCGGCTGGCCGAGATTGCGTTCTCGGTCAACGAGAAGGTCGAGAACATCGGCGCGCGCCGGCTGTACACGGTGATGGAGCGCCTGCTCGAAGACCTGTCGTTCCACGCGGCGAAGTCGTCGGGCGCCACGGTGACCATCGACGCCGCCTACGTGGACGAGCGCCTGGGCGACCTGGCGGGCAACGAGGACCTGTCGCGCTACGTGCTGTAACGCGGCGTCATCGCCCACGCAAAAGAGCCGGACGAGGGTCCGGCTCTTTTTTTGCCTGGGCGAATCTGCCGCGCGCGTCGGTCAGTGGTTGTGCCCCGCGTGGCCGGCCGGGGCGACGAGTTCCAGTGCCGGGGCGGGCAACTTCAGCTCGCGCGGGTTCTGGCCATCGGCCGGGATCTGGGTCCACTCGGACCTGCCGTTCTCGCATTCCTGCACCACGGGGAAATAGAGCTTGCCGGCCTGCTCGGGCAGCTTCATCAGCAGCTGGAACTCGTCGAAATGCTGGTCGGACAGCGTGTTGCCGGACCAGCGGATGGTGCGCACGTCGTCCTCGATGGTCCGGCCGTGCGAGGTGTAGGGCTTGGCCAGTCTGGCGCGCTGCACGTCGAGCTGCCAGCCGGGCTTGGGCTGCGGACGCGCGCCCTGCACGCCGTCCGGGACGGTGACAGTGATGGCCTTGGTCGCGCTGCCCTGGCAGCCATGGCCCACCAGCAGCACGCCCTTGAAGTAGCTGCCCGCGCTGGCCTGCTTCTGTTCGAAGACGATGTGGGCCGAGGCCAGCGACGCGGCGGCGGCCAGCAGCAGGGCGATGAACGTGCGGAAGATCATGGCGGAACGGAGATGGACGGAAAGTGCGTCAGTCTAGCGGCGGGCCGCGATGGCCACCCTGCGGCGTGGTGCCGCAGTGGCGCGGCACCGGCAAACAAGTCGGCCGTGTTTCAGCGCCGTGCCGCGCGATCTCGGCCCCGTAACCCGCGTAAGCATTGGTAAGCATGCTGGCGTCCGGCCCCGCGCCGATGCGACCCTTGCGCACCTTGTTGGTCGATGGACCGATGCGGGAGCCACCGCATTCTGCACAAATACCTACCGGGAGTCTGCCTTGCGCACCACCTTCTTCAAGAGCAACCGCGTGCGAAAACGCCGCGTTGCCATGGCCACCGCCGCCGTGGTCGGCGCCATCACGGCCGCCACCGTCTTTCTCTGCGTTCGTCCCGCCATGCTGCCGACGGCCACCGCCGCGGCCATGCCGGCCGAGTCCGTCACGCCTGCCAAGTCGGGCAAGTCGGACAGGTCGGCCAGGTCCGGGGATTCGACCGGCCGCGGCGCCGCCGTGGCGGCCGAAGCGATGGCGTCCGGCGCGCTCGTCACGCTGGCCGACCGCCACGCCCGCGACGCGGCGCGCATGGCCGAGGCGTCGAACGACGACGACCTGGGCTGGGACTACGTCCAGCTTCGCCTCTGATCCGCTTGTCGATCCTCCGCCGGCGCGTGCCGATCGGCCGGTAGCGCGATCAGCGCGATACCGGCCGCTTGCCGAGCTTGCGCTGCAACGTGCGCCGATGCATGTTCAGCGCCCGCGCCGTGGCCGAGATATTGCCGCCGTGCTCGGTGAGCACGCGCTGGATGTGCTCCCATTCCAGCCGCGCCACGGACAGCGGCACCGGCTCTTCCAGCGCGGCCTCGGCTGCATCCTCCGAAATCCCCGCCATCAGCGCCGTCAGGATCGAGTCGACATTGGCCGGCTTGGCCAGGTATTCGTCGGCGCCCTGCTTCACGGCCGCCACGGCCGTGGCGATGCTCGCGTAGCCGGTCAGCACCAGGATCCGCGCGTCGGGCAGCGCCTGCCGCAGCGGCGCCACGAAATGCAGCCCCGACTCGGCGGCCGTGCCGCTGGCCTCGGGCGGCGGCCCCAGGTGCAGGTCCAGCGTGACGTAGGCAAAGGCCGTGCGCGCCGCCATGGCCAGCGCGCTGCTGCCGGTGTGCGCCACCTGCACCGCATAGCCGCGCCGCGTCAGCGCCCGGGCCAGCGTGCCCGAGAACACCTCGTCGTCATCGATCACAAGGAAGGGCGTGCCCGCGGGGGCGTCGGTGGGCACGTTGGCGGGAGCGTCGGTCATCACGATTCGTAGGCGGAGGTAGGGAGGGGCGCCTGCCCGGCCGTGGCCAGGGGCAGGAGCAGTTCGGTCACGGTGCCGCCGGCGGGGTTGTCGCGCCACGCCAGCCGGCCGCCGAGCTGGCGCGCGGCGCTCTGCGCCAGGTACAAACCGATGCCCTGGCCGCCGTGGCGGCTGGTCACCGGCGCCTCGCCCAGCTTGGCGCGCAGGTCCGGCGCGATGCCGCTGCCGTGGTCGGTCACGCGCCAGACCAGCGCCTCGGCCGTGCGCGTCACGTCCAGCGCCAGCGGCGGGGCCTGGCCCGGCGCGCCGCCGGCGGTCTGCTGGCTGCGCGCGGCATTGTCCAGCACGATGGTCAGGATCTGGCTCACGCGCGCGGTGTCCACGGCCTGCGCGCCGGCGTCGGGCGAGACATCGGCCTGCAGGCTGGCCTGCGGATGCCGGAGCTGCCACCGTTCGACGAACGCGGCAATCCAGCCGTCGATGCGCTGCGGCGCCAGCGTCTCGTTGTCCTCGCGCAGCCGCGCCAGGATCGTGCGGCACAGGTCTAGCTGCTGCTCCATGGTGCGCAGGTCGGGCAGGTAGGCGGCCACCGGGGTCTCGCCGCGCGCGGTGTCCGCGGCATCGGCACGCAGTTCGCCGGCGATCACGGCCAGCGTGGCCAGCGGCGTGCCGATCTCGTGGGCCACGGCGGCGGCCTGGTCGTTGAGCGCTTCCACGCGCGCCTCGCGCAGCAGCAGCTCGCGGGCCTGGTTGAGCTGGGCGTCGCGCTGGCGCAGCACGTTTGACAGGCGCGCCACGAAGAACGCGATCATCACCGCGCTGGCGACGAAGTTGAGCCACATCCCGGCCAGGTGGTAGTTCACCGCGTTGTCGGGGTTGTGCAGGTGCAGCGGCAGGTATTCCAGCAGCAGCAGCGAATAGCAGGACAGCGCGTACAGCGCCAGCACCACCACCAGCCGCCACGGCAGAATGGCCGCCGCGATGGCCAGCCCGGGCAGGTAGAACGACACGAACGGGTTGGTGGCGCCGCCGGTGTAGAACAGGATGGCCGACAGCGCGCTGAGATCGACCAGCATCTGCACCATCAGCTCGCCGTCGCCGGGCATGGTGCCGCGCGTGGCATGCCAGCGCAGCCGCGCCACCGTGTACAGGTTGAAGGCGGCCTGCACCGCGAACAGGAACAGCAGCGGCTGGTACGGCAGGATGATGCCGGCGGCCGATTCGCACGACACCAGCAGCATCGCCTGCCCGGCCAGCAGCGCCCAGCGCAGCCAGCACAGGCGGCGCAGGCTGACAAGGCTGTGGCGTTGCGCCGGCACGCCGAAGATGGCGGGCGGCGGGGCGGGGGACAGGTCGATCTGGGCAGGCATGGCGCGAGTGTAGCAATGCTGCGCGCGGCTGCCCGCGATGCGACACCGTGCCGCATTCAGGCGCGGCGGCGGTGCTGCCAGACTACCCGGTTGCGTGGCGCGGCAGGACGACGTCCGGCGCGCCGTGGTCTAATGATCGCCCCTGAAATGCCCCCTTCGAGCCCCATCGTGGAAAGGTTACCCATGCAAGCCAAAGTCCGCGCGGCGCGTGCCGCCGCTATCGTCACCCTTGGCCTGGCCGGCCTGCTGGCCAGCGCCCAGGCCATGGCCCAGGTCGACGTCACCGACGCCTGGGTGCGCGGCACGGTGCCGGCGCAGACCGCGTCCGGCGCGTTCATGACGATCCATGCGCACGATGCGGCCAAGCTGGTCGGCGTGTCGTCGCCGCTGGCGTCGGCCGAGCTGCACGAGATGAAGATGGACAACAACGTGATGCGGATGCGGCAAGTGCCGTCGCTGGACCTGCCGAAGATGCAGGACGTGCAGCTCAAGCCGGGCGGCTACCACGTGATGCTGATGGGCCTGAAGCAGCAGCTCAAGGCCGGCGACACGGTGCCCATCACGCTGAAGTTCGAGCAGAACGGCAAGGTGACCGAGCAGACCGTCAAGGCCGAGGTGCGCGACGTGACCGCGCCGGCGGCCCAGCCGGCCGGCCACATGCAGCACAAGCACTGAGCACCGGCATTGCCCGGCGGCGGCGCCGGCGGGCGGGCGCCGCTCAGCCGCGCAGGCTGATGGCCGCCGCGTCCTCGTCCTCGGGCGCGGCCACGGCCTGGCGCACGCGCTCGCGCAGCCAGGTGTGGCCCGGGTCGGCGTCGGCCTTCTCGGGCCAGATCATGCTGTAGGTGAAGCCGGGGATCGTGAACGGCGCCTCGAAGATCGCCAGGCGGCTGTCGGCCAGCGCTTCCAGGCTGCGCCGCGCCGTGGTCAGGACCATGTTGGTGCCGACGATCAGCGCCGGCGCCACGCTCCAGTGCGGCACCGAGCAGGCGATCTTGCGCCGCCCGCCCAGCCGCGTCACCGCCGCGTCGATGGCCTCGCCGCGCTCGGTGGCGGCGGTCACCAGCACGTGGGAGCGCGCCAGGTAGGCCACGTGGTCGAGCCGGCCCGTGTCGCGCACCGTGGCGGCATCGACCGCGCAGGCGAAGTCGTCGTCGAACAGCACCGCCGTGCGCACGCCCTCGGGCTCGAACGCAAAGGCGCCCAGCGCGATGTCCAGCTCGCCGTCGGCAATCTGGGCCGTCATCGTCTCGCGGCTGGCCTGCGTGACCACCAGGTCGATATTGGGGGCCGCCCGGCGCAGCGCGCGCAGCAGGCGCGGCAGCACCACCAGTTCGCCATAGTCGGACATCGCCATGCGGAACGAGCGCCGCGCCGTGGCCGGCTGAAACCCGCCCGGCCCCAGCAGGATGCGCACCTGCGCCAGCGCCTCGGCCAGCGGGGCGGTCAGTTCGTGGGCCCGGGGCGTGAGCACCAGCCCGCCCTGGCCGCGCACCAGCAGCGGATCGTCCAGCAACTGCCGCAGCCGCGCCAGCGAATGGCTGACGGCCGGCTGGCTGAGCTGGAGCCGCAGCGCCGCGCGCGAGATATGGCGTTCGGCCAGCAGTGCTTCCAGCACCACCAGCAGGTTGAGGTCGATTCCACGAAGGCTATTCATGACGCGAATGTTAAACCGGAGTGGGCCCGTTTTGTCATTCGCGTAACCGCAGGCGCGAAAAAATTCACGACGGATTGGGAGGTGTCTCAGACTGGCGACGTTTCAGGCAGTCCGGACAGAGGCAATGCTGGCCCGGCACGATCTGGCGCGCCGGCAGCAGCGGCAGGCTGGCGCACCAGCATTCGGGCAGCCCCGCCGCGTACCCGCAGACGAAGGCCGCACCGCAGGCGCTGCAACGCTCCACGGGCCGCAGGCGCCCGGCCTGGATCGTCGACGGGTCGGTCATGGCGTGTATCCTTGTTGCATTGCCGCAGTTGCAATGCCGCCGCCGGTTTCTTGTAGAATCGGCGCCTGCCCGCATTGCCGGGTCGCCCCGTATCGCCGTCCTGCGGCGGACGGTTCGTCATGATACCTGCTCCAGATCACACGGAATGTCCGAAGCCATGAACGCTGACAATCCTGGGCCTGCCACCACGTCGGTAGCGGCCATCGCCCCCGCCCTCAAGGCCGAAATCCTTGCCGAGGCCCTGCCCTACATCCGCAAGTTCCACGGCAAGACCATTGTGGTCAAGTACGGCGGCAACGCGATGACCGAGGAAAAGCTCAAGCACGGCTTTGCGCGCGACGTGATCCTGCTGAAGCTGGTGGGCATGAACCCGGTGGTGGTGCACGGCGGCGGCCCGCAGATCGACGAGGCGCTGAAGAAGGTGGGCAAGGTCGGCACGTTCATCCAGGGCATGCGGGTGACCGACGAGGAAACGATGGAAGTCGTGGAATGGGTGCTCGGCGGCGAAGTCCAGCAGGACATCGTCATGCTGATCAACCAGTACGGCGGCCAGGCGGTGGGCCTGACGGGCAAGGACGGCGGGCTGATCCGCGCCAAGCGCCTGCAGATGCCGGACCGCGAGAACCCGGGCACGTTCATCGACATCGGCTACGTGGGCGACATCGAGGCGATCAACCCGGCCGTGGTCAAGGCGCTGCAGGACGACGCGTTCATCCCGGTGATCTCGCCGATCGGCTTCTCCGACGATGGCCAGGCGTACAACATCAACGCCGACGTGGTGGCCGGCAAGATGGCCGAGATCCTGAAGGCCGAGAAGCTCGTCATGATGACGAACATCCCCGGCGTGATGGACAAGAAGGGCAACCTGCTGACCGACCTGTCGGCGCGCGAGATCGAGGAACTGTTCGCCGACGGCACCATTTCGGGCGGCATGCTGCCGAAGATCTCGTCGGCGCTCGATGCCGCCAAGAGCGGCGTGCATTCGGTCCACATCATCGACGGCCGCATCGAGCACTCGCTGCTGCTGGAAATTCTGACCGAACAGGCGTTCGGCACGATGATCCGCTCGCACTGAGCGCATTTCCCCCGGGGGCCCGCGCTGCGCGGGTTCCCGTCCCTTCCCATTCAGGTTCACAATCCCGGCGTGTTCATCCGACAGCCCACCCAGCGTCGCGGCAGGGACCGCGCTCGCCGCCAATCGTCCGCCGAGGGCCCGCGCCATCGCCCGCGCCGGCACCTGCTGCGCGGCGCGGCCGGCGACAACGGCAGCCGCACGGTCTGGCTGTTCGACCTCGACAACACGCTGCACGACGCCTCGCACGCCATTTTCCCGGCCATCAACCGGCTGATGACGGCCTACGTGGCGCGCGTGCTGGGCAGCGACGAGGCCACGGCCAGCCGCGTGCGGGTGGAATACTGGCAGCGCTACGGCGCCACGCTGCTCGGCATGATCCGCCACCATCAGGTGGACCCGGCCGACTTCCTGCGCGCGGCGCACCATTTCCCCGAGCTGGCCGACATGGTGCGCGTGCGTCGTGGCCTGGCGGCGGCGCTGGGGCGGCTGCCGGGGCGCAAGATCCTGGTCACCAACGCGCCGCGCGACTACGCGCTGGCCGTGATGGCGGTGGCCGGCATCGACCGGTATTTCGAGCGGGTGGTGGCCATCGAGGACATGTGGGTGCACGGCCATTTGCGTCCTAAGCCTGACCGGCGCATGCTGCGCCGGTTGCTGGCCCAGACCGGCGTGGCGCCGCGCCGCGTGGTGCTGGTGGAAGACACGGTCTCGCACCTGAAGGCATACGCGGGGCTGGGCATCCGGACGGCCTGGGTGACCGGCTTTTTGCGCACGCTGGCGCCGTCGCGGCCCCACGTGGTGCCGGCGCAGGCCGGCGCGGCGCGCGATGCGGCCACGAAGTCAGCGCTGGCTGCCGAGGATCGGCAGCACGTGGGCCACGCCGCCCAGGAGCGCTCGGTGACGCTGGTGGCGGCCGAGAGCCAGGACCCGTCGGCCGGGCAGCCGGGCCCGACTGCGGCAACGGCGCCACAGATGGCGGCCGATGCCACCCCCAGGGTGCGCGCGCGCGTGGTGAATCGCCCGGGATATGTGGACATAAAAGTACAATTGATGCATCAACTCCTACGACAAAAGCGGAGAATCGGGTCATGACGCAAACCATCGCTCGCGAGGCAGGGGCAGCCATGCCAGTTGCCCAACCGGCCCAGGCGGCCATCGATCCGGAGGCGCCGGCCCGCAAGCGCCCGCGCCCGGGCGAACGCCGCATCCAGATCCTGCAGACGCTGGCCGGCATGCTCGAACATCCGCGCGGGGAAAAGATCACGACGGCCGCGCTGGCCGCCCGGCTGTCGGTGTCCGAGGCCGCGCTGTACCGGCACTTCGCCAGCAAGGCGCAGATGTTCGAGGGGCTGATCGGCTTCATCGAGCAGACGGTGTTCGGCCTGATCAACCAGATCACCACGCAGGAGGAACACGGCCTGCGGCAGGTGCAGGCCATCGTGCGGATGCTGCTGAACTTTGCCGAGAAGAACCCGGGCATGACGCGCGTGCTGACCGGCGAGGCGCTGGTGGGCGAGCACGAGCGGCTGCAGGAACGGATCAACCAGATGATCGACCGCATCGAGGCGTCGCTGCGGCAGTGCCTGAAGGTGGCGGTCACGCAGGCCGCGTTCCCGGCCGACGCCGACATCCCCGTGCGCGTGGCGCTGATCACGGCCACGGTGCAGGGCCACTGGCACCGCTACGCGCGCAGCGGCTTTCGCAAGCTGCCGGGCGACAACATCGACGCCCAGCTGCGCGTGCTGCTGGGCTGAACGCGGGCCGCGCCGCGGCGGCTGGCAGGCCGGGATGAGCACGGCGCGCGCTTTGCACTATAATGTGCGGGTCGCGCCGATTTGATGACTGGCTTGCGGGCGCGCGGCAGCGGGAGGATGTCTCTCCGGTTGCCAATATAAATGCGGCTAAAGAGGTTGGGTTGGTGCCTCGCGGATGCTGTTTCCGCCCGAAGCGCTGACACGCGGAACCCCGCGAGAAGCCCGACTTGGCTGCGAATCCCACGCATTGGCCGGTCGGGTTTTTTTATGCCCGCTGATTTCACGCGGGCCTGTTCCATGACCGATGTCGCTCCTCCCGCTGGCGTGCTAGACGTGCCGACCGATTCCGTCGGCGTCGTCACGCCCCAGCGCCTGCATTTCGCCGAACCCCTGAAGTTGCGCAACGGCACCCAGCTTGCCGGCTACGACCTGATGGTCGAGACCTACGGCACGCTCAACGCCGCGCGCAGCAACGCCGTGCTGGTGTGCCACGCGCTGAACGCGTCGCACCACGTGGCCGGCATCGCCGCCGACAATCCGCGCGATATCGGCTGGTGGGACAACATGGTGGGGCCGGGCAAGCCGCTCGATACCGACCGCTTCTTCGTCATCGGCGTGAACAACCTGGGGTCGTGCTTCGGGTCCACGGGGCCGATGAGCACCAACCCGGCCACGGGCGCCCCGTATGGCGCGCTGTTCCCGGTGGTGACGGTGGAGGACTGGGTCAACGCGCAGGCGCGCGTGGCCGACCACTTCGGCATCGAGCAGTTCGCGGCCGTGATGGGCGGCAGCCTGGGCGGCATGCAGGCGCTGGCCTGGAGCCTGATGTACCCGGACCGGCTGCGGCACTGCATCGTGGTGGCGTCCACGCCGAAGTTGTCGGCGCAGAACATCGCGTTCAACGAGGTGGCGCGCAGCGCCATCCTGTCCGACCCCGACTTCCACGGCGGCAACTACTACGCGCACAACGTCAAGCCCAAGCGCGGCCTGCGCGTGGCGCGGATGATCGGCCATATCACGTACCTGTCCGACGAGGACATGGCCGAGAAATTCGGCCGGACGCTGAAGGCCGAGGACATCCGCTTTTCGTTCGACGTCGAGTTCCAGGTGGAAAGCTACCTGCGCTACCAGGGCGACAAGTTCGCCGAATACTTCGACGCCAACACCTACCTGCTGATCACGCGCGCGCTGGACTACTTCGACCCGGCACTGGCCTTCCAGGGCGACCTGACCAGGACCATGGCGCAGACGCACGCGAATTTCCTGGTGGTCAGCTTCAGCACCGACTGGCGCTTTGCGCCGAACCGCAGCCGCGAGATCGTCAAGGCGCTGCTCGACAACAAGCGGCAGGTGTCGTACGCCGAGATCGACGCGCCGCACGGCCACGACGCCTTCCTGCTGGAAGACCCGCGCTACCACAACCTGATGCGCGCCTACTACGCACGCATTGCCGAGGAGATCGGTGCATGAACGCCGCCGCCAATCCCAACATCCTCGCGCTGCGTCCGGACTTTCGCGCGATTGCCCGCTGGGTGGAGCCGAACTCGACCGTGCTGGACGCCGGCTGCGGCGACGGCAGCCTGCTGCGCGTGCTGCAGGACGAGCTGGACGTGAAGGCGTACGGCATCGAGATCCGTGACGAGGAGGTGCTGGCCTGCGCGCAGAAGGGCGTCAACGTGATCCAGCAGAACCTGGAGGGCGGGCTGGCGCTGTTCGAGGACAAGAGCTTCGACACGGTGATCCTGTCCCAGACGCTGCAGACCATCCACAACACGGCCCAGGTGCTGCGCGACACGCTGCGGGTGGGCCGCGAGTGCATCGTCTCGTTTCCGAACTTCGGCTACTGGCCGCACCGGCTGTCGGTGTTCCAGGGCCGCATGCCGGTGTCCGAATCGCTGCCGTACCAGTGGTACAACACGCCCAACGTACGGGTGCTGACGATCCGCGACTTCGAGGAACTGGCGCCCAAGGTGGGCCTGCGCGTGCTGGACCGCGTGGTGATGCACGAGGGCGTGACCGTGAACTGGGGCGTCAACTGGCGCGGCAGCCTGGCGGTGTACCGGGTGGCGGCTGCCTGACCCGGGCGGCGGCCCCGGCACGTCCCTAGCTTGACGCAAGCCTCTGGCGGGCATACCGTACGCAAGTTAGCGAACGATCGTACGTTTTTCCTGCCCGAGGTTGCCCCCATGACATCAGCGCCCCTGCATCCGCTCGACCAAGCCCTGCAACTGGAACCGGCCGGCGAGCATCGCTTTCGCGGCCATACCAGCCAGGCCTACTGGAACATGATCGGGCCGTTTGGCGGCGCCACGGCGGCGGTCATGCTGAGCGCCGCGCTGCGCCACCCCGAGCGGCTGGGCGACCCCAGCGCGCTGACCGTCAACTTTGCCGGGCCGATTGCCGAGGGCGCGTTCGAGGTGGTGGCGCGGCCGTCGCGGACCAACCGGTCCACCCAGCACTGGCACCTGGAACTGCTGCAGAACGGCGAGATCACGACCACCGGCAGTGCCGTGTTTGCCGTGCGCCGCGATACCTGGCGCTGTGGCGAGGCGACGATGCCGGCCGTGCCGGCGGCCGATGCGCTGCCCCAGATGGGCGGCTTTGCCCCGGTGAAATGGCTGGGCAGCTACGACATGCGCGCCGTGCGCGGCGCCAAGCCGACGACCGAGCCCGGCACCGAGCATCCGGACAGCCTGACGCAGTTCTGGCTCCGCGACCAGCCGCCGCGCACGCCGGACTACGCCGCCATGGCGGCCTGGTGCGACGCGTTTTACCCGCGCATCTTCCTCAAGCGCGCGGGCTTCGTGCCGGCCGGCACCGTGTCGCTGACCACCTATTTCCACGCCGATGCGGCCACGCTGGCCGCGCTGGGCCACCGCCACGTGCTGGGCAGCGCGCAGGCGCGCGTGTTCCGGCAGGGCTTTTTCGACCAGACCGCCGAGATCTGGAGCCCCGACGGCGACCTGCTGGCCAGCTCGCACCAGATCGTCTACTACAAGGAATGACCCTCAGGCCGGGCGCGCCACGGCGGCTTCGGCCGGCTCGCGCGCCTGGGCCTCGTAGCGATGCACGGTGCCGCGCATCGCCCAGAGCAGCACCACGCCGGGCAGCGCCGCAACGACCGTGCCCAGGTAGAACGGCGCCCAGCCCCAGGCTTCGACCATGTAGCCCGACGTCGGGCCCACGTAGACGCGCCCGATCGACGCCAGCGCCGACAGCAGCGCGTACTGCGTGGCCGAGAACGACCGGTTGCAGAGCGTCATCAGCAGCGCCACGAAGGCGGCCGTGCCCATGCCGCCGCAGATGTTTTCCACCGCGATGGTGGCGGCCATCGTCCACAGGTGCGGCGGCGTCACGGCCAGCATCCAGTAGCCCAGGTTCGACCCGGCCTGGAGCAGCCCGAACAGCATCAGCGACCGGTACAGCCCCAGCCGCACCATCAGCGATCCGCCAAACAGCGCGCCCAGGATGGTGGCCGCCAGGCCCAGCGTCTTGTTGACGATGCCGACCTGGCCGGGATCGAAGCCCAGGCCGCGGATCAGGAACGTGGTGGACAGGCTGCCCGCGAAGGCGTCGCCAAGCTTGTAGAGCACGATCAGCAGCAGCAGCCACCACGCGCCCTGCCGGCCGAAGAAGTCGCGCAGCGGGCCCAGCACGGCCTCTTCGAGCGAACGCGGCGCGCGCGCCGGCGCATCGGGTTCGGGCGCCCAGAACAGCGTGAGCAGCCCAACCCCCATCAGCCCGGCCATCAGCAGGTACATGTTCGACCAGCCGAGCACGCGGTCCGCCAGGTACAGCGCCAGCCCGCCCGACACCAGCATCGCCAGCCGGTAGCCCAGCACCTTGACCGCCGCCCCGGCGCCGCGCTCGGCGGGGCGCAGCACGTCGGTGCTGTAGGCATCGAACACGATGTCCTGCGACGCCGACAGGAAGGCCACCAGCGTGGCCAGCGCGGCCAGCGTCCAGAGGGCCTGCTGCGGCGGGCAGAACGCCATGGCCGCGATGCTGGCCACCAGCCCGAGCTGCGTCACCAGCAGCCAGCCGCGCCGGCGCCCCAGCAGCGGCGGCGTGTAGCGGTCCATCAGCGGGGCCCACAGGAACTTGAAGATATACGCCTGCCCCACCAGCGAGAAGAAGCCGATGGTCTTGATGTCGAGCCCTTCCACGGTCATCCAGGCCTGCAGGGTGCCCGATGTCAGCGCCAGCGGCAGGCCCGAGGCAAAGCCGAGCGTGAGCATGGCGCCGATGCGGCGGTTGCGGAAGATGTCGAGGTAGGTATGGAAATTCATGATGGGGTGGCGCCGGGGCTGGCGTGTATTATTGCATCACCGTCCGCGCCGCCCCGCGGACTTTTCACGTACGCTTGGTGCCGTATCCGCGCCTGCCCGCGCGCCGGCCGCCCGTTCATCCCATCCTGCCCCAGATCATGCGCCAGTCCTGCCTGCGTCCCATGCTCGCCGCCGTGGCCTGTGCCATGGCGCTGCCCGCCCTGGCCCAGGAGGTGGCGCTGGTGGCCGCGCCCGACGACGGCGTGCGCGTGGAGCGCCGCTATTCGAAAGTACGCGAGATCGTGCCGATGGAGGTCATCGACCAGCAGGCCGCCCGCGAGTACGAGCAGGTCAAGCAGGAAGCCATCGCGCGCCGCACGCTGCTGGACGACGACCACCCGCAGGTGCGGCGGCTGCGCGAGATCGGCATCCGGCTGCTGCCGCAGACCGTGCTCTGGAATCCGCGCGCCGGCCGCTGGCCGTGGGAAATCAACGTGATCCGCGCCAAGCAGGTCAATGCGTTCTGCATGCCGGGCGGCAAGATGGCTGTCTACACCGGGCTGCTGGACGACCTGAAGCTGACCGACGACGAAGTGGCCGTGGTGATGGGGCACGAGATTGCCCACGCGCTGGAAGAGCACGCGCGCCAGCGCGCGGCGCAGGCCGAGATCTCGAACCTGGGCGCCAACGTGGTGTCGCAGCTCACTGGGTTTGGCAACCTGGGCAACATGGATATTGGCTCGAACGCCAGGATGCTGTCGCTGCGGTTCTCGCGCGCCGAGGAGACGGAAGCGGACCTGATCGGCATGGATATCGCCGCCCGCGCCGGCTACGACCCCCGCGCGGCCATCACGCTCTGGCAGAAGATGGGCAAGTTCCTGCAGGCCGGCGACGAGTTCACGTCGACCCATCCGTCCGGCCGCACCCGCATCGCCGTGCTGGAGGCGCACATGAAGGAAGTGCTGCCGCTGTACGCCAGCAGCATGAACATGCCGATGGAAAAACTCGCGCCCTACCAGCCGAACATGGCCAACCTGGGCGGCGCGCCGGTCGACGCCGGCGACGAGGACCGCATGCGGCCGCTCAAGCCATGAAAAAACCGGCTCCGAGGAGCCGGTTTTGTTTTGCGGGCCGGGAAGGGGGCCCCTTCCCGCGTCGCCGCCGCGCTCAGGCCGCCAGGCCCGTGGCCTCGTCGGCGCCGATGCGCACGTTCATGCACTGCACGGCCGCGCCGGCGGCACCCTTGCCCAGGTTGTCCAGGCGCGCCACCAGGTTGAGCTGGTCGGCGTTGCCGAACACGAACAGGTCCACGCGGTTGGTGTCGTTGCTGCCCTGGACGTCGAAGAAGCCCTTGTCCAGGTTCTCGTCGCTGTTGTACGGGTGCACGCGCACGAACTGCTCGCCTTCGTAGTGCTTGCGGTAGATGTCCAGAATGGCCTCGGCATCGGCCTTGCGCGACAGCAGCGACGGGTACACCGGCACCGTCACCGACAGGCCCTTCAGGAAGTTGCCGACGATCGGGTTGAAGATCGGCGCCCGCGCCAGCCCGCCCTGCACGCGCATTTCCGGCAGGTGCTTGTGCGCCAGGCCCAGCGCGTACGGACGCGGGCTCATCAGCTTCGGGTTACCGCCCGCCTCGAACTCGGCAATCATCGACTTGCCGCCGCCGCTGTAGCCCGTCAGCGAGAACGCCGAGACCGGGTAGTCGGCCGGCATCAGCCCGGCTTCCACCAGCGGACGCACGGCCAGCACGAAGGCGCTGGCGTGGCAGCCCGGCACCGCGATGCGGTTGCTGGCGCGGATCTTGTCGCGCTGGCCGCGCGTCAGCTCGGGCAGGCCATACGCCCAGTCGTCGGCGGTGCGGAACGCCGTGCTGGCGTCGATCACGCAGGTATCGGGGTTCGTGACCAGCGAGACGGCCTCGCGCGAGGCAACGTCCGGCAGGCACAGGAAAGAGACATCCGAGGCGTTCAGGAAGCGTGCGCGCTCCTGCGGGTCCTTGCGCTTGTCATCGGCAATGCGCAGCAGCTCAACATCGGAGCGACCCGAGAGATAGTCAAGCAGCCGGAGACCCGTGGTGCCTTCCTGACCATCGACGAACACTTTGAAAACCATGGCGGACTCACTGTGAAAAATGCGAAGAGTCTCCTGTCCTGGGGGGCGGAGAACCTGCATTGTAGCGAGGTTGGGGGCCGGACGTGGGGTTTACGCCAAAACCGCCGTTGCGATCTGGCGCAGTTCCGTTGTGGCGAAAAAGTTGTGGCGAAAAATCGCCAAGCCGGTTCCGCACCCGGACCTGCTGGAGGAACTGCGCTCCATCCGACGCATGACGCAGTTACGGCCACCCGCCGGCCGCCGCGCCAGGGGTCACGCCGGCATCACAACGGAAAATCGTAGTCGATCGACAGCGGCGCGTGGTCGCTGAACTTCTCGTCCTTGTAGATGGCGCAGGCCTTGGCCGTGGCGGCGATCCTGGCGGTTGCCAGGTGGTAATCGATACGCCACCCGACGTTCTTGGCGTAGGCCTGGCCGCGGTTGCTCCACCATGTGTACTGCTCGGGGCGCGGGTCGAGCTGGCGAAAGACGTCGACGTAGCCGTGGCTGTCGAACAGCGCGCCGATCCACGCGCGTTCCTCGGGCAGGAAGCCGGAGTTCTTCAGGTTGCCCTTCCAGTTCTTGATGTCGATTTCCTTGTGCGCGATGTTGACGTCACCGCACAGCACGATCTCGCGGCCAGTGGCCTTGAGCTGGAGCAGGTGGGGCAGGAACGCTTCCATGAATCGGAATTTCGCCAGTTGGCGTTCCTCGCCGCTGGAGCCGGACGGCACGTACACCGAGATCACCGCAAGGTGCGGATACTGCACCTCGACGTAGCGGCCTTCGGCGTCGAACTCGGCGCAGCCAAACCCGGTCACCACGCGCTCCGGCTGGTGGCGCGTGTACAGGCCCACGCCGCTGTAGCCCTTCTTCTCGGCGTAGTGGAAGTAGCCGTGGTAGCCATGTGGCGCCAGGAAGGCGTCGGTCATGTCGGCCTGCTGGGCCTTCAGTTCCTGCACGCAGACCATGTCCGCGTCCTGCTTGCCCATCCAGTCGAAGAAGCCCTTCTTGTGGGCCGAGCGGATGCCGTTGAGGTTGGCGCTGATAATCCGTAACATCTCGGGAAATTTTGAATTCAGAGAGAAAAGATGACGCAGCAGACGACGCCGGACGCCCTGAGCCAGACCTTCATCCGCTTTGCGCTGGACGCGGGCGTGCTGTCCTTTGGCGAATTCGTGACCAAGGCCGGCCGCAAGTCGCCGTATTTCTTCAACGCCGGGCTGTTCAACCAGGGCGCGATGCTGGGCCAGGTGGCGCAATTCTACGCGAAGACCCTGGTCAACTCGGGCGTGCAGTTCGACGTGCTGTTCGGGCCGGCCTACAAGGGCATCACGCTGGCATCGGCCACGGCGGTGGCGCTGGCCGGCATGGGCCGCGACGTCGGGTTTGCCTACAACCGCAAGGAAGCCAAGGACCATGGCGAAGGCGGCACGCTGGTTGGCGCGAAGCTGCAGGGCAAGGTGGTGATCGTCGACGACGTGATCTCGGCCGGCACCTCGGTGCGCGAGTCGATGCAGATGATCCGCGCGGCCGGCGCGGAGCCGGCGGCGGTGCTGATCGCGCTGGACCGCATGGAAAAGAGCGGCACCGCCGACGACATCGGCACCCATTCGGCCGTCCAGGACGTGCAGCGCGAGTACGGCGTGCCGGTCATCGCCATCGCCACGCTCAAGGACCTGCTGGCGTACCTGGATGCCTCGCAGGACCCCGCGCTGGGGAACTCTCGCGACGCTGTCGCGGCCTATCGTCAGAAGTACGGCGTCTGACCTGGAACCAGGGCCCCGCACGGGGCCTTTTTCTTTGGTGGACGTAACATTCCCGGCGGTCATTCAGCGGAGCAACGGCGTGGCGACAAAACGCGTGGCGCGGCAAGGCGCGGCGAAGGCAAGGACGGAAACAACGGACGTGAGCGGGCAGGCGCGGCCCCCCAGGCAGGCGATCCAGCGCGAAGTGGGCGCGCAGGTGCCGCCACCGCAGGATTCCGCGCCCGCCGCGGCCACGCCGGCCGAGGCGAAACGCCCGGCGCGCCGCAAGGCCGCGCTACCGCTGGAACACTGCGCGCCGGACGCGCCGCCGCACGAGGGTCCCGCCCACGAGGCCTATGCCATCCGCGCGCTCGTGCTGCAGGGCGGCGGGGCGCTGGGGTCGTACCAGGCCGGCGTCTACCAGGGGCTGGCCGAGGGCGGCATCCATCCGAACTGGGTGGCGGGCATCTCGATCGGCGCGCTGAACGCGGCGGTGATCGCCGGCAATCCGCCTGAGACGCGCGTCGCGCAGCTTCGCGCGTTCTGGGAATACATCTGCGCCCAGCCGTGGCTGCCGGGGCTGCCGCTGGACCTGCTGACGGAAGCCGCGCCGCTGTGGCCGGAGCCGATGCGCGTCTGGTTCGACAGCCTCAACGCCACGCGCGCGCTGCTGGAAGGCCAGCGCGGCTTCTTCTCGCCGCGCGCCATCACGGACCTCTGGGCGCGCTTCGACGATCCGGGCAGCGCCAGCTACTACGACACCGCGCCGCTCAAGGCCACGCTCGAACGGTTTGTCGATTTCGACCGGGTCAACCGGCCCAGGGAGATGCGGGTGTCGGTGGGCGCGGTGAACGTGCGCACCGGCAACTTCGCGTACTTCGACAACACGCGCATGACGCTGCGGGCCGAGCATTTCATGGCATCGGGCGCGCTGCCGCCCGGTTTTCCGGCCGTGGAGATCGATGGCGAGTACTACTGGGACGGCGGGCTGGTCTCGAACACGCCGCTGCAGGAGGTGCTGGCCGCCCAGCCGCGGCGCGACGCGCTGATCTTCCAGGTCGATTTGTGGAGCGCGCGCGGCAAGCTGCCGCACAACCTGCTCGACGTGGCCGAGCGCCAGAAGGACATCCAGTATTCCAGCCGCACCCGCGCGATCACCGACTACATGCGCGAGCAGCAGAACTACCGCCGGATGCTCAGCGAGCTGATGGCGCTGGTGCCGCCCTCGAAGCGCGACGACCCGTGGTTCCGCCGCGCCGCCGACCACGCCTGCGACGCGCGCCGCAACGTGATCCAGCTCATCTACCGCGACAAGACCTTCGAAGGCAGCGCCAAGGACTACCAGTTTGGCGTGTTGACGATGCACGAGCACTGGTCCAGCGGGCTCGACGATATCCGCGACACGTTGAAGCATCCCCACTGGCTGGCGATGCCCAGCGCCGAGCGCCCGTTCGTCACCCACGACGTGCATCGCGGCAACGGCGACACCTGACGCGCGCCGCTACTCGACGACCACCTTGGCCAGTTCCGGCTTGGGTGGCGGGTAGTCGGGCCGCAGTTGGTCAAAGGTGGTCTTGAGGATGTCCGCGACCACCAGGTTGCGGTGGCTCTTCGAATCGGCCGGGACGATGTACCACGGGCTCTGCGGCGTGGCCGTGGCCGCGATGGCGTCCTCGTAGGCGCGCTGGTACTCCTTCCAGAACTTGCGCTCGGCCAGGTCCTGCATGTCGAACTTCCAGTGCTTCTGCGGATCGGCAATGCGCTGCTCCAGCCGCTGCTTCTGCTCGTCCTTCGAAATGTGCAGGAAGCACTTGACGATCGTGGTGCCCGTTTCCACCAGCATCTGCTCGAACTCGCGGATCTGCCGGTAGCGGCGCTTGCATTCGTCGTCGTCGATCCAGCCATGCACGCGCGTGATCAGCACGTCTTCGTAGTGGCTGCGGTTGAAGATCACGATCTCGCCCTTGCGCGGCACCTGCGCGTGCACGCGCCACAGGTAGTCGCGCGCCAGTTCCTCGGGCGTCGGCGACTTGAAGCTGGCGATGCGGATGCCCAGCGGATCGAAGCTGCGGAACACCGATCGCACGGTGCCGTCCTTGCCGCTGGTGTCCATCCCCTGCAGCACGATCAGCAGCTTGTGCCGGTGCTCGGCGTAGAAGACGTCCTGCACGGCATCGAGCTGCTGGGCCAGCTCTCCCAGCCGCGCCTCGTCGGAAGCCTTGCTGCCCGTGGACAGCGGCTTGCCGCCCGCGTCGAAGTTCGCCAGCTTGAAACCCTTGCCGGCGGTGATACGAAAATCGTCCAGCGTCATGCGCGCTCCCGGTGACCGTGCGTTCGATCCGCCATGGTCGGGCAAGCCGCTGGTGGCGTCAATCGCCGAGCGCGTCGAGGTCGATGGTGCCGTCGAACACCGTGGTGGCGGGGCCGGTCATCTGCACGGGCTGGCCGGGGCCTTGCCACGCGATGGTCAGGTCGCCACCGTGGGTGTGGACCTTGACCGGCGAATCGAGCAGGCCGCGCTGGATGCCGGCCACTACGGCCGCGCAGGCGCCCGTGCCGCAGGCCAGCGTCTCGCCGGCGCCGCGCTCGAAGACGCGCAGGTTGATCGTGTGGCGGTCGGCGATGGCCATGAAGCCGGCGTTGACGCGGTTCGGGAACGCCTTGTGGTGCTCGATGACCGGGCCGTCCTGCAGCACGGGAAACTGCTCGACGTCATCCACCACCTGCACCGCGTGCGGGTTGCCCATCGACACGGCCGAGATCCATTCGGTACGGCCGTTGATCTCCAGGCCGTAGAGCGTGTCGGCGCCTTCGGTGCGCGTGGGCAGGCCGTCGGCCAGGAACGGTACGCGCGCCGGCGTCAGTTCCGGCGCGCCCATGTCCACGGTGACCTGCCCGTCGTCCTGCAGCGTCAGCGTGATCACGCCGTTCATCACCTCCACGCGCACCGAGCGCTTGTCGGTCATGCCCTTGTCGGTGACAAAACGCACGAAGCAGCGGGCGCCGTTGCCGCAGTGCTCCACCTCGCCGCCATCGGCATTGAAGATCCGGTAGCGGAAGTCGACATCGTCGCGTGACGATTTCTCCACAATCAGGATCTGGTCGGCACCGATGCCGAAGTGGCGGCTGGCCAGCGCGCGCCATTGCGCTTCGGTCAGGTCGAGCTTCTGGTGGATGCCGTCCAGCACGATGAAATCGTTGCCGGCGCCGTGCATCTTGGTGAACTGGAGTTTCATGGTGCCGATTGTAGTCAGTAGATGTCCGGTTCGCCGGGCGGCCGGTGCTTGAAGCGCTTGTGCACCCAGTAGTAGTCGGCCACGCGCGGGCGGATGGCTTCCTCGAAGAAGGCGTTCATGCGGCGCGTGTCGTCGGTCACGCTCTCGCCGGGGTAGTTGTCCCACGGCGGCAGCAGGTGCAGCACGTAGCCCTGGTAGTCGGGCAACTGCTCGGTATAGATCGGCACCACCTTGGCGCCTGCCAGCCGCGCCAGCCGCGACACCGCAGTCAGCGTCAGCGCCTGCACGCCGAAGAACGGCACGAACTCGGAGTCGCGCTCGCCAAAATCCATGTCCGAGATCAACTGCAGCGCCTCGCCCTTCTTGAGCACGCGCAGGATGTTCCGCACGCTGTCATTGCGCGAGATCATGTTGGCGCCAAAGCGGCCGCGCGCCACTTTCAGGAAGTCGTCGAACAGCTTGTTCTTCTGCACGGTGTACAGCGACGCGCCCGAGCGGCCCACGTGGTCGCGCAGGTGCATGGTCAGGCGGATGGCGCCCGCTTCCAGCCCTGACAGGTGCAGCGTCACGAGGATGTGGGGCTGGCCGTCCAGCGCCAGCAGGTTGCCGTGATCCTTGATCTGGACCAACTCGCGCATCTTGGCCTCGCCGCAGGTCCAGAAGATGCCGCCTTCGGCAAAGCTGCGGAACACCTTGCGGTAGCTCTCGCGCGCCAGCGCGTCGATCTCGGCGTCGCTGTGGTCCGGGAAGCACAGGCGCAGGTTGGCGCGGACCACCTCGCGGCGCGGGTTCGGTACCAGGTAGAGGACGCTGCCGAGCGCCTCGCCAAAGCGGGCCACAAAGGCGTACGGGAGTTTGCCCAGCACCGTCAACAGGCCGATGCCGAGCCAGGTAAGAAAGCGGCTCATTGATTCTCGTCGTTGGTGACCGCCGCGCCGGCGTCGGCCATGGCGGGCGGCAGTCCGGCGCCGGCCGGATGCTTGTAGCGGTTATAGCCCCACAGGTACTGGGTCGGATCGATCGCGATCAACTGCTCGATCGCGGCGTTGATCGCGGCCGATGCCTGCGCGGGGTCGTCGGGCAGCATGCCGCCGTCGCACAGCACCCGCAGGTGGCCCCGGTAGCCCACGCCGCGCGGCAGGCGCTCGGCAAAGACGGCGACGATCGGCGCGCGCGTCAGTTGCTGCAGCCGGTGCACCAGCGTCATCGAATAGGCCGGCTTGCCATAGAACGGCGCCCAGGTGCCCTCGCCGGCACTTGGCACCTGATCGGGCAGGATGCCGACCGCTTCGCCGCGCTTGAGCGCCTTGACCAGCATCCGCACGCCGCGCGGCGTGGCGGGCGCCATGGCGATGTCCTGCCGCGTGCGCATCCGCTCGATGAACTCGCGCAGCCACGGCTGGTGGGGCGGCTTGAACAGGCACGTGACGCGGCGCGTCAGCGCGTGGTGCTGGGGCAGCACCTCGAAGCAGCCCAGGTGCGGGGTCAGGATGATCACGCCGTTGCCGGCCGCGCCGAGCCGGCCGGTCTCGGCCCACATTGCGTCGAAGCCGTCGGTGCGCACCGTCAGCTTGCGGCGGCTCCAGAAGTACGGCATCTCCATGATGAGCCGGCCGGTGTGGCGCGCGGACTCGGCAATCATCGCGTCGGTCGCCTGCGGGTAGGCGTGCCGGAAATTCTCCACGAGCCGGCGCCCGTAGCGGCCGGGCAGGCGGGCCACCAGCAGCCCCAGGGCGCCGCCAATCGCGTGCAGCAGCCGCAGGGGCAGGCGGGAAATGAGCCAGAACAGGAAGGTCATGTCGATCGCAAAATCGGCCGATAAAGCAGAGGCATCAGAAAAACCTGAATCGCCGCAAGGGCATTCGAAAACCGCCAGCCGGTGCGGCCGTTAATCCGTTCAGCACGGCAGGCTGCAACAGATGCGGCAGGCCGGTATAATACCCGCCATCGCCGAGTTAACTGACAACTTGCGGGGCGATGCCGCTCTACCCGGGTGGCCTGAAAATACCGCTAAAGCGTCGCCGCACCGTTTCAAAGGGTGGCACGCAATAGCCAACCTGGAGAAACCAGATCGTGTCGAACGATTTCCTCTTTACTTCGGAATCTGTCTCCGAAGGCCATCCCGACAAAGTCGCTGACCAGATTTCGGACGCTGTCCTGGACGCCATCCTGTCCCAGGACAAGTACGCCCGTGTGGCGGCCGAGACCCTTTGCAATACCGGCCTCGTGGTGCTGGCAGGCGAAATCACCACGACCGCGAATGTCGACTACATCCAGGTCGCCCGCGACACCATCAAGCGCATCGGCTATGACAACACCGACTACGGCATCGACTACAAGGGCTGTGCCGTGCTGGTGGCGTACGACAAGCAGTCGCCCGACATCGCCCAGGGCGTGGACCGCGCCTCGGACGACTACCTGAACCAGGGCGCCGGCGACCAGGGCCTGATGTTCGGCTACGCCTGCGACGAGACGCCGGAACTGATGCCGTTCCCGATCTACTACTCGCACCGCCTGGTGGAGCGCCAGTCGCAGCTGCGCCGCGACGGCCGCCTGCCCTGGCTGCGCCCGGACGCCAAGTCGCAGGTGACCGTGCGCTACGTGGACGGCCGCCCGCACAGCGTGGACACCGTGGTGCTGTCGACCCAGCACTCGCCGGACATCTCGCAGGCGCAGATCCGCGAAGCCGTGATCGAGGAAATCATCAAGCCGGTGCTGCCGGCCGACATGCTCAAGGACACCAAGTACCTGGTGAACCCGACCGGCCGGTTCGTGATCGGTGGTCCGCAGGGCGACTGCGGCCTGACCGGCCGCAAGATCATCGTCGACACGTACGGCGGTGCCTCGCCGCACGGCGGCGGCGCGTTCTCGGGCAAGGACCCGTCGAAGGTGGACCGCTCGGCCGCCTACGCCGCCCGCTACGTGGCCAAGAACGTGGTGGCCGCCGGCCTGGCGCGCCAGTGCCAGGTGCAGGTCAGCTACGCGATCGGCGTGGCCCGCCCGATCAACGTCACCGTGTACACGGAAGGCACCGGCAAGATCTCCGACGAGAAGATTGCCGAACTGGTGCTGGAGCACTTCGACCTGCGTCCGAAGGGCATCGTGCAGATGCTGGACCTGCTGCGCCCGATCTACGAGAAGACCGCCGCCTACGGCCACTTTGGCCGCGAGGAGCCGGAGTTCTCGTGGGAAGCCACCGACAAGGCCGCCGCGCTGCGCGCCGCCGCCGGCCTGTAAGCGCCTGGGCGCCTGAGCGCCAGGCCACCCGCCGGTCCGCCGGCTGCGGTGGCCGACGACCCCGCCGGTCCCCCCAGGGACCCGCGGGGTTTTTTGTTGCCCCGGCGCCACGCGGGCGGCGGCGCCCGTGCGGAGTAGAATCCGGTCAACCTGAATTCGAGATTCAAGACACTGCCATGGCTCTGGACCTGATCCGCACCCAGCCCTATACCGACTGGTCACCCGAGGTAGCGCCCGAGACGCGTGCCGCGCTGCGCCGGGATCTGGAGCAGGGTGCCGTGCTGTACTTCCCGCACCTGCGGTTCCAGTTCCAGCCGGGCGAGGAACGCTTTCTCGACCCGCGCTACTCGGACGGCAAGTCGAAGAACATCAACCTGCGCGCCGACGAGCGGGCCGTGCGCGGCGCGGCCGGCACCGAGCAGGACCTGGCCGACCTGTACAGCCTGATCCACCGCTACGCCACGTCGAGCGAGTCGCTGATCCATGCGCTGTTTCCCGAGTACGCGGGGCATATGACGCGCGCGGGCACGTCGCTGCGGCCCAGCGAGATTGCCGGCCGCCCGGTGAGCTGGCGCAAGGACGACACGCGGCTGCACGTGGATGCCTTCCCGTCCAATCCGATGCTCGGCAAGCGACTGCTGCGCGTGTTCCACAACATCGATCCCGAGGCGCCGCGCGTGTGGCGCGTGGGCGAGCCGTTCGGCGATTTCGCGCAGAAGTTCGTGCCCAGGACCCACGGCATGTGGCCCGGGCAGGCATGGCTGATGAAGACGCTGCACATCACCAAGCGCGCGCGCAGCGAGTACGACCACCGGATGCTGCAGCTCCACGACCTTGCCAAGGCCGACCTGGACTACCAGAAGACCGTGCCGCAGCAGGAATTCCACTTCCCGCCGGGCGCCACCTGGATTGTGTTCAGCGACCAGTTGCTGCACGCGGCCATGCGCGGCAAGGCGATGATGGAGCAGACGATCTACCTGGACCCGGCCGCCATCGGCGACCGGACCCATTCGCCGGAAGCGGTGCTGTCCCGCATGCTGGGCCGGCCGATGCTGGCGGCCTGAGCGCCGGCCCCGCGCGGGGCTAGCGCATCAGCAGCTTGAGCATCGACGCGAACCTTGCGCCATAGGGCGGCTTGAGCAGCCCGGCGCCGTTGAGCCCGGACTGGTAGAACACGGGCTTGAGCTTCGAGAACGTCTCGAAGCCGGCCTGGCCGTGATAGCAGCCCATCCCGCTCGGCCCCACGCCGCCAAACGGCAGGCCGTCCTGCGCGATGTGGAACAGCGTGTCGTTGACGGTCACGCCGCCGGCCACGGTCTGCCGCATCACGCGGTCCACCACGTCGCCCCCCTTGTCGAACACATACAGCGCCAGCGGGCGCGGCCGCGCGTTGACGTACGCGATGGCGTCGTCCAGGCTGGCGTAGCCCACCACCGGCAGCACCGGCCCGAAGATTTCCTCCTGCATCACGCGCAGGTCGTCCGGCACATCGGCCAGCAGCACGGGCGGCAGGCGCCGCGCGGCGGCGTCGGGCGCGGCATCGGTCAGCGGCACCACGCGGGCGCCGGCGGCCTGCGCAGCGTCCACCAGCGACACCAGGCGGTCGAAATGCCGCGGGCTGATGATGCTCGTGTAGTCGGGGTTGCGGGCGATGTCGGGGTAGAGCCGCGTCACCACGCGGCGCGCGGCGTCGATCAGGCGGTCGCGCTGGGCGTCGGGCACCAGCACGTAGTCGGGCGCGATGCAGGTCTGGCCGGCGTTGAGCAGCTTGCCCACCAGGATGCGCTCCACGGCGCGCTCGAAATCGGCACCCGGGCCGATGATGGCGGGCGACTTGCCGCCCAGTTCCAGCGTCACCGGCGTCAGGTTGGCGGCGGCGGCCTTCATCACGTGATGGCCGACACTCGTCGAGCCCGTGAACAGCAGGTGGTCGAACGGCAGCGCGGTGAACGCGGCGGCCATGTCGGCATCGCCATTGACCACGGCCACCTCGTCGGGCGCGAACGACGCCTGCACCAGCCGCGCGAACAGCTCGGAAAACGCCGGCGTGTACTCGGACAGCTTGATCATGGCCCGGTTGCCCGCCGCCAGCGCGCCGGTCAGCGGCCCGATGGTCAGGTAGAGCGGGTAGTTCCATGGCACGACGATGCCGACCACGCCCAGCGGCTGGGGCATCAGGCGCGACTTGCCGGGCTGGAACCAGAGACCGGTCTTCGCCCGGCGCACGCGCATCCAGCGCTTGCCGTGCCGCAGTGCGTCATCGATGCCGGACAGGCTCGGAAATACTTCCAGCAGCGCCGTTTCCTGGCGCGGCCGGTTGGTGAAATCGGCATGGATGGCCGCGGCGATGGCGTCGTGGTGGTCGCGCACCAGCGCCTTGAGCCGGCGCAGCCGGTCGGCGCGCAGGGCCCAGGCCGGCGCCTGGTCGTGGCGCGATGCCGCGTGCATGGCGTTGAACACCGTGGACATGGCGGGCACTTCTCTCATCGGCGGTCTCCTCGTTGGCGCGACCCGTATTCCATGGGCCATCGCGCACCATATGCCAGCCCGCCCGTTATATCAATGGAGGATGGCTCCCAAACGCCGGCGTGCGGCAGCGCGCGCGGGCGGCGCGGGTGTCGGGGTTGCCCCGCTTCACCCGGCTGGCGGCAGCGCCTAAACTGGATTTTTCCCGGCATGGTCCGCCGGGGCAGGGCACCGGCACCGGGCACACGCGGGGAGACAGATGGAAACGACTTTCGACTATCTCGTGGTGGGGGCCGGATCGGCCGGCTGCGCGCTGGCGGGCCGGCTGGCCGACAGCGGCGCCGACAGCATCGCGCTGCTGGAAGCCGGCGCGCACGACCACCATGTGCTGGTACGCACACCTGCCGGTTGCGCGGCCATGCTGCCGCGCGCCGGCGCACGCAACTACGGCTTCCAGACGGTGCCGCAGGCCGGCCTGGCCGGGCGGCGAGGCTTCCAGCCGCGCGGACGCGGGCTGGGCGGGTCGTCGGCCATCAACGCGATGATCTACATGCGCGGGCGTCCGGCCGACTACGACGACTGGGCAGCCGCCGGCTGCGACGGCTGGTCGTGGGACGACGTGCTGCCGTACTTCCGCCGCGCCGAATGCAACGAGCGCGTGGCCGGCCATGACGACGATCCGCTGCACGGCGGCACCGGCCCGCTGCACGTGAGCGACCTGCGCTCGCCGAATCCGTTCGGTCAGCATTTCATCGATGCCGCGCAGATGGCGGGCATCGTGCGCAACGACGACTTCAACGGCGAGGAACAGGAGGGCGCGGGCTGGTTCCAGGTGACCCAGCACAACGGCGAACGCTGGAACGCCGCCCGGGCCTACCTGCACGGCGGCAACGCGCGCGACCGGCACTGCAACGGCGGGCGCAGCCATCTGCATGTGATGACGGGCATGCAGGTGCTGCGCATCCTGTTCGAGCACCGGCGCGCGGTGGGCGTGCTGGCCTGGCGCGACGGCCAGGAGGTGGTGCTGCGCGCGCGCCGCGAGGTCATCGTGTCGGCCGGCGCGTTCGGATCGCCGCAACTGCTGATGGCGTCGGGCGTGGGGCCGGCCGCGCACCTGCGCGAGCACGGCGTGGCCGTGGTGCACGACCTGCCCGGCGTGGGCGGCAATCTGCAGGACCACCTGGACGTGATCGTCCACAAGCGCGTGGCGGCGCCGGAACTGTTCGGCGTGTCGCTGGGCGGCGCGCGGCGGCTGATCGGCGAATGGCTGCGCTACCGGCGCGACCGCAGCGGCATGATGACGTCGAACTTCGCCGAGGCCGGCGCGTTCGTACGCAGCCGGCCGGGGCTGCCCGAGCCGGACCTGCAGCTGCACTTCGTGATCGGCATGGCCGACGACCATATGCGGCGCGTCAACCTGGGCCATGGCTATTCGTGCCACGTCTGCGTGCTGCGCCCACGCAGCCGGGGCGAGGTGCGGCTGGCATCCGCCGACATGCGCGACGCGCCGCGCATCGATCCGCGCTACCTGTCCGATCCGCAGGACATGGATGACCTGCTGGAGGGGCTGCGCATCGTGCGCCGCATCGTCACGCAGCCACCGCTGGCCCGCTTCGGCGGCCGGGAGCTGTATTCCGACGCATTGCGGCTGGATGGCACCGACGACGACACCGCGCGCGCCTGGATCCGCGAGCACGCCGACACGATCTACCACCCGGTGGGCACCTGCCGCATGGGCATGGACGCGCTGGCGGTGGTGGACACTCAGTTGCGCGTACGCGGCGTCGAGGCGCTGCGCGTGGTCGACGCTTCGATCATGCCGACACTGATCGGCGGTAACACCAACGCCCCCGCCATCATGATCGGCGAACGCGCCCACGATCTGATCCGCTACGCACCACACGTGACGCTACGGATCAGGGAGGCGGCGGTGGCGGATTGAGGGTTGGGGGTTTTTTCCCGCACGCGGGGGAGGGGGCCAGCGGTGCAAACCGCGACCAGTCGGCAAGCAGACGCTCAACGCCCTCACCCCCAGCCCCTCTCCCGCTGGCGCGGGAGAGGGGAGCAAACCAGCGGTCGACGCCCAGTCTGAAGTCGGACGCCCAGTCTGAAGCCCCATTTTTTCTCCCCTCTCCCGCACGCGGGAGAGGGGCCGGGGGTGAGGGCCAGCGGTGCAAATCGCGACCCGTCACCCGTCACCCCCGCATCTGGAACTGTCCCACCATGTCGCGCAGGCGGCCGGCCTGTTCGTCCAGCGATTGCGCGGCGGCGGCGGCTTCTTCGACCAGGGCGGCGTTTTGCTGCGTGACCTGGTCCATCTGGCCGACGGCGTGGCCGACCTGGTCGATGCCGGCGCTCTGTTCCTGCGAGGCGGCCGAGATCTCGGCGATGATGTCGGACACGCGCTTCACGGCCTGGCGGATGTCGGTCATGGTCTTGCCGACTTCCTCGGCCTGCGTGGAGCCGGTGCGTACCGTGTCCACCGACGCCTCGATCAGTTCCTTGATCTCCTTGGCCGCGCTGGACGACCGCTGCGCCAGGCTGCGCACCTCGCCGGCCACCACCGCGAAGCCGCGGCCCTGTTCGCCAGCGCGTGCTGCTTCCACGGCGGCGTTGAGCGCCAGGATGTTGGTCTGGAAGGCGATGCCCTCGATCAGGTTCGTGATCTCGGCGATGCGCTCCGAGCTGGTGCTGATGGCGCCCATCGTGCCCACCATCTGCTGCACCGAATGATTGCCTTCGTCGGCCACCAGCGCGGCGTTCGATGCCAGCGACGACGCCTGGCGCGCGTTCTCGGCGTTCTGCCGCACGGTGGCGGTCAGTTGCTCCATGCTCGACGCGGTTTCCTCCAGCGACGCGGCCTGCTGCTCGGTGCGCGACGACAGGTCGACGTTGCCCGCCGCGATCTGCGCCGCCGCCACGCTGACCGAATCGGTCGAGCGCCGCACTTCGCGCAGCGTGCCGGCCACGCGGTCGATCAGCGCGTTGAAGGACTGCGCGGTCAGGCCGATCTCGTCGAGCCGGTCCACCGGCGCGCGGTGATCCAGGTCCAGCGTCTGGCTGACGTGGGCCAGCGTGCCCTGGATTTCCGCCAGGCTGCCGCGGATGCGACGGTACAGGCCCAGCGCCAGGAACGCGGTCAGCGCCACGGCGATGACGATCACGGCCGAGAACACGCGCACCGACGTCTGGTGCCGTGCCTTGTTGTGGGCCACGGCCTCGTCGCCGAGCCTGGTGTTGTATTCCAGGTGTTCGTCGAGCGCCTTGCGGACGGCCGACGACGCCACGTGCACCGGGCCGCTCGTAATCATCTGCTGGGTGGCCTCGAAATCGTTGTTGCGCGATTTCTCTAGGAACGGGCCGAACTGGTCGCGGTACGCCTTCATGGCCGCGCGGTCGGCTTCCAGCAGCTTGCGGTCGGTGTCGTCGGAGATGTCGTCGCGCTCGTACTTGGCCAGCAGCGCGTCAAAGCGCTGGTTGGCCTTGTCGAGCATGGCCTCGGCGTCGGCCTTGGCCTTGATGTCGGCCGTCATCGCATGGCGGTAGAGCGACACGCGGACGCTGGCCAGCGCGCCGCTGAGGTTGTTCAGGTCGCGCACGCTGGCGAGCGTGTTGTCGTTGAAGTATTCGAAGCGTTCTTCGGACTCGTTCATCTGCCAGATACCGCCAAGGCCGACGAACAACAGGGCGAGTAATGCCAGGGACAACGTGAGAAGCAGGCGTTTGCTGATATTCATGAGGGGGTGGCGGCCCGCGTTGCTTGGCGCGGCCGTCCGTTGTGGGCGACTTGGTTTTCGCAGGCGGGCGGGGAGCCCGTCGCCACAACGTTTACGGCAGGGGCCGTCACTGCTGAAGCGGCCCATGGTGCCTTGCAGCAACCGCTGTGCGATTTCCGCACAGCGGTGCCGCCGGCGCCCTTCAGGCCGGCCAGGCGCGCGTTGCGATGCGCTGTAGTGTGGCGTTATCGGCATCCAGCGTGCCGAACACGCGGCCGTGCTGGCGGCCCAGGCGGCTGGCGACGAACTGCGCCGCCGACTCCGGATGCGCGTGCGCGATCATCAGCGCGGCCTGCGCGGTCAGCACCAGCCCCTGCGCCAGGCGGCGGGCGCTGCCTTCGAGCGATTCCGCCGGGCCGTGCAGCATGGCCTGCAGCGACGCCAGTTCGGCCCGCACCGCCGCGTCGCCGTTGGACAGCCGCGCAAGGTCCTGCAGAACCCGCGCGCCGTCGTCGGGATTGCGCTGTAGCGCGCGCAGCACATCCAGGCACATGATGTTGCCCGAGCCTTCCCAGATCGAATTGACGGGCGCCTCGCGGTACAGCCGCGCCATCGGGCCTTCCTCCACGTAGCCGTTGCCGCCCCAGACCTCCATGGCCTCGCCGGTGGCTTCCAGCGCGCGCTTGCAGATCCAGAACTTGGCGGCCGGCGTCATCACGCGCTTCCAGGCGGCGGCCAGCGGGTCGGCGTCGGCGTGCTCGAACGCGTGGGCCAGCGCCATCATCATCTGCGTGGCGGCCTCGGATTCCAGTGCCAGGTCCGCCAGCACGTTGCGCATCAGCGGCTGGTCGGCCAGCACGCGGCCGAATGCCATGCGATGGCGCGCGTGGTGCAGCGCCTGCACCAGCCCGGCCCGCAGCAGCGCGGCGCTGCCGATCACGCAGTCGAGCCGGGTGTTGGTGGCCATCTCGATGATGGTCGGGATGCCGCGGCCTTCCTCGCCGATCAGGATGCCCGTGGCGCCGCGGAATTCCACCTCGCTGCTGGAATTGGAGCGGTTGCCGAGCTTGTCCTTGAGCCGCTGGATCAGGATGGGGTTCTTGCTGCCGTCGTCGCGGAAGCGCGGCACGAAGAAGCACGACAGCGGGCCGTCGGCCGCGCCCATCCGCGCGACGACCAGGTGCGCGTCGCACATCGGCGCCGAGAAGAACCATTTGTGGCCGGTCAGCGCATATTCGGCCCCGCGCCCGTCGCCGCGTACCGGCAGCGCCACCGTGGTGTTGGCGCGCACGTCGGAGCCGCCCTGTTTCTCGGTCATGCCCATGCCGATCATCACGGCCGTCTTGTCGCGCCAGGGCAGGTCGCGGGCGTCGTGCCCGGTATCGAACAGCCGCGGCGCCAGGTCGCCAAACAGCGCCGGCTCCCTGGACAGCACCGGGATGCTCGCGAACGTCATCGTCGTGGGGCACAGCGAGCCCGATTCCACCTGGGCCTGCAGGAAGTAGCCGGCGGTGCGCGCCGCCCAGGCGCCGGGGCGCGGCTGCGCGAACGGCAGCGCCTGCAACTGCTGGCTGCGCAGCAGCGCCAGCAACTGGTGCCAGGCGGGATGAAACTGCACGGTGTCGATGCGCTCGCCGGTGCGGCTATGGGTGTGCAGCTCGGGCGCGTAGCGGTTGGCGTCGGCGGCCCAGGCCTGCACCTCGGGTTCGCCCAGCCGCGCGCCGTAGCCGTCCAGCGCGTCGGCATGCCAGCCGCCGCCCAGCCGGTCCAGCGCCGCGCGCAGCCCGGGGTCCGACGCGAACAGGTTGTAGTCGGCCAGGTCGGGCACCTGGTTGAACACGCTGTGGGTCTGCGCGCTGCCGGCGTCGGCAACGGATGTGGCGGTCATGGCATCTCCTGGGTCGGCAATGCGTCTCGGCACGGGGGCGGGCTGCGGCCATGGTACGGCAACTCGGCGGTTCGCAATACCGAGGCAACCCTCGGGCACGCGGGCGCCAATCGGTTGCGAATAGGCCCCCCGCGCGCCCCCGATCCGCGCCGGTCTTGCTGCATGGCAGCATGATTCCGATACCACCGCGCACGGCTGACGCAACAGATTTCGGCTGGCGCCCCGGTGGGGCTTGTGCTTAAATTCACCCCGTTGGATGAAACAGGGGTGCCGTCCGGATGGGCCGGGCGCGCTGAGAGAGTCCCTTCGAACCCGATCCGGCTAGTACCGGCGTGGGAAGTTTCACAAAACCGAATTGCTCCTGTCCCGCGGGAATTCCGCGAATTGCCGCACCGGGACGCCGCCGCCGGCTGCCAGCCGCGCGGGCCGGTCTCACAGGGCTCCTGGTTTCGTCCATCCCCGCAAGAGAGAGGACGACACCCATGGCCCGTATTGCCCCCGCCGCATCGTTCGAATCGCTGGAAAGCGATCTGGACCAGAAATTCGCCTACCCGGCTTCCAGCAAGACCTACCTCGTGGGCAGCCGCCCCGACATCCGCGTGCCGCTGCGCACGATCCTGCAGACGGCCACCCGCACCGAGAAGGGCGAGATGGCCAACCCGCCGATTCCCGTCTACGACACCTCGGGCCCGTACAGTGACCCGGACGTCCATATCGACCTGAAGGCCGGCCTGCCGCCGGTGCGCGCCCAGTGGATTGCCGAGCGCGGCGATACCGAGGTGCTGCAGGGCCTGTCGTCGGAATACGGCCAGGCGCGTGCCAATGACCCGGCCACCGCCCACCTGCGCTTCTCGCAGCTGACGAACCCGCGCCGCGCCAAGGCCGGCGCCAACGTGTCGCAGATGCACTACGCGCGCCGCGGCATCATCACGCCCGAGATGGAATACGTGGCGCTGCGCGAATCGCTGAATCTCCAGGCGCTGTACGACAAGCCCGAGTACAAGGCCCTGCTGCGCCAGCACCCGGGCAACGCGCTGGGTGCGGCGCTGCCGCTGCGTCCGGAGGACATGACGCCGGAATTCGTGCGCCGCGAAGTGGCCGCCGGGCGCGCCATCATCCCCGCCAACATCAACCACACCGAGCTGGAGCCGATGGCGATCGGCCGCAACTTCCGCGTCAAGATCAACGGCAACCTCGGCAACTCGGCCGTGACGTCGTCGCTGGCCGAGGAAGTGGAAAAGATGGTGTGGTCGATCCGCTGGGGCGCCGACACGATCATGGACCTGTCCACCGGCAAGCACATCCACGAGACCCGCGAGTGGATCCTGCGCAACTCGCCGGTGCCCATCGGCACGGTGCCGATCTACCAGGCGCTGGACAAGACCGGCGGCATCGCCGAGGACCTGACCTGGGAAATGTTCCGCGACACGCTGATCGAGCAGGCCGAGCAGGGCGTGGACTACTTCACCATCCACGCCGGCGTGCTGCTGCGCTACGTGCCGATGACGGCCGACCGCGTGACGGGCATCGTGTCGCGCGGCGGCTCGATCATGGCCAAGTGGTGCCTGGCGCACCACAAGGAAAACTTCCTGTACACGCACTTCGACGAGATCTGCGAAATCATGAAGGCGTACGACGTGTCGTTCAGCCTCGGCGACGGCCTGCGCCCCGGTTGCATCGCCGATTCGAACGATGACGCCCAGTTCGGCGAGCTGCGCACGCTGGGCGAGCTGACCGCCAAGGCGTGGGAACACGACGTGCAGGTGATGATCGAGGGCCCGGGCCATGTGCCGTTGCAGCGCATCCAGGCCAACATGGACGAGGAACTGAAGCACTGCTACGAAGCCCCGTTCTACACGCTGGGGCCGCTGGTCACGGACATCGCGCCGGGCTACGACCACATCACCAGCGGCATCGGCGCCGCCAACATCGGCTGGATGGGCACCGCCATGCTGTGCTACGTCACGCCGAAGGAACACCTGGGCCTGCCGGACAAGGAAGACGTGCGCGAGGGCATCATCACGTACAAGATCGCCGCCCATGCCGCCGACCTGGCCAAGGGCTGGCCCGGCGCGCAGTTGCGCGACAATGCGCTGTCCAAGGCACGTTTCGAGTTCCGCTGGGAAGACCAGTTCAACCTGGGCCTGGACCCGGAGCGCGCGCGGTCGTTCCATGACGCGACGCTGCCGGCCGAAGGCGCCAAGATCGCCCACTTCTGCTCGATGTGCGGGCCGAAGTTCTGCTCGATGAAGATCACGCAGGAAGTGCGCGACTACGCGGCGTCGCTGCCGGACGCCCAGCGCGGCATGGAGGAAAAGTCGATCGAGTTCGTCAAGTCGGGCGCCAAGATCTACTCGTAAGCGCCATCCACGCCGTACCTTGCAGGACGGGCGGGCGCCCATGCGGCGTCCCGCCCCGCAGTACCGCAGTACAGAGTCCCGCGCGCGGCGCCCCCACGCGGCGCGGCGGTATTCACCCAACAGGAGGCCGGCGGCGCCACGCAGGATGCCAACGCCGCCGGCAAGCAAGCTTATGACAGCAGTACAGTCCTTCGATGTCGCCATCCTCGGCGCCGGCCTGGCCGGACGTTTGTCCGCCTGGCAACTGGTGCGCGCCGGTGCCCGCGTGGCGCTGGTGGAGCGGGGCGGCCCCGACGGCAGCGGATCGGCCGCGCACGTGGCCGCGGCCATGCTGGCGCCGCTGGCGGAATCAGCCATCGCCGAACGGCGCATTGTCGACCTGGGCATCGCCAGCGTCGACCTGTGGCGCACCTGGCTGCAGGAATTGCCCGAGCCGGTGTTCTTCCAGGAAGACGGCACGCTGGTGGTCTGGCACGCGCGTGACCGCAGCGAGGTGTCGCTGTTCACGGGCCGCATGCGCGCCGTGGCGCCGCCGGAACTGGTGCAGGCGCGGCTGCGCGCGCTGGACGGCAATGGCGTTGGCCACGTGGAACCCGCGCTGGCGGGCCGCTTTCCGCAGGGCCTGCTGCTGCAGGGCGAAGGCCAGCTCGACAACCGTGGCGCCATGCGCGCGCTGCTGGCGTGCGCGATCGAGGAAGGGCTGCACTGCGTGTGGGAAGCGGGCGAGATCGACGCCGATGCGCTGCCCGCGCTGGGCATCCACGCCGGCGTGGTGCTGGACTGCCGGGGCCTGGGCGCCCGCGCGGCATGGGCCGAAGCCGGCGCGGCCGGCGGCCAGGCGCTGCCGGGGCTGCGCGGGCTGCGTGGCGAGGTTGTCCGCGTCCACGCGCCGGACGTGAAGCTGCACCGCCCGGTGCGCCTGCTGCATCCGCGCTACCCGATCTACATCGCGCCGAAGCCGAACGACCTGTATGTGATTGGCGCCACCGAGCTGGAAAGCGAGGACGAATCGCCGATGAGCGTGCGCTCGGCGCTGGAGCTGCTGTCGGCGGCCCATTCGCTGCATCCCGCCTTTGGCGAGGCGCGCGTGCTGGAGCTCAACGTCCAGCGCCGCCCGACCCGGCCCGACCACCTGCCCGCGATCCGCGTGGACCAGCAGGCCCGCGTGGTGCGCGTCAACGGCCTGTACCGCCACGGCTGGCTGATCGCGCCGGCCGTGACCGAGGCCGCCTGCCACGTGGTGCGCGCGATGCTGGACGCCGATCCGGCCGCCCACGCCGTGCCGGCCGCGCTGCGCTGGCCCGGCATGATCGAGGCCGTGTCCGACCCGGCATCGTCTGGGCGGCGCGCGCGGTCCGATGCGTCCGGCGGCACGCTGCATTAACCCGAACCCCCGACCATGAAAATCCTGCTCAATGGCCAACCGCTGGACCTGCCGGACGCCGCCACGCTGGCGGACGCCGTGACGGCCGCGGCCATCGCGCCGCCGTTCGCGGCCGCCGTGAACGGCCAGTTCGTGCCGCGCGCCGCCCATGCGGCCACCGCGCTCAACGCGGGCGACCAGATCGACCTCGTGCAACCCGTGACGGGAGGCTGACCACACCATGACATTCGAACCGACTGAAACCTTGCGCGATCCGTTCGTGCTGTACGGGGAATCGTTCAACTCCCGGCTGCTGCTGGGCACCGCGCGCTACCCGTCGCCGGCCACGCTGCAGGCGGCCGTGGAGGCGTCGCGCCCGGCCATGATCACCGTGGCGCTGCGCCGCCAGACGGCGGTGGGCAGTGGCGACGGCCAGACGCTGGGCGGCGACACGTTCTGGCAGATGCTGCGCACGCTGGGCGTGCCGGTGCTGCCCAACACCGCCGGCTGCTTCACCGCGCAGGAGGTCATCACCACGGCCATGATGGCGCGCGAGGTGTTCGAGACCGACTGGATCAAGCTGGAGCTGATTGGCGACGACTACACGCTGCAGCCCGACACGCTGAACATGCCGGCCGTGGCCGAGACGCTGGTCAAGGAAGGTTTCAAGGTGCTGCCGTATTGCACCGAAGACCTGGTGCTGTGCCGGCGCCTGCTGGACGTGGGCTGCCAGGCGCTGATGCCGTGGGCCGCGCCGATCGGCACGGGCCGGGGCGCGGTGAATCCGCACGCCATGCGCACGCTGCGCGACCGCCTGCCCGATACGCCGCTGATCGTCGACGCCGGGCTGGGCCTGCCGTCGCACGCGGCGCAGGTGCTGGAATGGGGCTACGACGGCGTGCTGCTGAACACGGCCGTGGCACAGGCCGCATATCCGGTGAACATGGCGCGCGCGTTTGCGCTGGCCGTGGAGGCCGGGCGCACCGCCTACCTGGCCGGGCCGATGCCCGAGCGCGAGGTGGCGCAGGCCAGCACGCCGGTGGTGGGCATGCCGTTCTGGCACGCCGAGGGCGCTGAGGACCGCGCATGACGCGCCAGGGCGTAGCCGCGGCCATCGACGCCGCATTGTTCGAGGATCTGGCGCGGCGCTACGCGCCGGTGTTCGGGCACGACGCCACGCCGTGGCAGGCGTGGACGCTGGCCAATGCGCCCGCCACGCTGGGCCGCCACGACGTGCTGCTGGCCGAGGGCGAGGCGCCGCCAGCGGCGGTCGATCGCGTGGCCGGCGCCAATGCGGTGCTGATCGCCACGGTGCGCGAGGGCGGCCGCTGGATCGACACCGTGCGGTCGTGGATGGGCACCTGGGTGCTGGCATCGGACGCCGATGACGGCGCGCCGCACTCGCCGGCGTTCGTGGCCGTGCTGACCGCGGCGCTGTCGCTGCATTTCCCGGCCCACGACGCGCTGTGCATCGCACGCGCCTGGCAGCCGGGCAGCACCGCGTGGCCCGCCGATTTCGGCCGCTTCCCGCGTGTGCGGCAGCCCGCGCTGGCGTCGCCGGACCAGCCGCCCGCCGCCTTCGCCCCGTGCCCGCCGGACCTGGGCCTCTACGCCGTGATGCCCACCGCCGCGTGGATCGAGCGGCTGGTACCGCTGCAGGTGCCGACCGTGCAGTTGCGCTTCAAGTCTGACGATGCCGCCGCCGTGCGCGCCGAAGTGGTCCGGGCCGCCAACGCGGCCAAGGGCTCGGCGTCACGCCTGTTCATCAACGACCACTGGCGCGTGGCGATCGACCACCATGCGGCCTGCGGCGGCGACAGCGGCATCTACGGCATCCACCTGGGCCAGGAAGACCTGGACGACGCCGACCTCGACGCCATCCGCGCTTCGGGCCTGCGCCTGGGCGTGTCGACGCACGGCTACGCCGAAATGCTGCGCGTGGCGGCCATCCAGCCCAGCTACCTCGCCCTTGGCGCGATCTTCCCGACCACCACCAAGGTCATGCCCACCCAGCCGCAGGGCATGGGCCGCTTCCAGGCCTACGTGAAAGTGATGCAGCCGGTGATTCCGTCGCTGGTCGGCATCGGCGGCGTCAACGCCGACAACCTGCGCGAAGTGCTGGCCGTGGGCGTCGGCAGCGCAGCCGTGGTGCGCGCGATCACCGAGGCCGACGATGTGCCGGCGGCGGTGGCCGGGTTGATCGGGGTGTTTGGCTGAGGGTTTGTTGGGTTTTGCTTGTAGGGGTGGTGGCAGTTTGTACCGCTGGCCCTCACCCCCGGCCCCTCTCCCGCCTGCGTGAGAGGGGAGCGAACGCGTCCGTCTCCCCCAATTCCTGTCCTGCAAGGCCGATCCGGCCCTGTCACCGCCCCCCATCCTTTGTCCGCTAACCGGCCAGCCTGGCTTCCGGCTGCCGACGAATCCGCATATGCTCTCCGTCCAGTCACCAAAGGATCGAGGTTCCGCCATACGGAACCCGCACGAGAGGAAACAGCAGTGAACGAGATCATCCCCGCGGCACCAGGTACGCCGGACAAGCCTTATTTCGGTATCGAGATTCCGCTGATGCGGCTGCTGGGCCTGCAGCCGGTGCACATGGAAGACGGGCTGTGCCGCACGCGGCTGCCGGCCAATTCGCATGTGGTGAACAGCCGGGGCGACGTGCACGGCGGCACCCTGATGGCGGTGCTCGATTTCACGCTGAGTGGCGCGGCGCGGTCGCATGCGCCGCTGGACGTGGGGGTCATCACGATCGACATGTCGACCCATTTCCTGGCCGCCGCGCGCGGGGAACTGACGTTCGAGGCGCGCACGATGCGCCGGGGCAACAAGATCGCGTTCTGCGAGGGCGAGGCCCGCGACGCGTCGGGCACGGTCTGCTGTGTGGCCCGCGCGTCGTTCAAGCTCGTGCAGCTGGCCGGCGGGAACTAGGCCGCCGGATCGCCGCCCGGGGCCGGGCGGTACACCGCTTCGAACCGTGCGCGCTCGGTGATCCCATGGTCGCCGGGCGCGTACTGCATCAGCCAGTCGCCGGGCTTGCCGGTCAGCACGTCGCCGCCGGCCGAGCGGGCGATGGCGAACGGCTGCGGCATGGCCTTGGCCAGCACCGGCACGGGCTGGTTGCGATACGGGCCGGGCTCGCCATGCGCTTGCGGCCCCGCCGCGACGTAGCGGGCGTCGAAGCGGTCGCGCGACACCACCCAGCGGTCGCCCGTGGCGCCGGTCACGATGGCGTCGGCCACCCGGTAGCGGTTGGGGCCCTCGCGGCTGGCCAGCTCGCCCGGTTCGGCGGCGAACGTCACCTGCACCGTTTCATCCTTGACGTACCAGCGCGCGGCGGGATCGTGGCGCAGGTCGATGTCCTGTAGCGTCTGCATCGCGGTTCAGCCCAGCACGCGCGGCGCGAAGCCGTGGTTCAGCGGACCGTTGCCGGCGCCCAGGCGCAGGTGCGCGCCCGCCGCGATGGCCTGCGCCACGAAGTCGAGCGCGGTGCCCACGGCGTCGGGCAGGGCGTCGCCGCGCGCGAGCTGCGACGCGATGGCCGCCGCCAGCGTGCAGCCGGTGCCATGCAGGTTCGGGGTGTCGATGCGCGGATGCGTGAACACGCGGACGGTGCCGTCGGCCAGCATCAGCAGGTCGTCAAGACCGGCGGCGGCCGGGCCGTCGTCCTCCAGGTGGCCGCCCTTGAGCAGCACGGCCCGGCAGCCCATCGCGAGCAGTTCGGCCGCGGCGGCTTCCATGTCGGCGCGGCGGGCGATGCGGCGCCCGAGCAGGTACGACGCCTCGGGCAGGTTCGGCGTGACCAGCATCGCGCGCGGGAACAGCAGGCGCACCATGGCCTGGCTGGTGGCATCGTCGGACAGCGTCGCGCCCGACGTCGAGATCATCACCGGGTCCACCACGAGCCGGGCGATGCCATGCCGGTCCACCGCGCCGGCCACGGCCTCGACGATGGACGCCGTGCCGAGCATGCCGGTCTTGGCGGCGTCCACCCCGATGTCGTCGGCCACGGCGTCGATCTGGGCCGCCACCATTTCGGCCGGAATGGCGTGCACGCCCGCCACGCCCAGCGTGTTCTGGGCCGTGATGGCCGTGATCGCGCTCATGCCAAAGCAGCCGAGCGCGGCAAACGTCTTCAGGTCCGCCTGGATGCCGGCGCCGCCGCCGGAGTCGGAACCGGCGATGGTCAGGGTGCGGGGTGGCGTGGGGAGCATGTGCAGGGCGGGAGCAGTCGGAAACAAAAAAGCGGAAAAAATCTGGCGATTCGGCCAGCTTGCCGCGAACAGGCACGCTACAATACCGCCACTCGTGCGACACGCACTCTCGTGTCCGGGTAGCTCCAACGTAAGGAGCATCGACCTTTGTTGGGACAAGGTGGCGGCCTCGGCTGGCACCGTCCAATCCCAACCATTTCTTGCTTAGACAAGCCGAGCCGCAAGGTGAGGTAAGTCGATACTGGTGCAATGCTTGCCGGATTTTCGGTAGGGATTGTAGCTTGCTTTTGCTGGTCAACAGCCAGCCATCGCCCAAGGCGGGGACGCTCGCCTTTGGGCGAATTCGCCTTGACACCTTCCCAGCGGGAAGGCGTCTGCGCTCGTCTCTGTTGCATAACAGCCACACGATTTAAACCGATCCATTGGGTCGGCATCGCGTCTTGGACCGACTGCAGCCACTGCGCTCGCACGTCGGTAAGCGCTCGCCTTTACGGGAGCACATAAGTAAGGACTGAGGCCCGGAGCGTAAAGCTCTACGCGTTATGGTTCGGTCGAGCACGCCCGCGAGGGCGCCTTGATAGAGAACCCGCTATGCGACTAGCGGTAGCCTAGGGGGACATGCGTCACTGGTAACGGTGGGGTGTGAAGCTTCCCTGACAATGTAGCCCCCGTAAGGGTGCCAATGGATCGTGAGATCCGTAGGCAGCAAACCGAAGCAGCATCGGTTGAGGAGCTAGGCTGGCTGGTATGGGCAACACATGTGAACTGCTGTTAAACGTCGTGAGTATTACGGTGCCAAAGCTGATGATAGGCACCAACCAAAAGGTACGTGGCTGGATACTCCGTTGAGTGGTCGGAGTACGTCGTCGTTAAGCCACCGGCGAAGAGGCAGGCCCTAACCCAGTCGTGTAACGCGTGGGGAACGTGGTAAGCCCGTATGGCTGCCCGAGTGCAGTTTGGCTCAGGCAGGCGAACCGCAAGGAACGCTGTCGGCTGTGCGGGTATGGGAGGTTGGAAAAAGCGAATGCCGGGTTGTAACGATCCGGATAGGGATTGAAACATCATCCCGCGCGAAAGCGGGCAGACTTCCAACTGGTCTACTCGTCGCAAGACGACTGACTGAACTCGCTTGTTTAACTTTTCTTCCCTTGTGGGACAGCCTGTCCCGCAAGGGGCATGTTGTCTCTCGATGTTGGGGAAGATCCTCAAGATAGGAGGGCAGCATGGAAGCATTGATCCGCGAGGATGAATCTGCGCCTTCCGGCGTACCGCAAAAATGGGGCGACATCGATTGGCGCCGCATAGAGCGGAACGTTCGAGTAATGCAGATTCGAATTGCGAAGGCAACACAGGAAGAGGATTGGCGCCGGGTGAAAGCCCTGCAACGATCCCTGACCCGCTCGTTCTCCGCCAAGGCATCGGCGGTACGGCGAGTGACGATGAACCAAGGTGCGCGGACGGCGGGAGTCGATCGCGTAACGTGGGAAACGCCTGAAGTCCGGTGGGAAGCCATCGGGCAGTTGAAGCGCCGGGGGTACAGGCCACTGCCATTACGGAGGGTCTACATTCCCAAAGCCAACGGTAAGAAGCGCCCCCTGGGCATTCCGACCATGTTGGACCGAGCCATGCAAGCGTTGTATCTGCTGGCGCTGGAACCGGTGTCCGAAGGAACGAGCGATCTGAACTCGTATGGGTTCCGTATCAATCGGTCTACTGCGGATGCCATGAGCCAGCTATTCGCCTCCCTATCCCAGAAGGTTTCGGCCCAGTGGGTGCTGGAGGCGGATATCAAGGGGTGCTTTGACCATATCAGTCACGACTGGTTGGAGCGCAATGTCCCAATGGACAAAGCCATCCTTAGGAAATGGCTGAAAGCTGGCGTGATATTTCAAGGCCAGTTTCAGGCGACCGACGCCGGAACACCACAGGGGGGCATCATTTCCCCGACTCTGGCAAATATGGCGCTGAACGGGTTGGAACAGCAACTGACCACCGCCCTCAAGGCGAAATTAGGGGCCCACAACCTGCGAAGGCACAAGGTAAATGTTGTGCGCTATGCGGACGACTTCGTGATCACCGGTAACACACCGGAGGTCTTAGAAAGCGAAGTGAAGCCGTGGGTGGAGCAGTTCCTCGCTGTCAGGGGGCTGATACTATCGACGGAGAAAACGCGGATCGTCAATATCGCCGAAGGCTTTGATTTCCTTGGGTGGAATTTCCGGAAGTACTCGGGGAAACTGCTCATCAAGCCGAGCAAGAAAAACGCGCAAGCGTTTTACCGCAAGGTCAAAGGAGTCATCAGTGCCAAGAAGGGGAGAAAGCAAGAAGATCTGATCCGACTGCTGAACCCGATGCTAAGGGGTTGGGCGCAATATCACAGTCCAGTGGTAGCGAAGGCAATGTTCACCAGAATGGAGCGCATGGTTTTTCAGGCTCTGTGGCGGTGGGCAAAGCGGCGACATCGAGGTAAGAACGCTGACTGGGTGCGCAAGCGGTATTTCGTAACCATCGGCAATCGGAACTGGGTGTTTGGTACCACAACCGTGGATAAGAAGGGCAATCCCTTCTGGTTGGAGTTATACCCGCTCGCGGGCACGCCGATCAGGAGGCACGCGAAGGTCAAGGGGGAATACAATCCTTTTGATCCGGCCTGGGAAATGTATGGCGAAAAGCTGCGACAGGAGCGCACGCTGCAAAGCATGTCGCACCGCAAGCAGTGGATCAAGCTGTATACGTCCCAGCGTGGTTTATGTGCGCTGTGTCAGTGCAAGATTACCAAGGAGACGGGGTGGGATGATCACCACATCGTGCCGCGCGTTCTCGGCGGCTCCGACGCTCTAGGAAATCGAGTGCTGGTGCATCCGGGTTGTCATGTTCAAGTTCATCACCACGGCAGAACCGTTGTGAAGCCGGTGTTCGATTTATTCGACCACTTTGTTGAGGCTTGAGCCGTATGCGGGGAAACCCGCACGTACGGTTCTTAGGGGGGAGCGTCACCAGAAATGGTATGCTCCTACCCTCCCGAGGAGCGTTGCAACGGATGCCTTGTCGTCCGCCAGGCTCGGAATGTCTCAACGGCGCTCGCTGTTCCGTGGTTTCGCACGGGGCGCGAGTCGACCTGTCTGCCCGTCATGCCCGATCCGGCTGCGTTTGCCAGCCGCCGCATGGCGCGTCCGCCATCCTCCCGTTCCGTTCGCGTGCCACTCTTACACCGGAGTGACTCATGAACGCTGTGACTGACCTGAAGCAAGACTATCTGATCGCCGACATCGGCCTGGCCGCCTGGGGCCGCAAGGAAATCGCCATCGCCGAGACCGAGATGCCCGGCCTGATGGCGATCCGCGACGAGTTTGCCGCCGCCCAGCCGCTCAAGGGCGCCCGCATCGCCGGTTCGCTGCACATGACCATCCAGACCGCCGTGCTGATCGAGACGCTCCAGGCGCTGGGCGCCGACGTGCGCTGGGCGTCGTGCAACATCTTCTCGACCCAGGACCACGCCGCCGCCGCCATCGCCGCGTCGGGCACGCCGGTGTTCGCGTTCAAGGGCGAGTCGCTCAAGGAATACTGGGACTTCACGCACCGCATCTTCGACTGGGCCGACGGCGGCACGCCGAACATGATCCTGGACGACGGCGGCGACGCCACGCTGCTGCTGCACCTGGGCGCCCGCGCCGAGAAGGACGCCTCGGTCATCGCCAAGCCGACCAGCGAGGAAGAAACCTACCTGTTCGCCGCGATCAAGGAAAAGCTGGCCAAGGACGGCGCGTGGTACAGCCGCAACCTGGCCGCCATCCGCGGCGTGACCGAGGAAACCACCACGGGCGTGCACCGCCTGTACCAGATGGCCCAGCGCGGCGAACTGAAGTTCCCGGCCATCAACGTCAACGACTCGGTGACCAAGAGCAAGTTCGACAACCTGTACGGCTGCCGCGAATCGCTGGTGGACGGCATCAAGCGCGCCACCGACGTGATGATCGCCGGCAAGATCGCCGTCGTGGCCGGCTACGGCGACGTGGGCAAGGGCAGCGCCCAGGCCCTGCGCGCGCTGTCGGCCCAGGTCTGGGTGACCGAGATCGACCCGATCTGCGCGCTGCAGGCCGCCATGGAAGGCTACCGCGTGGTGACGATGGACTACGCCGCCGAGCACGGCGACATCTTCGTGACCTGCACCGGCAACTACCACGTGATCACGCACGACCACATGGCCAGGATGAAGGACCAGGCCATCGTCTGCAACATCGGCCACTTCGACAACGAGATCGACATCGCCTCCATCGAGAAGTACGAGTGGGACGAGATCAAGCCGCAGGTGGACCACGTGAAGTTCCCGGACGGCAAGAAGATCATCATCCTGGCCAAGGGCCGCCTGGTGAACCTGGGCTGCGCCACGGGCCACCCGTCGTACGTGATGAGCAGCTCGTTCGCCAACCAGACCATCGCCCAGATCGAACTGTGGGTCGAGCGCGACAGCAACAAGTACCCGGTGGGCGTCTACACGCTGCCCAAGCACCTGGACGAGAAGGTGGCGCGCCTGCAGCTGAAGAAGCTGAACGCGCAACTGACCGAGCTGACCGAGCAGCAGGCCGCCTACATCGGCGTGAAGAAGGAAGGCCCGTACAAGGCCGACCACTACCGCTACTGATCGCCGGGGCTGGCCCCGCGGTTTGCACCCGTCTCCCGCGCGTCGGGAGCGGGGGCGGGGAGGGGCGCCTGGCCGCTCCCCGCCGATGTCCTCCATCCCAAGAACAAAGGAGTCGCAATGAGACTGTTGGCTGTCTGGATCATCAACGCCGCCTCGCTGTTCCTCGTGAGCTACCTGCTCAGCGGCATCGAACTCGGCGGCTTTGGCTCGGCGATGGTTGCCGCGCTGGTGCTGGGCCTTGTCAACACGCTGATCCGGCCGATCCTGGTCATCCTGACGCTGCCGGTCACGCTGCTGACGCTGGGGCTGTTCATCTTCATCATCAACGCGCTGCTGTTCCTGTTCGTCGGCAACCTGCTGCAGGGGTTTGTCGTCCAGGGGTTCGGCTCCGCGCTGCTGGGCTCGATTCTCTATAGCGTGATTTCCACCATCCTCGCGAGCGTGCTGCTCGGGGACCGGGACTGAAGCGCGACCGTATCCAAAAGGGGCGCCGCCCGCGCGGCGTGCCAACCATGACTGACCGCTACTACAGCTTCGAATTCTTCCCGCCCAAGACGGCGGAGGGCGCGGAGAAACTGCGCAATACGCGCGCCCAGCTGGCGCCGCTGCAGCCCAAGTACATCTCGGTGACGTTCGGCGCCGGCGGCACCACGCAGCAGGGCACGCTGGACGCCGTGCTGGAGATCCAGCGCGAGGGCATCGAGGCCGCGCCGCACCTGTCGTGCGTGGGCTCCACGCGCGAGAACATCCGCGCCATCCTGGACGCCTACCGCCAGGGCGGCATCCGCCACATCGTGGCGCTGCGCGGCGACATGCCGTCGGGCATGGGCGAGATCGGCGAGTTCCGCTACGCCAACGAGCTGGTGGAATTCATCCGCGCCGAGACCGGCGACTGGTTCCATATCGAGGTGGCGGCGTACCCCGAATACCACCCGCAGGCCCGCTCGCCGCGCCACGACCTGGACAACTTCGCCCGCAAGGTCAAGGCCGGCGCCAACTCGGCGATCACGCAGTACTTCTTCAACGCCGACGCCTACTTCCGGTTTGTCGACGACGCCCGCGCCGTGGGCGTGGACGTGCCGATCGTGCCCGGCATCATGCCGATCACGAACTATTCGCAACTGATGCGGTTCTCGGAAATGTGCGGCGCCGAAGTGCCGCGCTGGGTGGCCAAGAAGCTCGAATCGTTCGGCGACGACAAGGAATCGATTCGCGCCTTCGGCCTGGACGTGGTCACCGCGCTGTGCGAACGCCTGCTGGCCGCCGGCGTGCCGGGGCTGCACTTCTACACGCTGAACACGGCCGCCGCCACCAAGGCAATCTGGCAGCGGCTGAAGTTGTAAGGGCTGGGCTCAGGCCCCCGGTTTGCTCCCCTCTCCCGCGCGCGGGAGAGGGGTCGGGGGTGAGGGCATGGCGCTTCAAACTGCCACCGGTCGGAAAGCAGATCCTCAGCACCCTCACCCCCAGCCCCTATCCCACGTCGCGGGAGAGGGGCACCAGCCAGCGGCGTCAGTCGGCTGGCCCCCCTACCAAACCCCCCGTTCCGTCACCACCCAGTCCATCGGCAGGTCGTGCGCCTGCGCAGCCAGCGGGATGCGGCACGCTTCGTAGCCGATGCCGATGGCCACCGGCGTGGCGCCCTGGGCGGCCAGCGCGGCCAGCGTGCGGTCGTAGAAGCCGCCGCCGTACCCCAGGCGGAACTTGTCGGCGCTGAAACCGACACAGGGAATGAGCAGCGCGTCGGGCGTCACGGCGTCGGTGCCGTCGGGTACCGGAATGCCGTAGTGGCCGGCGCGCATCGGCGTGTCCGGCGTCCAGGCGTGGAAGTCGAGCGGGGTGCCGGGCGCCGCGACCACGGGCAGTGCGGCCGTGCGGCCGGGCAGGCCGGCGAGCCAGCGGGTCACCGTGGCGCGGGCGTCGAATTCCTGCTGGATCGGCCAGTAGAACCCGATCCGGCGCACGCCCAGACGTTCCAGCAGGGGGCCAAGGGCCTGGTCGATGCCGGCGTCGCAGGCGGCGCGGTCGGGCAGCGCGGCGCGCAGCGCCAGCAGGTCGCGCCGCAGGGTGCGGCGGTCGGTGTCGGCGGGGAATTGGCGGGCGTCCGGGCCGTTGTCCGGGGCTTGGGTCGGGGGCATGGCGTGCAATAATGGCCGGCGATCAGACATCTGAGACAAACGAACACGGCGTGCCCGGCTTGAGGATGGGCACGCGCGACCACATGAGGGATAAGCAAAGCATGCCGAAGGGAGTATATCTGCGCCGCGCGGGCCGCATTGCCTGGCTCGCGTTCGCGGGCGCGTTGCTGGCGACGCCGGCGTTTGCCCAGAAGAAGCCGGCGCCGGTGCGTCCGGCTCCGCAGCAGCCTGCTGCCTCGACCGTGATTCCGTCGAATCCCGACGACGCCTTCGTGGCGCTGCGCGAGGCGGCCCGCAAGAACGATCCCGACCGCGCCGCCGCCATCTCGGCCACGCTGGTCGACTACCCGATTCCGTCGTACGTCGAATACTTCCGCATCAAGCCGCAGATGTTCGACACGGGCGGCCAGGCGCGTATCGACGCCCCGGACGCCGAGGTGGCCGCGTTCCTGCAGCGCTACCAGGGCGAGGCCATTGCCGACCGCATGCGCAATGACTGGCTGCTGGTGCTGGGCAAGAAGCGCGACTGGGCCAACTTCGACATCCAGTATCCGCAGTTCGTGCTCAAGGACGACACGCAGGTGGAGTGCTACGCGCTGCTGTCCAAGGCGCTCAAGGGCCAGAACGTGGCCGCCGAGGCGCGCGCGGTGCTGGTCGATCCGCGCTACTACGGCGACGGCTGCGTGGACCTGGTGACCTACCTGCTGCAGAGCCAGCAGATCCAGCGCAGCGATGTGGCGTTCCAGGCACGCCAGGCGCTGGAACAGAACTACACGACGCTGGCCGCCAAGATCGCCGCCGCCGTGCCCGACGCGCGCGTGGACAGCGACCCGCTGGCAACCGTCGTCAAGATGGCGCGCAACGATCCGGCGCAGGCGTCGGCCTACCTGGGCACCATCGTCGGCACGCTGTCGCGCGACGAGCAGGGCGCGGCGTGGGGCGTGGTGGGCCAGTTCGCCGCCAAGAAGCTGATGCCGGAAGCGGCGCAGTACTACCGCCGCCAGATGGACCTGGGCGGCAACCAGTGGTTGTCCGACGAAACGCAGGAGTGGCGCGTGCGCGCGGCGCTGCGCCAGGGCGACTGGAAGCAGGTGCGGCAGTCGGTGGAGCTGATGCGCCCCGAGCTGCGCGCCAAGGACGCGGCGTGGACGTACTGGTACGCCCGCGCGCTGAAGGCCGAGGGCCGCACGCAGGACGCGCAGACGCAGTTCCAGTCGATCGCCGGCCAGTTCAACTTCTACGGCCAGCTTGCCAGCGAGGAACTGGGCAACCGGATCTCGCTGCCGGCCCGCACCACGGTCAGCGACGCCGAGGCGATGGCCATGCGCACCCGCCCGGGCTTCCAGCGCGCGCAGAAGTTCTACGACATGAACCTGCGCTTCGAGGGCAACCGCGAGTGGAACTGGGAGTTGCGCGGCATGACCGACCGCGAGTTGCTGGCCGCGGCCGAGTACGCGCGCAAGATCGAGCTGCTGGACCGTACCGTCAACACGTCGGACCGCACCAAGGTGGAGCACGACTTCGCCCAGCGCTTTCCCATGCCGTACCGGGACATCATGCAACGCGCCACCGACGACGTGGGGCTGGACATGGCCTGGGCGTACGGGCTGATCCGCCAGGAATCGCGCTTCATCATGAACGCGCGGTCGTCGGCCGGGGCGCACGGGCTGATGCAGGTCATGCCCGCCACGGCCAGGTACGTGGCCCGGAAGATCGGCATGACGGACTTCTCGCCGTCGATGATGAGCGACCCGACCGTCAACATCATGCTTGGTACAAATTACATGAGCATGGTGCTGACGGACCTCGACAGTTCATGGACGCTGGCATCCGCCGGGTACAACGCCGGCCCGGGACGCCCGAAGGCGTGGCGTTCGAGCCTGATGCGGCCCGTGGAAGGCGCGATCTTTGCAGAGACGATCCCGTTCACGGAAACGCGCAACTATGTCAAGAATGTGCTTTCCAACGCCACGTACTATGCTGCATTGATGAGTGGCCGGCCCCAGTCGCTGAAGGATCGCCTGGGGGTGGTCGCGCCGTCCACGGTCACCACGACCAGCCTGCCCTGACCGGCGCCGCCGGCAGGCGGCGGGCTCCGCGGTCCGGGACGCGCGCAACGGATGCAGCGTCCCGTGACCGACACGCGATTATCGGAGCCCATGTATGAAGACCAGCAACGTTCTAGTCATCGGGGGCGCCGGCTTCATCGGCAGCCACCTGGTATCCCGCCTGGCCGGCGCGGCGTCCGCGTCCGGCGCGCCGCTTGATCCGGCGGCCAATCCCGACAGTCCCATCGCGCCCGACCGCATCGTCGTCGGGTCGCGCAGCGTGGAGCACGCCCAGCACCTGCTGCTGCTGCCTCGCGTGGAGGTGGCCGAGCTGGGGCTGGCGGATGCGGCGTCGCTGGACGATGCGATCGGGCCGCTCGGGGTCGATGGCATCGTGGTCAACCTCGTCGGCATCCTGCACGGCGACCGCGGCGACCCCTACGGCCCGCAGTTCGCGGCCGCGCACGTCGACCTGCCGCGCCAGATCGTCGAATCGTGCAACCGCACCGGCGTCCGGCGGCTGATCCATATGAGCGCGCTGGGCGCGGCGCCCGAAGGCCCGTCGATGTACCTGCGCAGCAAGGGCGAGGGCGAGCGCATCGTGCGCGAGAGCGGGCTGGACTGGACGATCTTCCGCCCGTCCGTCGTGTTCGGCCCCGACGACCATTTCCTGAACCTGTTCGCCCAGCTGCAGCACGTGGCGCCGGTGGTGCCACTGGCCTGCGCCCATGCGCGCTTCCAGCCCGTGTTCGTGATGGACGTGGTGCAGGCGTTCGTCAACGCCATGGCCAACGGCGCGACGATCGGGCAGACCTACGAGCTGGGCGGCCCGCAGGTGTACACGCTGGAGGAACTGGTCAAGTTTGCCGGCCGCGCGTCGGGCCATCCGCGCCCGATCATCGCGCTGCCCGACGCGCTGGCGCGCATGCAGGCGGCGGTGCTGGAACACATGCCCGGCGGCACGGTGCTGTCGCGCGACAACCTGGACTCGATGCGGCTGGACAACGTGCTCGGCCAGCCGATGGCGGCGGAACTTGGCGTGCAGCCGGTGAGCCTGGAAGCGGTGATGACCGACGTGCTGGCGGGCCGCAACCGCGACACGTTCCTGCAGTCGATGCGCGGCAGCGTCCACCGCTGACGGCCGGCCGGACCGCCGCCGATGTGACTGCGGCTCACAGGCTTGCGAGCCTAATTCGTTTGGAGACCGTCCGGCGCGTCGATAGAATGTCTGGTCCAGGGCGCCAGGCCGCGCGCCGGTGCCCGCCCCCTCCCTGTCCGCCCCCAAGGAATCCGCGATGAAGCTCGTCATCGGCAACAAGAACTACTCGTCCTGGTCGCTCCGTCCCTGGCTGCTGCTGCGCCAGGCCGGCATCGACTTCGAGGAAATCCCGCTGCGCCTGTTCACGAAGGCGTTCAACGAGGAAATCGCGCGCTACTCGCCGGCCGGCAAGGTGCCGGCGCTGGTCGACGGCGACCTGACCGTCTGGGATTCGCTGTCGATCTCGGAATACGTGGCCGAGCGCTTTCCGCAGCTTCAGCTCTGGCCGGCCGACGCGGCCGACCGCGCCGTGGCCCGCTCGATCTGCGCCGAGATGCATTCGGGCTTCTTCAACCTGCGCAACCAGATGCCGATGAACGTGACCGCCGTGCTGCCGGGCCTGGGCTGGAACGTGGCCGTCCAGCAGGACATCGACCGCATCGCCACCATCTGGACCGACCTGCGCGCGCGCCACGGCGCCAAGGGGCCGTTCCTGTTCGGCACCTTCACGGTGGCCGACGCGTTCTACGCGCCCGTGGTGAGCCGCTTTGCCACGTACGGCGTGCACCTGCCCGAAGCGGCCAAGGCATACGCCGATTTCATCCTGGCGCTGCCCGCGCTGCAGGAATGGGTGGCCGCCGCGCGCGAGGAGCGCGATTTCGTGCCGGCCGACGAACCGTACCGCCTGCGCCCCGAGCGGCCCGACGCGATCATCGTCACGGGATGACCATGCAGGTGTATGCCGTCGGCGGGGCCATCCGCGACCAGTTGCTGGGCAAGCCCAGCCAGGACCGCGACTACGTGGTGGTCGGCGCCACGCCGGCCGAGATGGAGGCGGCCGGCTACAAGCCGGTGGGCAAGGACTTCCCGGTGTTCCTGCATCCGCAGACGCGCGCCGAATACGCGCTGGCGCGGACCGAGCGCAAGACGGCGGTCGGCTACAAGGGGTTTGCGTTCCATACCGGCCCCGACGTGACGCTGGAGGACGATCTGGCGCGCCGCGACCTGACCATCAACGCGATGGCGCAGGCCGTGGACGCGCAGGACAACCTCGTTGGCGAGATCATCGACCCGTTCAACGGCCGGCAGGACCTGCAGGCGCGGGTGTTCCGCCATGTGTCGGACGCCTTTGCCGAAGACCCGGTGCGCATCCTGCGCGCGGCGCGGTTTGCGGCGCGCTTCCACGACTTCACGGTGGCCCCGGAGACCGTCGCGCTGATGCGCCGGATGGTGGAACTGGGCGAGGTCGACGCGCTGGTGCCCGAGCGCGTCTGGCAGGAACTGGCGCGCGGGCTGATGGAAGATCGGCCGTCGCGCATGTTCGACGTGCTGCGCGACTGCGGCGCGCTGGCGCGGCTGATGCCCGAGCTGGACCGGCTGTGGGGCGTGCCGCAGCGGGCCGACTACCATCCCGAGGTCGATACCGGCGTGCACGTGATGATGGTGCTGGACTACGCCGCCCGGCGCGGCTTCTCGCTGCCGGTGCGGTTCGCCGCGCTGACCCATGACCTGGGCAAGGGCACCACGCCCCAGGACGTGCTGCCGCGCCATATCGGCCACGAGCAGCGCAGCGTCGCGCTGCTGGAGGACGTCTGCCGGCGGCTGCGCGTACCGAACGACTGCCGGGAACTGGCGGTGCTGGTGGCGCGCGAGCACGGCAACATCCATCGCTCGGGCGAGTTCGGTGCCGCCGCGCTGACGCGGCTGGTGGAGCGCTGCGACGCGCTGCGCAAGCCCGACCGCTTCGCCGAGGCCCTGCGCGCCTGCGAGGCCGACGCCCGCGGTCGGCTGGGCTTCGAGGACCGCGACTATCCGCAGACGGACCGCCTGATGACCGCCCGCGACGCCGCCGCATCGGTCGACGCCGGCGCCATCGCCAAGGCATGCGCCGACCGCGTGGACCAGATCAAGGAACAAGTCCACAAGGCCCGCATCGCGGCAGTGGCGGAAAGGCTGGGGGTGGCGGGGTAGGACGCTGATGGCTGGTGCCGGTGGCTGGTTGCCGGTGGCTGGTTGCCGGTGGCTGGTGGGTTGGCCGGGTCCGGCATAGGTTGCTCTTCCGCTTTGTTTTCTCCCCTCTCCCGCCTGCGGGAGAGGGGCCGGGGGTGAGGGCCAGCGATCCAATATGCGATGTGGTCGGCAAGCAGACCCTCAACGCCCTCACCCCCAACCCCTCTCCCGCGATGCGGGAGAGGGGAGCAAAACGGCGTGTGCGGTGATGTCACGGCCGGCCCTCACCCCCAACCCCTCTCCCGCGATGCGGGAGAGGGGAGCAAAGCGGGGCGTGCGGCGATGTCACGGCCGGCCCTCTCCGCCAACCCCTGTCCCGCGAGGCGGCAGAGCGGAGCGAAAACACCCCCCGCTACAGCAGCTTCCCGATCACCAGGGCCACCAGCGACAGCAGGATCGTCGACGCGAATGGCAGTACGTATTCCCGGCCGAATACGCGGAAGCGGACGTCGCCGGGCAGGCGGCCCAGGCCGAGTTTCTGGAGCCAGGGCAGCGCGGCCGACAGGATGATCACGCAGAGGAAGATGGTCAGGGTCCAGCGCATCATGATGGGGGCCCCGGTCAGAGTGCGTAGCTGCGGTCGCCGCGCGAGAAGCCGGACAGTGGCAGCGCGTCGTCGATGCCGCGCGTCAGCGCGATGACCTTGAACAGCTCGCCCATCTCAGCCTCGCTGAGCAGCTTCTGCACGGCGTTGGCCTGCGGCAGGAAGCTGGCGGCGTCCGATGGGTCGAGCGACATCATCAAGTCGGTGATGCCGGCGTTCATCAGGAATCGGGCCTGCGAGGCAAAGCCGGCAACGGTCAGGCCGGCGTCCGATGCCGCCTCGGCGATGCCGGTGAAATTCACGTGGGCGGTGATGTCCTGCAGCCCGGGGTACAGGAACGGGTCCGGGTGGGCGTGATGGCGGTAGTGGCACATCAGCGTGCCGCCCACGCGCTGCGGGTGGTAGTACTCCGACGCCGGAAAGCCATAGTCGATGAAGAACGCCGCGCCACGCGCCAGCAGGGCGCCAACCGCGCGCGCGAAGCCTTCGGCCTCCTCGTGGGTCTCGGTGACCACGTCGTGGTCGCCTTCGATGGCGGCCAGCCGGGCCGGGATCGCGGCGTCGGCCAGCAGACGGTCCTGGAACGCGAAGGTGTCGCCCTGGCGTACCACGCCACGTTCGTGCCAGCGGCCGCCGATGCGGGCGAACAGCCGCACCGGCATGGCGTCGAGCACCTCGTTGCCGACGATGACGCCCTCGAAGGCGTCCGGCAGCGCGTCGAGCCACTGCACGCGGGCGGCCAGGTGCTGCGCCCGGCGAGCCAGCGTGTCCTGCTGGCGCGCGCGCAGTTCGCCGGACAGCTCGACGATGCGGTAGGTATCGGGCAGCGCGCCTTCGGCTTCCAGCGCCAGCAGCAGGTCCGCCGCCAGCCGGCCCGTGCCGGCGCCGAATTCCATCACATGCGGCAGCGCCTGGCCGATCAGCGGCGCAAACTGCCGGGCCAGCGTGCGGGCGAAGAACGGCGTGAGTTCGGGGGCGGTGATGAAGTCGCTGCCGTCGTCGGCGCCCCGGCCGAACTTCGCGGCGCCGCCGCTGTAGTAGCCCAGGCGCGGGGCGTAGAGCGCCAGCGACATGTAGCGTTCGAAGCCGATCCAGCCGCCGGCCGCCGCGATGGCGTCGCCGATGACGGTGGAGAGGGCCTGCGAGGCACCGAGCGCGTCGGCGGAGGGAAGGGGTAGACTAGCGACTTTCTGCATACCGCGAATTGTAGCAATGCCAGATTCGAATACTCAGGGCGCCGCCGGCGTCCCCTCGCGCGGCGTGGCGCTGGTGACCGGCGCCGCGCGCCGGCTGGGCCGGGCCATCGCGCTGGAGCTCGCCATGCAGGGCTGGGACGTCGCCGTCCACTGCAACCGATCGCGCGACGAGGCCGAGGCGCTTGCCACGCAGATCCGCGGGCTGGGCCGACGGGCCGCCGTGCTGCAGGCCGACCTGGCCGACGAGACCGCCACGGCCCGGCTGATCGCGGCGTGCGCCGCCGAGATCGGCGTGCCGACGTGCCTGGTCAACAACGCGTCGCTGTTCCAGTACGACGTGGCGACCAGCTTCTCGTATGGCTCGCTCGACACCCACATGCGCACCAACGTGGCGGCGCCGCTGCTGCTGGCCCGCGAGATGCACAAGGCGCTCGGTGCCGACGGCAACCAGACCGAGCAGCGCGGCGTGGTGATCAACCTGCTGGACCAGAAGCTGAACAACCTGAATCCGGACTTCCTGTCGTACACGCTGTCGAAGTCCGCGCTGCAGACCGCCACGGTGCAGCTGGCCCAGGCGCTGGCGCCCCGGCTGCGCGTGGTGGGCGTGGCGCCGGGCATCACGCTGGTGTCGGGCGACCAGTCCGATCCGGGCTTCGTGCGCGCCCACGCGATGACGCCGCTGGGCAAGTCCAGCACGCCGGACGACATCGCCCACGCCGTGGCCTACCTGGCCGGCGCGCGCGCCGTGACCGGCACCACGCTGTACGTCGACGGTGGCCAGCACCTGATGCCGCTGGCCCGCGACGTGATGTTCCTGACCGAATGAGCCGTACCTCGATCGACCCTGCCATGACCTTTGCCGCCCTTTCCCATCCCAGCCTGCAAGACTGCCGCCGCATGTTCTTGCGCAACTTCGAAGTGCAGATCAACATCGGCGTGCATGAATTCGAGAAGAAGGGCGAGCAGCGCGTGCTGGTGAACATCGACCTGTTCGTGTCGCTGGCCGAGACCACCCCCCAGGCCGACCGGCTGGAGGAAGTGGTCGACTACGACTTCATGCGCAATACCGTGGCCGCCCGCATGGCGCAGGGCCACATTCACCTGCAGGAAACGCTGTGCGACGACGTGGCGCGCGCCATGCTGCAGCATCCGAAGGTGCGCGCGGTGCGCGTGTCGACGGAAAAGCCCGACGTCTACCCGGACTGCGAGTCGGTCGGCGTAGAGGTGTTCCACATCAAGCAGGGCTGAGGACGGCCAGCCGGGACCGGCGCCTGCGGACGCACAACCCGGCGGACGGGCCGGTTTAGTAGAATATCGCCCCGTCCATCCCGGCATTTCTTTCGGGCGCCCGGCCATTGTTCAGCGCCGGCCCCGTCACAGGTACGTCTTATGAGTCACTCGGCTAACTTCTACCGGCTTGAAACCCGTCTGCAGTCGCAGACCGGCAAGGCCATCGGCGACTTCGGCATGATCGAGGACGGCGACACCGTCATGGTCTGCATGAGCGGCGGCAAGGACTCGTACACGATGCTGTCGGTGCTGACGGCGCTGCAGAAGCGGGCGCCGATCCAGTTCAAGCTGATCGCGATGAACCTGGACCAGAAGCAGCCCGGGTTTCCCGAGCACATCCTGCCCGAATACCTGAAGTCGCTAGGCGTGGAATATGTGATCGTCGAGGCGGACACGTATTCGATCGTCAAGGAGAAGGTGCCCGAGGGCAAGACGACCTGCTCGCTCTGCTCGCGGCTGCGCCGGGGCGTGATCTACCGCACGGCCAAGGAACTGGGCGCCAACAAGATCGCGCTGGGCCACCACCGCGACGACATCGTCAACACGTTCTTCCTGAACATGTTCTTCGGCGGCAAGATGAAGGCCATGCCGCCCAAGCTGGCCACCGACGACGGCCAGCACATCGTGATCCGGCCGCTGGCGTACTGCTCGGAGAAGGACATCGCGTCGTACGCGCGCGCCATGGCGTTCCCGATCATCCCGTGCAACCTGTGCGGCTCGCAGGAAAACCTGCAGCGCAAGAAGGTCAACGAGATGATCCAGCAGTGGGAGCGCGAGCACCCGGGCCGCATCGACAACATCTTCTCGGCGCTGCGCAACGTGGTGCCGTCGCACCTGGCCGACACTGACCTGTTCCCGTTCACGGGGCTGGCCACCGGGCTGGCCAAGGTCGACGAGGCGTCGCTGTTCGGCGAGACCACCTACAGCCAGCAGGCGCTGCAGTTCACCGGCAACGTCGAGCCGAACCGGATGGAGTTCGTCCGCTTCGACTGCATCGGGAAGGACAAGGCGGAGGGAGCCAAACACCGCCAGCCGGCTCCCTGACCCGCTTACTTCGCCGCCTGCGACGATTCCCCGCCGCCGCGCATCAGCGATCGCGTGTCCGCGATCCAGCCGTCGAAGCGTTTCACGGCGTGGGCCTTCTGCTCGGGCGTGGTCATGTTGGCGATCTTGACGGTCAGGTCCACGCCGGCTGACGTGCTGCGCTGCTCGCCGGCCGACGGCCGCTGCCAGTGGTCGGCGTACTTCCGCAGCATGTCTTCCACCTGGGCCTTGGGCGGATGGTTGGTGGACACCTCGCGGGCAATCTCCACCCATTCCTGCTGCCGCTTCACGCGCTCGGCGTAGCGGGCCTCGGCGCCCTGCATGTACGGCCCCATCGCCGCGCGGATTTCCTGCTCCTGCTCGGTCGAGAAGTTGCCGTAGACCAGCTTGGAATAGTCCATGATCTTGTCGAACCGCGCCTCGGTGCGCGCCGCAGGGTCCGGCTTCAGGAATTCCTTGCGGTACTTGGCGTTGCTCTCCGCGAACTTGGCCTCCATGCGCTTGATCTGGTCCGGCGTCAGCGTCAGCAGCAGGTCCGCCAGGTCCGGCACGGCGTTCTCGAACGCCTGGCGGCCCAGGCGGTTGGTGTCCTGCTGGACCTGCCGGATCATGCCGGCGTCCACCGGGCCGGACACCTCGCCGCGCACCCGCGTCAGCACCTTTTCGATCTCGGGCAACTGGGCGCGGCGGTGCCAGCCAAAGAAGCGGGCGATGGCCTCCTTGGTCGGTGGCTCCTGGGCGTCGGAGACGTCGACATAACGGTCCACCCACCAGTAGGCCAAGCGGTCGCCCTGCTGGTAGCCGAGCTTCATCGCGTTGCAGCCGGCCAACGCCGCGACCATGGTAAATGCTGCAAACCATGCAAAAACGCGGCGTGACCAAATGTGAACAACCGTAACGCCAGGTGATCGTCCTAATGCGGCGCAGGCACGCATGCTAGAATCGGCGCGCATCTTCCCAGGGCTCGCGAATCGCCCGCCAGCCCAATGCTGGCAACGGTTCAGCGCCATCTGCCATAGCGCTCCCAGGCTCGGATTCTTCAGATTTTTCTCGGACACACTCACTTAGGAACCTCCTTGTGAATATCGTCATTCTTGCCGCGGGCATGGGCAAGCGCATGAACTCCGCGCTGCCCAAGGTACTGCACCCGGTCGCCGGCCAGCCGATGCTGGCACATGTGCTCGATACTGCCCGTACGCTCGCGCCGTCCCGGCTCGTCGTCGTGGTCGGCCATGGCGCCGAGCACGTACGCCAGGCCGTGGCCGCCGACGATGTCGCCTTCGCCGAGCAGGCGCAGCAACTGGGCACCGGCCATGCCGTGATGCAGGCACTGCCCCTGCTCGATGACGCCCAGCCTACCCTCGTCCTGTACGGCGACGTGCCGCTGACGTCGGCCGCCACGCTGCAACACCTCGTGGAGGCCGCCTGCAGCGAGCGCATGGGCGTGCTGACCGTCGAGATGGCCGATCCCACCGGCTACGGCCGCATCGTGCGCGACGCCGCCGGCAACATCGTCCGGATCGTCGAGCAGAAGGACGCCAGCGACGAAGAACGCGCAATCCGCGAGATCAACACCGGCATCATCGTCTGCCCGACTGGCCACCTGCGCAACTGGCTTGCCACGCTGGGCAACGACAACGCGCAAGGTGAGTACTACCTGACCGATACCATCGCACGCGCCGCCGCGGACGGCGTGGAGATCGTGTCGTCCCAGCCCGCCGCGCTGTGGGAGACGCTGGGCGTCAACAGCAAGGTCCAGCTGGCCGAGATCGAGCGCATCCACCAGCGCAACATCGCCCAACGTCTGCTTGAAGCGGGCGTCACGCTGCTGGACCCCGCGCGCATCGACGTGCGCGGCCAGCTTACCTGCGGGCGCGACGTGACCATCGACGTGGGCTGCGTGTTCGAAGGCCGCGTGCACCTGGACGATGGCGTGCACATCGGTGCGCACTGCGTGATCCGCAACACCACCATCGGCGCCGGCGCGCGCGTGCAACCGTTCTGCCATTTCGAGGAAGCAAAGATCGGGCCGGACGGCCGCATCGGTCCGTACGCGCGGCTGCGCCCGGGTGCCGAGCTGGGCCAAGACGTGCACATCGGCAACTTCGTCGAGGTGAAGAACAGCCAGATTGCCGACCACAGCAAGGCCAACCACCTGGCCTACGTGGGCGACAGCACGGTGGGCCAGCGCGTGAACATCGGCGCGGGTACCATCACCTGCAACTACGACGGGGTGAACAAGCACCGCACGATCATCGAGGACGATGTCTTCATCGGCTCCGATACGCAGCTGGTGGCGCCCGTGGTGGTGCGCCGCGGTGCCACGATCGGCGCGGGCACCACGCTGACGAAGGAGGCGCCGGCCGACAAGCTCACGCTGTCGCGCGCCAAGCAGATGACGATCGACGCCTGGCAGCGTCCGGTCAAGCAACCGAAAAAATAAAGGGGTTCAGCTATGTGTGGCATCGTCGGCGCGGTTTCGCACCGCAATATCGTTCCCGTCCTGATCGAAGGGCTGCGTCGCCTGGAATATCGCGGCTATGACTCGTGCGGCGTGGCCGTCGTGCGCGACGCGATCCTGGAGCGCGCCCGCACCGTGTCGCGCGTGGCGGACCTGGACACGCAGACGCAGGCGTCGGGCCTGGGCGGCCACCTGGGCATCGCGCACACGCGCTGGGCCACGCACGGCAAGCCCGACACGGTCAACGCCCACCCGCATTTCTCGGACGAGACCATCGCGCTGGTGCACAACGGCATCATCGAGAACTACGAGCCGCTGCGCGACGAACTGCGCGCCGTGGGCTACGGGTTCGAGTCGCAGACCGACACCGAAGTGGTGGCGCACCTGATCCACCAGGCGTACACGTACCCGAGCAGCGCCACGCGCGGCGACCTGTTCGGCTCGGTCCGCGTGGTGACCAAGCGCCTGCACGGCGCCTACGCGATTGCCGTGGTAGCCAAGGACAATCCCGACGTGGTGGTCGGCGCCCGCGCCGGGTCGCCGATGGTGGTGGCGCTGGGCAACGACGAGTCGTTCCTGGCATCCGACGCGCTGGCCGTGGCCGGCACCGCCAACCGGATCATCTACCTGGAAGAGGGCGACGTCGTGGAGCTGACGCGCGCCGGCGCCACGATCCGTGACATCAACGACATCGAGGTGGTGCGCGAGGAGCGCTTGGTGGAGGCGCACGCCGCCGCTGTGGAGCTTGGCCCGTTCCGCCACTTCATGCAGAAGGAAATCTTCGAGCAGCCGCGCGCGCTGGGCGACACGCTGGAAGGCATCGCCGCGATCACGCCGGAACTGTTCGGCCCGACCGCCGCCGACGTGTTCGCCGGCATCGACAGCATCCTGATCCTGGCCTGCGGCACGAGCTACTACTCGGGCTGCACGGCCAAGTACTGGCTGGAGTCGGTGGCCCGGATCCCGACCCAGGTGGAAGTGGCCAGCGAATACCGCTACCGCGACACCGTGCCGAACCCGCGCGCGCTGGTGGTGGTGATCTCGCAATCCGGTGAGACGGCCGACACGATGGCCGCGCTGCGCCACGCCCGCTCGCTGGGCCACCAGCACACGCTGGCCGTCTGCAACGTGGCCACCAGCGCCATGGTGCGCGAGACCGAACTGCGCTTCCTGACGCGCGCCGGCACCGAGATCGGCGTGGCATCGACCAAGGCGTTCACCACGCAGCTTGCCGCGCTGTACATGCTGACGCTGGCGCTGGCCAAGGTGCGCGGCCACCTGACCGAGCAGGAAGAAGCCGACGCGCTGACCAACCTGCGCCACCTGCCGGCCGCGCTGCACGGCGTGCTGGCGCTGGAGCCGCAGATCATCGCCTGGTCCGAAGACTTCGCCCGCCGCGAAAACGCGCTGTTCCTGGGCCGCGGGCTGCACTACCCGATCGCCCTGGAAGGCGCGCTGAAGCTCAAGGAAATCTCGTACATCCACGCCGAAGCCTACCCGGCCGGCGAACTGAAGCACGGCCCGCTGGCACTGGTGACCGAGGCCATGCCGGTGGTGACGGTGGCCCCGAACGACTCGCTGCTGGAAAAGCTGAAGTCCAACATCCAGGAAGTGCGCGCCCGCGGCGGCCGCCTGTACGTGTTCGCCGACTCGGACACGCACATCCAGTCGTCGGATGGCATCCAGGTGATCCGCATGCCCGAGCACTACGGCGCGCTGTCGCCGATCCTGCACGTGGTGCCGCTGCAACTGCTGGCCTACCACACGGCCTGCGCCCGCGGCACGGACGTGGACAAGCCGCGCAACCTGGCCAAGTCGGTGACGGTGGAGTAAGGGCCGGGGCTGCGCCAGGGTCTACCCGGCACAAGGGCCGCCTTCGGGCGGCCCTTTTTCATTGCCGCTACCGGCCGATGGTGCCGCGCGCAAGGGCTTGGCAGATAACCCCGCCAGGGATGGCGGAATGCATTTCGCGGTATCCTTGCCGGCATGCTGCGTTCGCGCCTCTCCCAATCGGCGCCGCGTGGCGCGCCTGCCCCGTGCCTGCATCATGCCGCGCGGGCCCCATGGCGCCTCCAGCGAAATCAATATGAAAGACCTAGAAAGTGAGCTGATCGGCTCCGCCCGGCTGCCGACCCGCTATGGCCAATTCACCGCCCATGCCTTCCAGGGCCTGGATACCGGTACCGAACACCTTGCGCTCTCGATGGGCGATATTTCGGGCGATGACGTGCTGCTGCGGCTGCATTCGGAGTGCCTGACCGGCGACGTGTTCGGCTCCTGCCGCTGCGATTGCGGCGAACAGCTCGACCTGGCCATGAAGAAGATTGCCGAGGAAGGCCGCGGCGTGCTGCTGTACCTGCGTGGCCACGAGGGCCGTGGCATCGGGCTGTCGAACAAGATCCGCGCGTATGCGCTGCAGGATGGCGGGCTCGATACCGTGGATGCCAACCTGGCGCTCGGCCAGGCCATCGATTCCCGCACCTATGCGTTTGCTGCCGACTTCCTGCGCCAGTGGGGCGTCAATTCCGTGCGACTCATGAGCAACAATCCGGTCAAGATCAAGGCGCTGGAAGACGCCGGCATCAAGGTGACCGAGCAGATGCGCCATATCGTCCCGTCTAACGCCGAGAACGAAAAGTACCTGGCGACCAAGCGGTCGCGCATGGGACACCTGCTGGACTGAATCCCGCGTCATGCCGCGCCTGTAGGCGCAGACCGACATCGGCTTGCGAGGCGTCCCGACAGCCTGCGCGAGGCGGCTCTTCTATCTTGGAACCAAGGACCGCGCGGCCTTCAGCGCCGCTGCGGGATGTTCCATGCGCCGTGGCACCGGGGGTGCCGCGCACGATGAGAGGAGTTCGTTATGGCTGACAACAATGTGTCCGTACTCAATGACCTGATCGAAGTTTCGCGCGACGGCGAGGAAGGCTTCCGCAAGGCGGCCGAGGACGCGAAGAATCCCGAGCTGAAGACGCTGTTCTCCAGCCGCGCGACCGAATGCGGCGCCGCCGTGCGCGAGCTGCAGAGCCAGGTGGTGGCGCTGGGCGGCAAGCCCGAGGATCACGGCAGCGTGGCCGGCGCGCTGCATCGCGGCTGGGTGAGCCTGCGCTCGGCGGTGTCGGACCGCACCGACCTGGCGATCCTGGAAGAAACCGAGAAGGGCGAGGACGTCGCCAAGAAAAAGTACGCCGACGCGCTGCAGGAAACCGACCTGAGCTTCGATATCCGCGCGCTGATCGAGCGCCAGTACCAGGGCGTGCTGCGCAACCACGACCTGATCCGCGACCTGCGCAACCGTTATCGCGCCAGCGGCGAATAATCGCTGCGGCAGCGGCACTGCCCGATGCCAGTGAGAGCGCCTCCGCCGGAGGCGCTTTTATTTTGCCGAAATTGAAATCAGTATCACTTGCATAATCGCGCGAAACATAATTTATTTGCGCGCCAAATGGCTGGAAAGCCGCGCCGGGCTTGAAGTTCCGGTCTCGCCCATTACCATGGAAAATCACCGCCAGGCATTTTAGGGGCAGCCGTCATGAAAGCCGACAAAAAGGTCATCCAGTTGCTGAATGGCCAGCTCAAGCATGAACTCACCGCGATCAACCAGTATTTCCTGCACGCCCGCATCTATCGCCACTGGGGGCTGACGGCGCTGGGCAAGCACGAGTATGACGAGTCGATCGAGGAAATGAAGCACGCCGACCGCCTGATCGAACGCATCCTGATGCTCGACGGCCTGCCGAACCTGCAGGACCTGGACAAGCTCATGATCGGCGAGAACACCGAGGAAATGCTCGGCTGCGACCTGAAGCTGGAGCTGGTGTCGCAGGCCAACCTCAAGGAGGCGATCAAGTACTGCGAATCGGTCAGCGACTACGTGTCGCGCGACATCCTGACCGACATCCTCGACGACACCGAGGACCACGTCGACTGGCTGCAGACCCAGCTCGAACTGGTGCGCAAGGTCGGCCTGCAGAACTACCTGCAGTCGGCGATGGGCAGCCCCGAGGGCTAGCCGGCCGGCCAGGCGCGCCGCGCCCTGCAGACTTTTTCCACTTGGGCTACACTGCGCCCCGCACCACAGGACGGCCCGCTCGGTCCGTCTTCTCCCCGGGGCGGGGTGGCAGAGTGGTTATGCGACGGCCTGCAAAGCCGTTTACGACGGTTCGATTCCGGATCCCCGCCTCCATTTCCCTGCGGTTTTCCCTTTCGGTTTCCAGTTCGCTGACGCGCGTTTCGCCGTCATGAACGATAGCGATACTCACGCCCGCCCTGGCGCATTTCATGCTCCCGGTTTCACCAGGCGTGGCACGCGTCGCATCCGGTGATTTCCCTCTGGAATCCCGGCCGCGATTGCGATACTGTGGGGCGCACGCGCACCAATCGTCAGCATTTCACCGCTCTCGGACGCGCGCGTCGTCGTATGACTGCCGGGCCAAACATTATCGGCCCGCGGCGCACCCGGTTTCACCATGCAGGGCTTCCATGGCGTATCCGTCGCAACGTGATGAGAGAAACAGAGGCTCCAAATGATTAAAGACCTGCGAATCCGCATGGCTCAGCCGTCGGATGCGCCCGCCATCGGGGCCGTTCTTGAGCGGTGCGGCCTGCCGGTGGACGATCTGCCGCGGCTCGTGGGCGAGTTCCACGTGGCTGTCATGGATTCGCAACTGGTGGGCTGCGCCTGCGCCGAGCTGTTCGGCGACACGGCCATCGTCCGCTCGGTGGCCGTGCTGCGCGAATGGCGCGACCAGGGCGTGGCCAGCCACCTCGTCAACGCGGTGATGATGCGCGCGCGGGCCAACGGCAGCCGCCGTGCCGTGCTGCTGACCTCCACCTGTCCCAGCTATTTCGCGCGCTACGGCTTCTCGCTGATCCACGCCTCGAAGCTGCCGCCCGAGGTGCTGGAAAGCCAGGAATTCCTGCGCCTGCGCAATACCAGCGCGCTCTGCATGAGCGCCGAACTGGCGTAGGCGCGGCCGGCAGGGATTCGCAAAAGCGTCAATAATCGGGCCTTCACTTTCTGCCAGATCGAGGAGACCCCATGCCAGCCACCGTCCGCGCCATCCGCCTCCACGAATTCGGCCTGCCGCAGGTCATGCGGCTGGAGAACGTCGAACTGCCCGAGCCGGCGCCCGGCGAGGCGCGCGTCCGGCATACCGCGATCGGCTTCAACTTCATCGACATCTACCAGCGCCGCGGCACGTACCCGCTGCCGGCGGGCACGGGCCTCGGGTTCGAGGCGGCCGGCGTGGTCGAGGCCGTGGGGCAAGGTGTGACCGACGTGGCCGTGGGCGATCGCGTGGCGTACATGAACGCGGGCCTGGGCGCCTATGCGGAGGGCCGCAACGTGGCCGTGGACCGGCTCGTGAAGCTGCCCGATGCCGTCAGCGACGAACAGGCCGCCGCCACGATCTTCAAGGGCATGACCGCGCAGTACCTGGTGCGCCATACCCACGCGGTCAAGCCCGGCGACACGGTGCTCGTGCATGCCGCCGCCGGCGGCGTGGGCCAGATCCTCAGCGGCTGGGCCAAGGCGCTGGGGGCGCGCGTGATCGGCACGGCGGGCTCGGCGGCCAAGTGCGAGCGTGCGAAGGCGGCTGGCTGCGACGTGGCCATCGACTACAGCCATGGCGACTGGGTCAAGCAGGTGCGCGATGCCACCGGCGGCCAGGGCGTGACCGTGGTCTACGACGCCGTGGGCAAGGACACCTTCCTGGGGTCGCTGGACTGCGCGCAGACCTTCGGCATGGTGGTGCTGTACGGCGCCGCGTCGGGCCCGGCGCCGGCCATCGAGCCCGAGCTGCTGAACAAGAAGGGCTGCCTGTTCCTGACGCGCCCGTCCGTGTTTCCGCACAACGCCGATACCGCGCGCTTCCGCGCCAATGCGAAGGACCTGTTCGACGCCATCGCGGCCGGCCATGTCAAGGTCGACATCGGCGCCCGCTTTCCGCTGGCCGACGTGGCACGCGCCCACGAGGCGGCCGAGCGCCGCGAGACCACCGGCGCCATCCTGCTGCTGCCCTGAGCGGCGCGTCCGCCGTCGCCATTCGGTCATCCCCGGCACGAATGAAGTGACGGGGGCGAAATAATGTCGGCCGCCGCCCGGATTAGACTGCCGCCACAGGGCCGTCCGCCTGGCCGGCCCAGCCAAGGAGACGATCGATGTTCGAAGGTTTCAAGACGCACCGCATCGACCACGACGGCGTGGCCATCCATGCCGTGGTGGGCGGCGACGGCCCGCCGCTGTTGCTGCTGCACGGCCATCCGCAGACCCATGTGATCTGGCACAAGGTGGCCGGCGAGCTGGCGCGGCACTACACGGTGGTGGCCACCGACCTGCGCGGCTATGGCGACAGCGGCAAGCCCGCCGGGCTGCCCGACCACAGCAACTACAGCAAGCGCACCATGGCGGCCGACCAACTGGCCGTGATGCGCGCGCTGGGCTTCGAGCGCTTCCGCGTGCTCGCGCACGACCGTGGCGCCCGCGTGGCCCACCGCCTGGCGGTCGATCATCCGCAGGCCGTGGAAAAGCTTGTCACGCTCGATATCGCGCCGACGCTGGCGATGTACTCGCAGACCACCGAGGCGTTCGCGCGGGCCTACTACCACTGGTTCTTCCTGATCCGTCCGGCGCCGTTCCCCGAGACGCTGATCGAAGCCGATCCGGCCCAGTACCTGCAGCAGACCATGGGCAGCCGCAGCGCGGGCCTGTCGCCGTTCACCGACGCCGCCATGGCCGAATACCTGCGCTGCCTGCGCCAGCCGGGTGCCGCGCACGGCCTTTGCGAGGACTACCGGGCCAGTGCCGGCATCGACCTGGAGCACGACCGGGCCGACATCGACGCCGGCCGCATGGTCGAATGCGAGATGCTGGCGTTGTGGGGCGCCAACGGTGTGATCGGAAAATGTTTCCAGCCGCTGGATGAATGGCGCAAGGTGGCGCGCCGCGTGCAGGGCCACGCGCTGCCCAGCGGCCACTACATCGCCGAGGAAATTCCCGAGCAGTTGCTGGCCGAAGTGCTGCCGTTCCTGCGCGGGTGATCGGCGCCAAGTATCTGATTCGTCAATGAATTGAGCCGGCCGGTCGCCCCATCCCCAGGGTGGCGGGGCCGGCTCCGGCCGTTCTCCACAGCCGGCCCGCCCAGCCGAGTGGGCGCCGCATCGATCACATCCTCTCCGCCCCAATCTTCGCTTTCTGTCACCGGACGGCTAAAGCACCTGTCTGCACGGTTCGCCGGGTGCTGGCATCATCGCTAGCTGGACTAAATCCGATGGAAATCTGGCCGATACATGCATTCGTGAATGTATGTATAATCCGACGCCAAAATTCCCTCAGAAACTGTCCTGCCGCTGTTCCCAACCACAATGACGTACCGATTTATCGCAAGCTGCCTCGCCATCTGGCTCGGAATCTGTATTGCCGCGAGCTGGGTGGTGGAGAGGCTCTGGGCCTGACCCGACCGCGGCACCCCGGTGCATCGGCCGGCCCGGCAGTCGTTTGCGTCTTGTAGCCGAGCCACTCTTCGAATGCCTTCATCCATGAAGTCAGAACAACAAGAACGTCGCATGCACCTCGCCAAGTCTCCCCGCAGCCTGTTTGTCGCCCGCCTCGTCGCGGCTGCCGCGCTCGTCGCCGGGGCCAGTTCGGCCGCCAGCGCCGAGGAGCTGGTGGGCTGGAGCCACCCGGCCGTCCACGTGGCCTATGGCCGCGACACGAGCCATGACGTCAACAAGTACGAAATCGGCGTGAACTTCAACACGCCGCTCCAGTACGGCAACCCGCAGGGCTGGCTGCTGCGGCTGCAGGCGGAATTCAACGTCGCCGGCTGGGACGCCCGTGGCGGCACCAATCCGCAGAACCTGTTCGAATTCGGCATCTCGCCGATCCTGCGCGTGGAAAAGCGCGGCGGCTACTTCGTGCCGTTCGCGGAGGCGTCGGTGGGCCTGCGCGTGCTGACGCACGCCGGCACGTCCGACGAGCACCGCATGGGCAGCGCGTTCCAGTTCTCGGACATGCTCGGCGTGGGCGTGGGCTTTGGCAAGAACGCCAACACCGAGGTCGGCTTCCGCTTCCAGCACATCTCGAACGCCGGCATCAAGGAACCCAACCCGGGCAGCAACTTCTACACCGGCTACGTCCGCTACCGCTTCTGAGCGGACTGGCCGGGTCAGGCGGCGCGGGCCGCCTGCGTCCGGCCGCTGCGCACGGCGTCGAAGAACGCCCAGAGCTGCGGGGCGTCGCTGGTGGCGACGTTGAAGCGGATCCAGGGCGAATCGGCTTCGTCGGGCTCGAAGTACGATCCCGGCGCCAGCCAGATGCCGTGCGCCAGCGCCAGCTTCGCCAGTTCGGTGCCGGTCGGCCCGCCGGGCTGGCCGTCCGCCGCCAGCCGCGCCCAGGCGAACATGCCGCCATCGGGCCGCAGCATCATCTCCAGCCCATGTGCTTCCATCTTTTCCGCCACGCGATCCTGTTGCGCACGTAGCCGTTCGGCCAGCGCCGCCACGTGGCGCGCGTAGTGGCCGCTGGTCAGCACCGAGTAGACCAGCCGCTCGGTCACCTCCGACGACGTCAGCCCCACCGCCATCTTGGTCCGCGCGAACGCCTTGGCCAGGTCCGGGCTCGCGGCCAGGTAGCCAACCCGCAGCGAAGGCGTGATCGTCTTCGAGAACCCGTTCACGTAGACCACCTGCGACAGGCCGTCCATGGCGGCCAGCATCGGCGAACCCGCCGGCGCCAGTTCGCGGTAGATATCGTCCTCCACCACCAGCAGCCGGTGCCGCTCGGCCAGTTGCAGCACGCGAAACGCGTTCATGCTCGTCAGGCTGGCGCCGGTCGGGTTCTGCAGCACCGTGTTGACGAACAGCGCGCGCGGGGCGTGCAGGCGGATGGCATCTTCCAGCGCGTCGGTGTCCAGCCCGGCGGCCGTGCGCGGCACGCCAACCGCCCGCAGGCCGGCCAGCCGCAGGATCTGCAGCAGGTTGCAATAGCACGGCGACTCCACCAGCACCGTCTCGCCGGGCCGCAGCAGCGTGCGGACGACCAGGTCCAGCGCCTGCGTGGCGCCCTGCGTCAGCACCACCTGCTGGGCCTGCACCGGCATCCCGTACTGGCCCAGGTGCACGGCGATATGCTCGCGCAGCGCGCCAAAGCCGTACGGATGGCCGTAGCCGGACACCTGCGCGGCCGGCACGCGCGCCGCGCTGCGCATGGCCTGGTGCAGCCCTTCCTCGTTGAGCCAGTCGCCGGGCAGCCAGCCCGCGCCGGCCTTGATCGGCACCGAATGGTCGGCAAAGACATCGGACAGCAGCCAGGCGGCGTTGAGCACCGGCGCCTCCCATTGCGCCGCGCGCGCCTGGCCGGCCGGCGCGTGCCGATGGGCCACCGTGTAGCCGGACCCGGGCCGGGCCGTCAGGTAGCCCAGCGCCGTGAGCCGGCCATACGCCTCGGCCACCGTGAACGTGCTGACGCCATGCTGCTGGGCAAAGCGGCGCACCGACGGCAGCAGGGCGCCCGCGCGCAGCGCGCGCTGGTCCACCAGCGCGGCGATACCGGCGACGATCTGCTCGGTCAGGGTCTCGCCGCCGCGGCGGCTGCGTGCGAGGTTCAGGTTCAGCATGGCAAGGTGGGATAGGGCGGAAACCTGTACAGTGTACGGGCTCGACCAGCCCCGGCGCGCAATGTTGCGTTGCAGCGTAATGGCAGGTGCTGCAAGGCATTGCTGGCAGGGACCGGCGTCCGGCAAGCCGAGGCGGTGCCCGCACACCTGTACGGTTGCCGGCATCGAAACTGTACGGTCAGGCGGCGATCTCGGGACCGTATATTCTTTACGCCAGACCCCGCCGGTAGAGTTGCCGGAAACCGTGGCGCCGCCGCCGGCGCGCGCCATCCCCGCTCACCGCACCCCGCACCAGGAGAACGTATGGACGCCGCCAAGACCGTGATTCCCGATCTCGAAGCCCTGTGGATGCCGTTCACGGCCAATCGCCAGTACAAGGCCGCCCCGCGCCTGCTGGCATCGGCCAGCGGCATGCACTACACCACCCATGACGGCCGCAAGATCCTGGACGGCTGCGCCGGCCTGTGGTGCGTGGCCGCGGGGCACGCGCGCAAGGAGATCGTCGACGCGATCGCGCAGCAGGCGGCCACGCTGGACTACGCGCCGCCGTTCCAGATGGGCCATCCGCTCGAATTCGAGGCCGCCACCAAGGTGGCCGCGCTGATGCCCAAGGGGCTGGACCGCATCTTCTTCACGAACTCGGGCTCGGAATCGGTCGACACGGCGCTGAAGATCGCGCTGGCGTACCACCGCGCGCGCGGCGAGGGCCAGCGCACGCGCATCATCGGCCGCGAGCGCGGCTACCACGGCGTGGGCTTTGGCGGGCTGGGCGTGGGTGGCATCGGGCCCAACCGCAAGATGTGGTCGGCCAACGTGATGCCGGGCACCGACCACCTGCCCGCCACGCTGAACATCGCCGAGGCGGCGTTCTCGAAGGGCCAGCCGCAGTGGGGCGCCCACCTGGCCGACGAACTGGAGCGGCTGGTGGCGCTGCACGACGCGTCGAACATTGCCGCCGTGATCGTGGAGCCGATGGCCGGGTCGGCCGGCGTGCTGATCCCGCCCGTGGGCTACCTGGAAAAGCTGCGCGAGATCACCAGCAAGCACGGCATCCTGCTGATCTTCGACGAAGTCATCACCGCGTTCGGCCGCCTGGGCGCCGCCACGGCCGCCGAGCGCCTGAAGGTCACGCCGGACCTGATCACGATGGCCAAGGCCATCAACAACGCCGCCGTGCCGATGGGCGCCGTGGCGGTGCGCCGCGAGGTGCACGACGCCGTGATCAACGCCGCGCCGCAGGGCGGCATCGAGCTGCCGCACGGCTACACCTACTCGGGCCATCCGCTGGCGATGGCCGCGTGCATCGCCACGCTGGACCTGTACAAGCGCGACAAGCTGTTCGAGCGCGCGGCCGAGCTGGCGCCCAAGTTTGAATCGGCCGTGCACGCCCTGCGCGACGCGCCGTTCGTCAAGGACATCCGCAACCTGGGGCTGGTGGCCGGCGTGGAGCTGGAATCGCGCCCCGGCGCGCCGGGCGCGCGCGCCTACGAGGCGTTCCTGAAATGCCTGGAGCTGGGCGTGCTGGTGCGCTACACCGGCGATATCCTGGCGTTCTCGCCGCCGCTGATCATTTCCGAGGCCGAGATCGACCAGCTCTTCGACACCGTCAGGCAGGCGCTGCAGAGCATCCAGTAAAGACCCGCCGGCACACCAGAGGAAGACCGCAGTGAACATCGCAGAAAACCGGCAGATCGCCGAAATCCATCACTACATCGGCGGCACCGTGCAGCGCGCGGGCGCCGACCGCTTTGCCGACGTGTTCAACCCGGCCACCGGCGCCGTGGCGGCCCGCGTGGCCATGGGCAGCACCGACGACGTGACCGCCGCGGTGGCCGCCGCCAAGGCCGCCTGGCCGGCCTGGGCCGAGACGCCGCCGCTGCGCCGCGCGCGCATCCTGTTCAAGTTCAAGGAACTGCTGGACAAGCACCACGACGACCTGGCCGCGCTGATCACGCGCGAGCACGGCAAGGTGTTTTCCGACGCCCGCGGCGAGGTGACGCGCGGCATCGAGGTAGTGGAGTTTGCCTGCGGCATCCCGAACCTGCTCAAGACCGACTTCACCGACAACATCGGCGGCGGCATCGACAACTGGAACCTGCGCCAGCCGCTGGGCGTGGTGGCCGGCATCACGCCGTTCAACTTCCCGGTCATGGTGCCGATGTGGATGTTCCCGGTGGCGCTGGCCTGCGGCAACACGTTCGTGCTGAAGCCGTCGGAGCGCGACCCGTCGCCCAGCCTGCTGATTGCCGACCTGCTCAAGCAGGCCGGCCTGCCCGACGGCGTGTTCAACGTGGTGCAGGGCGACAAGGTGGCCGTCGACGCGCTGCTGGCCCACCCCGACGTGCAGGCGCTGTCGTTCGTCGGCTCCACGCCGATCGCCGAGTACATCTACACGGAAGGCACGAAGCACGGCAAGCGCGTGCAGGCGCTGGGCGGGGCCAAGAACCACCTGGTGGTGATGCCGGACGCGGACCTGGACCAGGCCGTGGACGCGCTGGTGGGCGCCGCCTACGGATCGGCCGGCGAGCGCTGCATGGCGATCTCGGTGGCGGTGGCCGTGGGCGACGTGGCTGACCGGCTGGTGCCGCGCCTGGCCGAGCGCGCCGCGTCGCTGAAGATCCGCAACGGCATGGAAGGCGACGCCGAGATGGGCCCGCTGGTCACGGCCGCGCACAAGGCCAAGGTCGAGGGCTATATCGCCCAGGGCGTGGCCGAGGGCGCCACGCTGGTGACCGACGGGCGCGGCCACAAGGTGGACGGCCACGAGAACGGCTTCTTCGTCGGCGGCACGCTGTTCGACAACGTCCGCCCGGACATGACGATCTACAGGGAAGAGATCTTCGGCCCGGTGCTGTCGGTGGTGCGCGTGCACGATTTTGCCGAGGCGGTGGACCTGATCAACGCGCACGAGTTCGGCAACGGCGTGTCGTGCTACACCAGCGACGGCGGCATCGCCCGCGCGTTCGCGCGCCAGATCCAGGTGGGCATGGTCGGCATCAACGTGCCGATCCCGGTGCCGATGGCGTGGCACTCGTTTGGGGGCTGGAAGCGCTCGCTGTTCGGCGACCACCACGCCTATGGCGAGGAAGGCGTGCGCTTCTACACGCGCTACAAGAGCGTGATGCAGCGCTGGCCGGACAGCATCGCCAAGGGCGCCGAGTTCACGATGCCGGTGGCGAAGTAGGGCGGCACCGTCCGCTCCGACCCAGCAAGCGCTCCCTCGTGGAGCGCTTTTTGTTGGCCGGCGGCCCCGTGTATCATCGCGCCCTCGCCGGCGGCCCCGCCTTCCACGAGATGTGCGGTTCCGGCCGCCGGCGCGACTGGTACAACCTATAGTCAATGCACCCGATGCACCCGATGCACCCGACTGACCGCCCGGAGCCCCTCATGAGCCTATTCCGCACCAAGAACATTGAATCGATGCTCGACGTCAGCGAGCACGACGGCTTGCGCAAGGTGCTGGGCCCCGTGGATCTGGTGCTGATGGGCATCGGCGCCATCATCGGCACCGGCATCTTCGTGCTGACCGGCACGGGCGCGCTGACGGCCGGGCCGGCGCTGACCGTGTCGTTCGTGATCGCGGCCATGGCCTGTGGCTTTGCAGCGTTGTGCTATGCAGAGTTTGCGTCGGCAATTCCTGTGTCCGGCTCGATCTACACCTACAGCTACGCCACGCTGGGCGAGATCGTCGCGTGGATGATCGGCTGGGACCTGCTGCTGGAATACGGGCTGGCCACGTCGGCGGTGTCGGTGGGCTGGTCGGGCTACTTCCAGTCGCTGATCGCCGGCTTCGGCATCCGGCTGCCGGCCGCGCTGACCGCCGCGCCGGGGGCGGTGCCGGGCGTGGAGACCGTGGTCAACCTGCCGGCCATCCTGATCATGCTGGCGATTACCTGGGTGGTGTCGTACGGCGTGCGCGAGTCGGCGCGGCTCAACAACGTGATGGTGGCGATCAAGGTGGGCGTGGTGCTGCTGTTCATCGCCGTGGGCGTCTGGCACGTGCAGCCGGCCAACTGGCAGCCGTTCGCGCCGTTCGGGCTGTCGGGCATCTTCAATGCGGCGGCGCTGGTGTTCTTCGCGTTCATCGGCTTCGATGCGGTGACGTCGGCCGCCGAGGAGGTGCGCAACCCCGGCCGCGACCTGCCGATCGGCATTGTCGGCTCGCTGGCGGTCTGCGCCATCCTGTACGTGGCCGTGTCGGCCATCATGACCGGCATCGTGCCGTTCGCCAAGTTCGCGGGCGTGGACCATCCGGTGTCGCTGGCGCTGCAGTACGCCGGGCAGAACTGGGTGGCCGGGTTTGTCGACCTGGGCGCCATCCTGGGCATGACCACGGTGATCCTGGTGATGACCTACGGCCAGACGCGCATCATCTTTGCGATGTCGCGCGACGGCCTGCTGCCCGAGAAGCTTTCCGAGGTGCATCCCGTCCACGCCACGCCGTTCAAGGCCACGTGGACCGTGGGTATCGTCTTTGCCACGATTGCCGGCTTCGTGCCGCTGAACGTGCTGGCCGAGCTGATCAACATCGGCACGCTGTCGGCGTTCACGCTGATCGCGGTGGCGACGCTGGTCCTGCGCCGCACCCATCCGCACCTGCCGCGCACGTTCCGCTGCCCCGGCGTGCCCGTGGTGCCGCTGCTGGCCGTGGCGTTCTGCGTGTTCCTGATGGCCCACCTGCAGGCGCTCACGTGGATCGCGTTCCTGTGCTGGCTGGCGCTGGGGCTGGTGGTCTACTTTGCCTACTCGCGCCGCAACGCCGTGCTGCACAACCACGGCGGCGACGCCCAGGGCTGATCAGCGGCGGCCCGCTTGCTCGAAGAACGCCCGCGAGCGCGGCTCGCCGGCATAGGCCGAATTGATGCGCACCCAGGCCGACGTCTCGCCGCCGGGCCGGAAGAAATGGCCCGGCGCCAGCGCGATGCCCTGGGTCTCGGCCATCGCCACCAGCTCGCGCGAATCGTCGATGCCGGGCGCGCGGGCCCACAGGAAGTTGCCGCCGGCCGGCTCGCAGAACACTTTCCAGCCGTACTGGCCCAGGATCTTGACCGCGCCGGCCGTCACCTCGCGCGTGCGCACGCGCAGCCGTTCCACGTACTTGCGGTAGGCGCCGCGCTCCAGCATCGCCGCCGTCACGGCTTCGGCAAAGTGCGATCCCGCCACGCTGGTCAGCACCTTCACGTCGATCAGGTCCTTGATCAGCGTCTTGTCCGCCACCAGGTACCCCACCCGCAGCGCCGCCGACACGGTCTTCGAGAAGCCGCCGATGTAGATCACGTGCTCAAGCTGGTCCAGCGTGGCCAGCCGGTCGGTGAAGTTGAGCTGGAAGTCCGAGAAGATGTCGTCCTCGACGAACCGGAAGTTGTGGCGCCGCGCCAGTTCCAGCAGCCGGAACGCCACCGGCGGCGACAGCGTGGAGCCGGTGGGGTTCTGCAGCACGCTGTTGGTGAAGAACAGCTTGGGCTTGTGGTCGCGCAGCAGCCGCTCGCAGGCCTCGGGGTCGGGCCCGTTCGGCGTGTGCGGCACGCCCACCAGCTGCACGCCGTGCATGCGCAGCAGGCCGAACAGGTTGTAGTAGCCGGGGTCCTCGACGAACACCGTGTCGCCGGGCTTGAGCAGGTGGCGCACGATCAGGTCCAGCGCCTGGCTGGCCCCCGAGGTGATCAGCACCTGCGTCAGGTCGGCCTCGATGCCCACCTGGCGCACGCGCGTCAGCACGTGCTTGCGCAGCGCCGGGTGGCCCAGCGGCGTGGCGTAGTGGATCACGCTGTCGATGTCATGCCGCGTGATGTGGCGGATGGCCTGCGTCAGGCCCTCCACGTCGCGCCATTCCTCGGGCACGAACCCGCCGGCCAGCTTCAGCATGCCGCTGGGGTGGTGGAACTGGTCGATGATGTGCTCGGACAGGTCCTCGGCCAGGCTCGGGTCCGACCAGCCCCGGCCCTGCCGCCCGGTCAGCGCGCTCTCCGCCACGTAGAAGCCCGAGCCCTGGCGCGAATCGACCAGCCCCTGCGACACCAGCCGGTCGTATGCCTCGATGACCGGGAAGCGGCTGATCCGGTGCTCGGCGGCCAGCGCGCGGATCGATGGCAGGCGCGCGCCGGGCGCGGCCTCGCGGGAACTGATCCACGTCTTCACGCCCAGCACGATCTGCTCGGTCAGCGGGACGCCCGTGGATGGGTCGATTACGAGTTGCATAAGTGACGGGGGCGGCAAGTGTCAGTCGAAACTACTGAACAGTCCAACGAAAACTGTTCGGAACTGTGCATGGGATTGTAGTCGCCGCCGTGGATAAATGTGGCCATGGCGCAGCGCCCCCCTAATCCGCCCGATCCCTTGATCCAGAGCGGCTGCGCCGGGCAAGGCAAGGAGACACCGATGCGTGAACTCAGGACATTCGAACTCGACGAAACCGGCCGGCCGGTGGGCTGGCGCGCCCGCCACGGCCAGAGCGTGACCGCGCTGGAAGGCAGCCTGTGGCTGACCGTGGAAGGCCATCCACGCGATATCTGGCTGCGCGCCGGCGATACCCACGTGCTGACCGAAGGCGACCGCGTCTGGCTGTCGGCCGAAGGCGGCGCCGCGCGCTTCCAGCTTGCCGAGACGCCGGCGCCGTGGTCGCTGCGCCGGGCGGTGTTCGTCATCCGCCAACTGGCGCGCCGCTGGGGCGAACGCAAGACCGACGCCTTCGGCGACTGCCCGCGCGTGCACGCCTGACCCCGGCGGGCCGCCCGCCACCCCCGCTTTCTCCTGGGATCCGGAACCGCCATCCCGCCTGCGCCGACCTCCCGCGGCGCAGGGGCGGTCTCCGGGCCCTTCTGCTCCGTACCCCGCTGTGAGACGATGCCGGCAGAGACGATCGGTGCTTACCCGCGTCCCTAGACTTACGTTAACGTAAACGTCATATAATCGTCCGGCCCCTGTGAGCGCGGTCGCCAGAACCGCCGGCACGCCAGCCAGCCACACCGGGCAGCCAGCCACATAACAGAGCGGTGGAGACAATGACTGATCTTTCGGATGTGAGCAGGACGGCGGCCGCCCGGCCGCAGGCGGCGCAGGCCGGCGGCCCGGCCAACAAGGTGCGCTTTGTCACAGCGGCGTCGCTGTTCGACGGCCACGACGCGTCGATCAACATCATGCGGCGCATCCTGCAGTCGCACGGCTGCGAGGTCATCCACCTGGGCCACAACCGGTCCGTGCACGAGGTGGTCACCGCCGCGCTGCAGGAGGACGTGCAGGGCATCGCCATCTCCAGCTACCAGGGCGGTCACGTCGAATACTTCCAGTACATGATCGATCTGCTGCGCGAGCACGGCGGCGAGCACATCCAGGTGTTCGGCGGCGGCGGCGGCGTGATCGTGCCGGACGAGATCCGTGCGCTGCAGGCGTACGGCATGGCGCGCATCTACAGCCCCGAGGACGGCCAGCGCATGGGCCTGGCGGGCATGATCGCCGACATGGTGCAGCGCTGCGACATCGACCTGACGCGCTACGCGCCGGCCACGCTCGACGCCGTGTCGCAGGGCGACCGCCGCGCGCTGGCCCAGCTCATCACCGCGCTGGAAAACGGCAAGGCCGCCCCCGGCCTGGTTGGCGCGCTGCACGACGCCGCGCGGGCCGCCACCACGCCGGTGCTGGGCATCACGGGCACGGGCGGCGCGGGCAAGTCTTCGCTGACCGACGAGCTGATCCGCCGCTTCCGGCTGGACCAGCACGACGCGCTGTCGATTGCCGTGATCTCGATCGACCCGTCGCGGCGCAAGTCGGGCGGGGCGCTGCTGGGCGACCGCATCCGCATGAACGCGATCAACCACCCGAACATCTTCATGCGGTCGCTGGCCACGCGCGACGCCGGCTCGGAAATCTCGCAGGCGCTGCCGGACGTGATTGCCGCGTGCAAGGCGGCCCGCTTCGACCTGGTGATCGTGGAGACGTCGGGCATCGGGCAGGGCGACGCGGCCGTCGTGCCGCACGTGGACCTGTCGCTGTACGTGATGACGCCCGAGTTTGGCGCGGCCAGTCAGCTAGAAAAGATCGACATGCTCGACTTTGCCGATTTCGTGGCGATCAACAAGTTCGACCGCAAGGGCGCCCAGGACGCCTGGCGCGACGTGGCCAAGCAGGTGCAGCGCAACCGCGAGCAATGGCACAGCAAGGCCGAGGACATGCCGGTCTACGGCACCCAGGCGTCGCGCTTCAACGATGACGGCGTGACCATGCTGTACCAGGGGCTGGCGCAGGCGCTGGCCGGGCACGGGCTGGCGCTGCAGCCGGGCGGCCTGCCCAGGCTGGCCGGGCGTATTTCCACGGGCCAGAACGTGATCGTGCCGCCGGCGCGCAGCCGCTACCTGGCGGAGCTGGCCGATACGGTGCGCGCCTACCGTCGCCGCGTGGCCGAGCAGAGCCGGCTGGCCCGCGAGCGCCAGCAACTGCGCGCGGCGCGCGACATGCTCAAGGCGTCGGGCAGCGATGCCGACGGCGGCGCCCTGGAATCGCTCGCTGGCGAGCGCGACGCCGCGCTCGGCGCCGTCGAGCGCAAGCTGCTGGCCATGTGGCCGCAGATGCAGGCGGCCTACGGCGGCGACGAGTACATCGTAAAAATACGAGACAAGGAGCTGCGCACGGGGCTGGTCACCACCACGCTGTCGGGCACGAAGATCCGCAAGGTGGTGCTGCCGCGCTTCGAGGACGACGGCGAGATCCTGAGATGGCTGATGCGCGAGAACGTGCCGGGCAGCTTTCCGTACACGGCCGGCGTATTCGCGTTCAAGCGCGAGGGCGAGGACCCCACGCGCATGTTCGCGGGCGAGGGCGACGCGTTCCGCACCAACCGGCGCTTCAAGCTCGTCTCCGAGGGCATGGACGCCAAGCGGCTGTCCACCGCGTTCGACTCGGTCACGCTGTACGGCGAGGACCCGCACGAGCGGCCGGACATCTACGGCAAGGTGGGCAACTCGGGCGTGTCGATCGCCACGCTCGACGACATGAAGGTGCTCTACGACGGCTTTGACCTGACCAGCCCCAGCACGTCGGTGTCGATGACGATCAACGGCCCGGCGCCGACCATCCTGGCGATGTTCATGAACACCGCCATCGACCAGAATCTGGACAAATTCCGATCCGACAACGGCCGCGAGCCGACCGCCGACGAGGAATCGAAGATCCGCGCCTGGGTGCTGCAGAACGTGCGCGGCACGGTGCAGGCCGACATCCTCAAGGAGGACCAGGGCCAGAACACGTGCATCTTCAGCACCGAGTTCTCGCTGAAGGTGATGGGCGACATCCAGGCGTACTTCGTACACCACCAGGTGCGCAACTTCTACTCGGTGTCGATCTCCGGGTACCACATCGCCGAGGCCGGCGCCAACCCGATCTCGCAGCTTGCGTTCACGCTGGCCAACGGCTTCACCTACGTGGAGACGTACCTGGCGCGCGGCATGCACGTGGACGACTTTGCGCCGAACCTGTCGTTCTTCTTCTCGAACGGCATGGACCCCGAGTACAGCGTGCTGGGCCGCGTGGCGCGCCGCATCTGGGCCGTGACGATGCGCGACAAGTACGGCGCCAACGAGCGCAGCCAGAAGCTCAAGTACCACATCCAGACGTCGGGCCGGTCGCTGCACGCGCAGGAGATCGACTTCAACGACATCCGCACGACGCTGCAGGCGCTGATTGCCATCTACGACAACTGCAACTCGCTGCACACCAACGCCTATGACGAGGCGATCACCACGCCCACGGCCGAATCGGTGCGCCGGGCGCTGGCGATCCAGCTCATCATCAACCGCGAGTGGGGCGTGGCCCGCTGCGAGAACCCGAACCAGGGCAGTTTCCTGATCGAGGAACTGACCGACCTCGTGGAAGAGGCCGTGCTGCAGGAGTTCGAGCGCATTGCCGAACGCGGCGGCGTGCTGGGCGCGATGGAAACCGGCTACCAGCGCGGCAAGATCCAGGAGGAATCGCTGTATTACGAGCAGCTCAAGCACGACGGCACGCTGCCGATCATCGGCGTGAACACGTTCCGCAACCCGAATGGCGACCCGACGCCACAATCGCTGGAACTGGCGCGGTCCAGCGAGGACGAGAAGCAGAGCCAGCTTGCCCGCCTGGCGGAATTCCATGCGCGCCATGCCGGTGACGCGCCCGCCATGCTGGACCGCCTGCGCCAGGCCGTGATCGACAACGGCAATGTCTTCGCGGTGCTGATGGACGCGGTGCGCGTGTGCTCGCTGGGGCAGATCACGCACGCGCTGTTCGAGGTGGGCGGGCAGTACCGGCGCAACATGTAGGCGGAAATCGCGCGGGCGGGTGGTTCACGCGGCGGGACGCTGGGGCTAAACTCGGCGTTTCCGCACGTCCCTCCCGAACCGCGAACTTCGTAAAACCGCCATGCAATCCGAGTACGACAGCCAGAATATCTTTGCCCGCATCCTGCGCGGCGAACTTCCCAGCTTCAAGGTGTACGAGGACGCCGACACGATCGCGTTCCTGGACATCATGCCGCAGTCCGACGGCCACACGCTGGTGGTGCCCAAGGAGGCCGCCGTGGACCTGTTCGGCCTGTCCGAGGCCGGCGCCGCCGCCGCCATCCGCACCACGCAGATCGTGGCGCGCGCGGTGCGCGAAACCTTCGCGCCCGACGGCATCGTCATCAGCCAGTTCAACGGCGCCGCCGCCGGCCAGACCGTGCCGCACGTGCACTTCCACATCGTGCCGCGCTACGCCAGCCAGGCCCTGCGCGGCCACGCCCGCGAGCAGGCCAGCATGGACGTGCTCAAGGCGCACGCCGAGCGGCTGGCCGCCGCGCTGGCGAAGCGGTAATCCGATCCGAATCCGTTACAACCCTCCGACAGAGCAAGGAAGCAGTCATGGCAATCAAGACAGTAGGCATCGTGGGTGCCGGCACGATGGGCAATGGCATTGCGCAGGCGTGCGCGGTGGTGGGGCTCGATGTGGTGATGGTCGACATCAGCGACGCCGCCGTGCAAAAGGGCATCGCCACGGTGGCGGGCAGCCTGGACCGCCTGATCAAGAAGGAAAAGGCCACCGAGGCCGACAAGGCGGCAGCGCTGGCCCGTATCCAGGGCAGCACGTCGTATGACGACCTGAAGCGCGCCGACATCGTCATCGAGGCCGCCACCGAGAACTACGATCTCAAGGTCAAGATCCTGAAGCAGATCGACGCAATCGCCGGGCCGAACGTGATCATCGCGTCGAACACGTCGTCGATCTCGATCACCAAGCTGGCGGCGGTGACGTCGCGCGCGGACCGCTTCATCGGCATGCATTTCTTCAACCCGGTGCCGCTGATGGCGCTGGTGGAACTGATCCGCGGCCTGCAGACCAGCGACGCGGCCCACGCCGACGTGGAGGCGCTGGCGCGGCAGCTCGGCAAGTACCCGATCACGGTGAAGAACAGCCCCGGCTTCGTGGTCAACCGCATCCTCTGCCCGATGATCAACGAGGCGTTCTGCGTGCTGGGCGAGGGCCTGGCGTCGCCCGAGGAAATCGACGAAGGCATGAAGCTCGGCTGCAACCACCCCATCGGCCCGCTGGCCCTGGCCGACATGATCGGCCTGGACACGATGCTGGCCGTGATGGAAGTGCTCTACACCGAGTTCGCCGACCCGAAATACCGCCCGGCCATGCTGATGCGCGAAATGGTGGCGGCGGGGTACCTGGGGCGGAAGACGGGGCGCGGGGTGTACGTGTACTCGAAGTAAGCCGGGTTTCCTGGTTTTCTCCCCTCTCCCGCAAGGCGGGAGAGGGGCCGGGGGAGAGGGTGAGGCGGTGCAAGCTGCCACCGTAACATCTGGGGACGCCGGGCCTCACCCCCAACCCCTCTCCCGCGCGTGGGAGAGGGGAGCAAAACCGGCAAGAACGCGCCGCTACTCCCCATACTGCCGCAGCCCCTCCAGGTCGAGCACGTCGATCACGCCGTAGTCCACGCGCACCAGCCCTTGCTGTTCCAGCACCTTGAGCGCCTGGTTGGCGCGCTGGCGCGAGATGCCGGCCAGCAGGCCGATTTCTTCCTGCGAGATTTCCAGCGTCGATCCGATGCCCGGGTACAGGTGTTCGTTGAACAGCGACGACACCGCGCGCGCCACGCGCGAATCGATGTCGAGCAGCCGCTCGTATTCCACTGCCGCGATGAACTGCCCCAGGCGCTCGTTGAACTGCATCAGCAGGAAGCGCGTGAACGGCAGGCTGGTATCCAGCAACCACTGAAAAGTCTCGCGCGGGACGAAAGCGATACGCGACCGGCGCAGCGCCATCACGTCGTACTTGCGGATTTCCTGCTTGAGCACGGCGCCTTCGCCGAACCAGCCGCCGGTGGGCACGCCGGTGAACGTGACGGACTTGCCCGACGGCGACACCGTGGTGATCTTGACGATGCCTTCGACCACGCCCAGCCAGTGCTCGGCCATTTCACCCTTGTGACAGACGTAGTCGCCCTGTGCGTACTCGCGCACGGTGGCCACGCGCTTGACGCGGTCGCGCTGGTCGGGGCTCAGGTCGACGGCCCAGGCGCAGCGGTCGATGAAGTCGTGGCACGAAGCGTTGGACATGGGGCTCCCGTAGGGATTAACCCGGAATTGTCGCCGGCGCGACAACCGGGGGAAAAGGCATCGGCTATCTTACGATCACACGGAACCGGCCCTGCCAGCAATCCTCACCCAACCAGGCAAGGCGGGCGTGACGCGGTGCGGCAACCCCGCGAAACGCCCAGTATAGACACCGGTCTGGCGGCTTGATACCCGGCATGGCCCCTACGCCATCCGCAGGGGAGAGGAGACAGCGATGCAGGACACGTCGGCAACGACCTTCCCGCGATGGCTGCAGGCGCATGCCCTGCAGCGGCCAGACCATCCGGCCTATCGCGAAAAGGACCTCGGCATCTGGCAGACCTATAGCTGGTCGCAGGCGGCGGCGGAAGTGCGCGCGCTGGCGTGCGGGCTGGCCGCGCTGGGTTTCCGCCGGGGCATGAACCTGGCCGTGGTTGGCGACAACCGCCCCCGCCTGTACTGGGCGATGACCGCCGCGCAGGCGCTGGGCGGCGTGCCGGTGCCGCTGTACCAGGACGCCATCGCGGGCGAGATGGTCTACGTGCTGGACGATGCCGAGATCGAGTTCGCCATCGTCGAGGACCAGGAACAGGTGGACAAGCTGCTGGAAGTTGAGGCGCAGCTCGCCACGCGCGGCCGCACCGTGCGCCACCTCATCTACGAAGACCCGCGCGGCCTGCGCGACTACGATCACCCGTCGCTGCTGTCGTACGAGAGCGTGCAGGAGCTTGGCCGCGAGTACGACCGCGCCAACCCCGGCTTCTACGACGCGCAGGTGCAGGCCGGCCAGCCCGACGACACCGCGATCATCCTCTATACGTCCGGCACCACGGGCAAGCCCAAGGGCGTGTGCCACGCGCACGCGGGCCTGATCGGCGCGGCGCGCAACGGCTGCCAGTTCGACGGGCTGGGCCCGGACGACGACGTGCTGTCGTACCTGCCGATGGCCTGGGTGGGCGACAACCTGTTCTCGTACGCGCAGGCGATGGTGGCCGGCTTCACGGTCAACTGCCCGGAGTCGCGCGAGACCGTGATGACCGACCTGCGCGAGATCGGCCCGACCTACTACTTCGCGCCGCCGCGCATCTACGAGGGGCTGCTCACGCAGGTGATGATCCGCATGGAGGACGCGGGCTGGCTCAAGCGCAAGCTGTTTGACTGGGCGATGGGCGTGGCGCGCCGCTGCGGCGCCGACATCCTCGACGGCCGGCCGGTGTCCGCGCCAGACCGCCTGCGCTACGCGCTGGGCGAGGCGCTGATCTACGGCCCGCTGCGCAACGTGCTGGGCATGAGCCGCATCCGCGTGGGCTACACGGCCGGCGAGGCCATCGGCCCGGACCTGTTCCGCTTCTACCGCTCCATCGGCATCAACCTCAAGCAGTTCTACGGCCAGACCGAGACCTGCGCGTACGTGTGCCTGCAGCCGGACGGCCAGGTCAAGTTCGATTCCGTGGGCCCGGCCGCGCCCGGCATGGAGATCCGCATTGCCGACAACGGCGAGGTGCTGGTGCGCGGCGTGGGCCTGCTCAAGGCGTACTACAAGCGCGACGACGCCACGCGCGAGGCAATCAACGACGAGGGCTACTTCATGACCGGCGACGCCGGCGTGATCGACGCCGACGGCCACCTGAAGATCATCGACCGCGCCAAGGACGTCGGCAAGCTGGCCGACGGATCGATGTTCGCGCCCAAGTACATCGAGAACAAGCTCAAGTTCTTCCCGTACATCAAGGAAGCCGTGGCGTTCGGCACGGACCGCGACCGCGTCTGCGCGTTCATCAACATCGATTTCGATGCCGTGGGCAACTGGGCCGAGCGCCGGCACCTGCCGTACGCGGGCTACGTGGACCTGGCGGCCCAGCCCGAGGTCATCGCCATGATCGCCGAGTGCGTGGAGCAGGTGAACGCCGACCTGGCGGCCGACGCGATGCTGGCCGGCTCGCAGGTGGCGCGCTTCCTGATCCTGCACAAGGAGCTGGACCCCGACGACGACGAACTCACGCGCACGCGCAAGGTGCGGCGCGGGTTCATCGCCGAGAAGTACGCCGTGCTGGTGGACGCCCTGTACGCGGGCAAGCCGGAACAGTTCATCGACACGCGCGTGAAGTTCGAGGACGGCCGCGAAGGCAGCGTGTCGGCCACGTTGAAGCTGGTTGACGTCAAGCGCTTCCCGCCCGTGGGCGGGGCGCGCGCGGCCTGAGCCATGGGACAGGGAGAAGCACAGATGACGGCAACCCGGACAGCATGGCAGGGCGGCATGGCGCGCGTGGACGCCGCGGGCACGATGGTCCCGCCCGGCGCGATCAGCCCGGCCGGGCATGCGGAAGGCGCGCCCGGCGACGGCCCGCGCCCCGGCGACGCGCACCGCGCGGACACCACCTCGCAGGCCCGCATGCGCGGCGACGTGATCCTGGACCTGCAGAACATCTCGCTGTCGTTCGGCGGGGTGAAGGCGCTGACCGATATCTCGTTCGACGTCTGCGAGCACGAGATCCGCGCCATCATCGGCCCCAACGGCGCCGGCAAGAGTTCGATGCTGAACGTGATCAACGGCGTCTACCACCCGCAGCAGGGCCGCATCGTGTTCCGGGGCGAGGAGCGCCGGCAGATGCACCCCACCGCCGCGGCGCGCCAGGGCATTGCGCGCACGTTCCAGAACATCGCGCTGTTCAAGGGCATGACCGTGCTGGACAACATCATGACCGGCCGCAACACGCAGTTCCGCACCGGCCTGTTCGCCCACGCGCTCTGGTGGGGGCCGGCGCGGGCCGAGGAGGTGCGCCACCGCCGCAAGGTGGAGGAAGTGATCGACTTTCTGGAGATCCAGGCCATCCGCAAGACGCCGGTGGGCCGGCTGCCGTACGGGCTGCAGAAGCGCGTGGAGCTGGCGCGCGCGCTGGCGGCCGAGCCGTCGATGCTGCTGCTGGACGAGCCGATGGCCGGCATGAACGTCGAGGAAAAGCAGGACATGTGCCGCTTCATCCTGGACGTCAACCACCAGTTCGGCACGACCATCGTGCTGATCGAGCACGACATGGGCGTGGTGATGGACGTCTCCGACCGCGTCGTGGTGCTGGACTACGGCAAGAAGATCGGCGACGGCACGCCCGACGAGGTCAAGTCGAACCCCGACGTGATCAAGGCCTACCTGGGCACCTCGCACTGAAAGGCCACGGACCATGACCTTCTTCTTCGAAATCCTGATCGGCGGCCTGCTGTCGGGCCTGATGTACTCGCTGGTGGCGCTGGGCTTCGTGCTGATCTACAAGGCATCCGGGGTGTTCAACTTTGCCCAGGGCGCGATGGTCTACTTTGCCGCGCTGGCCGTGGTGGGGCTGATGGACAAGGGCATGCCGATGTGGGCGGCCGTGATCGGCGCGTTCATCGTCATGATCGTGGTGGGCATGAGCACCGAGCGGTTCGTGCTGCGCAAGCTGGTCAACCAGCCGCCGATCACGCTGTTCATGGCCACCATCGGCCTGTCGTTCTTCCTGGAGGGGCTGGGGCCGCTGCTGTTCGGCAACGAGGTGCGGCCGATCCAGCTTGGCATCGTCGACGAGCCGATCGAGTCGATCCTGACGCGCTTCAACATCGTCATCTCCAAGTTCGACCTGGCCGCCGCGCTGATCGCGGCCGTGCTGGTGGCGGTGCTGGCGCTGTTCTTCCAGTACACCAAGGTGGGCCGCGCGCTGCGGGCCGTGGCCGACGACCACCAGGCGGCGCTGTCGCTGGGCATTCCGCTGCAGAACATCTGGGCCATCGTCTGGGGCGTGGCGGGCTTTGTCGCGCTGGTGGCGGGCATGCTCTGGGGGTCGCGCAACGGCGTGCAGTTTGCGCTGACGCTGACCGCGCTCAAGGCGCTGCCGGTGCTGATCCTGGGCGGCTTCACGTCGGTGCCGGGCGCCATCGTCGGCGGGCTGATCATCGGCGCGTCCGAGAAGCTGGCCGAGATCTATATCCCGCCCGTGTTCCAGTCGATGTTCGGCGGCAACTTCGGGGGGATCGAGGGCTGGTTCCCGTATGTGTTTGCGTTGCTGTTCCTGCTCGTGCGGCCCGAAGGGCTGTTCGGCGAGAAGCATATCGACCGCGTCTGACGGAGGCCCAAGATGCTCTACCGCGAATCCGGCCAGTTCAAGACGAGCTACGTTGCCGACAGCCAGGTCTTCCCGATCCGGCAAGATCGTATTTTCTTTGGTTTGCTGATGGCGGTGGCGTTCGTCGTCATCCCGTTCACGGGCAGCGAGTACTGGTTCAGCGCCATCCTGACGCCGTTCCTGATCTTCTCGCTGGCGGCGCTGGGGCTGAACATCCTGACCGGCTACGCGGGGCAGCTGTCGCTGGGCACGGCGGCGTTCATGGCCGTGGGCGCCTACGCCGCGTACAACTTCCAGTTGCGCATCGAGGGTATCCCGGTGCTGCTGACGTTCATCCTGGCGGGGCTGTCGGCGGCGCTGGTTGGCGTGGCGTTCGGGCTGCCGTCGCTGCGGATCAAGGGCTTCTATCTGGCCGTGGCCACGCTGGCGGCGCAGTTCTTCGTGGTCTGGGCGCTGACCAAGTTCCCGTGGCTGTCCAACAACAGCTCGTCGGGCGTGATCACGGCGCAGCGGCTGGACCTGTTCGGGCTGCCGATCGACACGCCGGTCCGCAAGTACCTGTTCGTGCTGGCCATCGTCACGGTGCTGGCTATGGTGGCCAAGAACCTCGTGCGCTCGGCCACGGGCCGCGCCTGGATGGCCGTGCGCGACATGGACGTGGCCGCCGAGGTCATCGGCATCCCGCTGATGCGCACCAAGCTGCTGGCCTTCGCGGTCAGTTCCTTCTACTGCGGCGTGGCCGGCGCGCTGTACGCGTTCTGCTACCTGGGATCGGTGGAGCCGGACGGCTTCTCGCTGGACCTGTCGTTCCGCATCCTGTTCATGATCATCATCGGCGGCGTGGGCAGCATCCTGGGGTCGTTCCTGGGCGCGGCGTTCATCCTGCTGCTGCCGATCTTCCTGGACAACGTGCTGCCGGCGCTGGCCGCGCTGCTGCACCTGCCGTTCACGAACGCCACCGTCTCGCACATCCAGCTCATGGTGTTCGGCGGGCTGATCATCTTCTTCCTGATCGTCGAGCCACATGGCCTGGCCCGGCTCTGGCAGATCGCCAAGGAAAAGCTGCGCCTCTGGCCATTCCCGCACTAACCGTAGACGTACCCATTACAACGCCCGTCCGAGGCGAAGGAGACTGTCATGACAACCGTGTTCCGCAACATGCAGCGCGCCGCCCTGGTGGTCAGCGTCGCCGCTGCCCTGCTGGCGCCCGCGCTGCCGGCGCTGGCCCAGGCCAACGAGCAGTTCGTGGCGCTGCCCAGCTACCGCGTGGGGCCGTACGGGGCCAACGGGCAGTCGTTCTATGGCGGGTTCGTCGACTACCTGAACTACGTCAACCTGAAGGACGGCGGCGTGGGCGGCGTGAAGCTGGCCTGGGAAGAGTGCGAGACCGAGTACAACAACGCCAAGGGCGTGGAGTGCTACGAGCGGCTCAAGGCCAAGAACGCCCAGAGCAAGGGCACGGCCTACCACACGATGTCGACCGGCATCTCGTACGCGCTGGTCGACAAGACCGCCGCCGACAAGGTGCCGCTGGTGATGATGGGCTACGGCCGCACCGACGCCGTGGACGGCTCGGTCTTCCCGTATGCGTTCCCGCTGGTCACCACGTACCAGATGCAGGTGTCGGCCATCGTCAAGTACCTGGCGTCGAAGAGCGGCGGGTCGCTGGCGGGCAAGAAGATCGTCTACCTGTACCACGACTCGGCCTACGGCAAGGAGCCCATCGTGGCGCTGCAGGCCGAGGCCAGGCTGGGCAAGTTCAACCTGGTCGAGATCCCGGTGGCGCACCCTGGCAACGAGCAGGGCGCCCAGTGGCTCAAGATCCGCCAGGAAAACCCCGACTACGTGATCTTCTGGGGCTGGGGCGTGATGAACCAGACCGCGCTGAAGGCCGCGCAGAAGGTGGGCTTCTCGCGCGAGAAGATGATCGGCTCGTGGTGGGCCGGGTCCGAGGAAGACACCGTGCCGGCCGGCGACGCCGCCAAGGGCTACATGAGCGCCACCTGGAACGTGGCCGGCAAGTCGGTGCCGGTGATTGCCGACATCGAGAAGGTGGTCTACGGCGCCAACAAGGGCAACATGCAGGACCGCAACAAGGTGGGCTCGGTGCTCTACAACCGCGGGGTGTCGGCGGCCGTGGTGACCGTCGAGGCCATCCGCGTGGCGCAGGCCAGGTTCGGCAAGGGCAAGGTCATGACCGGCGACGAGATGCGCTGGGCGTTCGAGAACCTGAACCTGACCAACGCGCGGCTGCAGCAGCTTGGCGCCACGGGCCTGCTGCCCGAGATCAAGACGAGCTGCGACAACCACGAGGGCTCGGGCAAGGTGAAGATCCAGCAGTGGGACGGCACCAAGTGGGTCACGGTGTCCGACTGGATCGAGGGCAACAAGAACCTGATCCACCCGCTGTTCAAGGCCACCGCCGCGCAGTACGCGAAGGAAAAGGGCATCACGCCGGCGTGCGCCAAGTCGTAGGCGTCGATGTGATCCTGGCTGCCGCCCCGCGCCCGCAGGTCGGGCGAGGGGCGGCAACCCAAAGATAGGGACGAAGAACCATGACCCTCCTCTCGGTCAACAACATCGAGGTCATCTACGACCACGTGATCCTGGTGCTCAAGGGCGTGTCGCTCGATGTGCCAGAGGGCCGCATCGTGGCGCTGCTGGGCGCCAACGGGGCGGGCAAGACCACCACGCTCAAGGCGATCTCCAACCTGCTGCACGCCGAGCGCGGCGACGTGACCAAGGGCTCCATCGAATACCGCGGCCAGCGCGTGGACCAGCTCACGCCGAACGACCTGGTCCGGCGCGGCGTGATCCAGGTGATGGAGGGCCGCCACTGCTTTGCCCACCTGACCATCGAGGAAAACCTGCTGACCGGCGCCTACACGCGCGGGCTGTCGCGAGGCCAGACGCGCGACGAACTGGAAAAGATCTACGCCTACTTTCCGCGCCTGAAGACGCGCCGCAAGTCGCAGGCCGGCTACACGTCGGGCGGCGAGCAGCAGATGTGCGCCATCGGCCGCGCCATGATGGCCAAGCCGGCGATGATCCTGCTGGACGAGCCGTCGATGGGCCTGGCGCCGCAGATCGTCGAGGAAATCTTCGAGATCGTGCGCGACCTGAACACGCGCGAGCGGGTCAGCTTCCTGCTGGCCGAACAGAACACGATGGTGGCGCTGCGCTATGCGGACTACGGCTACATCCTGGAGAACGGCCGCGTGGTGATGGATGGCGACGCCGAGTCGCTTCGCACCAACGAGGACGTCAAGGAGTTCTACCTGGGCGTGGCCGCCAACGACGCCGAAGGCGCGCCGCGCAAGTCGTTCCGCGACGTCAAGAGCTATCGCCGCCGCAAGCGCTGGCTGGCCTGAACCTCCGGGGGCACCGACATGGCTGATTATTTCGATTCGCTGGAAACGCGCGCACCCGCCGAGCGCGAGGCCGCGCTGCTGGCCGCCGTGGCCCGCCAGGTGGCCCACGCCCAGGCCCACGCGCCGTACTTTGCCGAAGTGCTGTGCGACATCGACGCCCGGGACATCGGCTCGCGCCAGGCGCTGGCGCAACTGCCCGTCACCCGCAAGTCCGATCTGACCGCGCGCCAGCGCCTGGCGCCGCCGCTGGGCGGGCTCAACGCCACGCCGCTGGGCGGCCTGCGCCATATCTTCCAGTCGCCGGGGCCGATTCACGAGCCCGACGGCCACGGCGCCGACTGGTGGCGCACCGCGCGCGCCATGTTCGCGGCCGGCTTCCGGTCGGGCGAACTGGTCTACAACACGTTCTCGTACCACTTCACGCCGGCCGGGATGATGATGGAAGCCGGCGCGCACCGGCTGGGCTGCTGCGTGTTCCCGGCCGGGGTGGGGCAGACCGAGTCGCAGGTGCAGGCGCTGGCCGCGCTGCAGCCCACCGCCTACGCGGGCACGCCGTCGTTCCTGAAGCTGCTGATCGAGCGGGGCGAGGAACTGGGCCAGCCGTGCACGAGCCTGTCGAAGGCGCTGGTCTCGGGCGAAGCCTGCCCGCCCGCGCTGCGCGGCTGGCTGCGCGACCACGGCGTCACGGCGCGGCAGATGTACGGCACGGCCGACGTCGGCCTGATCGCGTTCGAGACCGACGGCGGCGACGGCTGGGTGGTCGACGAAGGCGTGCTGGTGGAGATCGTCGAACCCGGCGGCAGCCAGCCGATGCCCGAGGGCGAGGTGGGCGAGGTGGTGGTCACGGTGCTGGGCAACGGCGACTACCCGCTGATCCGCTTCGGCACGGGCGACCTGTCGGCCATCGTCGCCGATTCCGCGCAGCGCGCCAGCCCCTGCGGACGCACCAATATCCGGCTCAAGGGCTGGCTGGGGCGGGCCGACCAGACCACCAAGGTCAAGGGCATGTTCGTCCATCCGGGGCAGGTGGCCGACGTGGTGCGGCGCCATCCCGAGATCCGTGCGGCGCGACTCGTGGTGACCGGCACCGTGGGCGCCGACGTGATGACGCTGCACTGCGACGCGACGCGCGATGACGAGGGCCTGGCGCGCGCCGTGGCCGAGTCGATGCGCGAGGTCATGCGGCTGCGCGGCGAAGTACGTTTCGTGGCGGCGGGGTCGCTGCCGCAGGACGGCCGGTCCATCGAGGACGCGCGCCGCTACGACTGAATCAGGACTGGGAAGACGAGCGGTCGGCCGCCTGCGGATAGCCGCCCGGCGGCCGCGTGGGCAGGCGCACCATCCAGACCGTCACGCCGATGCCGATGGCGATCAGCGTCAGCGACGACACGGGCCGGGCGCGCAGCAGCCACGCCGTGATGCCCATCGACGTCCACATCATCGACAGCGCCAGGCATTTTGCCCGGAACGGGATGCTGCGGTGGGCCTGCCAGTCGCGCACCAGCGGCCCGAAGCGCTCGTGCGTGATCAGCCAGTTGTGGAATTTTTCCGAGCCCCGCGCAAAGCAGGCGGCGGCCAGCAGCACGAACGGCGTGGTTGGCAGCAGCGGCAGGAAGATGCCGATGAAACCGAGCACGAGGCTGATGGCGCCGCACGTCACCCAGAACGCGCGGATCACGCGCTCGCGGTGCGTGATCGATTCTGGCGGGCGGGTCGATGGGGCGGGGTCGGGCAGCGGCAACGGTTCAGGGCAAGGGCGCGGACGGCCCTATGCTACCAGCCCCAGCCGCGCCCGCGCCGCATCGTACTCGGCCTTCATGCGCGCCACGATCTCGCCGGCGGTGGGAATGTCGTGGATCTGGCCCACGCCCTGGCCGGCGCCCCAGATGTCCTTCCACGCCTTGGCCTTGGAGCTGCCGCTGGAGAAATCCATCTTGCTCTTGTCGGCCATGGGCAGGTCGTCGGGGTTCAGGCCCGAATTGACGATGCTTTCGCGGATGTAGTTGCCGTGCACGCCCGTGAACAGGTTCGTGTAGATGATGTCCGACGCCGCCGAGCTGGTGATCGACTGCTTGTACGCGTCGCTTGCGTGCCCTTCCTGCGAGGCGATGAAGCGGGTGCCCACGTAGGCAAAGTCGGCGCCCATGGCCTGCGCGGCCAGCACGGCGTCGCCGGTGGCAATCGAGCCCGACAGCGCGATGGGGCCGTCGAAGATCTTGCGCACCTCGCCCACCAGCGCGAACGGCGACAGCGTGCCGGCATGGCCGCCGGCGCCGGCCGCCACCAGGATCAGGCCATCCACGCCGGCCTCGATGGCCTTCTCGGCGTGGCGGATGCTGATGACGTCGTGCAGCACGATGCCGCCGTAGCTGTGCACGGCGTCGATCATCTCCTTGACCGGCGCGCGCAGCGACGTGATGAAGATCGGCACCTTGTGCTCCACGCAGACCTTCACGTCGTGCTCCAGCCGCGCGTTGGACGCATGCACGATCTGGTTCACGGCCACCGGCCCCACCGGCTTGCCGGGATTGGCCGCGCGGAACGCCGCCAGTTCGTCGCCGATCTGCGTCAGCCACTCGTCCAGCAACTCGGCCGGCCGCGCGTTCAGCGCCGGAAACGACCCGACGATGCCGGCCTTGCACTGCGCCAGCACCAGTTCCGGATAGCTGACGATGAACATCGGCGACGCGATGACGGGCAGGGCCAGGTTCTGCAGGGCCGGCGGAATATGTTTGGCGGCAGGCATGGAGGTCTCCTCAACTCTCTTCGAAATGCACGGTCGTTCGATTATAGGGAGTTTCCGCCGGCGTGGACGGGGGTAGAGGCAAGGGTCTATGGGCCGGGGCATCGCCGGTCCCGCCAACCTGGCTCCCCTCTCCCGCCTGCGGGAGAGGGGTTGGGGGAGAGGGCGTCGAGGCTCTGCTTGCCGACCTGTGGCAATTGGCACCGCCGGGGGGGGGGGCCCGCCCCCCCCCCCCCCCCCCCCCGCCCCCGGGGGGGGGGCCCCCCCCCCGGGGGGGGGCCCCCACCCCCCCCCCCAACACCACCA
>NZ_JAUANU010000013.1:0-190709 GCF_032190535.1 Cupriavidus sp. SZY C1
TTTTCCAGGAACCAGACATCCTGCAGCAGTGCCGGGCCGCGCGGGCCCGCGGTCTGGATATTGTTGTTGTCGACGACAGGCGCGCCGAAAGCGGTCGTGAGCTTTTTCATGGGACTGGACTCCTTGGTGCATGGCGCGCGACGGGCGGGTCATGCGTGGACGTTTGTGGGTCTGCTTCCAGGCTGCCACCGGCGCTGCGGTGCGACCGGCGGGAGACAGGTGGAACTATCGCAGATGGAATGCGACAAGTCATATCGTATTGATCAATGCCTCTGATAGGCATCAGACTTTTGTGTTACAGAATTAAATCTTTTACTAGGTCGGCAGTATCGGGGCCGCCCGGTCAGTCGTCGGAGGTGGCGAACTGGAACTGGCCCTTGCCGCGCGCCTTGGCGCGGTACAGCGCCCGGTCGGCCAGGTGCAGGATGTCGTCGGCGGTCAGGCCCTCGGGCCGCACATGGGCGATGCCGATGCTGACCCCGAGCCGGGCCTGGTGGCCGGAGGAGAGCAGGTAGGGGGCGCTTACCTCGCGCAGCAGGTCCTGCGCCAGCGCCTGCACGCTCTGGGTACTTTCGTTGCGCAGCACGATCACGAATTCGTCGCCGCCGATGCGGTAGACCAGCCCGCGCCCCGGCACGGCGCCGCGCAGCCGCTCGCCCACCCGCACCAGCAACTCGTCGCCGCTGCCATGGCCGAACGAGTCGTTGACGGGCTTGAAGCCGTCCAGATCCATATAGAGCAGCGTCAGGTAGCGGCCGGCGGCCATGCGCAGCGCGCTGGCCTCGCGGATTTCCGCCAGCAGGCTCGACCGGTTCAGCAGCCCGGTCAGCGAGTCGTGGCGGGCGCGGTAGGCGTTTTCCCGCTCGGAACGCATTGTCGCCACCACCATCGCGTTCATCCGGAACGACGCGCTGGTCATGCTGAAGACATACACGGGCAGTTGTAGCAGCGTGAGCAGGAACAGCGGCTCGTGGGCCTGCAGCGCGCCCGCGCAGATCGGGCCCAGGCTCAGCAGGATCATCAGCGCCGTCAGGCGCGGCGCGCCGTAATTGCGAAAACAGATACCGCCGCACATGGCCGCGGCCGACAGGCACGCCATGGCCGCGCTGAGCCAGTCGCCGCTGATGACGCTCAGGTAGGCGCCCAGCCCGACGCTGGCCGCCCAGGCCAGGGTCAGCAGGATATGGAGGTCGGTGGGCGTGGCGCGGCCCTGCCGGGCGGCGGCGCGGGCGCGGAACAGGACGACCACGCGCGCCAGGCAGATGACCGCTTCCAGCCCCAGCCAGACCAGGAATTCGGGCCGGCGCAGATGCAGCGTGATGACGGTGGCCACCATCAGCGTGTTCAGGATGCCGCCGAAGAAGATCGACAGCGTGCCGAACAGGCTGCCCACCAGCGCCTCGCGGATTTCGGCCGGCACGTCCCGGCCAGGTTCGGCAACCCAGCGCGTGAAGGGCCAGCGCGGGGCACTGTAGACCTGGCCCGACAGGAACATGGGGGAGTAGCGTTGGGTCATCGCCCATGCATTCTGCCAGAGGCACGTTACGCCGCGTGCACCGATTCGGTGGGGTGCACGCGCCGGCGGCGTGCCTGCAACACCGCCGCATCGCGCCGTGGCCGGGCGGCGATTTTCCACATTTTCCGGTGACCCATTTGATTGATACGGATGGTTGATATAAAAATGATCCGATAAATGCATCCGGATTATCGGCGGCATTTCCATTCAAAGTCAGTCTTTGCGATATTAATAATCGCGGATGGATTATCTTGATAATCCATTGCGGTGGCGTGGAATATCGCTTTTCCGGAGATGGGTGCGGCCTATGAGAAAACGGATCCATGGCAGGCGCGGTGTCTGTGCGACGGTACTGGTGGGCGTGGCCACGTCCGCGCAGTCGGCAACGGTGGTGGGGCCCAGCACCACGGGCGTGACGCTATCCACGGACACCGCCTACCAGCTCGACGCGGGCACCACCGTATCCGCCCAGCATGGCGATGCGGTGGCGGTGGCCGGCATCGCCCCGGTCACGTTCACCAGCGCCGGCACCATCCAGTCGTCGCTGGACGGCAGGGCGTCGGCGGTGCGGTTCAACGTGCCGGGCACCTTCGTCAACCAGGCCAGCGGGCTCGTGCACGGCAATACCTTTGGCGTGCTGATGACGGGCGGGGGCGTGGGCAGCAATGTCGTCAACTATGGCGATATCAGCGTGCAGGCCAGCCATGCGATTTATTACGACACCGATACCAGCGGCACCATCGACAATTACGGCACGATCAATGCCGGCACCTCCGGCACCGTCCGCTCCACCGCCGACGGCATTTATATCGAATCCACCGGCACGGTCGCCATCAATAATCACGCCGGCGCGTCAATCCGCAGCGGCGTCGGCAACCGCGATTATGCGTACGGCATCATCATCGAGCGCGGCACCGTGGACATCCGCAACGAAGGCAGCATCGAAGGCTATATCGGGGGCATCCGCAGCACGACGCCCAATGCGGTGCGGATCGTGAACACCGCGGGCGGGTCGATCGTGGCCAACGTGGGGACGGCCGTGCAGCTGGGCCAGGGCGGCACGCTGACCAACAACGGCGTGATTGCCGGCGGGGGCGGGCCGGCAATCTTGCTGACCGGGGCGAACAACCGCGTGGAACTGGGCACCGGGTCGGTGCTGCAAGGCACCGGCAACGTCGTGGTGGCCAGCCAGGGCACCGGCAACGCCATCGCGCTGTCCGGCACCGGCACCGAGGCCGGCGACTTCACGGCCACCGAAGGCAACGGGTTTGCCTCGCTGGCGGCCGGCGCGGGCGCCGACTGGACGCTCACCGGCAATGTCAGCATGCAGGGCAGCGGCGCGGCGACCGTATCGGTCGACGGCAACCTGGCGCTCGGCGGCACGGTCGCCATCGCGGGCACGGGCGGCACGACGATTGGCAGCACCGGCCGGCTGACGCTGGGAACGGGCGGCGCGGGCGGCTTCGTCAATGGCAATTTCGCCAACGATGGCGAGCTGGTCTTGCGGCGCAGCGACAACTTCCAGATCGCCGGCGTGCTGGGCGGCGCCGGCACGCTGATCCAGGCCGGCTCCGGCATCACGGCACTGACCGGCGCGGGATCGACGCAGGGCGCGGTGTCGGTGCGCAGCGGCGCGCTGTTGCTGGGCCAGGACGGCACGTTCACGACCACGGGCGATTTCACGACCGAAGCCGGCGCAACCACGGCCATCGCGGGCCGCTCGTCGCTGACCGTCGGCAACAGTTTCACAATGAACGGCACGCTCGACGTGGCCGTGGGCCGCAACAAGCGCGATATCACGGCCAGCACCGCCACCATCGGCCCGGGCGCCACGTTCAACCTGGTCGGCTATTCGGCCGACGACGCCGCCAGCGTGTCCGAACTGGCGTCGAGCGCGTTCACCGTGATCCACGCCAACACGCCGAACGGGCTCACCGGCACGTTCGACGCGGTGCGGCTGGGCGGCAAGTCGAGCGCGGCCGATTACCTGACGCTGACCTCCAGCTACGGCCCGCAGAGCTTTGTCGTCGGCCTGGGCCTGACCTGGTACGCGGCCCACAGCACGACGCCCGACCTTGCCGCCGGCACGTTCACGCTGGCCGATCCCGACGACAAGTTCGAGCTCGACGCGCGGCTGATCGACCAGGCGCCCAACCCGGCCACGGGCTGGGACGGCCGCACGCTGACCAAGCTCGGGCCTGGCACGCTGCAACTGTCGAAGGCCAACCGCTATACCGGCCCGACCCGGGTGGAAGCCGGCACGCTGCTGGCCGGCGCGGCGAACGTGGTGGCCGCCAGCGAGCGCGTCAGCCTGGGCCCGGCCGCGACGTTCGATCTGGGCGGCTTCGACCAGACGGTCAACAACCTGTCTGGCAGCGGCGCGGTGGCGCTCGGGACGGCAACGCTGACGCTCAATCAGGCGGCGGACGGCGCGTTCGATGGCGTCGTGAGCGGCCCCGGCGGGCTTGGCAAGACCGGCGCCGGCGCGCTGACGCTGACGCGCGACCAGACCTACGGCGGCAATACCACCGTCGATGCCGGCGCGCTGATCCTGGACAACGGCGCGCGGCTGGCCGGCACCGGGCAGGTCACCGTGGCGCCCGGCGCGCTGCTGGGCGGCTATGGCGGCGTGGGCGGTTCGGTGGTCAACCACGGCGTGCTGGCCGTGGCCGATGCCGCGCCGGGGTTCGACGGCCGGCCGGCCGGGGTGTTCGCCATCGCCGGCTCGCTGGTCAACCATGGCGAAATCCGCATGGGCAGCCCGGTGCCGGCCAGCACGCTGACCGTCGGCGGCGACTACACCGGCAACGGCGGCCGGCTGACGCTCTACACCGCGCTTGGCGACGACAATTCGGCCACCGACCGGCTGGTCATCAACGGCAACACGTCGGGCCAGACGCTGGTGGGCATCCGCAATGCCGGCGGCGCGGGCGCGCGGACCGTCAACGGCATCCGCATCGTCCAGGTCGACGGGCGCTCGGACGGCGTGTTCACGCTCGATGGCCGGGTCGTGGCCGGCGCCTACGAATACGCGCTGCAGCAGGGCGGCGTGGCATCGCCCGACGATGGCGACTGGTATCTGCGCTCGCTGTCGGCGGCGCCCACGCCGGTACCGCGCCCGGAGACCGGCGCCTACCTGGCCAACCAGATGGTGGCGCAGGCGATGTTCCAGCACACGTACCACGACCGCGCCGGGCTGCCCGATTCGGACGGGCCGGGCCAGGGGCGGCCGGCACGGTCCACCGGCTGGGCCAGGCTGGCGGGCGGCCATGCCGACGGCAACGCGGACGGCGGCCGCCTTGCCGCGTCGGCCGATACCTTCGTGATGCAGGCCGGCATCGACGTGCTGCACCGCGTGACCGCCAGCGGGCGCTGGCAGGCAGGGGTGATGGCCGGCTACGGCACGTCCACCACGCACGCCAGCGCGCGCGACAACCCGGCCATCGCGCGCGGCACCGTGAACGGCGTGGCCGCCGGGCTCTACGGCACGTGGCACCGCGACGCCGAGGGCCCCGCCGGCCCCTATGTCGACAGCTGGGTCCAGTACGGCAACTTCCGGCACACGGTCAAGGGGGGCGGGCTGGCCGGCGAGGACTACACGAGCCAGCTCTGGTCAGGGTCGGTGGAGGCCGGCTGGGCGCTGCCGGTGGGACACACGGGCGTCGGCGTGGTGCACGTCGAGCCGCAGGTGCAACTGGTCTACACGGACTACCACGCCGGCAGCCATACCGAGCGCACCGGCACGGTGGTCCGCAGCGACCGCAGCGGCGGCGTGGCCACGCGCGTCGGCACGCGGCTGTTCCACGCGCCGGCCGGCGAGGGCGTGCCGACGTGGATGCCGTACCTGGAGCTGAACTGGTGGCACAACAGCCATGGCAACGCGATGGCGTTCGACGGCGTGGTGGTGACGCAGGACGGCCCGCGCAACCGCGTGGAGACGAAGGTCGGCGCGCAGGCGCGCATCGGCCAGCGCTGGCGGCTCTGGGGCAACCTTGGCTACCAGTACGGCAACGGCGGATACGAAAGCATCACAGGGCTGCTGGGCGTGCGCTACGCGTGGTGAGCCGGCCGCGCCGGCCACCGGGTGATGCCGCCGCCGGTTCGGCCGGGCGGGCCGAGGTTTACCGTGCCTTTTCGGACGGCGCCTATATCCTTACAAGGTAAAACAACGCGCAGGAGACAACGATGCAAGCGAGGTTTGCGCGCGGCATTGCGCAGACGCCACTGACGGTGGCGGCCCGGGAATATCCGCTGGCGGAGGAGGCCGCCAAGCCCGAGGTCGGCGACCTGGTGACCGTCTTCAGCCAGGACATGGAGACCGAGTTCAGCGTCCGGCTGAACGCCGTGGCCGGGCCCGATCTCTGGTACGGCGTGATCTACGGCATCAATCGCGGCGCCGAGATGCTGGTCGTGGCCGAGGGGCTGGAACTCGACGACGTCGTCAGCGTGCGGCGCCAGGAGATTGCCTCGGTCATCAAGGCCGACCACCCCCACTGAACCACGCCTCGCCCTGCGGGCGCGGAGATTGCCGCGCGGGTCCGGCTGGCGGTATGCTGCGGCTGCACAATGCCTGCCAGGGCAGGCCTCGCCTTTTCCCGTCCAGCCACCGAGCCTGCGCCGTTCCATGTCCTCGTCCTTCACCCCCGCCACCACCGTACGCCAGTTCATTGCCGGACCCGCCGGCCAGCTCGAAGTCTTGATCGACCCGCCCGATGGCGCGCCCCGTGGCGTGGCCGTGGTCGCGCATCCGCACCCGAGCCAGGGCGGCACCGCCGAGCACAAGATTCCGCAACTGCTGGCGCGCGTGCTGCAGGCGCATGGCTTTCTGGCGCTGCGGCCGAACTACCGGGGCGTGGGCCAGAGCGAGGGCCAGTATGACGACGGGGATGGCGAGACCGACGACGTGCTGGCCGTGATCCGCCACGTGCGGGCCGCGCATCCGGCGCTGCCGCTGGCGCTGGCCGGCTTCTCGTTCGGCGGATTCATCCAGGCCCGCGCCGCGGAGCGGCTGGCCGCCGACGGCGAGGCCGTGGCGCACCTGATCCTGACCGGCATGCCGGCTGGCGCGCTGTCCGAGCACCTGTCGTACGACACGCCGGCGGTGCCGGCCCACAGCCTGGTGGTACACGGCGAGCACGACGAGCGCGTGCCGCTGGCCAACGTCTTCAACTGGGCACGGCCGCAGGAACTGCCCGTGTTCGTGCTGCCCGGCGCGGGGCATTTCTTCACGGGCAAGCTGCCGGGATTGAAGCGGGTGGTGGAGGGCTACCTGGCGCGGCGCGAGGACTGACGCCCCCGGGCCGCCGCGCCGGTCAGAACTGGTAGTTGATCGAGATGTCGCCGGTCCAGCTTGTGGAGCGCGACGTGACCGGGCTGCTGCGCGCGTCGCCGACCAGCGCCGACATGCCCACGTCGGCCGTCGAGAACCAGTGCTTGTTGAAGATCCAGATGGCCGACACGCCGCCGCCGTACGACTTGATGCCGGCGCCGGCGCGGTGCTGCGCCAGCCCCGAGCGGGCCGACTGCTCGGCCGTCACGCCGTACCAGCGGCTCATGTAGGCCGAATCGGCAAAGGTCATGGTCGGGCCCGCGAACCAGAAGAACTTGTCGCTGCTGCCCGGCAGCGGCATGTAGGCGCCGATGTCGCCGATCACGCCGTTGGCGCCGCCGAACTGGCGCCGGATGTTGGCGCGGATGACCAGCGGGAATTCCTTCGACACCACGTACTCGGCGAACACCTTCGTTTCCGCCGCCATGCCGATGTTGCCCAGGCCGCCCAGGTGCTCGTGGTCCTTTTTCTCGCGGCGGCCCAGGTCGTACGTCAACGCCACGCCGGCGCGGACGTTAGGGGTGTGGATGATGTTCCAGCCCAGCCCCTCCCCGGTGGAAAAGAACGCGCGGTCGCGGTAGCGGATGTCGATGACCGGCCCGCCCAGCAGGTAGTAATTGGTGGTGCCTTCGTAGCGCGGCCGGGCGCTCAGGGCGGCGCCCACGCGCACGTCCCAGTCGTGGTCGGGCTCGCCCACGAACATCTTCTTGAGCGGTACCCCCACCGAGTACTGCCACTCGGCCAGCGGCGCGGGCGTCTGGGCGTGGGCGCGCGGCGCCAGCAGCAGCGCCAGGGCGGCCAGCAGCGCCAGGGCCAGCCATCGTGCGGCGTGGCGGCGCGCCGGACGGGATGGCAGGAGGTGGGACGGGACGCGCCAGGGCTGGCTATCCAGGATGGTCGACACGTGGTTCTCCGGTGTTCTTGTTGCCCCGGCGGGCCGGGGCGGAATCGACTTGAGGCGGGATGCGGGGCCGCCGGGATGACGGCAACTTATCTTTTCACCGAAGCCGGCGCCCGGCAACTTCCCTGTCTCCCACAACCGTGTAGGAAGGACGCCGATTCCGAGGTCAGCCGGCCCTGCCTACCATCGAAACTGGCACGTATCCCGGCCCCTAGCCGTGGCCTTCCTCTTCGCCGCGCCAGTCGCGCCGCATGATCAGGAAGGTGAACGACGTGGACCAGCCGATCAGGATCAGGCCCACCAGCGGCTGCACCGAGGCCAGCAGCCGCAGGGGCCCGATCGGGAAGATATCGCCGATGCTCTGGGTCGTGAACGTTTCCAGCGAGAAATAGATATAGGCCACCGGGCCGTGCTCGCGCATGCCGGTAAGCTGGCCGATGGCCAGCACGTCGGCGCCCAGCCAGTAGCCGGCGCTGAAGACGATGGCCTCGATGCAGTGGGTCACGATGATCAGCACGATCACTGCACCAATATTGAGCTTGCCGCTGAGCCGCCGCGGATGGAATTCGGAAATCAGCCGTAGCGCCTCGTAGTGGATGGCCACCGCCAGCAGCGTCAGCGTGGCGGTCAGGGCCACGGCAAGCAGGTAGTTGAGCGGGGTGTCGACCATCGGCGGCGGGCAAAGGACGCGGAGATGGCCAGACTATACGGCGGCCCCGGCCATGTAAATGCACAAGGGTGTGAGCAAACGGACACAATGCGGGGTTGCCAGCGCGGCGCCGCGCCCGGAGAATCGTCTCGCCCCGCCAGCGCGGGCGCGACGGGGAGAACAGCAATGACGACAGCGGACGGCTTCCTGCCGCCGACCGACCACGATGGCACCGCCCCGGCATTCCTGGCCGGCGCGGGCGAAATGGCGGCCCTGATCCGCCAGCATGACTGGACCGCCACGTCGCTGGGCCCGCCCGCGCAGTGGCCGCAGAGCCTGAAGACGGCCATCCGGATCATGCTCACGTCGCGCCAGCCGATCTGGATCGGCTGGGGCCCGGAGCTGTACTTCTTCTACAACGACCCGTACAAGGCGATCATCGGCGGCAAGCACCCGGTGGCGCTGGGCCAGCCGACGGCGCGCGTCTGGCGCGAGATCTGGCCGGAGATCGGCCCGCTGCTGGCCACGGCCATGAACGGCGTGGAGGGCACGTTCGTCGAGCAGAAGCTGCTGATCATGGAGCGCAACGGCTACCCGGAGGAGACGTACTACACGTTCTCGTACAGCCCGGTGCCGGATGACAACGGCGGCACCGGCGGCATTATCTGCGCCAACAGCGACGACACCGAGCGCGTGGTGGCCGAGCGCCAGCTGAACCTGCTGCGCGAGCTGGCGTCGTCGACCAACAACGCGCGCAGCGGCGCCGAGGCCTGCCGGCTCGGCGTGGCCGCGCTGCGGACCAACCCGTACGACATCCCGTTCGCGCTGCTCTACCTGGCCGGCCGGGGCGCCACCACGCTGACGCTGGCCGGCTCCACGGGGCTGGCCGCCGATCATCCGGCCGCGCCCGCGCAACTGGATGCCGACGACCCGGCCGCCCCCTGGCCCGCGGGCGACGCCATGCGCGCCGGCCAGCCGGTCCACGTCGGCGACCTGTCCGCCCGCTTTGCCACGCCGCTGCCCGGTGGCGCCTGGCAGATGCCGCCGCGCGCGGCCGTGGTGCTGCCCGTGCAGCTGTCGGGCGACAGCGCGCCCAGCGGCGTGCTGGTGGTCGGCCTGAACCCGTGCCGGCTGTTCGGCGACCGCTACCGCGCGTTCCTGGACCTCGTGGCCGGCCAGATCGGCCAGGCCATCAGCTACGCGCACGCCTACGAGGAGGAACGGCGCCGGGCCGAGGCGCTGGCCGAGCTGGATCGCGCCAAGACCACGTTCTTCTCGAACATCAGCCATGAATTCCGCACGCCGCTGACGCTGATGCTGGGCCCGCTGGAGGAAATGCTCGGCCGCGACGGCGTGCCCGAGCCGGACCGTGCGCTGGCCGAGATCGCCCATCGCAACGGGCAGCGGCTGCTGAAGCTGGTGAACGCGCTGCTGGATTTCTCGCGCATCGAGGCCGGGCGCGTGCAGATGCACGCCCAGCCCACGGACCTGCCGGCGTTCACGGCCGACCTGGCGTCGCTGTTCCGCTCGGCGATCGAATCGGCCGGCATGACGCTGCGCGTGGACTGCCCGCCGCTGCCGGTGGCCGTGGCGGTGGACCGCGACATGTGGGAGACGGTGGTCCTGAACCTGCTGTCCAACGCGTTCAAGTTCACGTACGCGGGCACCATCGGCGTGTCCGTGCGGATGCGCCAGACGGGCGAGGTGGAACTGAGCGTGACCGACACCGGCATCGGCATCGCGCCCGAGGAGCTACCCCGGCTGTTCGAACGGTTCCACCGCGTGGCCGGCGCGGTTGGCCGGTCCATCGAAGGCAGCGGCATCGGGCTGGCCCTGGTGCAGGAACTGGTGCGGCTGCACGGCGGCACGATCGAGGTGGACAGCACGCCGGGCGAGGGGTCGCGCTTCCGCGTGACGCTGCCGCGCACGGTGGGCGTGGCCGAGCCCGCGCCCCCGGCGCCGGCCGCCAGCGCCCGCGCGCTGGCCTTTGCCGATGCGGCGCGGCGCTGGATGCCCGAGGCCGACGAGACTCCGGCGACGCCGCTGCCCGCCATCGCCACCGACAATGCGCAGGCCGACGTGCGCGGCCGGCTGCTGGTGGCCGACGACAACGCCGACCTGCGCGACTACATGCGCCGCATCCTGGCATCGGCCGGCCATGAGGTATTGGTGGCGGCCGACGGCCAGGAGGCGCTGGAACTGGCGCAGCGCCACCTGCCGGACCTGATCGTCTCCGACGTGATGATGCCGCGGCTGGACGGCTTTGGCCTGCTGCGCGAAGTTCGCGCGTCCGACGCGCTGCGCCAGACGCCGGTGCTGCTGCTGTCGGCCCGCGCCGGCGAGGAAGCGCGCGTGAGCGGCCTGGCCTCGGGCGCCGACGACTACCTGATCAAGCCGTTCAACGCCCGCGAGCTGCTGGCGCGCGTGGCGGCCAACCTGCGGCTGTCGCGGCTGCGCGGACAGGCCCAGCGCGAACTGCGCGCGATGAACGATTCGCTGGAGCGCCGCGTGATCGAGACCGTGGCCGACCGTGACCGCCTGTGGGACCTGAGCGAGGACCTGCTGATGGTGACCAGCGTCGACGGCATGCTCGAACGCGTGAGCCCGTCGTGGCACCGCACGCTCGGGCACGACGCCGCGGCGCTGGCCGGGCGCTCCTGCCTGGCGTTCGTGCATCCCGAGGACCTCGTGGCCGTCACCGAGCAACTGATCGCGCTGCGCCAGCACGGCGCGCCAGTGCGCTACGAATGCCGGATGCTGTGCGCCAGCACGGCGGTGCGCTGGATGGCGTGGACGCTGTCGATCGATCCGGCCAGCGGGCGCATCCATGGCGTCGGCCGCGACGTGACCAGCGACAAGGACGCGGCCGAGGCGCTGCGGCACGCCGACGAGGCGCTGCGCATGGCGCAGAAGATGGAGTCCATCGGCAAGCTGACCGGCGGCGTGGCGCACGATTTCAACAACCTGCTGCAGGTGATTGGCGGCAACCTGCAGTTGCTGACCCGCGACGTGGCCGGCGACGACCGCGCCGAGACCCGCGTGCGTAACGCGCTGGCCGGCGTGGCGCGCGGCGCCAAGCTGGCGTCGCAGCTGCTGGCCTTCGGCCGCCGCCAGCCGCTGGCGCCGAAGGTGGTCAACCTGGGCCGCTTCGTGCGCGGGCTCGACGACATGCTGCGGCGGGCGCTCGGTGACGGCGTGGAGATCGAAACAGTCATCGCGGCCGGGCTCTGGAACACGCTGGTGGACCCGTTCCAGGTGGAAAACGCGCTGCTGAACCTGGCCATCAACGCGCGCGACGCGATGAACGGCCACGGCCGGCTGACGGTGGAAGCCGGCAACGCGGTGATCGACGACGTCTACGCTCGCCGCAACGCCGACGTGGAGCCGGGCCAGTACGTGATGCTGGCCGTGACCGACACCGGCGCCGGGATGCCGCCCGATATCCAGGAACAGGTCTTCGAGCCGTTTTTCACGACCAAGCCCGAGGGACAGGGCACGGGGCTGGGCCTGAGCATGGTCTACGGCTTCGTGCGGCAGTCGGGCGGGCACGTGAAGATCTACAGCGAGGTGGGTGTCGGCACCACGGTGCGGCTGTACCTGCCGCGCGCGCACGAGGCGGAGGACCTGGAGACCGAGGTGGACGTGGGCCCGGCCGGCGGCGGCACCGAGACGGTGCTGGTGGTGGAGGACGACGAGGACGTGCGGGCGACGGTGGTGGAGATGCTCGGCAGCCTGGGCTACCGCGTGCTCAAGGCGCGTGACGCCACGAGCGCGCTGGCCATCGTCGAGAGCGGCGTGCCGATCGACCTGCTGTTCAGCGACGTGGTCATGCCGGGGCCGCTGCGCAGCACCGAGATGGCGCGCAAGGTGCGCGAGCGGCTGCCGGGCATCGCGGTGCTGTTCACGTCGGGCTATACGGACAACGCCATCGTCCACACGGGACGGCTCGATCCCGGCGTGGAACTGCTGAGCAAGCCGTACACGCACGACGCGCTGGCGCGCAAGGTCCGGCATGTGCTGGCGGGCGGCGCGCGGCTGTCGGCGGTGCCGATGGAGCCCGCGCACACCCGGCTCGTCGATGGGGCGCCGCCGCAGCCGGTGGCCGACGTGCCCGATGGCAGGCCGGGCGTGGTGCCGCCGCGCAGCCAGCGCGTGGTCTTTGTCGAGGACGACGACCTGCTGCGCGCCAGCACGGCCGAGCTGATGCGGATGTTCGGCATCGACGTGGTCGAGGCGCGCAACGACGTGGAGGCGATGGCCGCGCTGCGCGCCGATGGCGTGGACGTGCTGCTGACGGACGTGGGGCTGGGCGGGGTATCGGGCGTGGACCTGGCCATCGACGCCTGCCGGCTGCGGCCGGGGCTGCGCGTGATCTTCGTGAGCGGCTACGACGTGGTGCTGACGCCGGCGCAGCGCGCCGCGCTGCCGCACGCGGTGTCGCTGCGCAAGCCGTACGCGCTGGCAGATTTCATCAACCTGCTGCAGGCACGGCCGGCGGGGGAATGACAAAGGCCGCCAGATGGCGGCCTTCGGTGTCTTCAGACGGGCAGGGCGGTGGCGACGAGGGCGGCTGCGGCGCCGCTGGCGGCGGTCAGTGCCAGCCATCCGCCAACGATCAGGGCGCTGTTGCGGAAAGTCATGATGGGCTCCGTGGAGAGGGTCCGGAGCCCGTCATGGACTCCGGCTACTGCGTTTGGGCCGCCTGCATCGGGCGGGGCTCAGGCGTTGGCGCCGTCGGTGTAGATGTCGCGGGTGCGGGCACCGTCATAGAACGGGTTGCGCGGCTGGTTCACGCTGCGGGCGCCGTCGTAGTACGGGTCGGCGCTGCGGGCCGGGCTGGCGGACACGCCCACGCGGTCCAGGCCGGCGACGATGCGCGCACCGTCGGTGTACGGATCGGCCTTGCCGACCTTGGCGCCATCGGTGAACGGGTCAGCCTTGCCGACGCGGGCACCTTCCGAGAACGTGTCGAACTGGCCCTGGCGGGCGCCGTCGGTGAAGCTGCTGCGCGCGTCCTGCACGCGGAAGCTGTAGCCGTAGACTTCGCCGGCCTTCTGCACGGCGGGGGCGGCCTGCACAGCACCGGTCACGAAAGCTGCGGCAAGGGCGGCGGCGGAAAGGATGGTCTTGGCGGTCATGATGGCTCTCCTGTCTGGTTGGCCGGGCGATCACGCTGTGGATCGCGGGGCCGGATACTGTTCGATGTCCGGTTCTTCCTGCTTGCTATCTACTGGTAGGTAGATTCGCTGCGCTAAAAAAAGAACCGTTTCCGGTACTGCTGACTGCGGGTGTTGCGTGGAATCTGCCGGGCTGCGTCTTGCTTCTTGCTGCTGTCTTGCCGCTCGGCGTCGTCCATGGCTCGAATAGTATCTACTACTAGATAGACAAGCAAGGAGTTTTTGCGGAGCACAATCGTAGAAACGCCAAATTGCGAGTTTGGACGGGTTACTACGGGGTCAGGCGATGGCCGCTACGTGACTGATTTCAAACGAAAAGTTGACGGTGGCTATCGAGGGATCGCCCTCGATTAGAGTGTTTGCTCTAGTTCGTGGAACCTTGGCGGTCACGCAACGCCACCAGCCCGAGCAGCAAGATCCGCGTGTGTTCCTGTAGCACTTCCTGCACACGGCGGGTCTCGTCCTCGCCATAGCGTTCCCATTGCAGCGCGCGCAGCACGTGACGCCGCATCACCTTGAAGGCGGCAATCTGGCTATCGATGGCGATGGTCCGGATGCGCGTGGTTTCGTCAGAGGCCGGCCGGCCGGTCAGCCGCCCGATCAGTGCCGACGTCAGCGCGAACAGGCGGCGGTTGATGCCCGCGTCGATGCGCTCGAACGCGGTGGGCGGCCCCAGCCCGGCGCGCTCGCGGGCCATGAACTGGCGCCAGTGGTCGGTCTCGGGGCATTCATAGAGGAAGTTGGCAAAGCGGGCCTGCAGCGCCAGGTAGATGTCGACCAGCTCGGCATCCGACAGGTCGGCCCGCGCCAGCTGGGCCTCGGCGGCGGCCACCACGTCCTGCAACGTCGCCCAGGCGCGCTCGACAAAGTAGTCGATGCAGGCCAGGTAGACCCCTTCCTTGTTGTCGAAGTAGTACTGCAAGGCCGGGGCGTTGACGCTGGCCTCGCGGGCGATGTCGCGCGTGGACGCGCCGTCGAAGCCGTGGGCGGCAAACAGCCGCATCGCCGCCTCGATGATGCGCGCCCGGGTCTCTTCCCCACGCTGGTAGCCGCCTTCCGCCGCTGGCCTGTGTCGCGCCATGTCGCCCCATCCCCTGTGTGAACAGGCTGAAATATATCAGTTGACTGATTTATTCCAAATGGAATAATTGCGCGGCACTCCACACAAAAGCCCCCACGCCCCATGTCCGCCCCCGACTCGGTCGCCGCACCCGCCGGCGCCGCTCCGCAATCCGTTTCCGCTTCCCGATCCACCCGCCGCCGCATCATCCTGTTCGGCATCGGCGGCGCGCTGCTGCTCGTTGCGCTGGTGTTCGGCGTTCGCTGGTGGCTGTACGGCCGGTTCATCGAAAGCACCGACGACGCCTATATCCAGGCCGACAGCGTGACCGTGGCCCCCAAGGTCAGCGGCTACGTGGCCGAGGTGTATGTCCGCGACAACCAGCAGGTCACCGCCGGCCAGCAGCTCGTGCGGCTGGACAACCGCCAGTACCAGGCGGCGCTGGACGAGGCCACGGCCACGGTGGCGTCGCGCCAGGCCGATGTGGCCCGCGCCGATGCCGACCTGCAGCAGCAGAAGGCCCGCATCGCACAGGCCGCCGCCGAGGTGGACGGCGCCCGTGCCAACGCGCGCTACGCCGCGTCGCAGGTGGAACGCTACGCGCCGCTGGTCCGGACCGGCGCCGAGACCGAGGAACGCACGGCCGAGCTGCGCAACGCCCAGACCCGCGCCGCCACCACGCTGGCCGCCAACGAGGCGGCGCTCAAGGTCGAGCAGAGCCAGGTGGTGACGCTGCAGACGCGGCTGCAGCAGGCCCAGGCCCAGCTGGAAGTGGCCGAAGCCAGCGCCCGCAAGGCGCGGCTGGACCTGGACGACACCGTGGTGCGCGCCAGCAAGGCGGGCCGCGTGGCCGACAAGGGCGTGCGCGTGGGCCAGTTCGCCCAGCCCGGCACGCGGCTGCTGACCGTGGTGCCGGTGCAGGACCTGTACCTGACCGCCAATTTCAAGGAAACACAGGTCGGCCGCATGCGCGCTGGCCAGCCGGTGACGCTGCATGTCGATGCGCTGTCCGGCGAGCCGCTGCATGGCGTGGTGGAAAGCCTGTCGCCGGGCACCGGCTCGCAGTTCGCGCTGCTGCCCGCGCAGAACGCCACCGGCAACTTCACCAAGATCGTCCAGCGCGTGCCGGTACGCATCCACGTGGACGTGCCGAACGATGCCCGCCCGGTGCTGGTGCCGGGGCTGTCCGTCGTGGTCGACGTGGATACGCGCGAGCTGCATCCGGCCCGCGCGCAGGCGCCGGCGGCCGGAGCCAGCCATGGCTGAGGCGGCCGCCGCCGGCCAGCCGGCCGCGGGCGCGGCGCCACAGCCCAACGCGACGGCCGCCGACTGGATCGCCGTGGCCGCCGGCTCGCTGGGCGCGCTGCTGGCCACGCTGGACATCTCGATCACGAACTCCGCGCTGCCGCAGATCCAGGGCCAGATTGGCGCGGCCGGCACCGAGGGCACCTGGGTGTCCACCGGCTACCTGATGGCCGAGATCGTGATCATCCCGCTCACGGCGTGGCTGACGCGCGTGTTCGGGCTGCGCCGCTTCCTGATGTGGAACGCGCTGCTGTTCACGGCGTTCTCGGTCATGTGCGGGCTGTCGCATAGCCTGACCGCGATGGTGATCGGCCGCATCGGGCAGGGGTTTGCCGGCGGCGCGATGATCCCGACCGCGCAGACCATCGTGCGCACCCGGCTGCCGCGCCACCAGATGCCCATCGGCATGTCGATGTTCGGCCTGATCGTGCTGCTGGGGCCGCTGCTGGGCCCCGTGGTGGGCGGCTGGCTGGCCGAGAACATCAACTGGCGCTGGTGCTTCTTCCTCAACGTGCCGATCACGGCCGTGCTGGTGCCGCTGCTGTACTTCGGGCTCAAGCCCGAGCGGGCCGACGTGGAGGCGTTCTTCAAGGCCGACTGGCTGGGCATCGTCGGCCTGGCCATCGGGCTCAGCTCGCTGACCGTGGTGCTGGAGGAAGGCCAGCGCGAGCAGTGGTTCGAGTCGCGGTTCATCATCTACCTGTCGGTGCTGTCGGCCATCGGGCTGACGATGATGTTCATCGGCCAGTTCACGGCGCAGCGGCCCATCGTGCGGCTGCGGCTGCTGCTGAACCGCAGCTACGCAAGCGTGATCGTCATCGTCACGACGGTCGGCGCTGGGCTGTACGGCGTGTCGTACCTGCTGCCGCAGTTCCTGTCGCTGATCGCCGGGTACAACGCCGAGCAGGCCGGCGGCATCATGCTGCTGTCCGGGCTGCCCGCGTTCCTGCTGATGCCGGTGCTGCCGCGCATGCTGGGCAAGTTCGACAGCCGCTGGCTCGTCATCACCGGGCTGGTCTGCTTCTTTGCGAGCTGCATGCTCGACATCGGCCTGACCGTGGACAGCGTAGGCCACGACTTCACGGCGTCGCAGATCCTGCGCGGCTTTGGCCAGATCCTGGCCATGATGCCGCTGAACCAGGCGTCGATGGCGGCCGTGGCCACCCACGAGGCCGGCGACGCGGCAGGGCTCTACAACATGGCGCGCAACCTGGGCGGGTCGATCGGGCTGGCGCTGCTGGGCACGCTGATCGACCGCCGCAACGCCTACCACGACGCGGTGATCCGCGAATCGGTCACGGCCAATGGCGCGATTGGCCAGGAGCACATGGCGTCTAGCATCGCAAGCTTCGTGGCGCAGGGCGGCGACTACGCCCACGCGCAGTTGCAGGCGGTGGCCCAGCTCAGCGGCGAGATCGCCCGGCAGGCGGCCGTCATGACGTTTTCCGAAACCTTCTATGCGCTGGGCATCGCGCTGCTGTGCTGCGTGCCGCTGGCGCTGCTGCTCAAGCCGCCCCGTCCGGGCGCCCCCGTTTCCACCGGTCACTGATGATGATTGTCTTTTCCCGTGCCAGGCTGCCCCGCCTGCTGGCGATGGCCGCGGCGCTGCTGGCCGCCGGCTGCACCGTCGGCCCCGACTACCGTAGCGCGCGGCAGGTGGCTGCCAACGCCATCGACGCGGGCCGCTTTCCGCACGCGCCGGCCGGCGCCGAGCCGGCCGCGCCGCGTGCGGCTGACTGGTGGCATGCGCTGGGCGACAGCCAGCTGGACGCGCTGATCGAGACCGCGCTGCGCGACAGCCCCGACATCGACGCCGCCCGCGCCCGGGTGCGCCAGGCGCGTGCCGGGCTGGCCAGCAACAAGGCCAACCTGCTGCCGAAGGTGGGGTTCGATGCCGCCATGCTGCGTACGCGGTCGCCGGACCTGTCGGCGCTGTCGGGCGGCGAATCGTCCGGTGGCGGCAGGGGCCCGCTGTCGCTCTACGTCGCCGCGTTCGACGCAAGCTGGGAGATCGACCTGTTCGGCGGCACGCGCCGCTCGATCGAGGCCGCGTCGGCGGAGTCCGATGCCGCGTCGGCGCAGCTGGCCGACGCGCACGTGCAGCTTGCCGCCGAGGTGGCGCAGGCGTACATCACGCTGCGCGAGCAGCAGGCCAGCCTGGCGCACCTGCAGGCGTCCGAGACGCTGGAGGCCGACATGCTGGACCTGACCCGGCAGCGGCGTGCCCGTGGCGTGGCATCGCAACTGGAGGTCGAGCGGCTGCTGACCCAGCTCGACAACACCCGCGCGCAGATGTCGCCGGTGCAGGCCGGCATTGCCGAATCGTTCGACCAGCTCGCGCTGCTGACCGGCCGCGCGCCGGGCACGCTCGACGCCGAACTGGCCGCCCCGCGCCCGCTGCCGACCGTGCCGGAGACCGTGGCCGTGGGCGACCCCGCCACGCTGCTCAGGGCGCGCCCGGACATCCGCGCGGCCGAGCGCCGGCTGGCATCGAGCACGGCGCAGATCGGCGTGCGCAAGGCCGACTGGTTCCCGAAGCTGTCGCTGCTGGGCTCGCTGGGTTTCAGCGCGATGGACCCCGGCCACCTTGCGCGCAAGGACAACGGCACCTGGCTGACGCTGCCGCGCCTGCAATGGAACATCCTCGACTTCGGCCGGGTGGCGGCCGGCGTGGACAGCGCCGAGGCCGGCCGCGACGAGGCCGACGCCAACTATCGCGGCACGGTGCTCAAGGCGCTGCGCGACGCCGACGTGGCGCTGTCGCGCTACGGCCACCAGCGCGAGCACGTGGTGGTGCTGCGGCGTGTGGAACAGTCGGCCGATCGCGCGTCGACGCTGCAGCAGCAGCGCTACCGCGCCGGCACGGCCAGCATGCTCGAATGGCTGGACGTGGAACGCACGCGCGTGGTGGCGCAGCAGAACCGCATCTCGGGCGACGCCGACCTGCTCAAGGACTTTGTCTCGCTGCAGAAATCGCTCGGCCTGGGCTGGCAGACGCCCGCCGCTCCGGCATCGTAGGCCGGCCCCGCCGCCCCGCCGCCGCCCCCGCGTGGCGCCCGTGCCGCGTGCGGGTGCAGCAATTGCCAGAAAAACGCCGACAGCCGAACCGGACGGCGCCGACTACCCCGCCAGCGGGGTGCGCCGCACACTGGCAAGCGGATGGGAATGGATAGAATCGTCGTGGGCAGGCTGTCCCAACGGCGCGGTCGACAACAACCAGGCGGTGGGGAGCATGCGGGACACGGTAGCGCCGGCAGCGGCCGAACGGATACCGGCTGAACCATCGGGGAGAACACCATGGCGCAGGCGCTGATTCGATGGAATGCCGCGGCGGCGGCCCCGGCTGCGGCGCGCCGCTGGGGGCAGGCCCGCTCGCTGGTGTGGGTGATGGTCCTGTCGCTCTGCCTGGGCCTGCTGGCCGGGTGCGCCAGCCTGCCGGCCAACGCCGGGCGCACGCCCAGCTACGCGGCCACCGACACCGGCAACACGCTGCTGGCCCGCTCGCTGGCGCCACGGCTGGCAAAGAATCCCGGCCAGTCGATCTTCTACCCGCTGGGCGCCGGCCCGGACGCCCTGACGGCGCGCGTGGCGCTGGCACGGGCCGCGCAGAAGACGCTCGACATCCAGTACTACATCTACGACATCGACACCACCGGCAGTGCGCTGCTGGGCGAGATCATCGACGCCGCCGACCGTGGCGTGCGCGTGCGCATCCTGATGGACGACATCCACACGGCCAAGCAGGACAAGGTCTGGGCCGCGCTGGACTCCCATCCCAACATCGAGGTCCGCATCTTCAACCCGTTCGCCAACCGCAAGGCGCGCTGGCTGGAGATGGTCTGGGACTTCGGCCGGCTGAACCGGCGCATGCACAACAAGCAGATGACGGTCGACAACCTGGTGTCGATCATGGGCGGGCGCAACATCGGCGATGCGTATTTCTCGGCCAAGCCGGACATGGCGTTCAGCGACCTCGACGTGATGGTGGCCGGGCCGGTCGTGCCGGCCGCCAGCAAGGTCTTCGACGAATACTGGAACAGCGAGATGGCCTACCCGGTGGCCACGCTGACGCCCGAGGGCAAGGAGGCGCCCGAGGAGCTCAAGGCGTTCCGCAAGCGGATCGAGGCGCGCGGCGACCTGGCGCGGGCCAGCCCGTTCGTGCAGGAACTGCTCGATTCCGGCCTGGCCAAGGGGATCGAGGTGGGCCACCTGCCCGGCTTCATGGGCGGCGCGCGGGTCATCGCGGACAAGGCGGACAAGATCGAGGAAGACGAGGACGACCCGTCCACGCATGCCATTCCGCAACTGCGCGCGATGCTGGAAAAGGCGCAGACCGAGCTGGTGCTGGTGTCGCCGTACTTCGTTCCCGACGACGAGAACGAGAAGTGGCTGGCCGGCATTGCCCGGCGCGGCGTCAAGGTGCGCGTGCTGACCAATTCCTTTGCGGCCACCGACGTGTCGGCCGTGCATGCCGGCTACGCGCCGCGCCGCAAGGCGCTGCTGCGGGCCGGCGTGGAGCTGTGGGAGCTGAAGGCCACGGCGGCCAATGCCGAACTGGCGCGCAGCCGGTCGACCAAGCACCGCATGTTCGCGTCCAGCCGGGCCAGCCTGCATGCCAAGGCGTATGCGGTGGACCGCCACCTGCTGTTCATCGGCTCGATGAACCTGGACCCGCGCTCGATCAAGCTCAATACCGAGATGGGCGTGGTGCTGGACAGCCCGGCGCTGTCCCGGCAGCTCGTGGAGGACATGGACCGGCGGCTGATCGACATCGCCTACCGGGTGAAACTGAAGAAGGATGCCAACGGTGCCGAATCGCTGACGTGGACCACGCGCAACAATGGCAAGGAGGAAACGTTCGATTCCGAGCCGGACATGAACGTCTGGCAGCGGATGGGGATCGGCGTGCTGCAGTGGCTGCCGGTGGAAGACCAGCTCTAGGCCGCGCGCTATGCCGCCGGCAGGTCGGCCCCGCCGCCGGGCTGCAGCAGTTGCAGCAGGAAGTCCTGCAGCCGGGTCAGTTCGCCGGCGATGCCGCCCGGAAAGCCCTGCCGGCCGCCCCGGTCGTCGATCAGCAGCCCGGCCAGGAACGCCGATACGGCCGCCGCGTTGCCCAGCGCCCCAAGCTGGTTGCCGATGCGCGGGTAGGCATAGAACAGCTCCAGCGGGCGCACCTCGCGCGGCAACTGGGCCAGCCAGCGCAGCGCGGTGGGCGTGAGCGACAGGTTGACCGGGTTGTCGGGCTGGCGCAGCTCGCTCCAGTCGACGGCCGGCATGGCGGGCGGGCCGTCGTCCAGCACCTTCCGGGCTTCTTCGACCGTGACGAATTCGAACGAGATGGGGTCCATGGTGTGTGGCCCGCTGGGGGCCGATAGATTGCGCGCCGACGCCCATCTTAACGGACAGCCCGCCCCGTTTCTGTAGCCCCTTCGTAGGTCCCGTGGCGCCAAAGTCATGGCTGGGCGCCCGATTGGTCATGGCAGGCCGGCGCCGCTTTGCCACACTCCAGGCATGCAAACGGAGCTGCCATGACCTGGGATTTGCTGATCGACGCGGATTGCGTACCGGTGACACTGCGCGCGGGCGCCGAAGTGGCGTGCCGTGCCGGCCGGCTGTGGATGACCGCCGAAGTCCGCCACGCCGGGCGCCCGGCGCGGCCATCGGCCGACGTCGTCCTGCTGGCCGGCCAGCGCTGCCGCGTGGACGCGGACGGCATCTACTTCCTGAGCGCGCTGCGCACGGCGGCGGGCAGCACCGCGCAATGCCAGATCATCCCGGGCGGCCAGCAGCGGCTGGTGCTGCGCCCGACCTGACGGCCGCGGCCTCCTCGGCGATCCAGTCGGCCACGTGGCGCACGTCGTCGCGCGGCGTCTCGGTGGCGTGGATCAGCCAGAACGCGTTGGGGCTGGGCATGGCCGCGCCGGCCGACGCAATCACGCTGAGCTGGCCGCCGTCGATCAGCGCCCGGATCAGTTCCAGCCGGCCCAGCGCCACGCCCTGGCCGGCCAGCGCGGCATGGATCATCTGGTCGTACTGGTTGAAGCGCAGCATGCCGCGCCGGCTGGCGTGGCGGTAGCCCTGCGCGCCCAGCCAGTTGCGCCAGTGCAGCCACGGGCGCGGATCGTCGAATTCCAGCAGCGGCAGGTCGGCCAGTGCCTCGGCGGATGCCAGCCGCCCCACGCCAAGCGACGGATTGGCCACGGGCGCGATGGTTTCGTCGAACAGCCGGATCGCGTGCGACGGGGCGGCCGACGCCGGGCAGTAGCGGATGGCAAGGTCGATGCCGTCGGCGCGCAGGTCGCTGATCTGGTTGCTGGCCGACAGCCGCACGTCGAGCTGCGGATGGCGGCGCTGCAGGCTGCCCAGCCGGGGCAGCAGCCACAACCCCGCCACGCCGATGCTGGCCGTCACCGTGACCGGCTGGCGGCCGTCGCGCTTGCGCAGTTCGGCGGCCACGTCCTGCAACTGCTGCACGGCGCCGTCGGCGCTGCGGAACAGCCGCTCGCCCTCGGGCGTGAAGGCCACGCCGCGATGCTGGCGCACGAACAGCCGCACCTGCAGCTGGTCTTCGAGCGCGCGGATCTGCCGGCTCACGGCGGACTGGGTCAGGCACAGGTCGTCGGCCGCCTGCGTGATGCTCATGCGCCGGCCCACGGCCACGAAGCCCTTGAGCAGGTCGAGCGGGAACAGCCGGACGAGGGGGACGGACATGGCGGGCGACTCGGGCATGGCGGGGACGGGCACCCATTACAGCACGGAATGCCGACCGTCTGCCATGCGCCGTGGGAATGCCTGGCGGCCCGAAGAGTCGTTTGCGCGGCGCGCCCCGATCGCATGAAATCGCAAGGATCAACCACCCCGTTCCGGGAGACCGCCATGATCCGCACCCCTGCCACGCATGATGCCCGCGCATCGCAGCCCGACGCCGCGCCGTGGTGGCGCGGGCCCGCCTTCCTGCTGCTGGCGGCCGGGCTGGTGATGGGGCTGGCCCTGGGCGTGCGCCACGTGCAGGGCCTGTTCCTGCTGCCCGTGGTGGCGGAGCGCGGCTGGACGCGCGAGGCCTTCGGCTTTGCCATGGCCGTGCAGAACCTGGTGTGGGGCATCGCCCAGCCGTTCACGGGCATGGTGGCGGACCGCTTCGGGTCGTGGAAGGTGATGCTGGGCGGGCTGGCGCTGTACGCGGCCGGGCTGTGGGGCATGTCGATGGCGCCGTCGTCCACCGCGTTCGTGCTGGCGGCGGGCATCCTCGTCGGCATCGCGCAGTCGGGAACGACGTTCGGCGTGGTCTACGGCGCGCTGAGCCGCATGGTGCCGCCCGCGGCGCGCAGCCGGACGCTCGGCATTGCCGGGGCGGCGGGCGGCATCGGCCAGTTCCTGATGGTGCCGGCGGCGCAGGCGCTGCTGTCGGTGGCGGGCTGGCAACTCGCGCTGATGGTGTTCGCGGTGGCGGCGCTGGTGCTGCTGCCGCTGGCGCTGCCGTTCCAGGACCGCGCGCCCGGCGCGGATGCGGGCGGCAGCCACCCGCCGATGGGCGCGGCCATTGCCGAGGCGTTCCGGCATTCGGGGTTCTGGCTGCTGAACCTGGGCTTCCTGGCGTGCGGCTTCCAGCTCGCGTTCATCGCCAACCACCTGCCGGCCTACCTGCGCGACAAGGGCATGGCGCCGGCCAGCGCGATGATTGCGCTGGCCATCATCGCGCTGGCCAATATCGGCGGCACCTACGCGTTTGGCTGGCTGGGCGGCCGGCATGTGAAGAAGTACCTGCTGGCGGGCATCTACCTGGCGCGCACATCAGCCATGGCGCTGTTCGTGCTGCTGCCGCTGAGCCCGGTGACGCTGTACGGGTTTGCGGCGGTGATGGGGTTCCTGTGGCTGGGCACCGTGCCGCTGACCAGCGGGATCGTGTCGCAGGTGTTCGGCGTGCGCTACATCACCACGCTGTTCGGCTTCGTGTTCTTCGGCCACCAGCTGGGATCGTTCCTGGGGGTGTGGCTGGGCGGGCTGGTATTCGAGCTGACGCGTTCCTATGATCTGGTGTGGATGGGGGCCATGGCGCTGGGCGTGGTGGCCGCGGCGCTGCACTGGCCCATCGACGACCGTGAGATCGTGCGCGTGCCGTGGCGGCAGGCGCGGCCCTGATCCGGCGGGCGGCCGGCGGGCAGTGCGCGGCGCGGCAGGTGGAGTATGCTTGGCACGTCCGTCCCCGCACAGATTCTCCGGAGCCCGCCATGCCGATTCGATTCCCTGTCTGGATGGCCGCCATCGCCGCGGCCGTTGCGTTGAGCGCCTGCGCATCGTTGCAACCGGTGGACACGGGGCAGAAGCTGATCGGCAGCCCGCAGTCGGCCGTGCGCGACACGTTTGGCGCGCCCACCGACACGTTCCAGCTCGCCAACGGCACGCAGCGCTGGATCTATTCCAAGCAGCCGTACGGCTACGAGATCTACGTGGCCGACTTTGACGCCAGCGGCCGGCTGACCGGCTTCCGCCAGACGCTGACCGAGGCGGAGATCTACACGGCCCGGCCCGGCGTCTGGACCAAGCAGGACGTGCTGGAGCGCTGGGGCCGCCCGCGCGAGCCGGTGCAGTACTACTCGCTGATGAAGCGCGAGGCATGGTCCTATCGCATGTACCTGCCGGGCTACGTGCCGGCGCACTTCAGCGCCTACTTTGACGACAACGGCGTGCTGGACCGGACGATGATCATCCAGGACGCCCGCGGCGGCGAGCGCAGCCGGAAGTAGCCGCCGGGCCGGCCCGGCGCCGGCCTATAATGGCTCGCCCCCCGCACCGCCACACGGGGCGGCCTTCCGGTTCGGCCCCATCGTCAATGCCCTCGTATCCTCTCGTCCTTTGCCTGACCATTGCCGTGGTGTGTAGTGCGGGCATGGCCGTTGCCGCCTGGCCGCGCCGTGACGATCCCACCGTGCGCGCATTCCTGGTGCTGGCCGGCGGGGCGGCCATCTGGAGCGGCGGCCGGCTGCTGGAAATCAGCGAGACCGAGCTGGCGGGGCGCATCTTCTGGGCCAAGTTTCAGTACGCGGGCATCGTGGCGGTGCCCATCGGCTGGCTGGTGGCGATGGTCCACCTGAGCCGTCCGCGCTACGTCGTACCGTGGTCGATGCTGTGGGTGCCGGTGCTGGCCGCGCTGCTGAGCCTGGTGCTGGTCTTCACCAACGAGCGCCACCACCTGATCTGGACGTCCATCGAGCTGATGCCGCCCGGCGTGTCACCGGGCGCGGTATTCCATCACGGCATCGGGTACACGGCCGTGGCGGCGTGGACCTACGCGATGCTCGGCCTGAGCCTGTTCTTCCTGGCCACGGCCGAGGTGCCCAACGACGCGCTGTCGGTACGCGGCCGCAACGTGCTGATGGCCGGCCTGATGCTGCCGCTGGCGGCGCACATCGCCTATCTCTATCGCTGGACGGGCCCGCTCGGCGGCGACCTGACACCCGCGACCTTCTCGCTGATGACGCTGCTGGTCTGGTTCTGCGCGCTGCGCACGCACCTGGACGACACCGGCCACTACGCCCGGCTGCGCGTGTTCGACACGATCCGCGAGGGCTGCGTGATCCTGGGCGGCGACGGGCGGGTGGTCGAGTTCAACCCGGCCGCCGCGCGCTTGGTGCCGGAGCTGCGGCGCGGGCAGATGCCGCCGGCGCTCTGGCATCGCGCGCTCGGCGAGCCGGGCAGTGGTGCTTCGGCAATTCCCGAGGGCGCCGGCTACGAGGTGGCCGTGGAGCCGGTATGCCGCATGGACGGCCGGCAGATCGGCCTGCTGGTGTTCATGCGCGACGTCAGCCGCTACCAGTCGCGCGAACTGGCGCTGGCCACGCAGCTTGGCGAGACGGCGGAGCAGTTGTCGCGCGTGCAGGCCGACCTGGACATCGACGCGCTGACCGGCATTCCGAACCGGCGCTACTTCCAGCGCGAATCGCACGCGGCCGTGTCGCGCGCATGGGAGCGGGGCACCGAGCTGGGGCTGCTGATCCTGGATGTCGACCTGTTCAAGCAGTACAACGACCTCTACGGCCACCCGCGCGGCGACGAATGCCTGCGGCAGGTGGCGGCGGCGCTGGTCGGCGTGCTGCGCGGCGCCCAGTTCTGCGCGCGCCTGGGCGGCGAGGAATTCGCCGTGGTGCTGCCCGAATCGTCGATGGAAGAAACCCGCGCCGTCGCCCGCGCCATGGTGGCCGCCGTGCGCGAACTGGGCATCGCGCACAACGGCACGCCGGTGCAGCCGTACGTGACGATCAGCGTCGGCGCCGTATGCGCGGTGCCGGACGCCGCCCGGCTGGAGCCGCTGCTGCACCGCGCCGACAGCGCGATGTACCGCGCCAAGCGCGCCGGCCGCAACCGCTACGTGCTCGACGGCAGCCTGTACCTGGGCGTGCAGAACAGCTGATTTCACGCCCTTGCCACAAAGGGCTTGCAAATTCCCAAACCTTCTGTAGAATTCGCGGCTCGCGTCGCAGCAGCAATGCAGCGAAACGAAGCCCAGATGGCGGAATTGGTAGACGCACTAGGTTCAGGTCCTAGCGGTGGCAACACTGTGGAGGTTCGAGTCCTCTTCTGGGCACCATTCCAAGACCCTGCTCAACGAGCAGGGTCTTTTCATTTGTAGGCCCAGAAAGGGCAGTCCTTGAGGACTGCCCGCGAGGACTCGAATGGGTTGCGCTTGCAAGCGCAACCCCGGGGTCGCGCATGGGTGACCGAGTCCTCTTCTGGGCACCAATTCAAAAGCCCTGCTCATCGAGCAGGGCTTTTTCATTTTCTGCTGGCGATGGCGGCTGTTGGGCGGCCGGCCCTCACCCCCGGCCCCTCTCCCGCAGGCGGGAGAGGGGAGCAAACCGATCACGCTTGAAATGCCGTCTGGGTGCTCCCCTCTCCCGCGCGCGGGAGAGGGGTTGGGGGAGAGGGCCAGCCGACCAACCGGCGACACCCACAGCCCTGGCAACCGCGCCGCCGCAGGCCACCGCCACGCCATGGCCGACGCGCGACTAGTCGCGCCCCCGGCGCTTGTATCCGGTGAGCATCGCGCCGATCAGGTTCTCCCGGCCCTTGATGCTCATCGCAATGGCCGCCGCCACATGCAGCACGACCAGCCCGAGCAGCGTGTTGGATAGCCAGCGGTGGATGTCGATCGGCCAGTCCTCGCCCCAGAACGGATCGAGCCGGGACATCCAGCCCGTGACGGCCAGCGCCAGGATCAGCGCCCACATCGCCAGCATCGTCACGGCGCCCAGCGGCGTATGGCTGATGAACCGGGGCGCCCGCCCGCGCAGCAGCGCGCGGCTGTACGCCAGCACCCCGGCAGGGCGCGGCAGCCACGCGCGAAAACGCGCGTGCTCGGTGCCGATGAAACCCCACAGGATGCGGAACAGCACCAGCCCGGCCGCCACGTAGCCCAGCACGCGGTGCATCTGGTCGCCGGAATCGTCGATCACGTCATAGAGGACGATGGCCGCCACGCTCCAGTGCGTGAAGCGGACGGCCAGGTCCCAGACGCGAATCGAGTCGGACGTCCGGACCCGATCCGCCGGGGTGGCCATGTCTACTTCTCGATTTCGGATTTGACGATGTCGAGCGTCTTGGTATCGAAGTAGATCTCGGCCTTCTTGCCGTCCTTGGTGGTGCCGTAGATCTCGTAGCAGTTGCCGTCGATCTTGAACTTCTTGATGTTGTAGCCCTGCGCGGCAATCTTGGCCTTGGCATCGGCCTCGGGCATCCATTCGGACTTCGGATGCTTGGCGCAGTTGGCGCCGGCCAGCGCGGCGGTGGAGAACAGTCCGGCGACGGCTACGGCGGCGATCTTCTTGTACATGGCTCGACTCCTCGCAAAAAAGCCCATCGGGCAATGCCAAGCATCCTAGGCCGGGATGCAATTGATTCTCAATGTAGGTTTTCCCGGTCAACCGTCAAGGAAGGTGCGAATAAATCGCTCTACAGGGCGGGATGTCATCGCGCTGTCACCATCCCGTAATGTCCCTACCGGGCACGTGGACTTCACGATTGTTCGCGTTGTGGGACAATCGCGGCCCATCGGGTAAGGGTTTTCCCGGTATCTCGCTTCGAAGGGCCTGCATGAAAACGATCGACTGGAAGGACTGGGAAATCTTCTGCCGCGTGGTGGAAGGCGGCGGCTTCACGCAGGGGGCGGAACTGGCGGAAGTGCCAAAGTCGTCAGCCAGCGCGGCAGTGGCGCGGCTGGAGGGCCAGCTCGGCGTGCGGCTGTTCGAGCGCACCACCCGCCGCGTGCGCGTGACGCAACGCGGCCAGCAGCTGTACGACCGCGTGGCGCCGCTGTTTGGCGCGCTGCGCGAGATCAGCGCCGAAGCGGCGTCGGTCAGCGCCGAGGTCAGCGGCACGCTGCGCATCGCCACGCCGTACGAGGTGGGCTCGCAGCACCTGGCGCCGACCGTGAACCGGCTGCTGAAGCTGCATCCGTCGCTGCGCGTGCAGCTCGACATGGCCTGGGACCAGCCCGACCTGATCCGCCACGGGTACGACCTGGCCTTCGTCATGACCGATACCGGCCTGCACGACAGCTCGTTCGCCAGCAAGCGCGTGGTGCTGATCGAGCGGGCGTTCTACGCGGCGCCTTCGCTGATCCGCGAACGCGGGCTGCCGCACGCGCCGCAGGACCTGCAGGGCTGGCCGACCGTCGGCAACCTGGACGACTCGCACTGGGAATTCGAGCGCGACGGCGTGCAGACGTACTCGCTCGATGTGCAGCCGCGCATCTGTACGCACAACGCCGAGGTGCGGCTGCAGGCGGCCGTCGACGGGCTGGGCGTGACGCGGCTGTCGCCGCGCTTCGTCCACGAGCAACTGGTGCAGGGCCAGCTTGTGCGCGTGCTGCCCGGTTATTCGTCGTCGCCGCTCAAGGTCTACGTGCTGATGCCCGCGCGCAAGCTGATGCCGGCCAGCGTGCGCGCGTTCCTGAACGCGCTGGAGGAAACGCTGGGCGTGCCGGAGACGCGCCGCCCGGTCACGCGCCTGGCGGCGACCCTGCAGCCGGATGCGTCCGCGCTGGTGCCGGAGGCACTGGCCGCGTCGCTGCAAGACCCCGACGGCGCGCCCGCCATCGCCACGCTCGGCTGAGCAGGGCCCGCGCGGCGGGCCGGGTCAGTAGGGCTGGTCGCCGCTGCGCAGGTCGAAGGCCAGCGTGTCGGCGATCTCCAGCATCTCGTCGTCGTCCTCGCTGCGCGTGATCCAGCCCGCGTAGGCGTCGCCGCCGGTATCCCAGTTCCAGAGCGTGTAGCCGGCCACGCGTAGCTGGTCGGTCGCCAGCTCCATCAGCTCGGGCACGCTCGTGCCTTCCAGGAAGTCCTCGTCCTCGGGGTCGTCGGTGCCCCAGTCGATCTCCAGGTCGATCCGCTCGCACAGCTGGTTCAGGCAGCCGATGAAGGACTCGGCATCCTTCCAGTCGACATAGAAGCCGGCCTCCCAGTCGATGATCTCCTTGATCTGGAAGAGCAGCATGTCGGCGTCGGCCTCGTCCTCCTCGGCGTCTTCCAGCGCTTCTTCGAACAGCGCGAAGTGCCGCGTGGTCTGCTGGGTGTCCCCCAGGTTGATCAGCGCGAACAGCCGGCTCACGGCGTCTTGCGCGTCGTCGTCCAGTTCTATTGCCATCCGTGGCTCCTTGGTGGCCAGTGGTCTCCGTTCATGCGGCCACTTTTACGATTTCACGATGCCCGCGCGGCGTCACGCGCAACGCGCGCGACGTGCGGGTCGGTTCGATCCAGCCTTTGTCGAGCATGGTCTCCAGCAGGGCGGCACCCAGCGCGCCGCCCAGATGCGGCTTGCGCTCGCTCCAGTCCGGGCACGTGCACGCAAACTGCCGCCGCTTGCGCCGCGCGGCGGCCAGGTCGATGCCCAGCAGCGCCAGCGCCTGCGAGCCATCGGCCGTCAGATCCACGCGCGTGCCCGCCACGGCCAGCCACCCTGCCTGCGACATTCGTTCGAACAGCCCCACCGCAAGTTCCCCGGCCAGATGGTCGTAGCAGGTGCGCGCCTGCCGCAACGCGGGCGGCGTGGCGCGCGACACCGGCACAGCCCGCAGACGCGGCGGCTGGCTGGCCAGCGACGCCGTCGCAAGTGCCTCGATCGCCACCCCGATCTCCGGCGCTGCCAGCCGGTAATACCGGTTGCGACCGCGCGATTCCACGGCCAGCAACCCGCCTTCCGACAACCGCGCCAGATGGCCGCTGGTGGACGACGCCGACAACCCGGCAATCGCCGCCAGCTCCCCCGCCGGCCGCGCACTACCGTCCATCAGCGCCCAGAGCATCGCCGCCCGGCCGGGATCGGCAAGCAGGCCAGCAAGCTGGCTGATGGCAGGAGCGTATTCCATAGTTCATGAAGGGGTGAAGGGACGATGGGAGTATAGGCGGTTGGCGGGGGAGTTGAGGGCGAGCGGTGGCGCGTTACAGCGCCAATGAGGCGACGCGGCTGACCGCTGTCGCAACCCATCTGCCGCGCGTCTGAACCACTGAAGCGGAGTCGTTCAAAAGCGACAACCAGGGCAGGCATCAGGGTGACAGGTCGGCAAAGCGTATCTTTCCACCGTCGGAGTTGAGAAAATCCCGCTTCGAGGATGGCCTCCTTGTGCATGGCTCGGGTTGATGCCCAAGCCACGACCGTTCGCACGGGAGCCCGACCGCAAGAACTAAAACGACGATGGCGCGTGCATAGCTGGCAACCAGCTGGCGGCCGCGCAGGGAAAAAGGGTCGCCGGCCTGGCCGGCCACAAATCTGCATGACAAAACGCTTACGCCTCGCCGCCGGTGAACAGCCGTGCTTGCGCGCCATTGCCGGCGCCGTTTCCATTCTCTCGATGTCCCTCGCCGCGACGCCGGTGCAAGCCGCCGGTGGCAATGGCGGTGCCGGCGGGTATAGCGCTCCAACACCAGGCGGATTGGGCGGCTTCGCCCAGGGCGCGTCTGGCCAGAACGGACCGACCGTCCTGGATGGGGATGGCACGGGTGGCGGCGGTGGCGCGCGCAATGCAGCCGGCGGCCAAGGCGGCATCAGCCAGTACATGACAGTGCCCGGCAATACAGCCGGCGCAGCAGGGACCGCACCGGGGCAAAGCGGCGGCGTTGGCGGCGACGGTGCCTTCGACAACCTCGCGTTTGCGGCCAGTGGCGGCGGCGGCGGCGGCGGTGGCGCGGACGGCTTGATCGTGGGCTCTGCACCGCTTGCCATTTCTACCGCGATCCTGGGCGGGAGCGGCGGCACGGGCGGCAATGGCGGTAGCGATGCGTCGTCTCCGCCTGCGGCCTACCTGGGCGCAGGGGGCGGTGGCGGCGAGGGCGGGTATGGCGCGGTCCACGCTGGCGGTGCGGAAATCGCGGTCAAGGCGGGCGCCGTGGTGTCCGCCGGCCGAGGCGGCAATGGTGGCAATGGCGGCGGTTCCAAGCCGACGGCGAACTTCCAGGGCGCGGGCAATGGCGGCGACGGCGGCGTCGGCATGTCGGTGACCAGTGCGGCCACCGTCCATATCGAAGCAAGTGCGGTCGTGTTCGGCGGCGGCGGCGGGGCAGGGGGATCGGGCGGAGACGGTGTCTACGACCTGTACGCCAGCCAAGGCGGCAGCGGCGGCAAGGGCGGCACCGGCATGGAGCTCGCCAGCGGCTCGACGCTGCTCAACGAGGGCACGATCGCAGGGGGCTCCGGGGGCGCCGGTGGCCTGGGCGGCATGAACAACGATGGTTCGCGTGCCAACTTCGGCACCGCAGGCGCGTCTGGCGTGGGCGTGCGCGGCAGCAACCTGACCATCGTCAACAAGGGGACCATCCTGTCAGGCGGCTTCGGCGCGGCCGCTGTCCAGTTCACGAACGGTAGAAACCGTTTCGAGTTCTGGACCAACAGCGCCGTGGGAACAATCGAGGCCAACGGCACAGACGACACATTCGTGCTGGCCGGCGACACTGGCACTTCCACGCTTGCCGGCGGCATTGGCAACGCTGGCCTTTACCGCGGTTTCGAGCATTTCGAGAAGATTGGTGCGTCGGTGTGGACGCTTGCCGGGACCAATACCGACGTCACGAACTGGAAAATCCTGGGCGGCACCCTGGCGGTTGCCTCGGACGCCAACCTCGGCGACGCAGCCGGCACGCTGGCGCTGAACGGCGGCACGCTGCGGACCACGGCAACCATGACGACCGCGCGGGGCACCACGCTGGGCGCGGATGGCGGCACCTTCGAGGTTGCGAACGGTACGCTGACCCACAGCGGTGCGATCGACGGTGCAGGCAGCCTCGCCAAGACCGGGGGCGGCACGCTGGATCTGAACGCCGTGAACACCTATTCCGGCGGCACGCAGGTCAATGCCGGCATGCTAAGCGCCAACGTCAACGGTGCGCTCGGCACAGGGGCGGTGAGTGTGGACGGGGGCGCCACGCTGCGCCTGTACGGCAACTTTGACCTCGGTGGACGTCAGCTCACCAATCGGTCCGGCTACATCCAGCTTTTCGGCGCCGGGACGCTCGGCAACGCGCAGGTGACGAACCTCGGCGGCTTCACCTATCTGCTGGGCAGCAGCACGGCGGCCAATGCCACCATCGTCAACGACGGCGGCACGATGTCATTCCAGGAAGGCAGCAATGGCGGCAACAGCCGGGTCACCACCCGTAGCGGCAGCCTGACCGAATTCTGGGGCTGGAGTACCGGCGGCAACGCCTCGCTCGTAGCGGAGGCAGGTGGCCGGGTCGATTTCTCAGGCACGTTCGGTCCGACGCTTGACCACCGGATCAGTGCCGGCGCCATTGCAGGGGCAGGCCGCTTCCAGCTTGGTCAGAACATGCTCACGGTGGGTGGTGACAATGCCTCGACGACAGTGAGCGGCACGATCGAGGATGGCGGCGCGGGGGGCGGCAGCGGCGGGGGGCTCATCAAGGTGGGCACTGGCACGCTGACCTTGAGCGGTGCCAACACCTATACCGGTGCGACGTCGGTGAACGCGGGCACGCTGGCGGTGAATGGCAGTGTGATGGGTGCGGTCACGGTGAACAACGGTGCGACGCTCGGCGGGGTGGGCAGCGTGGGCAATACCGTGATTGCGTCGGGCGGCACGCTGGCCCCAGGCAATTCCATCGGCACGCTGACCGTGCATGGCGACCTGACGCTGGCCGCCGGCTCGACCTATCGCATCGAGGCCGATCCAGCTTCGTCGGCAAGCGATCGCGTGGCGGTCAGCGGCACGGCGACGCTCGCGGGTGCGGCGGTCCATGTGGGCCCTGACGGCAACTTTGCCTCCACCCGTCGCTACACCATCCTGACTGCCGGGGCGCTGCAGGGGCGTTTTGCCTCGACGGCCTCCAACTACGCGTTCCTTGAACCGACCCTGACCTACGGCGCCAACGAGGTCACGCTGGCGCTCACGCGCAAAGATGTCACGGCGCCGGAACCTGGTTCGCCGGTCGATCCGGCTCCTGGGGCCGGCACAGGCGGCACGGGCGGCACGGGCGGTGCCACCCCGCGTCCGATGCGCTTTGCCGATGCGGCCGTGACGGGCAACCAGCGTGCCGTGGCCAACGCACTGGAGACCTTGCCGGACAGCAACCCCGTGCACGAAGCCGTGGTGACGTTGCCGGCGGGTGCGCCGCCCGCCGTCTTCGACAGCCTCTCCGGCGAAGCGCACGCCAGCGTGGCGACGGGCTTGATGACCCTGGCGGGTGGGGCACGGGCGGTGCCGGTCGCGCATCTGAACGACAGCCTGTCTGCCGGCATGCTGCCCGGCGCGCCGATTGCGCAGCTGGGCGGCGCCGTGCCGGCCGCTGCGATGCCTATCTCCGCTGCCCAGCCGCTGTGGGTGGAGGTACTGGGCAACTGGCAACGCTTCCACGGGAGCGCTGATGCAGCGTCCGCAAGCCAGCAGACCGGCGGATTCTATCTCGGTGGCGATGGCGCAGTAGGGCAGGGCTGGCGCGTGGGCGGAGCGTTCGGCTACGCCAATAGCACGCTGCGCGTGAGCGAGCGATCCTCGCGCGCGATCACGGATTCGTTCAGCGCCACGCTGTATGGGGGCCGCGCGTTCACGCTCGGCGGCGGCAAGCTCAAGTGGCTGTTCGGCACCGCCTATAGCTGGCACGACGCCGACACGGACCGGCAGGCGAATCTGGGCGGCAGCACGGTACAGTCCCTGACGGCCAGCTATCACGCCAGCACGGCGCAAGTCTTTACGGAAGCTGGCTTCGCCATGCCGCTATCGGCGGCCACCCAGCTCGAACCGTACGCCGGCGTGGCCTGGAGCGACACACGCACGCGGAGCTTTGCGGAAACGGGCGGCTCGGCGGCGCTGCACAGCCCCGGCGACAGCAACACGCTGACCACGACCACGCTTGGCTTGCGTACCAGCGCGCGTGGCCGGGTGGCTGGTACTGACGCGGCAGTCTACGTGGGAGCGGGCTGGCGCCATGCTTTCGGCGATATCCGCCCGGCTACCACGCTCGCCTTCGACGGTAGCCAACCGTTCACAGTGACCGGCGCGCCGATCGCGCAGAACGCGGCGTTGGCCGAACTACGCGCCGACTTCGCCATCTCGCCCATGGCCACGCTTGCCTTGCGCTATACCGGCCAGTTCGGCGGCGGCAACCAGGACCACACTGGCACGGTGGGTTTGCGCTGGAGGTTCTAGCGTTGCAAGACAGGCGGGACGTGAGCGGTTCGGCCACGCTGATAACCGTAGCCGTCCCGCGACATCTTCCGCTTGCAGCCGTTACATAACGTCATGGCGTGATCTACCATCACCCCCGCTACGTCTTTGTAGCAAAAACAATACATATAAGGGTAGATCCATGCAGTCCAACATTTGTCGTGGAATCCGACGCGCCGGGGTGTGCGCGCCGCAAGCTTCTGCTATCGCGCTCGGCGTCGCACTGCTATTTCCGATAGGGGCGTCCGCCGGCGAGTACTTCGCCTCAAACCTGGCCGAATTGCAGACCGCCATGGCGGCGGCCAATGCTGACGGGGACCAGAGCGCGGTCATTCGCCTGACTGCGAGCTTTACAGTGTCCGGTGTCCTGGCAGTCCCGGCCCCCACCAAGCCGATCACGATCGACACGAACGGCTTTGTACTCTCCAAGAATGATGCCGCCGTGGGCAACTTTGTCACGTCGACCGCGGCGCCGCTTATCTTTAACGGGAACTATGCCGGCACGGCCGGCGCCACGGCGAACACCGCGCTCGTTCTCAACGGCGGCGGCCAGGCTGTCATCAATGGCACCGTGACTGGCGGCGACTCCACGGTGGCCGGCAGCGGTGGCGGCGCAGCCGTGTCGGTGCTGGCCAACACCAGCCTGGTGAACAATGGCTCGATCAAGGGAGGCAGTGCGACCGGCGCCGATCTGAGCGTGAGCGGCTTGGGTTCCGGCGTGTCGCTGTCGACCGGGGCAAATCTCGTCAATTCGGCGACGGGTCTGATTGTGGGAGGCGATGGTACTGGCGGGGTGGCGGGAGTCGGCGTCAACGTGAACGTGACCACGGGCAGCAGCCTCGTCAACCAAGGCACCATTCGAGGCGGTGCCGACCTGAGCGGCGGCGCGGGCGGCGGCCGTGGCATCCGCTTCACGGGCGGTGTCAGGGCCTCGCTCGACAACTCCGGTCTTGTCGAGGGCGGGGTCGGCAACGTGGCGGTCTATGTTCAATCGGGCACGCCTTCCATTACGATCTTGAACTCCGGCACCATCCGCGCCGGCACCGGCTACGCGAATGCCATCGAATTTGCCACCGGCACAGGCGTCTCTGCGCTCGAACTGCAGGCCGGCTCCAACATCATCGGCAACGTGGTCGCCAGCGCCACCGATACCAACGACGCCTTCCGCCTTGGCGGCGCCACCAACAGCGTGTTCGACGTGTCCACCATCGGCGACGCGGCACAGTACCGCTATTTCGATACCTTCACCAAGACCGGCACCAGCACGTGGGCGCTGATCGGGACCGGCACGGTGACCACGCCGTGGACGGTGCAACAAGGCACGCTGCAGATCGGCAATGGCGGTAACAGCGGCAGCCTGGCCAGCAATGTCGTCGTCAATGACGGCGCCACGCTGGCCTTCAACCGCTCGGACAGCTACACCTACGGCGGCATCGTCTCCGGTGCCGGCGGCCTAGCCCAGAACGGCACCGGCACCACGGTGCTGACGGCGGCCAGCACCTACACCGGCCCGACCATCGTCAACCTCGGCACGCTGGGCATCGATGGCTCGATCACCAGCCCCGTGACGGTCAACGCTGCCGGTACGCTGTCCGGCAGCGGCACGATCTTCGGCAATGTCACCAACAGCGGCACGGTCACGCCGGGCGGCGGCGCGGGCGTGCTGACCATCGCCGGCAACTACATCGGCAATGGCGGCACCGTGCGCGTGAATACGGTATTTGGCGGCGATAGCTCGGCCACCGGACGCATGGTGGTCACCGGCGACACGTCTGGCACCAGCCAGATCCGCGCCGTGAAGGTCGGCGGCACCGGCGCTCCGACCGTCGAGGGGATCAAGATCATCGACGTGCAAGGCGCATCGCATGGCACCTTCACACTGGCCGGCGACTATACCTATCAGGGCGAGCAGGCGGTGTTGGCGGGTGCGTATGCGTATCGCCTGGCCAAGAACGGCGTATCGACGCCCGACGATGGCGACTGGTATCTGCGTTCGACGCTGGCCGAAACAGCCCCGACAGGCAACTCGGGCACGGCCACCGCTGCGGCCCCGCTGCTGGCCCCGACCGTGCCGCTGTATGAAGCCTATTCCAGCGTATTGCAGCGCTTCAATGAACTTGGCACGCTGCAGCAGCGCGTGGGCAATCGCTCGTGGTCCCCGAACGCCTCGGTGCAGGCCGAGCAGGACGCCGGCAAGCCGATCATCGGCCGCGGCGCGTGGGCGCGTGTGGAGGGCTCCACCACCCATGTCGACCCGTCGACCAGCACCACCAGCGCCAGCTACAACGTCCGCATGTGGAAGTTCGAGGGCGGTGTTGACGCCCCGGTCATCCAGAACGACGCCGGCACGCTGGTGGTAGGCCCCACCTTCCACTACGGCATCGCCAATTCCAACGTATCGTCGATGCTGGGCAACGGTTCGGTCGATGCGACTGGCTATGGCTTTGGCGGAACGGCCACGTGGTACGGCAACAATGGTGCCTATGTCGATGCCCGCGCAACGGTGACGTGGTACGACACCGATATCCGTTCGTCGACGCTGGCGACCAAGCTGGCGAATGGCAACCGGGGCAGCGGCGTGGCCACCAGCCTGGAAGCCGGCCACCAGCTGGCGCTGGGCGGCAACTGGTCGATCACGCCGCAGGCACAGCTCGCCTGGTCGCAGGTGCGGTTCGACGCCTTCACCGACCAATACGGCGCCAACGTGTCGCGCGACAACGGCAACAGCCTGGTCTCGCGCCTGGGCGTGTCGCTCGACCACGAGGCAAGGTGGGCGGCCGGCAACGGCAAGACGAGCCGCTCGCACGTCTATGGCATCACGAACCTGTACTACGACTTCCTGCACGGCACGTCGGCACGCGTGGCCGACCTCAGTGTCGTCAGCAAGGAACAGGCGCTGTGGGCTGGCCTGGGCATCGGCGCTTCGCTGAACTGGGATGACGACCGCTACACGGTCTATGGCGAACTGCTGGCGCGCACCAGCGTGCAGGACTTCGGCGACAGCAATGCAATCGGCGCCAAACTCGGCGTACGTTATCGCTGGTAACGGCGATTAGGGGGGGCTGGGCCCGTCTGGCGCCCTCCCTCCGCCTGAGAAAAACGGACCTGTCCCGCTGGTAACCCTACGCCGCAACCCCCTCCGCAATCTCCCCCAGCCCAATGACGACCGTGATATTCGGCGTCCAGTTCAAACGGTCCGTGTTCACTTCGGCAAACGTGCTCACCGTGGCGGCATAGCCCTGTGCGCGCAGGTCGTCGGCGAGCCGTTGGGCGCGGGGTTCCAGTGCCGATTGGGGGTTGTCTTCGTTGATTTCCAGCACCAGCGTGGTCTCGAACTCTTCCTTGCCCTTCTGGATCGCGCTGTGCATCGCCTTGAGCTGCTTGTTCGCAAGCGCGACGAGGCGGCTGTACCGGGATTCTTCCTGGCTGGCGCGCAGGGCTTTGGCGGCGTTGATGATTTCGGTGCGATCCACGAACATGATGGCCTTTTCGATGTGGGGTGAGGACGCGCAGCGCCAGAAACGGCAGCCACGAGATACTGTATAAATATACAGTATTCGTCATTTGTCCCGCAAGGTCGAAAAGCGGACGTCCCTTGCACCGTGCCACATCCGCTAGAACGCCACGGTCACCGCGGCAATCACCACCTGCTCCTGCGACTTCGGGTTGAACCAGTACACGCTGCCGGTGACCTTGCCGTACGTGAGTTGCAGCATGCCGCCGCGCTGGAACTCGCGGTCGCCGCCGTAGATGCGGGTGCGCTGCGCGACCAGCCCCAGCCGCAGCCATTGCACCGGCCGGAAGCCCAGTTCGCTCCAGGCATAGGTGTAGGGCGTGGTGGACCCCGTTCCCGGCAGGTATTCGGCTTCGATGTAGTAGTCGAACTTGCCGACCGACAGGCTGGCCTCCACGCCGGCAATGGGGCCGTGGGCGCTGCCCGCCACGAATCCGACGATGGGCGTCACCTTGTACTGGATCTTCTCGCCGCCCGAGAACGACCAGCCGATAAAGCCGGACTTGGCGTCCAGCGCCTCGTAGTTGATGCGCGCTTCCAGGTGAAGCGCGCCACGGTCGGCGGCGAAGATGCCCGAGCCGTAGTTGCCTTCCGGCCGGGGCATGTTCCAGAAGCCGGTCGCCAGGAAGCTCCAGGCCGCCGGCGCGTCGCCGCCGGCGTCGGGCGGGTCGACGGCCACTTGCTGGGCCTGGACCCCGCCGCAGGCCAGTGCAAGGCCGACCAAGGCCCACCCCGCCCGCATCTCAGCCCCCCAGCGCGATGACCGCCGCGGTCACCGCCACGCCCAGCGCCATCATGCCGAACCCGGCGCGCCACGGGTTCATGCCGCCGTAGTGGCCCAGCGCGGCGCCGCCGACGAATAGCATGATCAGCGTCAGCACCCTCGACACGATGAGCGCCGTACCCACGTCGTGCAGCAGCACGAACGGCAGGGCCACGGGAAACGTCGACAACACGACGATGCAGAAGATGCGGATCGCCGCCAGGCCATCGCGAAGGTTCAGCGAAGGCCGCGCCGCCACGGTGGCGCCCGCTGCCAGCCGCGCCCGCATTGGCTCCAGGTCGTCGTCGGCGATGTGCGGGTTCATGGCCGGGGGCAGCGCGTCGCGGATCGCAGCGATGCCGGTGGCCGGGTTGCCGTCCTGCACGGTGGCCGCCAGCTTCTGCAACATGCCGCGCCCGGCGAGCGTGCGCACCAGGTACATGATGGCGTCGACCAGTCCCCAGGCGAGGTTGCAGCCCAGCGCCGCGCGCAGCATGGTCTCGGGCGTGTCAGACCCGCCCGAGGCCGAGGCGACGGCGCCCACGAACGTCAGCGCCATGTAGAGCCCGAAACACATTTCGGACACCCGGTCCACCACATCCAGGCCCGGCGCGGGCGCGGCGGCGGTGACGACTTGGGGCGGATGGACAGTCGGCATGCTCGTGCCTCCCCCAGAGATCGGGAATCGACTCCGCACACGGTAGGCCGTTCGCCGCCGTCCATCCATTGGACCAAAGTCCCAGCGCATCCCGCCGCCCCTGTCGCATTCCGGATCGCGCGCCGTCGTGTTCCGGTTCGATAGCCCGGCACCCCGTGCCTAGACTGCTTGCACGTCAAGCAAGGAGCCAACCCGTGTCGATCCTGTCCCTTCCCGCCAGCGCCGTGCGCCACGCCGCGCTGGCGCTCGGCCTGACCCTTGCGGCCAGCACCGGCGCCGCGCACGCCGAAACGTGGCCGGCGCGGCCCGTCGTCATCGTGGTGCCGTTTCCTGCGGGCGGCGGCACCGATCTCGTGGTCCGGTCGATCCAGCCGCAACTGCAACGCGAACTGGGCCAGCCCGTGGTCATCGACAACCGCAGCGGCGCGGGCGGCACGCTGGGCTCGGGGTACGTGGCGCGCGCCACGGCCGACGGCTACACGGCCGGCGTGGTGACCACCAGCACGCACGCGGTCAGCGTGGCGCTCTATCCCAAGCTGCCCTACCACCCCGCAAAGGATTTCAGCTACGCGGGCTTCATCGGCACGTCGCCGTACGTGCTGGCTGTCAACAACACGCTGCAGGCGCGCGATGCCAAGGCGCTGATCGCGCGGCTCAAGGCCGACAAGTCGCAGCACAGCTTTGGCTCGGTGGGCGTGGGCACCGTGTCGCACCTGATGGGCGAGCAGTTCCAGAAGCTGGCGGGCGTGCCGCTGGTGCACGTGCCGTATCGCGGTGCCGCGCCGGCCTATACGGACCTGATCGGCGGGCAGGTGCAGATCATGTTCGACAACCCCGTGGGCCTGGCGCCATACATCAAGGCCGGCAAGATCACGGCGATTGCCACGACGGCGCCCACGCCGCTGCTGGCCGATGTGCCGACGTTCGCCAGCCAGGGCGTGCGCGACTTCGAGCAGCAACTCTGGTACGGCATCGCGTTCCCGAAGGGCACCCCGGCGGCCATCGTCGAGCGCTTCAACGCGGCGCTGAACAAGGTGCTGGCCGACAAGGCCGTGGCCGACGACCTGGCCGGCAAGGGCGTGACGGCGCGTCCCGGTACGCCGGCCGCGCTGCAGGCAGCGGTCCAGAAGGACATTCCGTACTGGGGCGCGATTGCGAAGTCGGTGGGAGCCACGGGTGAATAAGGTGGACATGGTGCGCGTGTTCGTGCGCGACGGACAGGGCGGCAACCCGGTGCCGCTGGTGGCTGACGCGCAAGGCATGAGCGCGGACGCCATGCAGGCCGTGGCGGCCCGGCACGGGCACGAGTCGGCGTTCGTGCTGCCCGGCGCCAACGGTTGCGACTGGCGCTTTCGCTTCTTCGTGCCGCAGCACGAAATGGAAATGTGCGGCCACGCCACCGTCGGCACGCTCTGGGCGTTGCGGCAGTGGGGCGACTGGACCACGCCGACCGCGCGCATCGACACCCTGAGCGGGGTGGTCGAGGCGCGCTGGGACGAGGCGGGGCAGCGCGCATGGATCTCGCAGCCCGCGGTGCGGACGCAAGCGCTGGCGCCGGACCAGTGCGATCGCGTGGCGGCGCAGATGGGCCTGCCCGCCGGATCGTGGCCCGCCACCAACGCGGCCACCAGCCGGGTGAAGACGCTGGTGGAGCTGCCATCGGTTGCCGCGCTCGATGCCTTGCGTCCCGACTTCGCCACCATGGAAGCGCTGTGCGCATCGATCGGTTCCACGGGCCTCTATCCCTATGCCTGGGGCGACACGCTGCCGGACGGCCGGCGCGTGGTGCATGCCCGCCAGTTCCCGAAGTCGTCGGGCTATCCCGAGGATGCGGCCACCGGCATCGCGGCGGCCGCGCTCTGGGGCTATCTGGCCGGCCAGGGCCTGCTGGGCAGCGCCGCCATCGCATCGATTGCGGTATGGCAGGGCGACGCGATGGGCAGCCCGTCGGAGATTCTGGTGGCACCCCGGCTCGATGCACAGGGCAACACGGTGGGCTGCTGGCTCAGCGGTGCGTCGACGTGGGGCGGGCAATGAGCGTGCAGCCACCGGTTCAACCGGAATCGCCCGAATCCCGGCTGGCGGCAGTGGGTTTGGCCTTGCCGCCGGTGTCGGCGCCCAGGGGTCACTATGCGCCGTTCTGCGCGATACCGGCCGGCGCCGACGTGCAATGGGTGTCGATCTCGGGTCAGGTCTGCCGCCGCGATGGTGTGGCCATGGCGGGCGAGTGCCGGACCGATGACGACGTGCCTGCAGCCCGCCAGGCCGTGGAAGTCGCGGTGCTGAATGCGCTGGCCGCGTTGCGGCAGGCGTGCAACGGCGATCTGTCGCGCGTGATCCAGGTGGTGCGGCTGCGCGGCTTCATCCGCGCGGCGCCAAGTTTCACGCGGCATCCGGCGGTGCTGGACGCCGCATCGGCGGTGCTGCGCGTGGCGTTTCCGCACCAGCCTTTGCCGGCGCGCAGCGCGCTGGGCGTGGCCAGCCTGCCCGACTGCGCGTGGACCGAGATCGAGATCGACGCGCTCGTCGCGCGCGCCTGATCGATTGCAACGGGTTGGCTAGCCCGGCCCCGCCGTGTCGCGCAGCAGCCGGTGCAGGTGGCCGCTCGATGCAAAACCAAGCTGCACGCTGACGCTGGCCGCAGACCGGCCGGCAGCCATCATCGCCCGCGCATGCGCGGCCAGCACACGGCGGCGCAGGGCCACGGGGCTGGCGCCGCATTCGGTCTGGCATGCACGCTGCAACTGGCGGATCGAAACGCCCAGTTCGGCGGCCACCGCGTCGATGGTTGGCAGCGGCAGGTCGCGCTCCAGCGCCTGGGTGAAGCGCCGCATCATGCGGCGGGCCAGCGATGCCGGCTCGCCGGGCATCGCCAGCGGCCGGCTCGTCACCAGCTGCTCGACGATGGCACGCACCAGCCACGCGGCGCTCGACGGCGTCACCGTCGGCGCCAGCAACGCTTCGAGCATCGCAATGGTCGGCGCGTCAAGATGCATGGCGCCCATCCGGTGGCCGCCCGGCATGCGGTCGGGCGGCAGGTAGAGCTCGCCGTGATGCTGGCGCGCGTGTTCGGAGGCGGTGAGATGGGACGTCGATGCCGGCAGCAGCACAGCCGTGCCACGCACCAGCGCGGCGGCGTGCCGCGTATCGGGATCGTCCGGCGCCGCGTCCCACACGGCCTTGAGCCGGCCCATGCGCGGCCAGAGCAGCATGCCGCAGTCATGCGTATGCCATTCGCGCCGGAACGACGGCTGCCGGCTGTCGTGCAGCGCAAAACCATGCGTCGCGGTCAGGTGAAGCTTGGGAGACAGATGGGGGCGAGGAGTCATCGCGGCGATCCGGCGGGCGAGGGCGCTACGTGGCCGATCATACGCCGGTTGGCCTGGGCCGTCGCGGTTGCCCTGTCTGTGCGTTGCCCCACGCTGACGGGCCGGTGCGCCGCACGGCGTGGAAGCCATCGGCCAGCGCTTACAGTAAATTCCAAGCATCCGCGCTTGCCGCGCCTTGCCGGGAGACCACCGTGGGCAACATGCATGATCGCCGCCGCTTCCTGGGCGCCGCACTGGGCGGCCTGCTGATTCCCACTCTGCCGGCCTGTGGCGGCGATGACGATCCCGCGCCCGCGCCGGGTCCGGCCCCGGTGCCGGACGCGCAGGTCTCGCAGGCCATCGCCCAGCTCGATACGCTGGCCAGCAACCTGATGACCCGCTCCGGCGTGCCCGGCATGGCCGTGGCCGTGGTGCGCAACGGCCAGACCGTCTATGCGAAGGGGTTTGGCCGCCGGCTGGTCAGCGATCCCGCGCCCGTCGATGCCGACACGGTTTTCCAGCTTGCCTCGGTCTCCAAGCCCATCGGGGCTACCGTGGTGGCGCGGCAGGTGGGCCGGGGCAGCATCCAGTGGGACACGCCGGTGGTCCGGCAACTGCCATGGTTCCAGCTATCGGACCCCGATTCCACCGCCGCGGTCACCGTCGGCGACCTCTATGCGCATCGCTCCGGCCTGCCTGACCACGCCGGAGACCGGCTCGAAGACATGGGCTATGACCGGCGCGAAGTGCTCACGCGCCTGCGCTACCTGCCGGTGCATCCGCTGCGCGCGGTCTACGAGTACACGAACTTCGGCATGACCGCGGCGGCCGAGGCCGTGGCCACGGCGGCCGGCATCGACTGGGCCACGCTGTCCGCGCAGGCAATCTACCAGCCGCTGGGCATGACCCGCACCAGTTCGCGCTACGCGGATTTCGCCGCGCGCGACAACCGCGCGCTCGGCCACGTGAAGGTCAATGGCGCCTGGGTGCAGGGCATGGGCACGATGCCGGACGCGCAATCGCCCGCGGGCGGCGTCAGCTCGTCGGTCAACGACATGGCGAAGTGGCTGATCATGCTGCTGGCGCGCGGCGAGTACGGCGGCCAGCGCATCGTCGATGCCGCTGCGCTGGCGCCCGCGCTGACGCAGCAGATGCAAAGCAGCCCGCCCGTCGATGGCCGGCCCGCCGGCTACTACGGCTACGGCTTCAACGTCGGCACGACCGAGCTGGGCCTGACCGCCTACAACCACTCGGGCGCCTTCGCGGTGGGGGCGGCCACCAGTTTCACTGCGGTGCCGTCGCTGAACCTGGCCATCGTCACGCTGACCAACGGCTATCCGATCGGTATCCCGGAAACGCTCAACGCCCAGTTTCTCGACCTGGTCCAGTACGGCGCTTTCCGCCGCGACTGGAACGCGATCTTCACTGAAGCCTTCGCGCCGCTGCTCGTCCCCGAGGGCCGGCTGGTGGGCCAGTCGCCGCCGGCCAACCCGTTGCCGGCACGCGCGCTGTCCACGTACACCGGCACCTATCGCAACGACTACTACGGCCCGCTGACCGTGGCCGAGCAGGGCGGCGCGCTGGTCATGACGCTGGGCGCCCGGCCGCTGGTGCTGCCGCTGACCCACTGGGACGGCGACGTCTTCACCTTCACGCTCCACAACGAGAACGCCACGCCGGGGACGATCTCGCGCGCGACGTTCTCCAGCGACCAGGTCTGGCTGGAGTACTACGATCACGAGGGACTGGGGGTGTTTGTGCGGTAGGCGGGACGCTTGCCGGGGGACAGGCACTGGCCGGTTGCGGCTGCGAACGTCCCCGATCCTCACCACCGCCCCTCACCCCCCGGCCTGCCCTGGCGGTGGGCCTCGAACCGTTCCAGCAGAAAGTCGACCAGTACCCGGATCCTGTCGGACCGGGAGCTGCTGCCGCTGTAGACCAGGTGGATGTCGGCCGGCGCGAAGTGCCATTGCGGCAGCACGCGGCACAGGCTGCCGTTGCGCAGATGGTCGGCGATGTCCCATTCCGAGCGCACCACCAGCCCCTGGCCTTCCAGCGCCCAGATCACGGCCGATTCGCCGTCGTTGGTACTCATCGTGCCGCGCACCTTGACGGTCTCCTGCTGGGTGCCGTTGCGCAGGTGCCAGGTGCCGAAGGTCTCGTCCGCCTCGCGGATGAAGATGCAGCTGTGCCGGCTCAGGTCGCGCGGCGTGGCCGGCAGGCCGGCGCGTGCCAGGTACGACGGCGCGGCCACCAGCAGGCGCCGGTTGTTGGCCAGCAGCCGGGCCGTGAGCCGCACGTCGGGCAGGTCGCCAAAGTGGATCACGGCGTCGAGCCCCAGTTCGGTCAGGTTCAGCGGCCGTTCGCTCAGGTAGAGCTGGATTTCGATCTTGGGGAACGCCTGCGCGAACGCGGCCAGCGCCGGGGCGATGTGCCGCCGGCCAAAGCCCAGCGTCGCGCCGATCTTGAGCAGGCCGTGGGGCGTGCTGCTGTTGCCGGCCACCGCCCGTTCCAGCGTTTCCAGTTCGGCCAGGATGCGGCCGCCTTCCACCAGGTACGACTCGCCTTCGGGCGTCAGGCTGATGCGCCGCGTGGTGCGATTGAGCAGCCGCACGCCCAGCCGCGACTCCAGCGCCAGCAGCCGCTTGCTGACGGCGGACGGCGTCACGCCCAGTTCCTGCGCGGCGGCAGCCATGCTGCCGAACCTGTTGATCGCCATGAAAAAGGCGACGTCGGAGAACGCGTCCATTGGTGAATTGCAGGCAATAAAGATGTGATTCTGCCTAAATTATGCTTCTGGGGGCAAGTGCTACGATGCTTTCCACAACAACGACCCGGACGGAGACCCCCATGACATTCCATCGACTTGCCGCTGGCATCGCGTGTGCCGCCGCCATGAGCAGCGCGTTTGCGCAGTCCTTTCCCCAGCGCCCTGTGCGCCTCGTGGTGCCCTACGCCCCGGGCGGCAGCGCCGATATCGCCGCCCGCCTGATCTCGGATGCCTGGGCCAAGAACCTGGGCGGCACGATCGTCGTCGACAACCGCGCGGGCGCGGGCGGCAACATCGGCGTGGACGCCGTGGCCAAGTCGCCGGCCGATGGCTACACCATCGGGCTGCAAACCGTGTCGCTGGCAATCAACCCCGGCCTGTTCCCGCGCATGCCGTACGACACGCTCAAGGATCTGGCGCCCATCGGCATGGTGGCCGGGTCGCAGCACGTGCTGGTGGTCAACAACAAGATCCCGGCCAAGAACCTGCAGGAGCTGATCGCGCTGGCCAAGGCCAGGCCGGACAAGCTGACCTATGGCTCGGCCGGCAACGGCAGCACGTTCCATATGTCGGCCGAGCTGTTCAAGTCGGTGGCCAATGTGTCGATCGTCCACGTGCCGTATCGCGGCGGCGGCCCGGCCCTGGTCGACACCATCGCCGGGCAGGTCGACATGAGCTTCCCGGTCATCTCGGCCGCCCAGCAGCATGTGCAGGCCGGCAAGCTGACCGCGCTGGCGGTGACCGGGTCCCGGCGCTCGCCGCTGCTGCCCAATGTGCCGACGGCCGCCGAGGCCGGCCTGCCGGGCTACAACTTCGAGACGTGGTTCATGGTGTTCGCGCCGGCGGGCACGCCCAAGCCGGTCATCGACAAGCTGAACGCCACCCTCAACGCCGCCCTGACGGCCGACGCCACCCGCGACCGCATGACCAAGGAGGGCTTCGATCCGATGCCCACCACGCCGGAAGCGGCACGCAAGCGGCTGGAGCAGGAACTGCCGGTATGGGCCCAGCTGATCCGGCAACGCGGCATTACCGCCGAATGATTGTGAAACAGGCCAAATATGTCTCCACGTACCCTATATAACAAGCTGGTCGATTCCCACACGGTCGCCAGGATCGACGACGACAACGTGCTGTTGTTCTGCGACCTGCACCTGATGAACGAGTACACCAGCCCGCAGGCATTCGCCGGGCTGCACGAGCAGGGGCGCGGCGTGCTGATGCCGGGACAGAACGTCTCGGTGGTCAGCCACATCATCCCCACGCACCCGACGAAGATCCGCGTGATCGCCGATCCGGCATCGTCGCTGCAGGCGACAAACCTGCGCGCGAACTGCGAAAAGCACCAGATCCCGCTGTTCGATACCAATGACACGCTACAGGGTATCGAGCACGTGGTGGCGCCCGAGCACGGCATGATCCGCCCCGGCATGGTCGTCATGTGTGGCGACAGCCATACGACCACATATGGCGCGCTGGGCGCGCTGGGCTTCGGCATCGGCACGTCGGAGGTGGAGCACGTGCTGGCCACGCAGACGCTGGTCTACCGCATGGCCCGGACGATGCGCATCCGCGTGGACGGCACGCTGCCGGCCGGCACCACCGCGAAGGACCTGATCCTGATGATCATCGGCCGGATCGGCGCGCAGGGCGCGCGCGGCTACGTGGTCGAATATTGCGGCTCGGCCATCCAGGCGCTCAGCGTCGAAGCGCGCTTCACGCTGTGCAACATGACGGTGGAAGCCGCCGCGCGCGGCGCGCTGATCGCGCCGGATGCCGTGTCGATCGACTACGTGCTGCGCCGCGCCGCCGACATGGACGCGCATCAGCGCACCGCCGCGCAGGCGCACTGGGCTTCGCTCCAGACCGATGCCGGCGCGGTGTTCGACCTCGACTTCACCTTCGATGCGAGCGACGTGGAGCCCCACGTGACCTGGGGCACCAGCCCGGACCAGGTGGTGCCGGTGTCCGGCCACATTCCGTTCCCCGAGGACCAGATCGACGAGGCGGGCCAGCGCTCGGTGGAACGGGCGCTGTCGTACACGCACCTGCGGCCCGGAACGGCGCTCGAAGGCACGGCCATCCAGCACGTGTTCATCGGCTCCTGTACCAATGGCCGCATCGAGGACCTGCGCGCCGTGGCCGGCGTGGTGCGTGGCCGGCGCGTGGCCGACGGCGTGCGCGCGATGGTGGTGCCGGGGTCTGGCGCGGTCAAGGCACAGGCCGAGCGCGAAGGCATTGCCGACATCCTGACAGCCGCCGGCTTCGAATGGCGGCAGCCCGGCTGCTCGATGTGCCTGGCGATGAATGACGACGTGCTGGCCGATGGCGTGCGCTGCGCGTCGACCACCAACCGCAACTTCGAGGGCCGGCAGGGACGCGGCGCGATTACCCACCTGATGAGCCCGGCCATGGCGGCCGCGGCGGCCATCACCGGCAAGATCACCGACGTCCGCAAACTGGAGACCGCACATGTCTGAGCAGGCCCGCATCACCGGCAAGGCGGCCGCCATCCGCTTCGAGAACCTCGATACCGACCAGATCATGCCCAAGCAGTTCTTGCGCGGCATCGACAAGGCAGGGCTCGACAAGGGCGTGCTGTACGACCAGCGCTTCGACGGCCAGGGCAAGCCGCGCCCGGACTTCGTGCTGAACCGCCCCGCGTATGCCGACACGCGCATCCTCGTCGGCGGGGCCAACTTCGGCTGTGGATCCAGCCGCGAGCACGCGGTCTGGGGCTTGCAGCAATTCGGCATCCGGGCCGTCATCGCCCCGAGCTTCGGCGAGATCTTCTACTCGAACGCGATGAACAACCGGCTGCTGCTGGTCATGCTGCCGCGCGAGGTCATCGAGGCGCTGATGGACGCCGTCGATGCGTACGCGGGCAACACGGTGTCGGTCGACGTCGAGACGATGCAGGTCACCACGCCGATCGGCACGCACGGTTTCGCGCTGTCCGAGCGGCACCGTCGCATGTTCATCGAGGGGCTCGACATGATCGGCCTGTCACTGAAGTACCGCGCCGAGATCGAGCAGTTCGCCGCGCGGTACTGGGCCGCTTCGCCGTGGACCCGCGACGTTGCCCGCCGCACGCGCGAACGGCTGGGCACGACCTGAGCCAGCAATTCGTTATCCAGCGGGAGCCGGCAAGCCGGCCCCCCTTTCACCCGATCACGGCAGCACCGGGTTTGCCACGGCCCGCGCCACGATGGCGTCGGCGTCGCGTTGCAGCAGCAGCCGCTGCGCGACGAGGTCGCTGGCCGCGGCGGTCACCGCCGCCACGTAGCCGGCCTGGTTGGTGTAGAGCGATTCCAGCGAGGGGCGTCCGTCGCCGGCGGTAATGCGGGCCGCCTCGGTCTTGTGGAACGGGATGAACGCGCCGGTCAGGTTCGACAGGTCCACGATGCCCGGCGTGGCGACGTAGTTGAACTCGATGCTGGTGCCGAGCGGCGCCCGTGCCTCCACCGAGCGGATGCCGGCGCGCGGGATGCCCGTGGTGGCGTCCACCTGCGGCACCAGGATCGCGTAGTCGCGGTTCAGGTTCGCGGGCGGCAGGATGGTCGCGATGCCCGACTCGTCCTCGCGCCGGTACTGCGGCCCGAAATCGAGCAGCGCGTAGCCGTTGTAGCGCGCCAGGTACTGGAAGTCCGGGATCGGCGTCGAGACACCGCCCACGGGCCAGGACAGCCCCTTCATCGCCGGGAAGACCAGGCTGGCCGGCCGCACCAGCGTGCCGTCGGCCAGCGTCGGCACCTGGCTCGGCGGCGGCGCGGTGCCCTTGACCACCCAGTCCTCCAGGTCCAGGAACAGCGCACGGAACGTGTCGTTGAAGTGGATCACGGTGCCGGCCGGATAGACGTTGCGCGTGGGCGCGTAGTTGATGCTGGCCGTGCCGCCGGCGCCGCCGTGCTGCGTGCCGGTGTAGTAGTAGATGCGCGCGTTGTCCGGTTGCTTGAGGTCGGCGAAGCCGTTGGCGTCGGTCAGCACCGGCGAGCCCTGCAACTGCCAGAACTCGGTGCCGGACAGGCCCAGGAAGAACTTCGGGCACGTGCTGGTGGCCGCGCAGCGGGTCATCACGCCGCCGGCCTTGCCGGCCACGTCGTCCACATAGTCCTTGTCCAACCCGCGCGGCGCGGTCTGCCCGAATGCGGTGTGGTCGGTGCGCAGCCCGCCGCCGCCGCCCGGCACCGCAAAGCGCGTGTTGATGTTGGTCTGGCGCGCGGCCACGTGGGCGTACATGCCGTCGAACACCTTCGACCCGTCCAGCGCCTGGTTGAAGCCCAGGTGCAGGAACGTCTTCATCGCATTGCCCGACTGCGACGTGCCCTGGCCGATGGTGTAGCGGATGCGGCCGGCCAGCGGATTCGGCGTGCCGGCGCTGTCGGCGGCCTTGGCGCGGAAGAACGTCACCGTGTCGCGCAGCGCGGCCAGGCCCACGCCCATCACCTTCGGGTCCTTGGCCACGTAGACGAGTTCGTAGAGGTACTGCGGGTCAAAGCCGCCGCGCAGGCAGATGCTGGCCGGATCGGCCGTGCCGGGGAACGGCGCGCTGGCGTCGCACTTGGCAAACTTCCAGTCGGCGGCCGGGATGGCCACGCGCGCGTCGGTCTCGTTCTGGCGGCGCGTCAGCGAATAACCGGGCTGTGTGTTGTCCAGGCTGGCCGGCGCGTACGGGATCATCGTCCCGTTGAACACGCCGCCCGGCAGCGACATCGCGGGCGTGGCCGTGCTGGGGACCAGTTCGGTGCGATAGGTGCCCGTGATCGACGTGCCGTCGGCGTTCTTGGCCACCGGTACCGACACAGTCAGGCGGGCCGGGCTGGATTTCGGCACATCGCCCTGCCACGCCGAGTAGAGCATCACGTAGCCGCGTTCGAAGTACACGGCGTCGCTGGGCGTCGCGGCCGGGTTGGGCATCGTCAGGATGTTGCCGCGGTTCGGCGCGTCGTAGCGCAGCACGCCGCTGGCCTTGCTCATGTCCTTGGGCTTGAGCATCGTGAAGTCGGCGGTGTACTCGACCATGCCGTTGGCGTTGACCGGCGCCAGCGCCAGGTCCTGGATGATCGCGTTCTTCGGGTCCTTCGGGTCTACCTCGCCGCGCAGCGTGCCGGTCACCTGCTCGTACTGGCCCACGTCGCCGTAGGTGCCGGCAAAGTCCTGCCGGCCCGTGATCGTCAGCGTCTGCGCCGGGGTGCGCGCCTGCGGCGTGCCGCCCGTGCCCCCGCCGGTGCCACCGGTGTTGCCGCCGCCGTTGTCGTCGTCGCTGCCACCGCAGCCCGCCACCGCCAGCATTGCCGCCAGCGCGAGCGCCGCCGCGTGCCGGCCCTGTGCACGTCCATCCATCGGGTGTCTCCTCGGTCTTTTATCTGTCGAAGCCGTCCGTTCATGCGACGGAGGGCGCCTCGACTATAGGTGCTGGGCATTGTGCTGATAAATTGATTGTTTGGATCGATTTATCGGTTGCCCAGAAAAAAGGCCGGGCGGGTGCCCGGCCTGCATGCGCCAGCTTTTGCGGCGGCTATGACTTCGTGATGTCGAAGACCAGGTTCACCGGCGACGGCCCGAACGATCCGTTCGGCACCACGCCAGACTGGTTGATGCCGGGGCGCGACCAGTCGCAGACACCGTTCGGGAAGATGGCCTGCAGCCGCGTCATCTCGGCGCCTGTGAACATCACCGCGTAGTCGGTGGCGGCAATCGGCTTGAGCGCGCACTTGATGACGTCGGCCGCCACCGGGCCACCCGCCACGATGCGCGGCGCCGTCCACGACGGGAACAGGCCGTTGCACGTGGTGTTGGCGATCTGGCTCAGCGTCTGCACCTCCTGCGTGAACGTCGTCGCGTTGCTCCAGCAGCCGTCCACCGCGTTGGCCGGCTTGTACGTCACCACCTTATCCTTCTGCGCCGTGGTCGTGACGTCGGCCTTGTACGCGGCCACCCAGGTGATGAACGTGTTCCAGGCCGTGTCGGCGGGCACCGGGTTGCCGCGCCACATGACGTGGTTGTTGCTGTCGCCGTTGGCTCGCACCATCCGCTCGCGCAGCGCGAAGTGGAACCACTGGTAGTGGTAGGCGGTGTCCTCGTTGTAGATGCCGGTGACGTCGAACACGGGGATGCTGGCCAGCCCGCCGTTGGTGCCGAGCTGCAGGCCGCTCTGGTACGCGCGCAGGATGGCGCCGGGGTCGCCGGCCACGCGGTTCGGCACGTAGTTGGCATCCTGGTCGTAGCCGCCCACCTTCTCGTTGAGGTCCAGGAACTGCGTGGTCGTGATCGCGCCGCTGTTCAGCGCGGCCAGGCCGTACTGCACGCCGACGTTGTCGAACGGCCGCAGTGCGAAGCCGGTGGCCTTGTCCACGCCGTAGATGTTCCGCGCGGCGTCATAGACCGTCGGCCGGACCCCGGTGGGGTTGTTCACCGGGTGATACCGCAGCGATGCCGGCACCGCCGCGTTGAACACGCCCGAGTTGTAGCCCGCGTAGTCCACGCGTCCCGGCACGGGGTCGGTCCGCTGGGCCTGGTTGGCGGCATCCTCGAACGCCTTGCGGCTCTTGTACCCGGTCACGGCCGCGATTTGCGTGTCAGTCAGCGCCGATGGATTGAGCGTGATGTAGTGCGTGATCAGGTGGCCGTCGGACCCCGAGAACGCAATCGACAGTGGGTCGGGGAACGTGCACGAGATCAGCACGCCATCGAACAGGCCGGGAATGCGGTCGGCCGGCTGGGCGCTGCCGTACGAGCCGCCCGAGCAGCCCGCGCTCACGGTAAAGAGCGGTACGCCAAAGCGTTCGATGGTGGCCTCCTTCGACATCATCGCGGCCTCGCTGGCCAGCACCGCATTGCAGTTGTTCGACGCATGCTGCAGCGTGTTGGCGAACATCGCATAGCCTTCGGCCAGCCGCTGCGTGTTGAGCAGGCTGAAGTCGAAGCCGGCCGACTGGATGTTGCCCTGCGCGCTGCCCTGGATGTACCAGCCGCCGGGGCAGCCAAAGCCCTCGATGGCGATCATCCGCCGGTTCCATGCCTTGGGCGGCGACGTGGGCGTGGGGGCCGGTTCGCTGGTCGGGTCGTGGATCACGGCGTTCTGGTAGATGCCGCGGTCGACGGTGCCTGTTTCCACGCGCACGATGAACGGCACCTGCGCGCCGCCGAGCGTGGTGACGGTGGCCACGTCCGCCGGGCGTGCCGACGTATCGCTCATCACCTTCAGCGCGCCGCCCTGCGTGGGCATGTACAGGTAGTTCACGCGCGTGGCGACGCTGCAGTTCTCGTCCAGCGGGGCGCCGAGCGTGCTGCCGTCGGGCAGCTGGAACGAACTGGTCTGGCATACGAACGGCGTCTGCCACGGGCCGGAGATCACCGGGCCGGTGATCGGATAGTTGGTCATCGTCAGCGTGTTCGATGCCTTGCCGACGCTGGCCACCACGGCATTGGCACCGTTGGCCAGCCCGCTCAGCACGGCCTCGCGGTGCGACGGGTCGGTGGGGCTGGGCCGGAACTGCGCGGTGACGTCGTTGCCGTTCAGCAGCACCCTGAGCGGACGGTCGTTGTTGACCGACGTGGGCACGCCGATGTCGATCAGCGCGGTGCCGCCGGTGACGTATTCGGGTTGCGACGAAAGCAACTGGACCGTTGGCGCGATGCCGGGGTCGTCGTCACCGCCTCCGCCGCATGCGGCAAGGCCAAGGGCCATCAGCCCGGCGAGCGTGACGCCGAGCCATCTCTTCAGCGATTTCATGGGGAGTCTCCAATCGTTGTCTTGAGGCTCCCGTCAACATGGGCGCCTGAGGCGAGCTTAGGCCGCCGTTCTGCATTGTCCAAGGCTCCCGGACCCTGAACGAAAACGGTTGCAACGGCGTAACGGTAGAAATTGCCCGCGCTGAACAGCGCGCCATATCGCGATTACAAAATGGCTGGCGATGGATGACGGGTGGATGCCTGACGCCGCTTCGGGCCGTACAGCGCTGCGGGTGCGAGGCCAAAAATAAAAAAGGGAAGCAAGGCGCGCGCCCTGCTTCCCTCAGTCCATCTGGCGGCCGCGTGGCCGCTCACTGCTTCACGGCTGGAAGAACGAAACCGGCGTCATCAGCCGGTTCTCCTGGCGGATCAGGTAGCCCGCGTCGGCGCTGCGCTTGAGGTAGTCGGCCCAGGCCGGGTCCTTCTGCAGCGCCTGACGGCGGGCCTCGCGGTCGGCCGCGTTCTCGTAGACCCAGATGTGCATGTAGCTGTTCACGTCGCCGGTCTCCGTCTGCATGTAGGCCAGCGGCTTGCCCAGGTGGCGGCTCTGCGTGTCGAAGCCGTGCTCGGCGTAGAGCGCCAGATGCTTCTTGATGGTGCCCGGGCGGCAGGTGTAGGTGCGGACGTCGTACAGCATGAGGTTTCCTTTCGGTCTCGAATGGCGGAGGGTTGGGTCAGTCGACGCTGGCGCCGGACTGCTTGACTAGGACGGCCCAGCGCGCCACTTCCTGGTTCACGTATTTCTGGAACGCGGGCTGCTCGTCGCCCACGGGATCGGCGCCCAGGCCCTTCAGGCGTTCCTTGACGGCCGCATCGGCCACGCTCTGGACGATGGCGTGCGAGAGCTTTTCCACGACGGCGGGCGGTGTGCCGGCCGGCACGAACAGGCCGAACCACGACCGCATGGTCATCGACGGGTAGGCCGTCTCGCCAAACGCGGGCACGTCGGGCAGCGCGGCGTGGCGCCGGGTGCCGGTCACGGCCAGCGCGCGCAGCTTGCCGCTCTGCACCTGCGCCAGCACTTCGGGCAGGTTGGCGAACATGGCCTGCACCTGGCCGCCCATCAGGTCGTTCAGCGCCTGCGAGCCGCCCTTGTAGGCCACGTGCTGCATCTTTGCGCCGGTCAGCGTGCTGAACTGCTCGCCGGCCAGGTGCGATGCGGTGCCCGTGCCGCCCGAGCCGTAGTTGACCTTGCCCGGATTGGTCTTGGCATAGGTCGCCAGCTCGCTGGCCGACTTGGCCGGCACCGATGGATTGACCACCAGCAGCAGCGGCACCGACGCCAGGTTCGACAGCGCGACGAAATCGCGCGTCAGGCTGTAGTTGAGCTTCTGGTACAGCGACGCGTTGATGGCGTGGCTCGACGTGGCCATCAGCAGCGTGTAGCCGTCGGGGTCCGAGCGTGCGGCGGTGACGGCGCCGATATTGCCGTTGGCGCCGGCCTTGTTCTCGACCACGACCGACTGGCCGAGCCGGGCCGACATGGCCTGGGCCACCGTGCGGGCAATCACGTCCGTGGCGCCGCCAGGGGCGAACGGCACGATCACGCGCAGCGGACGGTCGGGATACTCGGCCATGGCATGGAAGGTGGTGAAGGCAAGTGCGGCGGCCACGACAAGGCGCCGCAGCCGGGCGGCTGCGCTGAACATCGTTGTCTCCTCTGGTTTTCTTGTCGGGACACTTTAGGCAGGCCCGCGCCAGCGGCGTTAGGACAGTTCAGACGTTGTATTGCACTTTTTCGCGCCGCTCAGGTGAGCGGGCGGCAGTGCTTGCGCCGGAAGTCGCCCGGCGTCAGGCCGGTCTGCTTCTTGAAAAAGCGCGCGAAGTAGGCCGGATCCTCGATATTGAGCCGGAAAGCGATCTCGGCGATGCCGGTCTCGGTGTTCGACAGCCACCGCTTGGCCTCCAGCACCACCCGCTCCTGAATCACCTGGTTGGCGGTGCGGCCGATGGTCTGCTTGACCGCGTCGTTGAGCTGCCGCTCGCTCACGCAGAGCGCCTCGGCGTACTGGCCCACCGCGCCAAAGCGCAGGTAGTGGGTTTCCACCAGCATCGTGAAGCGCCGCGCCAGCGCCTGGCGCGGGCCCGCCTCGCCGGCCTGCTCGCCCTCGGGGCACAGCCGGCGCAGCCGCGTCAGCAGCACCAGCAGGCACGCCTGCACCACGTCGGCAAAGCCGGCTTGCCGGTCGCGTGCCTCGCGCTCCATCTCGGCCAGCAGCGGCAGCATGGCGTCGTGCTGGCCGGATGTCAGGTAGAGCGCGCTGTGGCCGCGCGTGGGCTGGTAGAACGGAAACCTGGCCGCGTCGTCGGCGCGCGGGAACATCCGGGCAAAGAAGTCGGTGCTGAAGTTCAGCACGTAGCCGTAGGGCTTGACCGTCGACGTCCACGCATGCACCTGCCCCGGCGAGAGGAAGAACACCGAATGGTCGCGCACGTCGAAATGCGCGAAGTCGAGCATGTGGGTGCCGCTGGCGCGGGTCATCCACAGCAGGTGGTAGTAGTTGTGCCGATGCAGGAAGCCGCGCGGAATGTCGTCGCGGTCTTCGAGCCGGACGATATCGAAGTAGAACGTCCCTTCCACCGCGAAATCGGACGTCTCGAACGTGGGAAATGCGTCGGCGGGAGCGGGGCGGAGGACTTCTGACAAGCGGCGGTTCCTTGCGAGGGCGGCTGCGGGATCGGTCGACATCGTATCCCAGCCGGCGTGAAAGCGCAGCCTGCGCTTGCGCGGCGCCGCCATGCGGCGCCACCCATCGCGACAGCTACGGCGGCATCGTCATGGTCGGCATCGTCGGCCCGCTGCTGGCGCTGGTGGCCGTCATCGTGCTGGGCACGCTGGTCGGGTCGTTCTGATCCCGGCCGCGCCGCTCAGCCCGCCTCGCCGCGCATGCCGATCTCGGCAATCAGCTTGCCGTACCGCGCGTTCTCGGCCGCCACCATCTGCGCGAACTGGGCCGGCGACGCGCTCTTGCGCAGCTCGCCCGAGTTGGCCTTGGTCGATGCGTCGAGCTTGCCGCTGGCCTGCAGCGTGGCGATGGCGTCGAACAGCCGCTTGGTGAGCGCCGGCGGCAGGCCGGCCGGCGCAAAGACGCCGCTCCAGTTGTCGAGCACGAAGCCGGGTGGCAGCGCCTCGGCCAGCGTCGGCACGTCCGGGAAGTAGACCGAGCGCGCCGCCGACGACACGGCCAGCGGCCGGATCTGCCCGTTGCGCAGGAACGGCGCGGCCGTCGACAGCACGGGCATGCCGAACTGGGTCTGGCCGCTGACCATCGCCGTGACGATCTCGCTGGCCCCCTTGTACGGGATGTGCACGGCCTCGGTGCGCGTCTGGTGCAGCAGGCTTTCCACGGCCAGGTGCGCCACCGAACCCTTGCCGCCCGAACCGTAGTTCAGCGCGCCGGGCTGGCGCTTCATCGCGTCCACCAGCTCGCGCGCGGTCCGGTACGGCGACGCGGCCGGCACGGCCAGTACCACCGGGCCGCCGGATACCGTGGTGATGGGCGTGAAGTCCCGCGTCGCGTCGTAGGGCGGATCGCGGTACAGGTGCACGTTGATGACGTGCTGGTTGGCCAGCACGCCCAGCGTGTAGCCGTCTGGCTCGGCGCGCTTGAGCGCCCGGGCGCCGATGATGCCGCCGGCGCCGCCGATGTTCTCGACGACCACCGACTGGCCCAGCAGCGGCCCGAGCTCGGCCGCCAGGCTGCGCGCGGACGCATCGGGCGCGGTGCCGGCAATGAACGGCACGATCAGGCGGATCGGCCGCGAGGGATAGGCGGGGGCGGCAGCCAGGCCGGTGCGGCAGGCCATGCCGCCCAGTGCGGCGGCGCCCGCCGTGGCAAGCCACTGACGACGGTTCATGCTTGTCTCCTGTTCTGGCCGGCGCGCGGTCTGCAGCCGCGTCGCCGTGGGTCGGCATTCAGGCTGCCGGGTCGAGGATGGCCTTGGCGATGGTATTGCGCTGGATCTCGCTGGTGCCCGTGAAAATGCGGAACATGCGCAGCTTGCGCCAGATCTGCTCCACCGGGTGCCCGCGCGTCACGCCAAGGTTGCCGTGGATCTGCACGGCCTTGTCCGCCACTTCGAAGCAGCGCTCTGACACGAACAGCTTGCACGCGGCCGCCTTCATGCGCAGGTCCGCGCCGGCATCGGCCAGCAGCGCGGTCTGCGCGATCATGCTCTCGCAGGCCCACAGCGCGGCGGCCATGTCGGCCAGCATATGCTGGATGGCCTGAAAGCGCGCGATCGGCCCGCCGAACTGGCGGCGCTGCCCGGCATACGCCACCGACGCCGCGTAGGCGTGCGTGGCCAGCCCCAGCATCGACGGGCAGTGCAGCAGCCGGTTCACGTTGATGCGCGACATGCCCAGCCGGAAGCCCTGGCCCTCGCCGCCGAAGATGTTGGCGCGCGGCACGCGCACGTTGTCGAAGTGGATGTCGGCGTCGATGTGCTGGCCCGACATCGGCACGTACTCGGTGCTGACCGTCACGCCCGGCAGGTCCAGGTCCACCAGCACGGCGGTGATGGCCGGCGGCGTGGTGGCGGGGTCCGTCACGCACATCACGATGGCAAAGTCCGCGAACGGGGCGCCGCTGATGTAGTGCTTGGTGCCGTTGATGAGCAGGTCGTCGCCATCGGCCACGGCGCTGGTGCGGATGCTCTGCGCGTCGGAGCCCGAATGGGGCTCGGTCAGCGCGAAGCAGGTGGACTTGTGGCCCCGGATCACCGGCTCGAAGTAGCGCGCAAGCTGGTCCGGCGTGGCGTACTTGAGCATGTTGCCCACGCGCGGCGGGCCGCCCAGGTCGCCCAGCACATGCGATGCCAGCGCCGCGCCGCTGGCGGCCAGGTCGGCCTTCAGCGCGCATTGCTCGGCGATATTGAGCCCGCGGCCGCCCAGTTCCACGGGCAGGCAGGCCGCGTACAGGCCCAGTTCGCTGGAACGGCGCCAGACGCCGCGCAGCACGTCGCGCGGCCAGGGGTCCTCGGTGCCCAGGCCCAGCTCGCGTTCGAGCGGGCGCAGTTCCTCGTCGATGTAGCGGCGCACGGCGGCGCGCGTCTCGATCAGCACCGGGTTGGTCAGATGGTCGAACATGGCGGCCCCTCAGTTGACGCGGCGGGCGGCGCCCACCCAGTATTGCTCGCGCACGAGCTTGCGGGCCAGCTTGCCGCTGGCGTTCTTGGGCAGCTCGGCCACGAAGTCGACCGAGCGCGGCGACTTGTAGTCGGCAATGCGCGCGCGGCAATGGCCGATCAACTCGGCCGCGCTGGCCTGCCGGCCCGGCCACAGCGCCACCACGGCCTTCACGGATTCGCCCCAGGTGTCGTCCGGCACGCTGATCACGCACGCTTCCATCACATCCGGGTGCTGGTACAGCGTGGCCTCCACCTCGGTCGGGTACACGTTGAAGCCGCCCGAGATGATCATGTCCTTCTTGCGGTCCACCAGGTAGATGTAGCCCTCGGCGTCCACGCGCGCCAGGTCGCCGGTGTGCAGCCAGCCGTCGACCAGCACCTCGCGCGTCAGATCGGGCTCGCCCCAGTAGCCCTGGAACACGTCGGCGCCACGGATCACCAGCTCGCCGATCGCGTCGCCGCTGACCTCCTGGCCGCATTCGTCCACCACACGTACCTCGGTCTCGCTCATCGCGCGCCCGCACGACGCCAGCCGCTCGGGGTGGTCGGCCAGTGCCTTGGCGTGGTCGGCGGTGGACAGCCGCGTGACGCCCGACGTCGATTCGCTGGCCCCGTACCCCTGCGACAGGATCGGGCCGATGCGCTCCCATGCCTCGCGGATGCGGGCCGGTGCCATCGGCGCGGCGCCGTAGGCCAGCGTCTTGAGGCTGCGCAGGTCCGCCGTGGCCAGCGCGGGCTCGGCCAGCAGCATGTTGATCATCGCCGGCACCATGAACACGTGCGTGAGCTGCAGGCGCGGCACGTCGGCCAGGAACTGCGCGGTGTCGAATTTCTCGAACAGCACCAGCGTGGCGCCCAGGAACAGGTAGGGCTGCATCAGCATGCCGGACGCATGCGTGATCGGGCCGATCAGCGCCAGGCGGTCGCCGGGGCGGGCCGGGCGGTCCATCGTCAGGATCAGCTTGCGCATCGACGCCAGCCGGTTGCCGTAGCTCTGCATCGCGGCCTTGATCTTGCCCGTGGAGCCGGACGAGAAGTGCAGCACGGCGAGGTCGTCGGGCTGCGGCACGTAGTCGATGGCGGTGGGGGCGCCGTGGGCGATCAGGTCCTCGTAGGCGCCGTAGCCGTCGGTGGCGCCCGCGATGGCAAAGAAATGCTCGACGCTGCCAAAGCCGGGCGTGGCGCGGGAATAGCCCGTGTAGCCGGGGCCGGCGATCAGCACGCGCGGGGTGCAGTTCTCGGCCACGTCGGACGCCTCGGCGGCCGTGAAGCGCGGGTTCAGCGCCGCCTTGACCAGCCCGGCCTTGTACAGCGCACATTCGATCTCGACCACTTCCGGGCAGTTGCGTGACTGGATCGCCACGCGGTCGCCCTTGCGCAGGCCCAGCGCCAGCAGCGCGTTGGCCAGCCGCGTCGAGCCTTCGTCGAGTTGGCGGAAGGTCAGCACCCGGTCGCGGTACAGCACGGCCGGGTTGTCGCCCCAGTAGCGCGCCGCGCGCCGCAGGAAATAGGCGAACGTCATGGTGTCTCCTTGCATTTCTGATCTTGTGTGCCAGCAGTCTCGGTCATGCCGGGCATGACTACAATGCTGCGTCGGTAATCAAGTCATAACCAACGGGAATGGACGATGGAGACGCGGGATCTAGAGTACGTGCTGGCGGTGGGCACCCATGGCGGCATCGGGCGCGCGGCGGAGGCGCTGGGCATGACGCAGCCGGCCGTCACCAAGGCCATCCAGCGCGTGGAGGCACAACTGGGCGTGCCGCTGTTCGAGCGGACCACGCTGGGCATGCGCGTCACGCAGGCCGGCGCCGTGTTCCTGGAGCGCGCGCGGCGGATCCGGCTGGAATACGAAGACGCGATCAAGGAGATGCGCGGCATCCAGACCGGCGAGCAGGGGCTGCTGCGGCTGGGCTATTCGCCCTCGATGCCGGCCGGGCTGGTGCTGGGCGCCTGTCGGCAGCTGATCCGCGAGCGGCCCGTGGCGCGGCTGCGGCTGACGATGCGCGTGGCGCGCGAGCTGATGGATCTGGTGCAAGCCGGCGACCTGGACCTGGCCGTGGCGCCGCTGCCGCGCCAGCCCAATCCTGGCCTGGCGTCGCGGGAGCTGTTCACCGACCGGCTGGCCGTGGTGGCCGACGAGGACCATCCGCTGCACCGGCGGCGCAACCTCAGGCTGGCCGATCTGGTCGACCAGCACTGGCTGCTGCCCAGCGCCCACGTGCTGGTGCGCCAGCAGCTCGAAGTGGCATTCGCCGACCTGGGGCTGCCCGCGCCGATCCTGCGCGTGGAAACGGATTTCGGCAGCGCCACGCTGTTCGATCTGGTGCGCGGCACCGAACTGCTGTGCATCGCCGGCGCTACCGGCAACAGCGAGCGCGCCAGCCTGCGGCCCATCGCGCTGCGCGCCGACGCGCTGGACCTGGGCCGGCGCGTCGGCGTGATGTCGCGCGCGGGCGCCTACCTGTCGCCGCTGGCGCAGCGGATGATCGACCTGCTTGCCGCGCGCGTGGCCTGAGCGATGGCGCGCATGGCGGCGCTCACGGCGCGCGTTGCAGGCGCAGCACCTGGCCGCCCGCGCTGGTCTCGGCCAGCACGTACAGCTCGCCGGCGGCGTCCTTGCCAAACGAGTACACGGTGCCCGGCAGCGGCAGCGACCAGTCGATCGACTCGCTGACCGTGCCGCCGCGGTAGGCAAAGCTCTTCAGCGCGCCCTTGCAGAGATCGGTGTAGAAGTAGCGGCCCTTGAGCTCCGGCACGGCGCTGCCGGCGTAGACAAAGCCGCCCAGGATCGCGCAGCTGCCGTCGTCGTGGCTGTACTCGAATGCGGGCGGCGTGAGCCCGGTGGTGTCGCAGTTGGTGCCGTTGACGCAGACGGTGCCTTCCAGCCGCACCCAGCCGTAGTTCAGGCCCGGGGCCGAGGCGGGGACGATGTTGACCTCCTCGCGCGCGTCCTGGCCCACGTCGGCAATGTAGACAAGCCCGGCGCTGTCGAACGAGAAGCGCCACGGGTTGCGCAGGCCGCGCGCCCAGACTTCGCCCCGGCCGCCGCCGCCGCTGGCGAACGGGTTGTCCGGCGGCACCGCGTAGCCGTTGCCGCGCACGTCGATGCGCAGCATCTTGCCCAGCAGCGAGCCGTTGTTCTGCGCGTTGCCGGGCGGATCGTTGGCGCCCCCGCCGTCGCCGGTGCCCAGGTAGAGCATGCCGTCCGGCCCGAACGCAAGCTGGCCGCCGTTGTGGTTCGACTGCCCTGGGTGGGGGATCGACAGCAGCACCGTGCCGCTGGCGTCGGCCACGTCGGCGCCCGGCGTGGTCACCCGGTAGCGGGCCACGGTGATGGCGCCGCCGGTATCGGTGTAGTAGACGAAGAAGCGCCCGTTGGTGGCGAAGTCCGGGTCGAACGCCATCGACAGCAGGCCGCGCTCGCCGTCGGTGGTGGTCAGCGACGAGATGTCCAGGAACGGCGTGCCAAGCAGCGCCCCATTGCGGATCACGCGGATGCGGCCGGGCCGCTCGACCACGAACAGCCGCGGGTCGTTGGCCGGCGCGGTCAGGTAGATCGGCGCGTCCAGCCCGCCCGCCACCGCGGCCAGGCTCAGCCGCATCGTCTCGGGCGCGTTGTAGGCCACGGTGACGGTCGGCGAGAGGTTGCCGGCATCGACCGTGACCGACTGCGTGGCCTGCGCGGCGTTGTAGAGCGAGGTGCCGTTGAGGACGTTGCCGGCCGTGATGGTGTAGGTGCCGGCCGCCAGGTTCGGCAGCGTGGCCGAGCGCGTCACGGTCTGCTGGAAGTTGCCCGGACCGGCCACCGACACGTTGGCGTCGGTGCCGGCAGGCAGGCCAGCGACAGCCAGCGACAGCGTGGCCGGGCCGGCGGCCGTGCCCGAGCCGGGCGCCGATCCCGAGCCCGCCCCGGCGTCGGCCGTGGTGCCGCTGCCCGACCCGTCGCCGCCGCAGGCGGCCAGTACGCATATGCATCCGCCGAGCAGAACGCTGGCGACCCACCGAAAGCTGCTGGTCATGGCTGGCTCCTGGAACCTGCTGTCCGCACGCTTGTAATGCCGGGTAGCAGTGCCTACACGTTCCTGCTGAAACCGCATCGGGAACGTGGGAGCCGGGCCGCTGCACGATGGCGATGCGCGCGTTGCCGCCGTCGTGCTGACGCGACACAGCAAGGAACCTGCCAGCGCGGCTAGCGCTTGGCGCGCCGCGACGCCTTGCGCTTCTTGCGTGGCTTTGGCGGCGTCAGGGCGGCCGTCCAGGCGTCGATGGCGGCGTTGGTGAACGCCGTGCTGGCCAGCGCCGTCTGCCGCCGGGCCTCGCTGGTTGCCCGGCCACGTGCCGCGCCCGCCACGGCGTTGGCGCCGCTGAGCCACAGGCTCAGCATCGGGTTCTTCTTCAGCCACGGGTTCTTCATGGGGGACCTCCGTCTGGTGCGTGCGGCGCCGCGATGGTGCGCCACGGGAAAGAAGACCACCGGGCAAGCAAGGATCGTACGTGGCGCGCGGGCGGCGCGTGACGTCTTTGGCAATGCTGTCAATGCGGGTGTTATGTGCGTTGGCGCATATTGCGGCCGATTTCGAGCAGGGACCATGGCGATGGCCCTGAGCCGACAGAATCCGACACGAGGAACCTCAATGCTCGATACCCCCGCAGCCCCGCCCCGGCAGCATCCCCAGGCAGGCGTCTTCGGCAACATCGGCAACCTGCCGGACCAGCCCTGTCCGATCGAACCGGACTGGATCCGCACCGGTGCGCCGGTCACCCGCTGCCGCGACCATTCGTCCACGCAGGACGGCTCGGCTTGGACGACGATGTGGGATTGCACGCGCAGCACGTTCGAATGGCATTACCAGTTCGACGAAGTCGTGGTGATCCTGGAAGGCAGCGTGCGCGTCACGGACAGCCAGGGCCAGTCCCGCGTGCTGGCCGAAGGCGACGTGGCGTTTTTTCCCTATGGGTCGTCGTGGCTCTGGGAAGTGGACCGCTATGTGCGCAAGGTGGCGTTCTGCCATAGCCCGGTGCCGCGCGGCCTGCGGCTGCCGGTGCGCATTGCCCGCCGGCTGGCACGCAAGCCCGGCACGCGGCACGGGCTGTTGGCCCGCATCGGCCAGCGGCTGTCGATGACGCTGCGGCGCCTGGGCGCGCTTGGCCGTACCACGGCCACCGTGCTGCTCTGCTGCCTGCCGCTGTAGCCGCGCCCGTCAGGGCTTGGGCATCTGGTTGGGCTCGCCGGGCGGCTGCACCGCCTGGAACGGCTGGCCGGGAATCTGCTGGTTGGGATCGGGCGTCGGCTGCGGCATCTGCGCCGGCTGGGCCTGCTGCGCCTGCTGTGCGGGCTGGTACTGCGGCGCGGGCCGTACCGGTGCGCTGGACACGGCTGGCGCGGTGGACTGCACCGGCGCCGGCATCGGCGTGGACAGCGGCGCGGCGGCCCCGGCAGGCGGCGCGGCGGGCACGTTGGCCCGGCCGCCGGCCGCCACGGTGTTCTGCAGCGGCAGCGCAATCTCCTGGCGCACGCCGTTGCGCTCGATCACCACGTTGCGGCCGTGAATCTCCACGAGCCGGATCTGCGACGACAGCGTCGCCCCCGCGCGCACCGCCTTGGGCGGACCGCCGTCGAGCGACACGATGGCCGCCGCCGGCCCCACGCCGTCGAGGTCCGCCACCACGCCGATCAACTGCACGTCACGCACGCCCGACTGCGCGCTGCCGCCGAACAGCGTGGCCACGGCGCCGGTTTCCACGGCCTCGGTCTGGGCGATCCGGGCCGACTTGGGCACCGGGATGGTCCGCATCGCGCTGAACGCCAGCACCCAGTGCGTGACCAGCGCGCACAGGGCGACGAACAGCAGCAGCGCCACGGCCCGGGGCAGCCAAGCGGCGGTGGGATCGAAGCGGAGCGGAAGCCGGGATGACAGGGGCACGGGGCATGCGCCTTGGGGGCGGGTTCTTTGAGGTGCGGCTAGCGTAGCAGATCGCCGCGGCGTTTTGGTGTGGCGCAGGCAGGACATGGCGGCGCTTGTCAGCGTGACTCCGATGCCGATGTCGGCGCTTTACTGACGGCAGGCGCGCGCGCCCGACACTAGTATCCAGATGCGACCTGCCGGCGAGACAGCCCGATGCTTTCCCGGCATCCCGTCTCCGGCTGTTTGTTTCCCCACATCAAGGAAGAACAGCCATGGACCGTCGTCACTTTCTCAGGCTCGGAGGATTTCTCACTGTCACCGTTGCCGCAGGCGGCCTTGCCGCGTGCGGCGGAGGGGGCGGCGACGATCCACCCCCCGACACCGGCAATCCCGAAAACTTCAACTTCGTCCATGGCGTGGCCTCCGGCGACCCGCGCGCCGACAGCGTGGTGGTCTGGACGCGCGTCGAGGGCAGCAACGGCAAGCGGCCCGTGGTGGTGCGGCTGCAGGTCTCCACGCAGGCAGACTTCCCGCCGCAGGGGCTGATCGTCAACGAACCGCTGATGGCGCGGCCCGAATGGGACTACACGCTGCGCAACAAGGTCACCGGGCTCACGGCCGGCACGCGCTACTACTACCGCTTCCTGCTGGGCAACCGGGCCAGCACGGTCGGCCGCACCCGCACCGCGGCGGCGGCCGGCACCGCGCTGTCGCAGCTTCGCTTCGCGTTCGTGAGCTGCCAGGACTGGAACGCCAACCACTGGGGCGGCATGGAGGAACTGGCGCAGCAGGACCTGGACTTCATCGTCCACGTGGGCGACTACATCTACGAGGCCGTGCCGGGCGGCTCGCGCGCGGGCAATGTGGAAGACCGCCACGGCGCGCTGACGCTGCCCAACGGCACCGCGCTGCCCGACGGCAGCGTCTATGCGACCACGATCGACGACTACCGCTACCTGTACCGCAGCTATCGCGCCGACGCGGGGCTGCAGGCGCTGCACGCGTCCGCGCCGATGATCGCGATCTGGGACGACCACGAGTTCTCCGACAACTGCTGGCAGGACCGCCAGACCTACGACGCCGACGACGACCTGACGCCTCGCACGGCCCGCCGGCGCGCGGCCAGCCAGGCGTGGTTCGAATACATGCCGGCCGATGTCAGCTTCGACGCCGCCAATCCGTCGTTCCAGAACATCCAGATCTATCGCGCGTTCACGTTCGGCAACCTGGCCACGCTGCTGATGACCGACGAGCGGCTGTACCGGGCCGACCACGTGATTCCGGAACAGACGGCAGGCGGCTCGGTGGGCAGCCTGTACCTGGTGCCGTTCGACACGCTGGCGACGGCCGAGGCGGCCAAGATCGCCACGGCGGGCGGCGCGCTGACGCCGGTGTCGATGCTGGGCGATGCGCAGCGCACGTGGTGGCAGGACCGCGTGGGCGGGGCGGGCACGACGTGGAAGCTCTGGGGCAACCAGCTTGCCGCGCTGCGCATGCAGGTGGACATCACGCAGGCCGTCTCGCGGCTGGTGGCGCGGGCGCTGGTGCTGGCGAACAGCGCGCTGGCGGCCGTGGAGGACGCGATCGCCACGGCGCTGGCCAGCGACCTTGCCGCGGCGCGGGCGGCTGGCAGCTACGCCAACCTGGCCTATGCGGCGCTGCGCAACGTGCTGTCGCAGGCCGGCATCGACGCGGCCAGCTTCGACGCCAATGTCCGCCCGTTCGTCGAGGCACGGCTGCCGCCGGCGTCGCTGCTGGGCAAGTTCATCCTCAATGCGGACCAGTGGGACGGCTTCAACGCCGAGCGCAAGAACCTGATGGCCTTCCTGAAGGCCAACGGCGTCAAGAACGTGGTGGCGCTGAGCGGGGACATCCACGCGTTCTTCGGCGGGCAGGTCATGGACGACTACGATGCCGCCAGCCCGGTCCCGGTGATGGTGGACCTGGTCACGGCGGGGCTATCGAGCAACACGCTGCTCAGTTCGTTCCGTACCGTGGTGGACAGCGACGCGGCGTTTGCCGCACTGCGGGACCTGATCTACAGCGACGTGGGCGGCACGCTGGTCAACACGTTCGACACCACGCTGCGCACGTTCAACCCGTGGCTGCGCCATGTCGACACCAACGCCGAGGGCTACGCGCTGGTCACGCTGACGCCGGGCAAGCTCAGCTGCACATTCCACACGATGCAGCGGCTCAACGGCGGTACGGCGCCATCTCCGGCCACGGCCAGCACGCGGCTGCTGGAGGTGGCAGCCAACACGGCCGACGTCAGCGTGTCGTAGCGGCCCAGGGCGCGCGGCAGGCGGGGGGAGGACGCCTGCCGCGCCGGGGTGGCCCGCTTACGGCTTGCGGCGCCGGCCCGGTGGCGGGTCCACGCGGTACTGGCCCGGCGTGCCCTTCCACGCGCAGCGGTCGGCGCCGCCGCCTATCTCGCAGGCCAGCGCGGACAGCGCCATCGTCGCCAGGATCAGCAGCCGGTGCAGCATGGCGGCGCCTTACTTGCGGTCGATGTCGAGCACGGCCTGCGCGAAGGCGGTGGGCGCCTCCTGCGGCAGGTTGTGGCCGATGCCGCCCGTGATGTCGCGGTGCTCGTAGCGGCCCGTGAACTTGCTCTTGTAGGCGCTGGGCGACGGGTGCGGCGCGCCGTTGGCGTCGCCTTCCATCGTGATGGTCGGCACGCTGATCGTCGGCGCCGTGGCCAGCTTCTTCTCGATGTCGTCGAACTTCGCCTCGCCCTCGACCAGGCCCAGGCGCCAGCGGTAGTTGTGGATCGTGATGGCCACGTGGTCGGGGTTGTCCAGCGACGCGGCGCTGCGCGCGAACGTGGCGTCGTCGAACTTCCACTGCGGCGACGCCAGCTTCCAGATCAGCTTCGAGAACTCGTGCGTGTACTTCTGGTAGCCCGCCACGCCACGGTCGGTGGCGAAGTAGAACTGGTACCACCACTGCAGCTCGGCCTCGGGCGGCAGCGGCTGCTTGCCCGCGGCCTGGCTGCCGATCAGATAGCCGCTGACCGACACCAGCCCGCGGAAGCGGTCCGGCCACAGCGCGGCCATGATGTCGGCGGTGCGCGCGCCCCAGTCGAAGCCGGCCACCACGGCGCTGCGGATCTTCAGCGCGTCCAGCAGCGCCATCATGTCCACGGCCATGGCCGACGGCTGGCCGTTGCGCATCGTGTCGGCCGACAGGAACCGCGTGGTGCCGTAGCCGCGCAGGTGCGGAATGATCACGCGGTAGCCGCGCTGGGCCAGCAGCGGCGCCACGTCGACGAACGCGTGGATGTCGTACGGCCAGCCGTGCAGCAGCAGCGCCACCGGGCCATCGGCCGGGCCCACTTCGGCGTAGCCGATGTTGAGCACGCCGGCGTTGATCTGCTTGATCGTGCCGAACGAGGTGTGCGTGCCGGGCGTGACCGGCGTCAGCGGCGCGGCCTTGGACACGGCCGACTGGGCGTTGGCCGAGCCGATCATGCCAAGCTGGGCGGCGGCCAGGGCCAGGCCGGCGGTGCCCAGGAAGTTACGGCGGGGCAGGTCGATGTTCTTCTTCATGATTTCTCCTTTTTGCGTCCAGACGCAGGCGTTGTACTGCGATGCGGCGCCACGGCGCCGGGTACGTGAAACATTCGGGTCACGGCCGATGCAAGACCGACCTATGCTGTGTAGCGCCCCGGCGGCCACGGCGATATAGACCCGGGACCACTGCTTTCCGAATGGCACGCCAGGGCGCCGATCCGGCCGGCGCGCCCGGCAGCGGGCGGCTTGTTGGCAGTGAGTCTAGGGGCCCCCCGCAGGCGGCATGTGTCGGACTGGCCCGGTTTTGTATCGCAATGTATTTGGCCGCCCCGCTGGGGCACGCCGATACAAAAAGGGCGGCCCGGGCGGGGTGGCGGGCGGGCCCCGGCGCCGCCGCCGCGATACGACTTTGGTATGACACTGCCACGCCGACGCGCTACGGCGGTCGAACCAACGGGCGATGCACACATTCGCCCCGCCTGCCTACCATGTGCTCACGGGGCACGCGGGCGTTGGCTCCGGGGAGAAAGCACATGAACCAATCGAATGGCCTCGAAATGGTCCGGCTGCGCGCGGCGGCGTCCGCGTCGAGCCAGGACGCGCGGTTGTGGCGCTGGTTTTCGGACCAGATGGAGGAGCACCGCCTGAGCTGCGAGCGCACCCGAGACTGGTGGCACATCACCGTGGCCGGGCGCGAGCTGGCCTGCGACCGGTCGTTCGACGTGGCGGTGCGCACCGCCTACACGCTGAGCCGGGCGCTGGAGGCCGTCTAGGGCGGCCTGACCGGCCCGCCGTCGTTGGCAATCTCGCGGAAAGCGCCGATAATCCCGCTTCGCATCGGGCGGAACGATGCCGGTTTGCGGCCGTTGCCGGCAAATCCAGCGCATCCTCGTGCAATGTCGGCCATCGGGTCGTGCATGGTCCGTCCCGACCGCGCCCCGGCGCGGTGCCCCTGAATGCAGAGTGAGAGCCAGATGACCAGCAGTGCCGCCATGTTGCGCGAACCGGCCGAAGACGCCGCCGACGGGCTCGTGCTCGTCGTGGACGATGACGACGACGTGCGGCGTGCGCTGTCGGGCCTGTTCCGCTCGGTGGGGCTGGCCAGCCTGGCGTTCGCCTCGGGCGAGGAACTGCTGGCCCACGGCTTTCCGGACCAGCCCACCTGCATCGTGCTGGATGTGCGGCTGCGTGGCGCCAGCGGGCTGGACCTGCAGAGCCACCTGAACCTGGCCGGCCGCACCGCCTCCATCGTGTTCATCACCGGCTACGGCGACGTGGCGATGACCGTGGCGGCCATGAAGGCCGGCGCCGTCAACTTCATCGCCAAGCCCTTCCGCGAGCAGGACCTGCTGGACGCCGTGAACGAGGCGCTGCAGCGCGACCGCCTGCGCCGCCAGGCGCGTTCCCAGACCCAGCAGCTCCGCGAGCGCTTTGGCGCGCTGACCGGCCGCGAGCAGGAGGTCATGAAGCTGCTGGTGCACGGCCTGATGAACAAGGAAGTGGCCGATGAACTCGGCATCAGCCAGGCCACGGTCAAGATCTACCGGGGGCAGGCCATGCGCAAGATGGCCGCGCGCACGTTTGCCGACCTGATCCTGATGGCCCAGGCGCTGGGGCTGGTGACGCCCCGCGCCCGGCGCGCCGGCGCGACCGCCGCCGGCGACTGACCCGGCGGCTCCCGCCTATCGCAGCAGGTTGGTCTTCGCCAGTTCCACCAGTTCGTCCGCGCGGCCGTTCATGACCGCCTTCAGCGCCCACAGGCTGAAACCCTTGACCTGCTCGGCCTTCAGCGCGGGCGGCATCGCCAGTTCCTGCGTGTTGGTCACCACGTCGAGCAGCGCGGGGCCATCGTGCGCCAGCATCATCGCCACGGCCTCGGGCAGCAGCAGCGGGTCTTCCACGCGCTGGGCGTGCACGCCCACGGCGCGCGCCATGGCCGCGAAATCGGGATTCTGCAGCGACGTGCCGGTCTCCAGCAGGCCGGACGCCTTCATCTCCAGCGCCACGAAGCCCAGCACGCTGTTGTTGAAGATCACCACCTTTACCGGCAGCCCCTGCTGCACCAGCGTCAGGAAATCGCCCATCAGCATCGCAAAGCCGCCGTCGCCAGACAGGCTTATCACCTGCCGGTCCGGAAACGCGGCCTGCGCGCCGATGGCTTGCGGCAGCGCGTTGGCCATCGAGCCATGGGCCAGCGACCCGATCAGCCGCCGCCGGCCGTTCATGCGCAGGTAGCGCGCGGCCCAGATCGTCGGCGTGCCAACGTCGAACGTGAAGACGGCATCCTCGTCGGCCTGCTCGCTGAGCAGCCGCGCCAGGTATTGCGGATGGATGGGCTTGCGGCCGCTGTCGCCGGTGGCCAGGTCGTCAAGCTGCTGGCGGGCCTCGCGGTAGTGGCGCACGCTGGCGTCCAGGTGGGCGGTGTCGGCCTGCGGCGCCAGGCGCGGCTGCAGCGCGTCGAGCGTGGCGGCCACGTCACCCACCAGGCCCAGGTCCAGCCGCGTGCGGCGGCCCAGGTTCTCGGGCCGCACGTCCACCTGCACCACGCGGGCGTCGGTGGGGTAGAACTGCCGGTAGGGAAAGTCGGTGCCGAGCATGACCAGCGTGTCGCAGTTCTGCATCGCGTGGTAGCCGGAGCTGAAGCCGATCAGGCCGGTCATGCCGACGTCGTACGGGTTGTCGTACTCGATGTACTCCTTGCCGCCCAGCGCGTGGACGACCGGCGCCTTCAGCGTCTCGGCCAGCCGCACCACCTGGTCGTGCGCGCCGGCGCAGCCGCGCCCGCACAGCAGCGTCGTGCGGCGGCTGTCGCGCAGCAGGTGCGCCAGCGCGTCGAGCGACGCGGCGTCAGGCACCACCACGGGCGCCGGCAGCGCCATCGACGCCGGTGCCGACAGCGCGGCCGTGGCCGCGCGCAGCGCCACGTCGCCCGGAATCACGATCACGGCCACGCCGCGGCGGCCCACGGCGGTGCGGATGGCCGTTTCCAGCACGCCCGGCAACTGCTCCACGCTGCTCACCAGTTCGCAGTAGTGGCTGCATTCGCGGAACAGTTGCTCGGGGTGGGTTTCCTGGAAGTAGTTGCGGCCGATCTCGGCGCTGGGAATGTGGGCGGCGATGGCCAGCACCGGCACGCGCGAGCGGTGGCAGTCGAACAGCCCGTTGATCAGGTGCAGGTTGCCCGGCCCGCAGCTGCCGGCGCAGACCGCCAGTTCGCCGGTCAGGTGCGCCTCGGCGCCGGCCGCGAACGCTGCCGTTTCCTCGTGCCGCGTGTGGATCCAGTCGATGTCGCCGCGCCGGCGCAGCGATTCGGTCAGCCCGTTGAGGCTGTCGCCGACGACGCCGTAGATGCGGCGGACGCCCACGCCATGTAGCACCGAGGTAATCAGGTCGGCTGCGTTCTCCGTGGCCATGCTGTGCTCCTTGTCCGGTTGGGGATGCCTGTGGGATTCGCGCGGCGGCGAAAGATTCCACAGGCTACGCCGCGCCGGCGGGCACGGGTTCCGCCCCGGCGCGCGGCGTTCCGGATTCGCACGGCGTGGCTAGCCGGGCCCGCGCAGCGCGTGCTCGATGCAGGCAATGATCTCGGTGTCGTGGAACGGCTTGGTCAGGAAGCAGGTGGCGCCGGCGTCGCGGGCGCGCTGGGCGTAGCCGTCCCACACGAACGCGGTCATGAAGATCACGGGCATGCGGTGGTCGCCGGCCCGCAGTGCGTTGCAGAGCGCAAAGCCGTTCATCGCGGGCATCTGGACGTCGGTGATCACGCAGTCGATGCCGGCCAGCGACGGGGACGCCAGCAGCCCGGGCCCGCCGTCGTACAGCTCGGCGGCCATGTCCAGCGAGCGCACCAGCCGCCCCATGGCTTGCCGGACGGAAGCGTCGTCGTCGACGATGGCGATCACGGGGGTGGCAGTCAATCAGGTTCCTCTGTAGTGGGGCGACGCGCGGCACCGCCAGCCCCGCAGCATAATCGCGCCCGGACGCGGCCCATATCATACGGTGGTATTGTCAGCGCCCCGCCGACACGGCGCGCCGCCGATACCAACGTATCAGTGACGCGCCGAGCGTGCACCGGGATCAGAAGTTGTGCCGCATGCCCAGCGCGAAGGTTTGCGGGTCGGCCCCGGCGCCCACCCCCAGCTCGTTGATGGCGAAGTCGTAGACCGCGTTGCGCCGGTTCTGGATGCGGCTGTAGTACGCAAACAGCGCCGTGCGCCGGGACAGCGGGTAGTCGTAGCCCACCGTGAACTGCGTGGCGCCGGTTTCCGCGCCGCTGCGGAAGAAGCCGACCGTATCGGTCGACGACCCCGTGCCGTTGGCCGCCAGCGCAAAGCCCACCCGCAGGCTGCCCGGCCCAAGCTGCTGCACCAGCGACGCGTAGTAGCCGTTGCGCTGCAGGTCGCCGCTGTCGGTGCGGTAGTGCAGGTGCTCGTACAGCGCCGAGATCCGCGTGCCCTTGAAGAGCTGGTACGCCACGCCCACCTTCAGCGCGTCGTCGTTGCGGCCGGCCGCCTGGTAATGCTGGTGGATCTCGTACGCCACGGTCGCGTTCAGCGGGCCCTTGTTGTAGACCACCGCGGCCGAGTACAGCGCGGGGTTGCGCGCCACCGTGGTCTTTTCCTCGGGCAGCCCCCAGCCCAGCCACACGCTGACGCCGGCAAGCTGCGGCGAGCGGTACTGCACGATGTTCTTCTGGCGCCGGTCGAACGAACTGGTGTCCTGCACGTTGTCGGAGGTCGACGTGGACCCGTTGCCGATCAGCGCCATGTAGCCGGCCGTCGTCGGGTAGTACGGGTCGTACGCCATGGTCGACTCGGTGTACGGCGTGTGCCAGTGGCCCATGAACAGCAGCCCGTAGTCGCCCTGCAGCCCGATCCGGGAATTGCGCGTGGCAATGCCGCCCTGGCCGTTGTCGACCGACAGGTTGCTCTCGATCTGCCAGAGCGCCTTCAGCGAGCCGCCCAGTTCCTCCTCGCCGCGCAGGCCCCATACCGAGCGGTTGTTGGTCTGCCGCACCACGCTGCCCAGCGACGTGCCGTCGGTGGCCGCGCTGGCCCGCGAGTATTCGATGGCGGTGTTCAGGCGGCCGTAGACGGTGACGGTGCCGGCCAGCGCGGGCGTCGAGGCCAGGCTGGCCGCGGCCAGCGCGAGGGGTACGCCGACGCGCCCGCGCGTGGATGCTTCAGTGCGTCGACGCATCGCCCGCCTTCTTGTCGTTGGCTGCCACCAGCGGACCCGGCGTGCCGGTGATCTTCGGCACGCACTCGGCGTGGAACCATGCCACGCTGACCGGCTCGCCGGCGATCATGCGCTTGATGGGCGGCACGACCTGCTCGCCGATCAGCATGCCCAGCAGGCCCAGCAGCGCCACGGCGGGGGGCGCGGGCGAGCGCACCTGCAGCAGGGCGTAGATGACGCCGACCAGCACGCCGGCGCCCAGGGAAACAAGGTAGATCTTCATGGTTGGTTCTCGCTATGTCGGAAAAGGGTCAGCGCGATGCCGGCGGCAGCCCCACGCCCAGCAGGTGGCGCACGCGCGGCGGCTCGCTGGCGACGTGGAAGCCGGCCACGTCGCGCTGCAGGTCGGCGTCGGCGTTGGGCACGCGGCGGTGCTGGCGCAGGTGTTCGGCCCACGACTCCACCAGGAACCACTCGGTCAGCAGCTCGGGGTTGGCCGGGTCCTCCATCACGCCCCAGCTGAACGCGCCGTCGCGCAGCCGTTCTTCAGACAGCCGGTGCACGGCGCGCAGGAAGGCGTCGCGGTTGGCGGCCGGAATGCAGTACTCGATCAGGATCATCACCGGGCCGCGGTCGTGGCCGATGGCGTCGGCCATCTCGGGCTCGGGCCAGTGGCGGGCCGGACCCAGGTCTTCCTCGCCACGCGGCAGGCGGATGCGGTGCAGCAGCAGCGCGGCCACCACCAGCCCGCCCGCCGCGATCAGCAGCGCGTGCGGCGTGCCCATGGCCTGCGCGACAAAGCCCCACAGCAGGCTGCCGCCGGCCAGCGCGCCGTTGAAGACCATCTGATAGACGGCCAGCGCACGGCCCCGCACCCAGTTCGGCAGGATGGCCTGCGCGGCGCCGCCCAGCGTGGTCAGCGCCAGAATCCACGCCGCACCCAGCACCAGCAGCAGCGGCAGCGCCAGCCAGACCGGCGGGGCGAACGACAGCCCGGCCATGACCGCCGCCGTGGCGATGGCCGATGCCAGCACCACGCCGTCGCCATCGAGCCGCTTCTGCAGCATCGGCATCGTCAGCGCGCCAACGATGGCCCCGGCGCCCACGGCGCCCAGCAGCACCCCGTACAGGCCGGCGCCGCCGTGCAGCAGTTGCTTGGCCACCAGGGGCAGCAGCGCCCAGACGCTGCTGCCGAACGCGAAATGCACGGCCGCGCGCAGCAGCACGTTATGGAGCTTGCCGTGCGCCCGCGTGAAGCGCAGGCCGGCACGGAAGGCGCTGAAGAAATGCTCGCGCAGCGGGTCGGTCGGCTGCGCCGGCCGCTTCCACCAGATCAGCGCGGCAATCACGAACACGTAGCTGAGCAGGTCCACGCCATAGGTGGCCGCCGCGCCGAACGCGGCCAGCAGCAGGCCGCCCGTGGCCGGCCCGATGGCACGGGCGATATTCACGCCCAGCGCGTTCAGCGCCACGGCCTGCCGCAGCGTGCTGGGCGGCACCAGTTCGGGAACGATCGACTGCCATGTCGGGCCCATCATCGCCGCGCCGATGCCGCCGGCAAACGCCAGCGCGATCAGGATCTCGATGGTCAGGCCGTCCTGCCATGCCAGGAACGCCAGCGTACCGCTGACGGCGGCCAGCGCTACCTGGATCACGATCAGGAATCGGCGGCGGTCCAGGATGTCGGACAGCACGCCGGCCGGAATCGCCAGCAGGAAGACTGGCAGCGTGGCCGCGGCCTGGATGGTCGCCACGGCGGCGGGCGACGTCGACAGGTCGGTAGCCAGCCACGCGCTGGCCACGTCGCGCATGAAGCTGCCGATGTTGCCCAGGATGGTGGCCGCCCAAAGCACGGCGAAGGTCGGCTGCGCCAGCGGCGCGAACGAGCCGGCGGGTTTGGCGGAGGTAGCGGCCTCCGTCATGGCCGGCTCCGCAGGTCGTGCCAGGCCACCAGCAGGAAGCCGCCAACGAGGCCCAGGTGCTCGAAGAACGCATTCATCAGCATGAACTGCGCTTCGGGCGGCGCGCTCCAGAACCGGTTGGCCATGAACGTGGCCGCCAGCGTGAAGGCCGCCAGCGCCAGCGCGCCAAGCCAGCGATACACGCCCAGCAGGATCATGGCCGGCGCGGCCAGCTCCAGCGCAATGGTCGCCGCCGCCAGCGGCACGGCAGGCGCCAGCCCGAAGTGCTGCATCTCGGCCACGGCACCGGGGAAATCGAACAGCTTGACGAGCCCGCCCTGCAGATAGGCCGCGCAAAGCAGCAGCAGGGCAATCCAGCGCAACCAGCCCGTGCTGGCGCCGGCTGCCGTCGGCGATGAGGAAGAAACTTGCATGGCGGGTCTCCGGAAAAGAAAAACGGGTTGGGGGTGGGGCGGGTTGCGGGGGTCAGCATGTGAGACGCTGGCCCTCACCCCCGGCCCCTCTCCCGCCATGCGGGAGAGGGGAGACAACAATGGGTGATCGCAGCTTGGCGGTTTCAATACACCGCCGGGTCTGCTCCCCTCTCCCGCGCGCGGGAGAGGGGCTGGGGGTGAGGGCAAGCGGTGCAAATTGCCGATACCAGCACCGCGAGCCACCGGCCCTCTCCCCCGACCCCTCTCCCGCCGTGCGGGGGAGGGGAGACAACAATCGGTTGGTCAAGCTCAGGTGTTGTCAAACACGCTGGGCCTGCTCCCCTCTCCCGCACGCGGGAGAGGGGCTGGGGGTGAGGGCAAGCGGTGCAAATTGCCGATACCAGCACCGCGAGCCGCCAGCCCTCTCCCCCGACCCCTCTCCCGCCGTGCGGAAGAGGGGAGACAACAATCGGTCGGTCAAGCTCAGCGCTTGTCAAACCAACATCCAGCCTCAGAACGCCCAGCAAGAACACCCGAGCGCGCCCCAGAAGCTGCTTTCGTCCGATGTCGGTACGCTCGACGTCCACGCCTTGGCGTGCGCGTGGCCGTGGACGCCGCACGAGCTGGCGCAGCCGCAGGCGGTGTTCATCGCGAGCTGCCTGGCCTGGGCGGTCGGGCGCGGCTGGTACTGGCTGCCGTGGCGGGCGGGAGACCAGTCGGGCATGGCCGGCGGGATGTCGGGCGAGTGCTTGCCGAACTCGTTGTCGCCGTAGACCACCTTGCCGCCCAGCACGGTCATGACCGACGTGATGTCCTGGATGTCGTCGCCGGGCACGCTGAAGTAGTCGGCGGACAGCACGGCCAGGTCGGCGAGCTGGCCGGCCTTGATCTGGCCCTTCTTGCCTTCCTCGGACGAGAACCACGTGTTGGCCTCGGTCCACAGCCGCAGCGCGGTCTCGCGGTCCAGCAGGTTGGCTTGCGGATACATCGACATGCCGCCGACGGTCTTGCCGGTGGTCAGCCAGTACAGCGACACCCACGGGTTGTACGACGCCACGCGCGTCGCGTCGGTGCCGGCGCCCACCTTCACGCCCTTTTCCAGCATCTTCTTGATCGGCGGCGTGGCTTCGGCCGCCTTGGCGCCGTAGCGCTCGACGAAGTATTCGCCCTGGTAGGCCATGCGGTGCTGCACGGCGATGCCGCCGCCCAGTGCCGCGATGCGGTCGATGTTGCGGTCGGAGATCGTCTCGGCGTGGTCGAAGAACCAGTTCAGGCCGTTGAACGGCACGTCCTTGGCCACCTTCTCGTAGACGTTCAGCGCGCGGGTGATGGTCTCGTCGTAGGTTGCGTGCAGGCGCCACGGCCAGCGCTTTTCGGCCAGCAGGCGGATCACGGGCTCCAGGTCGGCCTCCATCGACGGCAGCATGTCCGGGCGCTCGACGCGGAAGTCCTCGAAGTCGGCGGCCGTGTAGACCAGCATCTCGCCGGCGCCGTTGTGGCGGTACAGGTCGTCGCCCTGGCCCGGCTTGACCGTGGACGTCCAGGTCTTGAAGTCGGCCAGTTCCTCCTTGGGTTTCTGCGTGAACAGGTTGTACGCCAGGCGCACCGTGAGCTGGCCGTCCTTGTGCAGCTCCTCAATGATGTTGTAGTCCTCGGGGTAGTTCTGGTACCCGCCGCCGGCGTCGATCACGCCGGTCACGCCCAGCCGGTTCACCTCGCGCATGAAATGGCGCGTGGAGTTCTTCTGGTACTCCGGCGGCAGCTTCGGGCCCTTCGCCAGCGTGGCGTAGAGGATGGTGGCGTTGGGCTTGGCCAGCAGCAGCCCGGTGGGGTTGCCGCGGGCGTCGCGGATGATCTCGCCGCCCGGCGGGTTCGGCGTGTCCTTGTTGTAGCCCACGGCGCGCAGCGCGGCGCCGTTCAGGATGGCGCGGTCGTACAGGTGCAGGATGAACACGGGCGTGTCCGGCGCCACGGCGTTCAGTTCCTCGATGGTCGGCAGGCGCTTCTCGACGAACTGGTGCTCGGTGAAGCCGCCCACCACGCGCACCCACTGCGGGGCCGGCGTGCGGGCTACCTGGTCCTTGAGCATGCGCATGGCGTCGGCCAGCGAGCGCACGCCGTCCCAGCGCAGCTCCATGTTGTAGTTCAGGCCACCGCGGATGATGTGCATGTGGCTGTCGATCAGCCCGGGAATGGCCCGCCGGCCGTTCAGGTCGATGACCCGGGTGCCGGCCGCGGCCAGCTTCATGACCTCGTCGCGGGTGCCCACGGCGAGGAAGCGGCCGTCCTGGATGGCCACGGCGTCGGCCTGGGGGTTGGCCCGGTCCAGGGTGGCAAACTTGCCGTTGACGAGGATGAGGTCGGGTGTCGGGTTTGGCGACATGGCGAAAAGCTCCGAAGAGGCGGCCGCGCCGAGGGCGGCGGCCGAGGCGATGAATTGCCGGCGGGTCACTGACATGGCTGCGGCGCTCAGGCGTTCAGGAAGGCCAGCAGGTCTGCATTGACCTGGTCGGCGTTGATCACGCACATGCCGTGCGACGCACCCGGGTACACCTTCAGCGTGGCGTTCTTGACGATCTTGGCCGACAGCTTGCCCGCATTGTCGATCGGCACGATCTGGTCGTCGTCACCGTGCAGGATCAGCGTGGGCACGTCGATCTTCTTCAGGTCGGCCGTGTAGTCCACTTCCGAGAACTCCTTGATGCACAGGTACTGGCCCAGGATGCCGCCAGCCATGCCCTGCGCCCAGAAGGCGTCGATGGTGCCCTGCGAGACCTTGGCGTTCGGACGGTTGAAGCCGAAGAACGGCGTGGCCAGGTCCTTGTAGAACTGCGAGCGGTTCTCGGCCACGCCCTTGCGGATGTTGTCGAACACTTCGAGCGGCAGGCCGTTCGGGTAGGCGGCGCTCTTGGCCATCGTCGGCGGCACGGCGCCGATCAGCACGGCCTTGGCCACGCGGCGGGTGCCGTGGCGGCCGATGTAGCGCGCCACTTCGCCGCCGCCGGTGGAATGGCCCACCAGCGTGGCGCCCTTGATGTCCAGCGCGTCCAGCACGGCGGCCAGGTCGTCGGCGTAGGTGTTCATGTCGTTGCCCTGCGCCGGCTGGTCCGAGCGGCCATGGCCGCGACGGTCATGGGCGATCACGCGGAAGCCCTTCTGCACCAGGAACAGCATCTGGGCGTCCCAGGCGTCGGCATCGAGCGGCCAGCCGTGCGAGAACACCACCGGGCGGCCCGAGCCCCAGTCCTTGTAGAAGATGCGCGTGCCGTCCCGGGTCGTCACGTAGCTGCCCTGCTTGCCCGGGCGGCCGGCGGCGGGCGCGGCCTCGGCGGCGGCGGGGGCCAGCGCGGCCATCGATGCCACCGACGCGGCGGCGGCACCCACGGTGCTGCCAACCAGCAGCTTGCGGCGCGAGGCGTCCGGTTGTTCGGCGGAAGGCTGGGGGGCGAGGTTCGACATGAGACTTCTCCTGGCTAAAGGTGTATTCAGTTTGTTTGATTTGGTGATCCCGCCGGCGCTGGCCGGGTTCGCCGTCTGGCGCTGCGATGGATGGAACTTTAGCGGGGTGGATGCGCTGTTCGCGGCACCCGTCCTGCATGAGTTCATCAAAAAAATTGAAGCGCCGTTGGGCGCGCGCACGGCGCAACCCGCCGCAAGACTAGACGCGGCGTGCGCGGGCAACCATTGGCTGATCGTATTAGCCGGGGGTGGCCGTGGCCGGCGGGTGGCGGCACGGCGCTGTCCATGGCGCGCAACGGCCGCGCGGCGGCCCTACGCACTTGGTATTAGTCGGGCGGATGCGGTGCGGGCGGGCGGCGCGATGCGCGTTGTCCACTCATCAATTGGTATGGGTGGCGCAGCCGCGGGGGCTGTGCTGAAATGCGGGGCGGACCGGGGCGGCCATCGCTGGCCCGCCCGCCGCGCATCCCGCCATCCATCCGCAATCCGCCCACAGGGCACCTTGGAGAGTCCCGTCGTGACATCGCAGAACGCAGACCCGGCCGGCCCCGGCGACAACGCCGACGCGCTGGTGCTGGTGGTGGACGACGACGCCATGCTGCGGGCCGCGCTGGGCAACCTGTTCCGCTCCGTGGGCATGCGCGTGGCGCTGTTTGGCTCGGCGGCCGAGCTGCTGGAATTTCCGCTGCCGGACACGCCGTGCTGCCTGGTGCTGGACGTGCGGCTGCGCGGCCCGAGCGGGCTGGACCTGCAGGGCCGGCTGGCGCAGATGGGCGTGCGCATCCCCATCATCTTCATGACGGGCCACGGCGACATCGCGATGACGGTCACGGCGATGAAGGCCGGGGCCGAGGACTTCATGGCCAAGCCGTTGCGCGAGCAGGACCTGCTCGATGCGGTGTCCGCCGCGCTGCAGAAGGACCGGCACCGCCGCCGCGGGCTGCGCCGGCTGCAGGACATCCGCGCGCACTACGCCACGCTGACGCCGCGCGAGGCCGAGGTCATGGGCAAGGCCGTCTCGGGGCTGCTGAACAAGCAGATTGCCAGCGAGATCGGCATCAGCGAGGTCACCGTCAAGATCCATCGCGGCCAGGCCATGCGCAAGATGCACGCGCGCACGTTTGCCGACCTGGTGCTGATGGCGCAGCAGATCGGGCTATGCCAGGCAGACCAGTAGCCCGCCCGCTTCGTATCCCAATGTATCCGCAGGCCGCCAGGCCACAGTGGCTGACAAGACCGCCGCGCGCCGGATATCCCGCCGATACACGGCGGCCCTGAAATGGGGGCTCCACCACATACCGTACCAAGGAGCCCGCCATGAAACCGATTCGCCTGATGACCGCCGCGCTGCTGATGCTGGGCGCGGGGCTGCAACTGTCCGCCGCGCACGCCCAGGCGCCCGGCATCCATCGCACCGATCTTGTGCAGCAGCCGATCTCGGTGCCCGGCCACCAGACCGTGCAGGTGCGCGTGGATTTCGACCCGGGCGCGTTTGCCCCGGCGCACACGCACCCGGGCGAGGAGATTGCCTACGTGGTGGAAGGCTCGCTGGAATACCGGCTCGAAGGCCGCCCGCCGGTCACGCTGAAGGCTGGCGAGTCGCTGTTCATTCCCGATGGCGTCGCGCATTCGGCGCGCAACGTGGGCACCGGCAAGGCGTCGGAGCTGGCCACCTACATCGTCAAGACCGGGGCGCCGCTGGTGGTGCTGAAGAAGTAACGGGCCGGGGCGCCGCGCGCCTCAGCCGAACTTGCGGGCGGCGTCCAGCGCCAGGCCCGAGCCGATGCCGCCGAACAGGTCGCCTTCCACGCGCCGCGCGGCCGGCAGCAGCCGCGCCAGCTGCTCGCGCAGCATCGGCACGCTGCTGGAGCCGCCCGTGAACAGGATCGTGTCGACGCTGTCGGCGGCCACGCCGGCCGTCTTCAGCATGCCCTGCACGGTGCTGGCCGTCCTGGCCACGAGCTTGTCGATGGACCGGTCGAAGTCGTCGCGCGTGATGTCCAGCGTGGTGTCCGGCGCGATGCGGCCCAGGTCCAGCGTGGTGCGCGGGTCGGCCGACAGCGCGATCTTGGCCGCCTCCACCTGGATGGCCAGCCAGTGGCCGGCGCGGTCCTTGATCAGCCGGATCAGGCGGTCGAGCTTCTCGGTCTCGGCCGCGTCGCGGTAGTTGTCCATCACGATGGCCCACGCCTTGCGCGTGTAGACCAGGTTGATCGTGTGCCAGCTGGCCAGGTCGAAGTACTGGCCCGACGGCATCGCCTTGCCGTTGCGCAGCTGGCTGTTCAGCCCCAACAGCGGCATCACGCTCGCCAGGCTCAGCGCGCGGTCGAAATCGGTGCCGCCGATGTGCACGCCGCCATTGGCCAGGATGTCCTCGCGGCGGTCCAGTTTCTTCGCGCGCTCCGGCGACAGCCGCACCAGCGAGAAGTCCGACGTGCCGCCGCCGATATCGGCCACCAGCACCAGTTCCTCGCCACCGATGCCGGCCTCGTAGTCGAACGCCGCGGCAATCGGCTCGTACTGGAACGCGATGTCCCGAAAGCCCGCGTCGCGCGCGATCTCGGCCAGCGTGTCCTCGGCCAGCTGGTCGGCCTGGGCGTCCTCGTCGATGAAATGCACCGGCCGGCCCAGCACCGCCGCATGGAATTCGCGGCCGGCGGCGCGCTCGGCGCGGCCCTTCAGCTCGCCGATGAAATGCGCCAGCAGCTTGCGGAACGGCATGGCCTGGCCCATCACCTCGGTGCTGTCGTCCATCATCGACGTGCCGAGCAGGCTCTTGATGGACCGCATCATGCGGCCCTCGTAGCCGGCCAGGTAGTCGGCCAGCGCGGCGCGGCCGTAGCTGACCAGCGGGTCTTCGGCGTGGAAGAAGAGCACGGAGGGCAGCGTGGCCTTGCCGTCTTCCAGCGGCAGCAGCGTGGGCGCACCGGGGCGCAGCCAGCCGACGGTGGAATTGGACGTGCCGAAGTCGACGCCGCAAGCGTTGGAGATCATGGACATACAGGGATTCAGGGGGCAGCGGAGACGCGCGCGGCGCGGGTGTCGGGTGGCCGTGCGCGGGTGGCTATTGTAGGGGTTTTCCCCGCGGGGCGTCGGTCATCGGGGATCACCCCATGCGGGTTTGTGCCAACTGTTCGCCACCCCGGGGTTGCAGTCTACTGAAGGTGCAGGTTGCAGTGTGACCGGCCGATGCGACACCACCGGCTGGCCGTTTGGAAAACCGACTGGAGACAATACCATGGTGACCAAGCAGGACGAGACACGCATTTTCCGCGAACTGGTGGCGCTGGCCGCGCTGGAGACACTCGGCGGCGCCATCGCGCTGGGGCTGGCATTCAACGTGCTGACGTTCAACCTGCTCCGCTGACGCCACGCACGCCAAGGGGCCGCCACGACGGCCCCTTTTGCATGCCCGTCGGCGGCCGCTGACCGCTCATGCCAGCGCGGCCGGCGGCACGGGCGCGGGCGCTTCGCGCGTGCGCAGCCACGCCAGCAGGTCTGCCTCGGGCATCGGCCGCGCCAGCAGGTAGCCCTGCATCGTGTGGCAGCCGATGTCGATCAGCGCCTGGCGGTCGGCCTCGTGCTCCACGCCCTCGGCCACCACCTCGAAGCCGAACGAGCGGCCCAGGTTCAGCACCGCGCGCATCAGGTCCTGGCTGCGCGCGGAGCCCGCGATGCCGGTGATGAAGCTGCGATCCACCTTCACGCAGGCCGCGCCAAGCTGGCGCAGCGCGCCCAGCCCCGAATAGCCCACGCCAAAGTCGTCCAGCGCGATGGCTACGCCGGCGCGCGCCATGTTGGCGAGCTTGCCCTGCACGGCCACCACGTCCAGCGCCACTTCCTCGGTGATTTCCACGGTCAGCAGGCCCGGTTCGAGCTTGCATGACTCCAGCGTGGACAGCAGCAGACGGTCGACGTCCACCTGCGCCATCTCGCGCGGCGAGAGATTGATCGCGATTGGAATGCGCCGGCCGCCCTCGGCGTGCAGCGCCGTGGAGAGCCGGCAGATCTTGGACAGCGTAGCGCGCAGCAGCGCCTCGGACAGGCCCGACGCCGCCGCCACCGACACCAGCTCGGGCGGCGGCACCCAGCCGTGCCGCGCGTGCATCCAGCGGATCAGCGCCTCCAGGCTGCGCACCTGCGTGCCGCCATCGCCAAAGATCGGCTGGAACCAGACTTCGAGCGTGTCGTCGGCCAGCGCGCGGGGCAGGTCGCGCTCGATGTCGCGCTGCATCTGCAGGTGGCGGTGCAGCTCGTCGTCGAACACGTAATGGCTGTTGCGGCCGATGCGCTTGGCCGCGTAGAGCGCGGCATCGGCAAACAGCAGCATGTCGTCCAGGCTGATATCGGGGCCCCGGCAGATGCCCACGCTGACGCCGACCTGGCAGAACTCGTAGCCCTCCAGCGGGCGGCGCACCGCCGCGATCAGCCGCGCGGCCAGCGCCGACGGGCAATCGCTGGCGTCGAACGGGTCGTAGAGCATCATGAACTCGTCGCCGCCCATGCGCCCGACCAGCATGTTCGGCCCGCCCACGGCCTCCAGCCGCCGCGCCACCTCGCGCAGCACGCCGTCGCCGGCCTTGTGGCCAAAGGCGTCGTTGATCAGCTTGAAGCCGTCCAGGTCCAGCAGCAGCAGGCAGTGGCGGCCAGACAGGCCGTTGGCAAAGCGCTTGTTGGCGCGGTCGAAGAAGCCGCTGCGGCTGAGCAGGCCGGTGAGCGGGTCCAGGCTGGCCAGCGTCCACATCTCGTCGGCGCGGTTCACGGCGTCGTCGTGGGCAATGCGCAGCGCGTCCTGCAGTGCCGTGGCCTCGTTCTTGAGCTGGATCGACTGCCGGATCTGCCGTTCGCTCTCCAGCGTGCAGCGCACCAGCGCGGCCAGGTACAGCACGGTCGTGCCGGCCAGCCAGTACTTGTCGAAGTTGCCGAACCAGACCAGGCACGCGGCGGCCGACAGCAGCGGCGGCGTGATGAAGCAGAGCGGAATCCGCGCGTAGGCAAAGCCGTGCGTGACCGCGCCGGCCGTGATGCCACAGACCACGGTGAGATAGAACAGCGACTGGGCCGACGTGTAGCCGTCGCAGAGCAGCGGAATGGCGGCCCAGGTCAGGCCGGACAGCAGCGCCAGCGTGCAGTGCAGGCGCAGGTGGCGGTCGACGGTGCGGGGCAGCCGCGCGTCGTCGTGGCCCAGCCCGGCGGGCACGCGCGACACCGGCAACCCGCACAGCCGGATGCGCAGCGTGTTCCAGACCAGCGACACCAGAAACCAGCCCAGCGCGATGGCGCCGCGCCCCGCGTGCCACGACACGGCCAGCACGCACAGGCCCAGGATGATGTTGATCGGGATCGACAGCCGCACGGTGCGGCGCACCGCCAGCAACTGGTCGTGCCGGGTCAGCCGGGCCTGCGTGGCGTCCAGGGCCGCCACGGTGCCCGCCTCGGCGCGCATGGCGTGGAACGCCTTCCCCCGCGCGCTATGCGTTGTTTTCATCGGTTCATGCTCACCGCCACCCGTCCGGCCACGCCGGCGGGCGGTCTTCCGCGTCCTGAATAGTCCGGTTCCCGCTGCTTGTTCTGATGTGTTCGCTGTGCCGCGCGATCGGTGCCGGCGGCGCCAGGATCAGGAACCGTGGTGCAAGTCCGCCGGGCCGGCATGTCCCCGAAGGCCGGCAGGGCGGAACCGTCGTTCCGTCAGGTTGATGGCTTAACGCATGGTCGTTCGCTTCTTTCGCGTGGGGCGCAGGGGCATGGAAACGGCGAGTATAGGACCAAACAGCGCGAGCCCGCGTGGCGCGCAAGCGTCAGGCGGGCACCGCCGCGCGCGCGTGCGCTTGCCAGAAGGCCAGGAAATCGGCCACCGGCATGGCTTTGCCGAACAGCCACCCCTGGCCGTACTGCACGCCGCGCTGGCGCAGCGCCAGGCGCTGGGCGTCGGTCTCGATGCCCTCGGCCACCATGCGGATGTCCAGCGCGCGCGCCATGCCGATGATGTGCGGCCCCACCGACCGCGACGGCCCGTCGGTGGTGATGGCGCCGACGAACGCCTTGTCGATCTTGAGCCCGTCCACGTCCAGGTCTTCCAGGTAGGCCAGGCTCGAATAGCCGGTGCCGAAGTCGTCGATGTAGATCGGGTGCCCGGCGCGCCGGAACGCGGCGATGGTCTCGCGGCAGGCCGCGTCGTTGGCAAAGCCGCGCTCGGTGACCTCGATCCAGAGCTGCGCCGGGCGGATGCCGGCGCGGCGCAGCGCGGCGTCGATGGCGGGCAGCGTGTCCGGCGCGCGGAAATCGTCGGGCGACAGGTTGATCGACACGTGCAGCGCCGGGTTGGCCGCCATCTGCTCGCCCAGGTCAGCCACCACGGCGTCGATCATGCAGCGCGTGATGGCGTGGATGGCGCCCACTTCCTCGGCCATCGGGATAAAGCGGTCCGGCAGCACGATGGACCCGTCCGGCAGCCGCCAGCGCACCAGCGCCTCGGCGCCCACGCAGCGGCCGTCGTCCAGCGCCATCACGGGCTGGTAGACCGCGAAGAATTCCTTGCGGCGGATGGCGTCCTGCAGCACGTAGCGCGGGCTGCGCAGCCCGCGGCCCCAGCGCAGCATCAGCCAGGTGGCGATGGCGCTGACCGCCAGGCCCAGCGGCAGCCCTACGTAGAGCAGCCGCCGCCAGGTGCCGGCTACCTCGTTGACGGGCTCGTAGGCCACCACCGCGAACGGCAGCCCGCGCGACGCCTTGACGTCAAGGTACTGGCCCTGCCGCACCTGGCCGTCGAGCTGGCTGGCCCAGGCGTGCGCCAGCGTGCCCGGATCGGTACCGTTCCACGACGCCAGCACATGGCCCGTGTGTGCGTCGATCAGGCCCAGCCGGATCTGGGTGTCGAGCGGCACGATGTCGATGAAGAACTGGGCGTCGACCACGGCCACGTGGCGGCCCACGCGGAACTGGACCATGCGCGGCGGCTGGCCGGCGGCATCCACGCGGTAGGCGGCCGCCAATTGCGGCAGCGCCACCCAGGGCCGGCGCTGGCCCTCGATGCTGCGCAGGGCGCCCGGAAACGACGACGACGCGCACAGTAGCTGTTCGTCGTCGAGATAGGTGATCTGGCGGGCGTAGCGGTGCTGGAGATCGGCCTCGCGCATGGCTTCCAGGTGCGCGGGGCTGCAGGGGGCGCCGGCAAAGCGGTCGGCCTGCCGGGCGGCCAGGATGGCGTCGCGCGCCACCACTTCCACGCGCTGGAGCGCGCGCTCGGTGAAGCGGTCCACGCGCTGGCGGAAAAGCTGCTCGGCGAATTCCCGCGACAGCCACGTGGTCAGTGCCACCGGGCCGCAGACGCCCAGCGCCACCACACAGAACATGAAGAGCCAGAGGCGCCGCGTCATGGAGAAGAGCCGTGAACAGTGCGACGCAGGATAGCAGAACGATATCGCTGCCAGATCCGATACTGCCAGGGCAACCAGACGCCGGCGAGGCCGGCCGGGCTGGCTATTTCGTGTCGACCGGGCACGCGCCTGATGCGCACCCTTGCGCGGCCTGCGCGGGCCCGGCCGTGGCGGCCACCGATGCGGCCTCGCGGGCTTCCAGCACCAGCGCGGCGATCTGCGCGCCGAGCGTCAGGTCGGCCACCGACCCGAAATGCTGGTGCCGCAGGTTGCCGGCCGCGTCGATCAGCACCAGCGTCGGCGTGCCGCGCATGGCGTAGGCGCGCATCGTGTGCGGAATGCCGCCGTGGCCGTCGGGCTGGTCCACGCCCACCGGAAACGGAATGCGGTACTCGTGCAGGAATGCGGCCAGCGCTGTCGGCGTCATCGCGTCGTGATGCTCGAACACCGTGTGCAGGCCGATCACGGCCACCTCGGACGCCGCGAACGTCTGGTGGACGCGCAGCGCCTGCGGCAGCCCGTGCGACACGCAGCCGGGGCAGAGCATCTGGAAGGCTTCGAGGACCACCACCTTGCCGCGCAGCGCTTCGAGCGACAGGGGCTGGTCGGTGTTGAACCATTGCTGGAAGGCCCAGGCGGGCGCGGGCTGGAGCAGGGAATCGGTCATGGCGGGAAACTCCGTTGGCATGGCGGGAAGTATGCGGCGGCCCCTGGTGCCCCGGACGGCCGTTCGTCCACGATAGTTACCGATTCGTACAGCGCCCATGGCGCAGGCGACGTATTCGACATTTCACGACGCGCCGAAGCATCGCGCTGCCGTCCGCGGCGATCATGACCATCCCATCAGCAACGTTCCACGCCCATGCAGCCCGCCGATCCCGTCGCCGCCGTCACGCATCCGGACCCGTATCCCTACTACCGCGCGCTGGCCCGCACGCGGCCGTTCCACTTCGACCAGGGCCTGAAGCTCTGGGTGGCCGCTGGCGCCGAGGCCGTGGCGGCCGTGCTGGCGCACCCCGATGCCCGCGTGCGTCCGCCCGGCCAGCCCGTGCCGCCGGCGCTGGCTGGCGGGCCGGCGGGCGACCTGTTCGGCCGGCTGGTGCGGATGAACGACGGGCCGGCGCACGCGGCGCTGAAGCCGGCCATCCTGCGCGGGCTGGCCGGGCTGGACCTCGGGCTGGTGCGCGTGCGCGCGCATGCGCTGGCCGCCGCGCTGCCACGGCTGGGCACCGACGACACCCACGAGGCCATGCAGTGGATGTTCACGCTGCCGGTGCTGACCGTGGCCGACCTGCTGGGCCTGCCGCTGGCGCGCGCCGCCGATGGCCATGTCCTGACGCGGATTGCCGGCTTTGTCACGACGTTCGCCGCCGCCATGTCGCCGCTGGCATCGCCCGCCGATGTGGCTGCCGGCGCCGCCGCCGCGCAATGGCTGACCCGCTGTGTCGCGGACCAAGCCGACCATGCCGACACCGCGCCGCCCGACGGCCTGCTGCCGACGCTGTGGCGCGATGCCGCGCACGTCGAGCCGGCGGCGCGCGTGGCCAACGCCGTCGGCCTGATGATCCAGGCCTGCGAGGCAACGGCCGGGCTGATCGGCAATACGCTGGTCCACCTGGGCCGCGACGCGGCCGGGCGCCCGGTGGAGGACTTCGACGCCATCGACGCGACCGTGGGGCGCGTGGCCGACCTCGACCCGCCGGTGCAGAACACGCGGCGCTTTCTGGCCGCCGATGCCGTCGTCTGTGGCCAGCCGCTGCGGGCCGGCGACGCGGTGCTGGTGCTGCTGGCCGCCGCCGCGCACGATCCGTCGGCGCCGTCGGGCGGCCGGCCGTGGACCTTCGGCGCCGGCCGCCACGGCTGCCCCGGCGACGCACTGGCGCGGGTGCTGGCCGCTTGCACGGTCCAGGCGCTGCTGGCGCGCGGCGTGCAGCCCGCGCGGCTGGCCGCTGGCGTACGCTATCGGCCATCGGTCAACGCGCGCATTCCGCAGTTCACATCCCAACCCTGACACAGGAGCCCCCATGATCGCCGTGATCTTCGAAGTCGAGCCCGCGCCGGGCCGCCAGGACACCTATCTGGACATCGCCGCCCACCTGAAGCCGACGCTGGAAGGCATCGACGGCTTCATCTCGGTGGAGCGCTTCCAGAGCCTGACCACGCCGGGCAAGCTGCTGTCGCTGTCGTTCTTCCGCGACGAGGCGGCGGTGCTGGCGTGGCGCAATACGCTCGATCACCGCCGCGCGCAGGCGGCCGGGCGCGGCGGCGTGTTTGCCAACTACCGGCTGCGCGTGGCCCAGGTGCTGCGCGACTACGGCCTGCACGAGCGCGACGAGGCGCCCGCCGACAGCCGCGCCGCGCACGACGCCGCCACCCGGTAGCGCACGGCGGGCCGGGCGCCGACCCCGGCCTTCCTGACAAGCTGACATATTCGGCCGTTACACTCGTGCATCATCGGGGGTCTACCACGCGGCACCGGGACACGAGGGGCGAGGCGGCATGAGACGGCGCACGGGCGGCACGAAGCTGTGGACAACGTTGAGCAAGCAGGCGGCGCGCAGCGCACGCCAGTTCAGCCGCACGGTCACCCAGACCGTGACCGATCCGATGATGCGCGCGGCCCGCAAGCAGAGCCACGCCGTCAGCAAGGCCGTGGGCGAGGCCGTCGGCAAGGTCACACGCCAGGCCATGACCGGCGTGGTCACGCCGGCGCGCGCCCCGGTCAGCCGCAGCGGCGGCACGTGGGAAGAGGGCCTGTGGGGTTTCAGCGTCGGCCTGGGCCGCATCGGCCCGCGCAAGTACCGCGTGTTCGTGCCGCCCGGCGTGAGCGCGGCGCGGCCGGCCCCGCTGCTGGTGCTGCTGCACGGCTGCGGGCAGGATTCGGCCAGCTTTGCCGCCTGCGCCCGCGTGGCCACCGTGGCGCGCGACGCGCGCTGGGTGGTGCTGATGCCCGAGCAGTCGGTGCAGGCCAACGCCCAGCGCTGCTGGAACTGGTTCCGGCCTGCCGCGCGCGGCGCATCGGAAAGCGCGCTGCTGATGTCCCTGATCGACCATGTCTGCCAGCGCTACGCCATCGTGGCGCATCGCGTCTGCGCGTTCGGCCTGTCGGCCGGCGGGGCCATGGCGATGATGCTGGGCCTGCGCTACCCCGACCGCTTTGCCGCCATCGGCTCGCACTCGGGCGCGGCCCCGTTCAGCGCCATCAATGCCGCCCAGGCCCACAAGGCCATGCGCGGCGAGCGCGGCCCGGACGCCGTGGCCGCCCGGCTGGCGCTGGCGGGCCGCCGCGCGCCGCCGTTGCTGCTGCTGCATGGCGACGAGGACGGCGTGGTGTCCTATGACAACGCCACGTCCACGGCGGCGATGTGGCTCGAACTGCTGCCGCCGGGATCGCCACCGCCCACGGCGCTGCCGGCGCGCCGCGTGCGCCGGGGCACGCGCCGGGCTGTCGACGTATTCGACTGGCAGGCCGGCCCCCGGCCGTACCTGCGCGTGGTGAAGGTGGAAGGGCTGCGCCACGCGTGGAGCGGCGGCGCACCGGGCCAGGCGTTCTCCGACCCGGGCGGACCCGACGCGCTCAAGATCGCGCTGCGGTTTTTCTCGGTGAACGGGCGGCTGCCCGCGTGACCCGCTCAGCCCGCGCCGACCGGTTCGAACACGACGTCGCTGGTCGGGCAGGCCACGCAGGGCAGGATGAAGCCGTCTTCCTTCTCGTCCAGGCTCAGGCCGGGCCAGTCGATCCGGTAGCGCACGCTGCCGGCGTGCAGCCGGCTCATGCAGGCGCGGCACGTGCCGTTGCGGCACGAACTCGGCAGCGGCAGGCCCTCCAGCAGCGCGGCCTCCAGCAGGCTCAGCGACGCCGGCGCGGCAAAGCCGGCCCCGCCTGGCAGCACGCGGGCCGTGAAGGTGCGATCGTCGTCGGTCATGGCGCGTCGTCCTGCTGGGCCGGATACGCGGCGCGGCCGTGCGTGGCGTCGCGCAGCGCGGCCTCGGCCGTATCCCGCATCGCGGCGGGCAGGCGGATCACCAGCGTCGCCAGCGCGCCGTACGCGGTATCGGCCAGCGTGCAGCCGGCATCGGCCATCTGCTCGATCCAGCGCCGCACGCGCGGCTCGTCGGCGTAGTCGACCTGCACCGTCAGCGTGGCATAGGCGATGCGCTCGATCCGCGCCGCGTCCTTGAGCGCCCCGGCGATGGCGTCGGTGTAGGCCCGTACCAGCCCGCCGGCGCCCAGCTTGACCCCGCCGTAGTAGCGCACCACGGCCGCCAGCACGCCGTCGAGGTCGTGGTGGCGCAGCACTTCCAGGATCGGCCGGCCCGCCGTGCCGGACGGCTCGCCGTCGTCGGACATGCCCGACTGGCCGCCGGCCAGCAGCGCCCAGCAGACGTGCGTGGCCGCCGGATGCTCCGCGCGCAGGCCGGCAATCACGGCCATGGCCGCGTCGCGGTCGGGCACGGGCACCGCCAGCGCGATAAAGCGGCTCTTGCGTATCTCGATGTCGGCGTGGACGGGGTGGGCAAGCGTGAAGGTGGGCAAGACAGGGTCGGGACGGGATGCAGGAGGCGAGTGTAGCGCAGCGCGCGACGGGGCCATTCGTGTGACAGCTTGCTGACGGTCAAATGGCGGTCACGAAAACGCCTTACCATCCGGACGGGCCCGCATCCGTCCGATCCCGGTGCGCCGCGCCCGCCTTCCCCGATTCCCCCTTGCCGCCACTGACCGCCATGACCGACCAGACCGTTACCGCCCGTCGCCGCGCCCTGAAGATCCTGGGCGGCGCCCCGATGCTGCCGCTCGGCGCCGCCGCCGCGACCCTGGCGGGCGGCATGACGGCGATGGAGGCCGCGCTGGCCGCCCCGGCGCGCCGCAAGCCGGCCGCGTTCGCATCGGCCACGTTCACGGGCATGGCGGCGCCGTCGCTGGACAATCCGGCGGCCATGGCGACCACCACGGTGGGGTCGTCGCTGACCGTGTCGTACCGCGACGGCACCTCGCAGTCGTACACGCTGGCCTACCAGCCGTTCTTCGTCACCGGCGACATGGTGCCCGACGGGCGCGGCGGCAAGGTGCTGGCCGGTGGCTACTACGACATCCAGAACCGGCCGATCGTCGACGATTCGGTGCCCGGCAAGTCGCGCCAGTTCTATTCCGATGCGCCCGACGGCAGCTCGCTGCTGACGCTGCGCAACGCCCGCGTGCCCGGCGTGCGCGGCAACGCGGTCTTTGCGGTGGTGCAGTTCGAGTACACGTCGCGCAACCAGGCCAACGCCGAGATGCACGGCATGCTGCCGTCGCCGATTGCCGTGCTGACGCTGGACCAGGACCCCCGGACCGGCAGCCTGCGCCTGGTGCGCTATCACAACGTCGATACGTCGGGCGTCAACGGGCTGTGGATCACCTGCGGCGCCAGCCTGTCGCCGTGGAACACCCACCTGTCGAGCGAGGAATACGAGCCCGACGCGGCCAAGGCCGCCACCGACAAGAAGCTGCGCGGCTTCAGCCAGCACCTGTACGGTGATCCGGCGCGCGCCAATCCGTACCACTACGGCCACCTGCCCGAGGTGACGGTCCACCCGGACGGCACCGGGTCCATCCGCAAGCATTACTGCCTGGGCCGCATCTCGCACGAACTGGTGCAGGTGATGCCCGACGAGCGCACCGTGCTGATGGGCGACGACGCCACCAACGGCGGCCTGTTCCTGTTCATCGCCGACCGTCCGCGCGACCTGTCGGCCGGCCGGCTCTACGTGGCCAAGTGGCACCAGACGTCGGGCACGGGCCCCGGCGCGGCCACGCTGACGTGGATCCCGCTGGGCAGCGCCAGCAGCGACGAGATCCGCCGGCTTGTCGATGGCGGCATTCGCATCGCCGACATCATGGACGTGCAGTTCAAGGACCCCGAGGACGCCGGCTATACCCGCATCATGTTCGACGGCAAGCCGAACTGGGTGAAGGTCAAGCCGGGCCAGGAAAAGGCCGCGGCCTTCCTGGAAACGCACCGCTACGCGGCGCTGGCCGGCGGCAGCCTTGGCTTTACCAAGATGGAAGGCACGACGGTCAACATCGCCGACCGCAAGGCGTACTCGGCCATCTCGCGCATCGAGACCAGCATGCTGGCCGGCCACGCCGCCAATGCCGGCGACATCCGCGTGGAAGGGCCGTATTCGGGCGCCGTGTACGAGCTGAACCTGCGCGGCGGGCAGTCGGACCAGGCCGGCAACCGCATCGACAGCGAATGGGTGCCCGTGGACATGGCGCCGGTGCCGGCGCTGGTGTCCGAGGACCTGGGCGGCGGGCCGAAGAAGGCGCAGGACGCGCTCGGCAACTATGCCAACCCGGACAAGGTGGCCACGCCGGACAACCTGAAGTTCTCGGAATCGCTGCGCACGCTGTTCATCGGCGAAGACAGCAACACGCACGTGAACAACTACCTGTGGGCCTACAACGTCGACACGAAGCAGCTATCGCGCCTGATGTCGTGCCCGGCCGGCGCCGAATCCACGGGGCTGCACGCGGTGGACGAGATCCACGGCTGGACCTACATCATGAGCAACTTCCAGCACGCCGGCGACTGGGAAAAGGGCCTGCACGACAAGGTCAAGCCCCGGCTGGAGCCGCTGGTGCAAGCCAACTACCACGGCGGCTTCGGGGCGGCCGTGGGCTACCTGACCGCCACGCCGGCCGCGATCCGGCTCAACCGGCTGAGCCGGCGCGGCTGACCGGTTTGTCCCCCGCGCGGTTTCTGACCGCGCGGGCGTGGCGGGTTTGCTACCCTGTGCGTTCGGCGCCGGCGTCCGCCCGGCGCACCCACTGGAGACCCCATGACCCAGCCCGCCGCAGACCCCACCGCGCGCCGCATGGCGCCGGCCACCGAGCGCAATCGAGAACCGATCCTGGCCGTGCTGCGCGACGTGCTGCCGCCGCGCGGCACGGTGCTGGAGATTGCCAGCGGCACGGGCCAGCACGCGGTGCACTTTGCCACCGCGCTGCCGGGCCTGACCTGGCAACCCAGCGATCCCGATGCCACCCACCGCGAGTCGATTGCCGCCTGGACGGCCCACGCGCAGGCGGCCAACGTGCTGCCGCCGCTGGCGCTGGACGTGCGGCAGGAGCCGTGGGGCATCGACCGCGTGGACGCCATCGTCTGCATCAACATGATCCACATCGCCCCGTGGGCCGCCGCCGAGGCGCTGTTCGCGGGCGCCGGCACGCGGCTGGGCGCGGGCGGCATTCTCTACCTGTACGGGCCCTACCGGCGCGATGGCGCGCACACGGCGCCCAGCAACGAGGCATTCGACCGGCAGCTCAGGGCGGCCGATGCCGCCTGGGGCGTGCGCGACATGGCGGACGTGATGGCGCTGGGCGCGGCCCAGGGGCTGGTGTGCGATGCGCCGGTGCCGATGCCGGCCAACAACTTCAGCCTGGTGTTCCGCAAGGCGGGATAAGCAGGGATAAGCCCGCCTCAGCCCTTGACCAGCATCACCAGCGCGGTGGCGATCAGGCACACGGCGAACGCGGCGCGCAGCCGCCGCTCGGGCATGCGGTGCGCCAGCGCCACGCCCCACGAGATCGTCAGCATGCCGCCGAGCGACAGCGGAATGCCGCTGTACCAGTCGACATGGCCGGCATGCGCATAGGTGGCCAGCGCGACCACGGCGCCGGGCGTGACCAGCGCCAGCGCCAGCCCCTGCGCCGCGGCCTGGCGCATGCCGAACAGGCCGACCAGGGCCGGGGCGGCCACCACGCCGCCGCCCACGCTGAAGAATCCGGAGAATGCGCCGCCGACCACGCCGACGGCCGGTATCCATGACGACGACACGCGCGCCTGCTGCTGGGGCGCGGCGCGGCCGGGCATCAGGCGCCAGAGGAAGTAGACGGCCAGCCCGATCATGAAGAGCGCGAAGATGCGCCGCAACAGCGCGGCGTCGATCGACGTGGCCAGCCGGGCGGACGCCCACGTGGCCAGCACGGCCGACAGGCCCAGCACGATGGCCGTGCGCAGGTCGATGTCGGCGCGCTTGCGGTACTGCCAGAAGCCGATCACCACGTTTGGCGCGATCATGACCAGCGAGGTGCCCTGCGCGAGCTGCTGGTCCATGCCGTAGAGCAGGCCCAGCGCCGGGATGGCGATCAGCCCGCCGCCGATGCCGAATAACCCGCCCACGCCGCCGAGCAGCCCTCCAAGTCCGAAAATCAGCAGGGCGGACAGCAGCGAATGGTCAGGCATGGCGATCGAAGGGGGCGTTCGGTTCAGGCGAGCGGCAGATGATACGCGGACATGGCGCAGACATGGCGCGAAATGCCGGACCGACAGTCGGTCGTCCGGCGACCGGATCGGCGGCCCGGGTCGAGGGGCCGTGCAGCGCTCAGTCCACCTGCGCGCCCGACTGCCTGACGATCTTCGCCCACTTGTCCATGTCGGCGCGCAGCAGCGTGGCCAGTTGCTGCGGCGAGCCGGGCAGCACCTCGGCGCCCTGCGCGGCCAGCTTGTCGCGCAGCGGTTTGTCGGCCAGCGCGGCCTGCAGCGTGGTGGACAGCTTCTGCGTGACGTCCCTGGGCGTGCCGCGCACCGCGAACAGCGCCACCCACAGGTCGCCGCTGTAGCCGGGCACCGTCTCGCCGATGGCCGGGATGTCCGGCGCGAACGGCGACCGCTTGGCCGAACTGACGCCCAGCGCGCGGACCTTGCCGGCCTTGATGTGCGACAGCACCGACGGCAGGCTGGCGAATGCCATCGGCACCTGGTTGCCAAGCACGTCGTTCAGCGCGGGCGCCACGCCCTTGTAGGGCACGTGTTCGAGCTTGATGCCGGCCGTGGTGTTCAGCATCTCGCCGAGCAGGTGGTTCAGCGTGCCGTTGCCGGCCGATGCGTAGCGATAGAAGTCGGGCTTGGCCTTGGCCAGCGCGATCAGCTCCGCCATCGTCCGGGCCGGAAACGCCGGGTTGACGACCAGCACGTTGGGCACGGTGGCCACGGTGGCAATCGGCTCGAAATCCTTGACCGGGTCGAACGGCACGCTGCGGTAGAGCGACGGGTTGATGGCCTGCGTGCTGCTGATGGTCATCAGCAGCGTGTAGCCGTCAGGCGTGGCGCGGGCCGCGGCCTGGGTGCCGATGTTGCCGCCGGCGCCGGGGCGGTTTTCCACCACCACCTGCTGGCCCAGCCGCTGCGAGAGGTCCGCGGCCACGAGCCGCGCCACGATGTCGTTGGTGCCGCCCGGGGCCTGCGGCACGATCATCTGGATCGGCTTCGACGGGTACGTGTCGGCGTGGGCGTGGCCGATGGCGGTGGCCGCCAGCGCCAGGCAGGCCACGGCGCGAAGGGTGCGGATCATGCTGTCTCCTGTTATGTGCCGCCCACTCTAGCCGAGCGCCCGCCGCAGGAGAAATTCAATCGGCGACTGGCGCCATAAGGTTTTCTTATCGGGCGGTCTCCACGGCGGGGCGCTGCGTTGGATATCACATGCCGACGGGTTGCTCCCCTCTCCCGCCCGCGGGAGAGGGGCCGGGGGTGAGGGCCAGCGGTGGCGGCCAGACAGGTCGGCGCCTGCACCGCCAGCCCCCACCCCCAACCCCTCCCATAGGCAGAGGGGCGTCACGTCGGCCGGGAGACCGCCGCCAGCGACCCGCCCGAGGCAACTCTCTCCGCCACGATCTCGCGCAGGATGTCGGCCACGGCTTCGGCGGCGTGGGACCGGGGTAGCGCGCGGGGCCAGCACAGCGACAGCGTGCGGCGCAGTTCGGGCGTGATGCGGCGGCGCGGCATGGCGGCGTCGGATTCGTCCAGCGACGACGCGGGCAGCACCGTGCAGGCCAGCCCCTCGCGCGCTGCGGCCAGCAGGATCGGCAGCGAATCCAGGTCCGCCACCACGTTCAGCGCGATGCCGGCCTTGGCAAAGCTGCGCTCCACCACCTCGCGCAGGCCCTGCGATCCGCTGGGCAGTACCAGCGGCAGGCCGTCCAGCGCCTTGAGCGGCACTGTGTCGCCCCGGCCGCGCGGCGCGGGGCCGGGTGGCGTGCCGATCAGGTAAAGCGGTTCGGTGGCCAGCGGCTCGGGCTCCACGGCGCGCGACGGCGTGTCGCGGAACAGGATGGCAAAGTCCAGCCGGTTCTGGTTCAGCAGTTCGGAGATATAGCCGCTCATGCTCTCGAAAAGCTGCAGCCGCACCTGCGGGTAGCGCTGGCGCACCGTGCGCACCAGCGCCATGCCGAAGGCCGCCGCCGCCGTGGTGGGCAGCCCCACCGCCACGGTGCCGGACACCTCGCTGCCGGCCACGCGCACGTCGGCGCCGGCAATCTCGATCTGGCGCAGGATGTTGCGCACATGGCGGTAGAGCGTGCGCCCGGCCTCGGTGGGCCGCACGCCCTTGGCGCCCCGGTGCACCAGTGGCACGCCGAACTCGTCCTCCAGCGCGGCAAGCTGCTGGGACAGCGCCGGCTGTGCCACGCAGACCACCTCGGCGGCGCGGGTCAGGCTGCCGTGGTCGACGATGGCCACGAAATAGCGCATGGCGCGGATGTCCATCCCGGTTCTCCCCTTGGTCGATCTATCAGATTGCAAAACGCCAGGGTATTGATTCTACTTATGGTGCCTTCCGCAATTGCTATTTCACAGCGGCGGCGCGGGCGGGTAGATTGGGCGCCATCGTGCCATGCGCACCATCCGCCCCAGACACTGCCATGTCCAGACCGCTTGAAGGCATCACCGTCCTCTCCCTCGAACAGGCCATTGCCGCGCCGTTCTGCACGCGCCAGCTTGCAGACCTGGGCGCGCGCGTGATCAAGATCGAACGGCCGGGCCCGGGCGATTTCGCACGCGCGTATGACAGCCGGGTGCGCGGGCTGTCGTCGCACTTCGTCTGGACCAACCGCTCGAAGGAAAGCCTGACGCTGGACGTCAAGGCGCCCGGCGCGGCCCCGGTGCTGGCGGCGCTGCTGGAGAAGACCGACGTGCTGGTGCAGAACCTGGCGCCGGGGGCGTCGGCGCGGCTGGGGCTGGACTACGACACGCTGTCGGCCCGCTATCCGCGCCTGATCGTCTGCGATATCTCGGGCTACGGCGGCGACGGCCCCTACCGGGACAAGAAGGCGTACGACCTGCTGGTGCAGAGCGAATCGGGCTTTGTGTCGGTGACCGGCACGCCGGACGAAGGCGTCAAGGCCGGCGCGTCGGTGGCCGACATCGCCGCCGGCATGTACGCCTACAGCAACGTGCTGGCCGCGCTGATCGAGCGGGGCCAGACCGGGCGCGGCAAGCGCATCGACGTGTCGATGCTGGAATCGATGGTCGAGTGGATGAGTTTCCCGATGTACTACGCGTTCGAAGGCGCCGAGCCGCCGCCGCGCGCCGGTGCCGCCCACGCCACGATCTACCCGTATGGCCCGTTCCCCACCGGCGACGGCAAGACCGTGATGCTGGGCCTGCAGAACGAGCGCGAGTGGGCCGTGTTCTGCAAGGTGGTGCTGCAGGAGCCGGAACTGGCCACGCAGGCGGCGTTTGCCACCAACAGCCTGCGCAGCGCCAACCGCGCCCAGTTGCGCGCGCGGATCGTCGAGACCTTCGCGCGCCTAACCGCCGCCGAGGTGGTGGCGCGGCTGGAAGCGGCCAATATCGCCAACGCCAACGTCAATACCATGGCCGACGTCTGGCACCACCCGCAACTGGCCGCGCGCCAGCGCTGGCGCCAGGTGGATACCGCTGCCGGCCCGGTGCCGGCGCTGCTGCCGCCGGGCATGACCGATGCGCGGATGGACCCCGTGCCGGCCGTGGGCCAGCACACCGACGCCATCCTGGCCGAGGCCGGCTGCACGCCCGCGCAGATCGCCAGCCTGCATGCCGATGGCGTGGTCTGAGGGAGCCGGCATGACCACATCCACCGCCCGCCTGCCGCGCAGCTACCTGTTCGTGCCGGGATCGCGCCCGGAGCGCATCGGCAAGGCCATCGCGGCCGGCGCCGATGCCGTGATCGTCGACCTGGAAGACGCCGTCGCGCCCGACGCCAAGCAGGCGGCGCGGGACGGCCTGCGCGAACCATGGCGCACGCTGCAGGACCAGGCCGACGCGGCCGGCGTGGCGCTGCTGCTGCGCGTGAATGGCGCCGATACCGTCTACTTTGCCGACGATCTGGCGTTTTGCCGCGCGCAGTCGGTGCGCGAGATCGTGCTGCCCAAGGCCGACCCCGGCGCGCTGGCGGCCTTGCGGGCCGGGCTGCCCGACACGCCTTGCCATGCGCTGCTGGAGACCGCCGCCGGGTTTGCCAGCCTGCGCGACGTGGCGCAGGCACCGGGCGTCACGCGGCTGCTGTTCGGCAGCATCGACCTGATGTTCGACCTCGACGTGGCCGACGACGACCTGCCGCTGCATGCGTTTCGCAGCCAGATCGTGCTCCATTCGCGCGCGGCCGGGCTGCCCGCGCCGGTGGACGGCGTCTGCACCGCCATCGGCGACGCCGACGCACTGGCCGCCGACACGCAGCGCGGCCGGCGCTTCGGCTTTGGCGCCAAGCTGCTGATCCATCCCAACCAGGTGGAAAGCGTGCATCGCGCGCTGGCGCCGACCGGGCAGGAGGCGGCATGGGCGCGCCGGGTGGTGGAGCAGGCCGCCGCGGCGCAGGGCGCGGCCATCGCCGTGGACGGCAAGATGGTGGACCGCCCGGTGCTGGAACGGGCGCAGCGCATTGTCGCGGCGTTGGGGCGATAGCGGCCCTGCGGCGCCAATCGGTGTTTTCCCTGACCGGCGGGTTCGCGGCAAATGTCGAACAAACGCAGCAGGATGAAAGCCGTTTGTAATCAGCTTGCGTTCCAATGCGCGTGGAGTCGTGCCACGCCCATTGCATCGCGGCAACGGAAGCCGCCCGGGAAATGAAACAACCATAAAAGTCGCTTACCCGGTGCACCAATCCGCTGGCACGGTCGTTTACTGCAGACCGCAAGTCGAATCGAGCCAGACTGATCGTGCATTTTCCCGTACCCCGCGTGGCCGTGGCAGCGTTGCTTGCCCTGGCCGCCAGCGTTGGCCGCGCGGCCAGCGCGCCCATGCCGCCCGACGGCCCGTGCGTGGCGCCGCCGGCCCGGGCGGCCCTGACCTTGGCGCAGGCCCGGCTCGACGCGCTGCGCTGCAACCGCGACATCATCGCGGCCCGCCGCAGCGAGGAAGCCAGCCAGGCCGATATCCAGATTGCCTCCCAGCGGCCCAACCCGGTGCTGAGCCTGGGCGTGGCCAACATCAACCCGCACCTGGGCGTGGGCGCCGGCAACCTGCGCAGCAAGACCGTGGATTCGACGGTCCGCGTGGACCAAGTCATCGAGACCGCCAACAAGGGCAACCTGCGCACCGAGGCCGCCCGCAAGGCCAGCGCCGCGGCCGGCGAGCAGACGCAGGCCGTGGTGGCCCAGCAGCTTGGCGCGGTGGACCAGGCGTGGTACGAGGCCGTGGTCAGCCAGACCCGCGTGGAAGTGCTCACCGAGATGGTTGGCCTGTACGGCCGCACGCAGCAGGCCAATGAGGTGCGGCTCAAGGCGGGCGACGTGTCGCGCGCCGATGTGACCAAGCTCCAGCTGGAAACCCTGCGCGCCCAGAGCGACCTGCGCAACGCAATTGCCGACCACACCAGCGACAAGGCCGCACTGGCCGCCGCCATGGGCGTGCCGAGCACGCTGGCCGACAACCGGCTGGTGGCCGACTGGCCGGCGCCCGATGCCCCCGTGCCGGCCTTCGACCCCGACGTGCTGCAGCGCCGGCCCGACGTGACCGCGGCCGAGGCCCGGCTGGCGGCGGCGGCGTCGCAGCGCGACCTGGCCCGCGCCGGTCGCGTGCCCGACGTGACCGTCGGCGTGCAGTACGAGCACTATCCGATCTCCGAGACCAACACCACCGGCAGCGGCAACAGCTACGGCGCGTTCGTATCGATCCCGCTGTTCGTGCGCCACAGCTACGGCGGCGAGGCGCGCCGCGCCGAGGTGGACTACTACGCCGCGCTGGACGACCGCAACCGCATCCTGCTCGAAGCCCAGAACGACATCGGCCGGCTGCGCGCGCAACTGGATGCCGCGCGGGCCAGCCTGCAGCAGATGCGGGAATCGGTGCTGCCGGCCGCCGAGAGCGTGGCCAACAGCGCCGAGTTCGCCTATTCGAAGGGCGCCAGCGGCGTGCTGGACCTGCTGGACGCGCGCCGCGCGCTGCGCCAGACGCGGGTGGAGGCCGTGGAGGCGCAGGGCAACTATGCCAAGGCGCTGTCGGCCTACCTGACCGCGCTGCAGACCACCCAATCCGATATCAACAAGCTTCCCCAGGTTCGTACCGATGCGTCGCGTCCTTGATTTCCCGTTTTTCTCCCGTGGCGCCCGCTCGGGCCGTCCCGGTGCCGTGCGGATGGCCGCCGTCCTGTCGCTGTGCGCGCTGGTGCTGGCCGGCTGCGGCAAGAAGGAAGTGCCGGACAACGACGACGATCCGAAGATCACCGGGCAGACCATCGCCTACCCGGCCAGCGTCAAGGCGCTGCCGGGCGTGGTGGGCCAGCCCGTGCAGAGCGGCGGCGATCGCATGCTGAGCATGCCGGGCCGGCTGGTCTGGAACGAGGACCGCACCGTGCGCGTGGCCACGCCGTTCGCCGGGCGCGTGATGGAGATCCTGGTGCAGCCCGGCGCCACCGTGAAGGCCGGGCAGCCGCTGGCCATGCTGACGTCGCCGGACTTTGGCGTGGCGCAGGCCGACGCGCGCAAGTCCGCCGCCGACAGCGCCGTGGCGGCCAAGTCGCTGGCGCGCCAGCGCGAGCTGTACCAGGCCGGCGTGATCGCGCAGAAGGACTTCGAGCAAGCCCAGGCCGACAACGCCCGTGCCGCGGCCGACCTGGCCCGAACGCAGGCCGCGCTGCGCATGTACGGCGCGGGCGGCGGCGATGCGGTAAACCAGCGCTTCGCGCTGCGCAGCCCCATCGACGGCGTGGTGGTCGAGCGCAATATCAATACCGGCATGGAGCTCCGGCCCGACCAGCAGCCCAACGCGCCGCTGTTCCTGATTACCGATCCGTCCACGCTCTGGGCCCAGCTTGACGCGGCCGAGGCGGACCTGGGCCTGTTCAAGGCCGGCGTGTCCGTGCAGCTCACCAGCGCGGCCTATCCGGGCGAGACGTTCCTGGGCACCGTGGTCAAGATCGCGGACTATGTCGACCCCACGTCGCGCAGCGTCAAGGTGCGGCTGGCGGTGCCCAACGCCGACCGCCGCCTGAAGGCCGAGATGTACGTGACCGCGAAGCTGCAGGCGGCGTCGTTCCAGGGTATCTCGGTGCCGTCCAAGGCCGTGTTCCTGGCCGACAACAGGAACTACGTGTTCGTGCGCACGTCGGCCACGCCGTTCGTGTTCGAGCGCCGCGAGGTGAAGCTCGGCGTGACGCTGCCCGGCACGACCGAGGTGGTCCAGGGCCTCAAGGCCGGCGACGTGGTCATCACGGACGGCAACCTCTACCTGCAGGACATCCTGCGCGATGCCACCGCGGTGAACGCCGCGCGGGCGTCCGCCAAGCAATGAGGACGGCGGACCGATGATTTCGCGCATTGTTCATTTCGCGCTGCACCAGAAGCTGTTTGTCTGGCTCGGCCTGATCATCTTCATCGCGGGCGGCCTGGCCGCGTTCAAGAACCTGCCGATCGAGGCCTTTCCGGACGTCTCGGACATCCAGGTCAACGTGATCACGTTGTACCCGGGCCGCGCCGCCGAGGAGGTGGAGCGCCAGGTGACGATCCCGATCGAGACCGCGCTGGCCGGCACGCCGAATTCCGTGCGGGTGTTCTCGCACACCCAGTTCGGCCTGTCGTTCATGATGGTGACCTTCAACGACAAGGCCACCGACGTGACCGCGCGCCAGCAGATCATCGAGCGCCTGCGCAGCGTGGACCTGCCCGACGGCGTGCAGCCCGAGCTGGCGCCGCTGTCGACGGCCATCGGCGAGATCTTCCGCTTCCGGCTGACCGGCAAGGGTTACACACCCCAGCAGTTGCGCACGCTGCAGGACTGGGTGGTGGAAAAGAACCTGCGCCAGGTGCCGGGCGTGGCCGACCTGGTGACGATCGGCGGGTCGATCAAGCAGTACGAAGTGAACCCGAACCTGGGCCGCATGCGCGACGCCCGCATCTCGCTGTCGCAACTGTTCACGGCGCTGCAGCGCGGCAATTCCAACGCCGGCGGCGGCGCGGTGGCGCACGGGCGGCAGCAGTACCTGCTGCGCTCGCTGGGCAGCTTCCGCTCGTCGGCCGACATCGCCAACGTGGTGGTGGCCGAGAACAACGGCACGCCGATCCTGGTGAAGGACATTGCCGAGGTGAAGGTGGGCTCGGCGCCGCCGCAGGGGCTGATGGGGCAGGACGACGAGGACGACATCGTGTCGGGCATCGTGGTCATGCGCAAGGGCGAGAACCCGTCGGTGGTGCTGGAGGCGCTGAAGCAGAAGATCGATCTGCTGGACACGCAGATCCTGCCCAAGGGCGTGAAGATCGTGCCGTACTACGACCGCTCCACGCTGATCGACAAGACGCTGCACACGGTGTTCGGCAACCTGGTGGAAGGCGCGCTGCTGGTGCTGGCCGTGCTGTACCTGTTCCTGGCGAACGTGCGCGCGGCGGCCATCGTGGCGCTGGTGATTCCGCTGTCGCTGCTGTCCACGTTCATCGGGCTGACCTGGGTGGGCATCCCGGCCAACCTGCTGTCGCTGGGCGCGATGGACTTCGGGATCATCGTCGACGGCGCGGTGATCGTCGTCGAGAACATCTTCAAGCGGCTGGGCGAGCTCAAGGAGCAGCAGATCCAGGACAGCAAGGCGCGGCTGTACGCGATCCTGCAGGCCACCACCGAGGTGGGCCGGCCCACCGTGTTCTCGATGGTCATCATCATCGCCGCGCACATCCCGATCTTCACGCTGCAGCGCCACGAGGGCAAGATCTTCGCGCCGATGGCGTACACGGTGACCGGCGCGCTGATCGGATCGCTGGTCCTGTCGCTGACCGTGGTGCCGCTGCTGTGCCACCTGCTGCTCACGAAGAACATCGCCCACGACGACAACTTCGTCGTCCGCTTCTGCAAGCGGCTCTACGAGCCGATGCTGGCCTGGGCGCTGGACAACAAGAAGACGGTGGTGGGCGTGGCGCTGGGGCTGCTGGTGGTGACGTTCGGCGTGGGCAAGTTCCTGGGCAGCGAATTCCTGCCAGAGCTGGACGAGGGCTCGATGTGGGTCAGCTTCGATCTGCCGGCGTCGGTGTCGCTGGACGAGGCGCGCGACCAGGCCCGCATGCTGCGCGGCGTGATTCGCAAGACGCCGGAGGTCAACACGACGATCTCGAAGGTGGGCCGCCCCGACGACGGCACCGACCCGAAGCTCATCAACACCGTGGAAATCCTGGTGGACCTGAAGGGCGACCAGAAGTGGCGCGCCGGCTACGACAAGCGCCGGATCATCGAGGAGATCAACCACAACCTGCGCCAGTTGCCGGGCATCGAGCCGAACTTCTCGCAGCCGGTGCGCGACAACATCCTGGAAAGCATCTCGCAGATCAAGGGCCAGATCGTGATCAAGGTGCAGAGCGACAGCCTGGAGCACAACAAGCAGGTGGCCGACCAGATCCTGGCCAACGTGCAGTCGGTCAAGGGCGTGATGCGCGCGTTCATCGACCGCGACGGCGAACTGCCGCAGTACGTGCTGGAATTCGACCGCGCCCAGGCGGCCCGCTACGGGATCAACGTGGCCGACGTGCAGGACCTGATGGAAAGCGCGCTGGCCGGCAAGGCGGCCACCGAGCTGTGGGAAGGCGAGCGCCACTTCAGCGTGGTGGTGCGGCTGCGGCCCGGCGAGCGCGAGCTGCCGAACCTGCCGAACATCTTCATGCAGACCGCCGACGGCGCGCAGGTGCCGCTGTCGCAGCTCGTGACGTTCCGCGCGGCGTCCGGGGCGATGAACATCAGCCGCGAGAACGGCCAGCGCACCACGTCGATCGGCATCTTCATCCACGACCGCGACATGGGCAGCGTGGTGAAGGACATGCAGGCGCTGGTCAAGAAGAACGTCAATGCCGAAGACGTCAAGATCAGCTGGTCTGGCGAATTCGAGAACCAGGAGCGCGCCATGGCACGGCTGTCGATCGTGGTGCCACTGTCGGTGCTGCTGATCTTCCTGCTGCTGTTCAATGCGTTCCAGTCGTTCAAGAGCGCTGCGCTGATCATCTCCAACATCCCGTTCGCGCTGATCGGCGGCGTGTTCGCGCTGTTCCTGACCGGTATCCCGCTGTCGGTGTCGGCCGCCATCGGCTTCATTGCGCTGTTCGGGCAGGCCGTGCTGAACGGCGTGGTGATGGTGACGTACTTCAACCAGCTGCGGCAGGAAGGCATGTCGGTGCGCCAGGCCGTGCTGACCGGATCGATGGACCGGCTGCGCACGGTGCTGATGACCGCCATGCTGGCCATGCTGGGCCTGTTCCCGATGGCCATCTCGCGTGCCATCGGCTCGGAAACCCAGCGCCCGCTGGCCATCGTCATCATCGGCGGCCTGATCACGGCCACGCTGCTGACGCTGATCGTGCTGCCGACGCTCTACGAGTGGATGGTTGGCCGAAGCTGGCCCGACGAGGAAGGCGAGCCGGACAACGACAACCGCCTGACCGACTCGCTGGCGCATTGAGCCGGGGTGGGATGGAAAAAGCCGGGGCGGGTGCTCCGGCTTTTTTTGTTGGCTGGCGCGACGGGGAGTACGCCGCCGGCGCCTGGCCGGCGGTCAGGCCATCACCCGCAGCAAATCCTCACCGACGCCCACCCGCCCGAAACAACGGCCAGACCAGCAGCGCCAGCCCGCCCGTGGTGGCCCACACCACCGGCCATGACGTCAGCGCCAGCCAATGCGGCAGCGCGAGCGGGGTCAGGAAGAAGCCGAGGAAGACTGCGGTGTTGGCCATGCCGAGCGCGGTGCCGGCGCGGTCGGCGCCGGCCATGGCGGCCAGTTCGGTGTAGCCCACGCCGTGCCAGGCCGAGACGGCGATGCCGGCCAGTGCCAGCAGCACCGGCAGCGCGGCCATCAGCGCGGGACTGGCTGCGCTGCCGCGCACGCCGGCGGCCAGCAGCAGGAAGGCCGCGGCCGATAGCAGCGTGCAGCCGCGCAGGTAGGCGCGGCGGTTGCCGTGGCGGTCGGTCCAGCGGCCGCTCCAGATGCGGGCGGCCATCGCGCCGGCCTGGATCGCGACCAGCGTGGCGGTGATGGTGCCGAGCCCGGCGTGGGCGTAGTCGTGCAGGAAGATCGACGCGAACGTCAGCACCGCGAACTGCGGCACGCAGAGCAGGCCGATGCCGAGCACGAGACGCCAGACCGCGGCGCGCCGTAGCGGATTCTCGTGCGTGGGCGGGGCGGCAGCGCTGATGTGGCTGTCCGGCGGTTCGTGCAGCCAGTGCCATGTCAGCCCGGCCGCGATGCCGCACAGCAATGCCACCCAGCCATAGGCCCAGGCAAAGCCGTAGGTCGATGCCAGCCACGGTAACGTCAGCGCCCCGATGCCGCCGCCGAGCGGCACGGCGGTCTGGCGGATGCTCATCGCCAGGCCGCGCTCACCCTCGCGGAACCAGCGCATCACGGCGCGGCCGCTGGCGCCATTGACGCTACCGCCGACCAGCCCGACCACCGTCATGGCGACCACCAGCCACGCCAGCGACGGCAGATGCCCGGCGGCCGGCGCCAGCCACAGCGCCATGCCCAGCAACGCCGCGCAGGTGGCCGTCAGGCCGGCCAGCAGCACGGGGCGGTCGCCCCAGCGGTCGGCGGCAAGGCCCCACGGCAGTTCGGACAGGGCGGTGCCGAGCCCGATGGCGCCCACGGCCAGGCCGACTTCGGCGGTGTCGAGCTGGTAGCCGCTGCGCATCCAGACGGCCGTGGTGGGCAGGCCGCTGACGGCGGCCAGCACGCTGGCGTTGGCCGCCACGCCGACGCCCAGGACCTTCCAGCGATGGGATGGCGCCAGCAACCGGCCGCCATCGGACAGACACAAGGTGTGCGGGGACATGGGTGACACGTGATCCGGAAGTGGTTTGACGCGATCCAGTCTGTCACCGAGAATCTATCCTGAAAATCAGAAAATATTCCGCTCATCGTTCGATAAAACAGGATGGTTGCCATGTCTCGCACCAATCTCGATGTGGCCGCGCTGCGCAGTCTGCTGGCCGGCATGGAACTGGGCAGTTTTGCCCGCGCGGCGGATCGCGTGGGCCGCTCCACCTCCGCCATCAGCGCCCAGATCCGCAAGCTCGAAGAGCAGGCCGGCACGCCGCTGTTCCGCAAGGCTGGCCGGGGCCTGGCGCTGACGGCGGCCGGCGAGGCGATGCTGGGCTACGCGCGCCGGCTGGTCGACCTGAACGACGAAGCCGTGACGGCCGTGCGGGGCGTGGACCTGTCGGGCGGCATCCGGCTCGGCCTGCAGGAGGAATTTGGCGAGGGGCTGCTGCCCGAGGTGTTGGGCCGGTTTGCGCGGGCGCATCCCAAGATACGCATCGAGGCGGTGGTGTCGCGCAATGCCGACCTGCTGGCGCGGATCGATGCCGGCCGCTGCGACCTGGCGCTGGTGTGGGCCGACATGCAGCCCGCCATGGCGGCGGAGATCGACGGCTATGTGCTGGGCCCGCGGCACGTGGAGCGGCTGGACGCCGTGCCGATGTGCTGGGTCGGTTCCGCGACGGAACGCTGGGAGTCGGCCGATGGCGATCCGCTGTCGCTGGTGGCCTTCGACCGGCCATGCCAGTTCCACGCGGCGGCCACCGCGGCGCTGGACCGTGCGGGCCGGCCTTGGCGGGTCACGTTTTCGAGTCCGAACCTGGGGGGATTGTGGGCCGCGGCCGCCGCCGGGCTGGGGCTGACCGTGCGCTCGCGCTACGGGCTGCCGGCCGGGGTGCGCGCGTTGTCGCCCGAGGCGTCGGGCCTGCCGGCGCTGCCCTCGATGTCGCTGGCGATGGTGCGCGCCGCCGCGACGATGCCGCCGGAGGTGGAACGGCTGGCCGATATCCTCCACACGGCACTTGGCGATCTGGCGCGCCGCGACGGCCCGCCGGCCTGACCCTCCACGCGATGCGCGGCGTCAGGCGGGCGGACGGTCGTCCGGAAGACGTTCAGTCGTCGTAGCGGCTGGAACGATGGGTCGGCCGGCAGAGCAGCGCGCCCAGCAGCACGCCGACGCCCAGCGCCATGCCCAGCGCCTTCATCGGCTCCTTGTGCGTGTAATCGGTCACGCATCCTGGCCGCGCGACATGCTGTCGGTGACCGACGCCTTGATCGACGCGAGCTTGTCAGAGCCCTGCGCGGCCTTGGACAGGAATTTCTCCTTGGCCGCCTGGATGGCTTCGCCGGTCAGGTTGGGCAGCTGGGCCAGCAGGTCGTCCAGGTCCTGCGCCAGTTGCCGGGTATCGGATTGCAGCTTCTGCTGGGAAGTCGGCGGATTGATGTTGTTCGGATCGTTCGGGTCCATGGGCGTCTCCAGGAAGGATGCGGGTGGATTCGTGCCAGCGCATGTTTCGTACCAGCGCGTGGCGCCAGCGCTGGCGCGGGCTGCAGGCCGCGGCGCGCGCATTCCGGGTCGCCAAGTTGCGCACCGTTGTAAATTTCGCCGCGCCAGGGCCCATGGCGGCCGGCACCTGGGCAGCGGGCGCGGCTTCTTGCATGCTGCAGATGCGGCGCATAATGCGCGTTGCCCTACCACGACAGAAGAGGAAGACATGCACGCCCCATCGGCTCCCCACGCCCGTATTCGCCGGCTGACCATGGCCGCCTTCGTGCTGGCCACGCTTGGCACGGCGCAGGCCGCCACGCTGGATCGCGGCCAGCTGGAACAGTCGGCTGACCGCGCCGCGGCGGCCAGCTACAAGGAGTGGGTGGAACTGCTCGCCATTCCCAACGACGCCACCGTGCCGGCCGACATCCAGAAAAACGTGGACTGGCTGGTCAAGGCGTTCGCGCGGCGCGGCTTCCAGGCCCGCGCGCTGCCCAATGGCGACAAGCCGATGGTCTATGCCGAGTACGCGGCGCCGGGCGCCCCGGCTGCCGGCCGCAAGACCGTGCTGTTCTACATGCACCTGGACGGCCAGTCGGTCACGCCGTCGCAGTGGGCGCAGAAGAGCCCGTGGGACGCCACGCTGAAGGCCCGCACGGCCGACGGCAAGTGGGAGGCGCTGCCGCTGGACAAGCTCTACGCGGGTCCGGTGGATCCGGAATGGCGGCTGTTTGCGCGGTCATCGTCGGACGACAAGGGGCCCATCGTGATGTTCCTGGCCGCGATGGACGCGCTGAAGGCCGCCGGCGTGGAGCCCGGCGTCGACATCAAGGTGCTGCTCGATTCGGAGGAGGAAAAGGGCTCGCCGTCGCTGGGGCAGGTCATCGGCCAGAACCTCGCGCTGCTGCGCAACGACGGCATGGTGATCCTGGACGGCCCGATGCACCAGAGCAACCAGCCCACGCTGGTGTTCGGCAATCGCGGCATCCAGCTCGTGCAGCTCAAGGTGTTCGGCGCGTCGCAGGGGCTGCACAGCGGCCACTACGGCAACTATTCGGCCAACCCGGTGCAGCGCATGGCCAGCCTGCTGGCGTCGATGAAGGACGAGAACGGCCGCGTGACCATTCCCGGCTACTACACGCCGGTGAAGATCGACGCGCGCGCCCGGCAGATCATGGCCGCCGTGCCCGACGACGAGGCCGCGCTGAAGCGCCGGCTGGGCATTGCCAGCCCCGAGAAGGTGGGCGCCAATTACCAGGAGGCGATGCAGTACCCGAGCCTGAACGTGCGCGGCATTGCAGCCGGCGACGTCGGCCCGAAGGCGCGCACGATCATCCCGGAAGTGGCAGTGGCCGATATCGACCTGCGCACGGTGCCCGAGACGCCGCCCGAGACGCTGGTGGCGCTGCTGCGCAAGCACATCGAGAAGCAGGGCTACCACCTGGTGAACGGCGAGCCCACGGCCGAGGAACGGGCGCGCTATCCGAAGCTGGCGTCGCTGACGGCCGGCGAGGTATCGGCGTCCAGCTCCGCCGCGCGGACCGACCTGGACGCGCCGGTCAGCAAGTGGCTGCAGGGCGTGATGCAGGACACCTACGGCCGCGCGCCGGTGCAGATCCGCATGATGGGTGGTACGGTGCCCACGGGCGCCGCCGTGCAGGCGCTGAAGTCGCCGTTCGTGATCGTGCCGCTGGTCAACGCGGACAACAACCAGCACAGCTTTGACGAGAACATGCGGCTGGGCAACTACCGCGACGGCATCCGCACGCTGATGGGCATCCTTCAGACGCCGTTCCGCTAGGCGTGCCAGCTCAGGGCTTGCCAGCGCCGGTGCAGATGCCGTGCAGCTTGCGCAGGCCCGTGTACAGCCCGTGCCGTTCCTCGGGCGTCAGCAGGCGGATCACCGACGCCTGGCCGCGCCGCGCGAGCGGGATGACCTGCGCGTGCAGCGCGGCGCCCGTTTCGCTGATCTTGCACGCCAGGCGCTTGCGCGGCGTGGTGCCTTCCGATTCCAGCGTGACCAGTCCCCGGTCTTCCAGCAGCCGCAGCGTGCGGCTGACCAGCGCCTTGTCCGACGTGGACTGCCGCACCAGCTCGGCAAACGACATCGGCTCGCCATGGGCCAGCAGCGCCAGGATGCGCCATTCCGGCACGGTCAGGTCGAACTGCGACGCATAGGGCTCGGTCACGCTGTTGCGCAGCGCCGTGACAAGCTGGCTCAGCATCGTGGTGAGGAAATCGTTGACGGTCAGGCCGGTGCCGGCTTCGTCGAGGTCCGACCAGGGGTCGCGCATGTCGGACGTGGCCGGGGACTGCTGGGTGGTGCTGGACATGAAGGGGGCGCCAAAAAGGAATGCCGGCAATCCGGCTGGAAACCGGCTGCGATTGTCTCACACCGCCTGTTGTTCGCAACTTTGTGCCGGCCCGCGCCATGGATCAGCCAATCGGCCGATGTCAATCCACGCTCCGTTCAGGTTGAGTCGTCAACTACGACCCTTAATTGGCAGGAAGCAGGAAGAGAACCTGACGACGAAGTCGCGCCGCCGCGCGAAGCCGATGAAGCTGGCGGCGCAGGCCCCCGCCGATCAGTAGTTGACCACGACGTTCAGCATCGCCACGCGCGGGTTGCCCACCGGCAGCACGTTGTTGTTGAGGCCGCCCGCGTAGTACGCCTTGTCGAACACGTTCTTGATGTTGAGCGCGGCGCGCCAGTGGTTGGCCGTGTAGCCGACGCCCAGGTCCGCCACCGCGTAGCCCGGCACGGTGTAGCTGAAGCTGTAGCCGCGTTTGGCGCTTTCGCCGCGCGCGCCCACGCCGGCCCACCAGCCGGCCAGCGCGCCGCGGAAGCGGTACTGCGTCCACAGCGAGAAGCTGTGCCGCGGCACCGCGTTGAGCGGCTTGCCCACGTTGGCCGCCACCGTGTCCTCGGTCACCTCGCTGTCGATGTAGGCGTAGGCGCCGGTCACGCTCAGGCCGTTGCCCAGGTCCTGCGTCAGCTCGGCCTCGAAACCGCGCGAGCGCTGCTCGCCCACGGCCACGCTGAAGCCGGTGTTGATCGGGTCCGACGCCAGCACGTTCTTGCGCGTCAGGTCGAACGCCGCCAGCGTCAGCAGGCCGGTCTTGCCCGGCATGTCGAACTTCACGCCCACTTCCACCTGGCGGCCCTTCTCGGGCTTGAACGTGCTGTTGTTCACGTCGGTGCCGATGTTCGGCAGGAACGACGTGGCGTAGCTGACGTACGGGCGGGCCCAGTGCGTCAGGTCGTACATCACGGCGGCGCTGCCGGTGACGGCGTGGTCGTCGTTGTCGGTGCGCGTGCCGGCCAGCCGGTTGGTGCTGGCCGAGCGCGCGGTTTCGTGGCGCACGCCGGCCGTGACCGTCCAGCGGTCGGCAATGCGGATCTGGTCGCGGAAGTACAGGCCCAGCGCGTTGAGCGTGTCGGTGCTGTCGGTGCTGAAGCTGGCCGGGCAGTTGATGGCGGCGCCGTACACGGGCCGGTAGACGTTCAGCGCGGCCACGCGGCACGTCTTCTGCAGCCGGTCTTCCTTCGTGTGCCGGTAGTCGACGCCGAAGGTCAGGCTGTGCTGGTGGCCGGTGAACGCGAACGTCTTCTGCACGTTGGTGTCCACGCCGAACGAATCGCCCGAGAAGTCCTGTTGCGTGGCGCTGCGGTTCAGCGTCTGGCTGTTCACGGCCATCGTGCCGGCCGTGACGAACGTGCCCGTCAGCGACGACGTCTGGTAGCGCAGGTTCTGGTTGACCGTCCAGCCCGAATCGAAGCGGTGAGTCAGCGCGTAGCCCACGCGGTTCTGCTCGCCATCGTAGGGCTGGGCGCCTGGCTCGCCGATGAAGCGCGAACTCGGCACCACGCCGTTGACGTTGGGCGTCAGCGTGCCGTTGACCGGCAGGCCCTGCTGGCGCACGTAGTGGCGCTCGTTGTGGCTGACCAGCAGCGTGAAATCGGTGCGCTCGCCAAAATCGAGCGTCAGCGACGGCGCGACGTAGCGGTTGCGGTACCAGACGTGGTCGGTGGGATCGTCGCTGTCCATCGCCAGCGCCGTCAGCCGGAACGCGGCCTTGCTGCCGGGCTTGAGCGGCGTGCCGACGTCGGCGGTCACCTGCCGCAGGCCGTAGTTGCCGACGGTCAGGCCCAGTTCGCCGAACAGTTCGGGCCGGGGCCGCTTGGTGACGATGTTGACCAGCCCGCCCGGCTGCACCTGGCCGAACAGGACCGACGCCGGCCCCTTGAGCACTTCCACGCGCTCGGCGCCAAACACTTCCTGCGCCACGCGGTTGTTGCTGTCCACCAGCAGCCCGTCGGCAAAGACCGATTCGGACGCGCGCTGGCCGCGGATGATGAAGTCGTCCCAGCCGCGGCGGCCGTAGGTGTTGGCGGAGACCCCGGCGGCGTTCCAGAGCACGTCGCTCAGCGTTTGCGACTGCTGGCTGTCCATCAGGTCGCGCGTGATGACGGTGATGGACTGCGCGCTGTCCGCCGCCGATTCGTTCGATTTCGTCACGCCAGCTGCCCGGCGCGTGGCAAAGCCGACGTCGGCGCCGGTATTGGCGCCGGCGCTGACCGTGACGGTGGGCAGCACGCTGCCGTCGTCATCGGCATGGGCGGCAAGGGCAAACAGGGACAGGCAGGCGAGGGCGGTGGGCGTGAGCAGACAGCGAAGCGACATCGGGGATTTCCGGCGGGGCCGCAAGATGCGGCGAAAAAGGCGTCACCGAGGTGACGAAAGCGCCGAATTATAAATAGGAATTGTTCGCATTTGCGCCTTGCTTGCGATCTTTGTCTCCAAATAGATACAAGAATGACAACGGGCGGACCATCGTCCGCCCCTCGCGCGTCGTGGAGGCCAGCCAGCCGTTACGCCGCAAAGCCCCCGTCCACATTGAGGCTGGCGCCGGTGACGAAGCTCGATTCCGGCCCGGCCAGGTAGCCGACCATGCTGGCGATCTCGTCCGGATGGGCGTGGCGCGGCAGCGCCATCAGCCCGTGCAGCGACGTGGCGAAATCGGAGTTTTCCGGGTTCATGTCGGTGTTCACGGGCCCCGGCTGCACGTTGTTGACCGTGATGCCGCGCGGGCCCAGGTCGCGCGCCATGCCCTGCACCAGCCCCTTCAACGCCGACTTGCTCATCGCGTACGCCGCGCCGCCGGCGAACGGCATGCGGTCCGCATTGGTGCTGCCGACGTTGATGATCCGGCCGCCTTCGCCCATGTGGGACAGCGCCGCCTTGCTGGCCACGAACACGGCGCGCACGTTGACGGCCACGGTCTTGTCGAAGTCTTCCAGCGCGAAGGTGTCCACCGGGCCCAGGTACAGCACGCCGGCGTTGTTGACGAGGATGTCGATGCGGCCGAAGTCGATCGCGGCGTCGTTGACGGCGCGGGTCAGCGCGGCGGCGTCGGCCGCGTCGGCGGCATAGGCCCGGGCCCGGCCGCCGGCGGCCTCGATGGCGGCCACCAGTTCCTGCGCGGCGGCGCCCGAGCTCTGGTACGTGAAGGCCACGGCGGCGCCGTCGCGGGCCAGCCGGCGGACGATGGCCGCGCCAATGCCGCGTGCGCCGCCGGTGACGAAAGCTACCTTGTTGGTGAGAGGGGTGGTCATGATCGGCTCCTTGGGATGTCAGTGAAGGTGAACCGAGTATGGGCGGCGCACTCCGTTGCCGGTAGGCGGAAATCCCGATCAACTTCTTCAACCATTGGTATAAGATGCGGCGCCATGGAAGCCCTGAACCTGCTCGAATCGTTTGTCCAGAGCGCCGAGACCGGCAGCTTTTCGGCCGCCGCCCGGCGCCTGGGCCTGACCCCGGCCGCCGTCAGCAAGAACGTGGCCCGGCTGGAGCAGCACCTGGGGCTGCGCCTGTTCCAGCGCAGCACGCGCAAGCTCACGCTGACGCTGGGCGGCGAGCAGTTCCTGCGGCAGGTGGCCCACCCGTATTCGACGCTGCGCGACGCGTTTGCCAGCGCCGCGCAGGACGACGGCAAGCCGGCCGGCGTGCTGCGGGTGAGCATGGGCGTGGCGTTCGGCCGCGAATACCTGGTGCCGCTGCTGGGCGACTTCCTGGCGCGCTACCCGGCCATCGTCCCGGACTGGCACTTCGACAACCGCGCGGTCGACCTGATCGCCGGCGGCTTCGATGCCGCCATCGGCGGCGGCATCGAGCTGACCGAGGGCGTGGTGGCGCGCCAGTTGGCACGCACTCACATCGTCGCCACGGCCGCGCCGTCGTACCTGCGCGGCCGCCCGCTGCCGCGCCACCCGTCCGACCTGGCCGCGTTCGACGGCATCGCCCGCCGCTCGGCGTCCACCGGCCGCCTGCGGGCCTACAGCCTGCGCAACCAGGTGGGCGAGGACGCGCTGGCCGAACCGCGCACGCGGCTGATCTTCGACGACCCCGAGGCCATGGCCCACGCCGCCATGCAGGGGCTGGGCGTGGCGCTGCTGCCGATGCCCCACGCGGCGCCGTGGCTGGAAACCGGGGCGCTGGTGCGGCTGTTGCCGGGCTGGTGTGCAGACAACGGCCCGCTCACGCTCTACTATCCCAACCGCAAGCTCCTGCCGCCCAAGACGCGCGTGTTCATCGACTTCGTCGTCGACGCTTTTGAGAATCGGGGCCTTGCGCGCAGGTTCGATGGACGCTGAACTGTCGTTTCATGAAGCACCCCGACCGGGAGGGCTGTATGGCAACCGCAGTGCGCAGGAGCATGCCGCTCCATCTCCATGTCTGGCTATGGTTCGCCTCGCTGGTGCTGCTGCTGGGCGCGCTGATCTCCGGCATCCAGTACACGATGACCAAGGCGACGCTGGAACGCTCGGTGGCCGACACCACGCAGCGGATCAGCCGCGAGACGCTGGAGGAAGTGGACAACCTGATGCGGCCGGCCCAGATGGCCGTCAAGCTGGTCAGCCACAGCGCGCTGGCCGATGCGCCCACCGTCGCGCAGCGCATGGCGCGCGTGGCGCTGGTGCGCGACGCGCTGGAGACGTCGCCGGTGCTGCAGTCGCTGTACATCGGCTACGAGGATGGCAGCTTCTTCTTCGTGCGGCCCGTCCGTGACGACCGCGAGCGAGCCACCTACGGCGCCCCGGGCCATACCGCCTTCCTGATCCAGAGCGTGGACCGCGAGGCCGGCGCGCCGCGCGGCCGCTACTTCTACCTCGACGCCGACCTGCGCGTGACCGGCGAGGCGCCGGCGCCGGACCTGGCCACGCGCTTCGACCCGCGCCAGCGCCCGTGGTACCGGCAGGCGATGGCGTCTGGCGCGCTGGTGCGCACGGACCCCTACCTGTTCTATTCGGACCGCGAGTCCGGCGCCACGCTGGCCCTGCCCACCGGATCGCGCCGGGCCGTGGTGGGCGGCGATTTCCGGCTCGATGCGCTGGGCCAGTTGCTGAACCACGAGACCGTGACGCCGCGCGCGGTGCTAGCGTTGCTGGACCCGCAGGGCCGGCTCGTGGCGATCAACCGCCGGCCGCCCGATTCCGCCTCGGCGCCCGACACCATGGAGGCCCATCCGCTCGGCAATCCGCAGGACTACGGGCTGGCGGTGCTGACGCGGCTGGCGGCGAGCACGGTGTCGCGGCCGCCGGCCGCCGGGCCATCTGCTGGCCCGGCCGGCGGCCCCGAAAGCATCGGGCTGGAGCATGCCGATGACGAGGACTGGTACACGTCGATCGACCGGCTGAACCCGGGCGCCAGCGACTCGCTGGTGCTGGTGTCGGCCATCCCGCAGTCGGAACTGCTGCACGAGCCCCGGCGGCAGGCGGCACTCGGCATGGCCGTGACGGGGCTGGTGCTGTTGCTGGCGTTGCCGCTGGTCTGGCTGGTGGCGCGCAGCGTCTCGCGGCCGCTGGCGTCGCTGGCCACCGAGGCCGACGCCGTGCGCCGCTTCGATTTCGTCCGCCCGGTTTCGGTCCGCTCGCGCATTACCGAGGTCAATGCGCTGGCCGGCACGATGGACGAGATGCGGGCCACGATCCAGCGCATGCTCCATGTCACGCAGGCGGTTTCGGCCGAGCATCGGCTGGAGACGCTGCTGCCGCTGCTGCTGCGCGAGACACTGCGCGCCGCCGGCGGCCAGGCCGGCGCGCTGTACCTGGCGGAGCCGGGCGACGGCCTGCGGCCCGTGGTCGGCTTTGACCGGCAGGGCCAGGACGTGACCGCGCAAATGGGCGAGCCGCTGCCCCGCGATGCGCTGCCGCTGGCACGCTCGGCCGTGCGCGAGGGCCGGGCGCTGGCCGGCCATCTGGGCAGCCAGGACGTGCGCGGCGCCCGGCTGGACGTGCTGGGCGGGCCGGCGCCGATGCACGGCGCCGTGATCCCGCTGATCAACCGCCAGCAGGCGCTGCTGGGCGTGGTGCTGGTGCTGCGCGACACGCCGATGGAGGCGGCCCAGTTGGCGTTTGTCAGCACGATGGCGAGCCTGTCGGCCGGCGCGATCGAGGTCGGCGAGCTGACCACGGCCCAGCGCGACCTGTTCGACGCGTTCATCCGCCTGCTGGCCGGCGCCATCGACGCCCGCAGCCCGCACACGGGCAGCCACTGCGCGCGCGTGCCCGAGCTGACCAAGATGCTGGCCCGGGCCGCCTGCGACGCGACGGACGGCCCGTACCGGTCGTTCCAGCTTACCGAGGCGCAATGGGAGGCGCTGCACGTGGCGGCGTGGCTGCACGACTGCGGCAAGGTCACCACGCCCGACGACGTCATCGACAAGGCCACCAAGCTTGAGGCCCGCTACGACCGCATCCACGAGGTGCGCATGCGCTTCGAGGTGCTGAAGCGCGACGCGGAGATTGCCTGCCTGGAGGCCGTGGCCAATGGCGAGGACCCGGCGCAGGCCCGGGCGCGCCGTGACGCGGCGCTGCGCGGGCTGGACGACGACTTTGCGTTCGTGGCGGCCTGCAACATCGGCGGCGAGCAGATGGACGCGGCGGACCAGACGCGCCTGCGCGAGATTGGCGCGCGCACCTGGCGGCGCACGCTGGACGACCGGCTCGGCATCTCGCAGGAGGAACTGGCGCGCCGGCGCGGCCGGCCCGCCGCGCCACTGCCGGCGGACGAGCCGCTGCTGGCGGACCGGCCCGAGCACATCATCGAGCGTGGGCCGCGCGACCGCATCGCCGCGGACAACCCGTGGGGCTTCCGGCTGACCATGCCGCCGCACCTGTACGACCGCGGCGAGCTGCACAGCCTGACGGTGGCGCGCGGCACGCTGACGCCGGAGGAACGGTTCAAGATCGAGGACCACATCGTGCAGACGCAGATCATGCTGTCGAAGCTGCCGTTCCCCAAGCACCTGCGCGAGGTGCCGGAGATTGCGGGCGGGCACCACGAGCGCATGGACGGCACCGGCTACCCGCGCGGGCTGACCCGCGACCAGATGAGCCCGCTGGCACGGATGATGGGCATCGCCGACATCTTCGAGGCGCTGACGGCGGCCGACCGGCCGTACAAGAAGGCCAAGACGCTGTCGGAGGCCATCGCCATCATGACGCGGCTGCGCGACCAGCAGCATATCGACGCCGAACTGTTCGACCTGTTCCTGGGCGCGGGCATCCACCGGACCTATGCCGCGCGCTACATGGACCCGGCGCTGATCGACGACGCCTGATCGACGCCGCCTGACGCGCGGGGCGGCGTGGACTATGCTGGGGAGGTTCGAGACGCGGCATCACAGGGGCGACCATGAGCGTGGAAAAGATCGAAATTCCCGGCAGCCAGGGCGGCACGCTGGCCGGGCGGATGGAATGGCCGGACGGCCCGGTGCGCGCGCACGCGCTGTTCGCGCACTGCTTCACCTGCGGCAAGGACAGCCTGGCCGCGTCGCGCATCGCGCGGGCGCTGACCGCGCAGGGCATTGCCGTGCTGCGTTTCGACTTCACCGGCATCGGCGCCAGCGAGGGCGATTTCGCCAGCACCAACTTCTCGTCGAACCTGGCCGACCTGGAGGCCGTGGCGCAGTTCATGCGCGCGCGCGGGCAGGCCCCGGCGCTGCTGATCGGTCATAGCCTGGGCGGCGCCGCCGTGCTGGGCGTGGCGCGGCGGCTGCCCGAGGTGCGGGCGGTGGCCACGATTGCGGCGCCCAGCGAGCCGTCCCATGTGCTCGGGCTGCTTGGCGACAACGTCACGCGCATCCGCGAGGCCGGCGAGCTGGAGGTGAAGCTGGCGGGCCGGCCGTTCCGCATCGCGCGGCAGTTCCTCGACGACCTGTCGGGCCACGCGCTGCTGGACGAGGTGGCCCGGCTCGGCAAGCCGCTGCTGGTGCTGCAATCGCCCATCGACGATACGGTGGAGCCCGAGAACGGCAGCGCGATCTTTGCGGCCGCCGCGCAGCCCAAGAGCTTCGTGTCGCTGGACGGGGCCGACCACCTGCTGCAGAACCGCGCGGCCGCCGCCTATGCCGCGAGCATGATTGCCGCTTGGTCGCAGCACTACCTGCCGACGCTGGCCGAGGACGTGCAGGCCGAGATTCCGGAGCCGGGCGTGGTCGTGGTGGCCGAGCGCCACCGGGGCCGCTACCAGCAGACCGTGCGCGTGGGGCGCCACGAACTCGTGGCCGACGAGCCCGCGACGCTCGGCGGCGACGATGCCGGGCCGAATCCGTACGAATGGCTGCTGGCGGCGCTGGGCGCGTGTACGTCGATGACGCTGCGGATGTACGCGGAACGCAAGGCGCTGCCGCTGGAGCACGTGGCCGTGCAGTTGCGCCACGAGAAGGTTCATGCCGAGGATTGCGCCACCTGCGAGACCAAGGTCGGCAAGGTCGACCGGATCGAGCGGCGCATTGCAATCCGCGGCGAGCTGACCGCCGAGCAGCGGGCGTCGCTGATGGCCATCGCCGACAAATGCCCGGTCCATCGCACGCTGGAATCGGAAATCATCATCGACATGCAGCCGGGCTAGGCTAGCCGGTCTGCAGCACGCGCCGGCGGGCGGCGTCGAAGGCGGCGCCCTCGGCCACGAGCCATGCTTCCACCTCGGCCACCTGCGCGGTCTGCCCGTGCGCGCAGACAAAGTGGTAGGCGGCCACGCTCGGCGCGTGGATGCCCCACAGGTCCACCAGCCGGCCCGATTCCAGGTCTTCCAGGATCAGCGCGGAGCGGCCCATCGCCACGCCCTGGCCGGCCAGCGCGGCATTGATGGCCAGTTGCGACAGGTTGAAGCGCTGCCCCTCGGCCGCGTCGGGCAGGTCAACGCCCGCATGGCGCAGCCAGCCCTGCCATTCCTCGAACTCGCCGGCGCCGTCCCATGGCGTCACGTCGTGCAGCAGCATGGCGCCGCGCAGGCCGTCCGGCGTGCGCAGTTCGGGGTGCGCGGCCAGATAGGCCGGGCTGGCCACCGGGATCAGCCATTCGTCGAGAAAGCGGTGCGCCTTCAGGTCGGGATAGCCGCCGGGGTCGAAACGCACGGCCGCCTCGGTGCCGTCGCGCATCATCCGCGAGCGGTCCAGCGCGTGGAATTCGCCATAGACGCGCAGCCCGATGTCGGGATGCTGCCGGAAGAAGCCGCCCAGCCGTGGCGTGAGCCAGACCATGGCGAACGACGGCGAGCACGACAGCGCGATGGGCTGCTTCTCGCGCGGCCGGCGCAGTTGCGTGAGCGTGCCTTCGATGGCCTGGAACGACTCGCGCAGCACAAAGCGCAGCCGCTCGCCCTCGGGCGTCAGCACCAGCGCGCGGGGCGTGCGCAGGAACAGCGGCCGGTCCAGCCATTGTTCCAGCTGCTTGACCTGCTGGCTGACCGCGCCCTGGGTCACGCAAAGCTCGGCGGCGGCCTGGGTGAAGTTGCAATGCCGCGCCGCCGCCTCAAAACAGCGCAGCCATCCCAATAATGATGCAGAAAGCGTGTTGGCCATTAGTCAGACTAATGCTTGGATCAGTACAAATGGTTTGTCACACCCGCGTAATGGGACAAGAATGGGATCACCCCTTCCGAAGACAGAGTTGCCATGTCAAGCGATGTAACCGCCGACGTATCGGCATTTACCCCTAGTCTGCTCGCCGACCTGCAGGCTGGCCGGCCCGTGTTCTGGGCCAATCCGGCGCGCAGTGCGGCGCCCGCGATACAGACGTCGGTGGACGGGCGTGCCATTAGTCTAGCTGATGTGCGCGCCGCCCAGGCCCGCTTCGTACGGTTTGCGCCGCTGCTGGCGCGGCTGTTCCCCGAACTGCAGGACAGCGCCGGGCGCATCGAGTCGCCGCTGCTGCCCGCCCCGGCGATGCAGCAGGCGCTGGGCCTGCCGGCGTCGGCCGGCGCGCTGTGGATCAAGGCCGACCACAGCCTGCCCGTGGCCGGGTCGATCAAGGCACGTGGCGGCATCCACGAGGTACTGGAATTTGCCGAGTCGCTGGCGCTGGAACACGGGCTGGTCACGCTCGACGCCGACTACGCCGTCCTGGCCGATGCCCCGGCGCGCGCGCTGTTCGGCCGCTACCAGGTGGCCGTGGGCTCCACGGGCAACCTGGGCCTGAGCATCGGCGTGATGGCCTCGGCGCTGGGCTTCCGCGCGGCGGTCCACATGTCGTCCGATGCCAAGGCGTGGAAGAAGGACCGCCTGCGCAAGCGCGGCGTGCAGGTGGTGGAGCACACGGGCGATTACGCCGCCGCCGTGGCCGCCGGCCGGCGCGAGGCCGATGCCGACCCGTACGCCTACTTTGTCGACGACGAGCGCTCGCTGTCGCTGATGCTCGGCTACAGCGCCGCGGCGCTGCATCTGGCCGACCAGTTGGCCGCCGCCGGCGTGCAGGTCGACGCTGCCCACCCGCTGTGCGTCTACCTGCCATGTGGCGTGGGCGGCGCGCCGGCCGGCATCGCGTTCGGCCTGCGCCAGCTTTACGGGCCGCACGTCCACGCGTTCTTCGCGGAGCCCACCCAGTCGCCGTGCTTCCTCGTCGAAATGGTGGCACCCGGTGCGTCGGTCTATGACATCGGCCTGACCAACCGCACCGAGGCCGATGGCCTGGCCGTGCCGCAGGCATCGGAGCTGGCGGCCCAGGCCATGCGCCCGATGCTGGGCGGCGTCTACACGGTGGCCGACGACACGCTGTTCGCAGACCTGCACCGCGTGCGCGAGACCCAGGACCTGCGCATCGAACCGTCTGCGGCGGCCGGTTTCAGCGGCCCGCACATGCTGACCGGCACCGACGCCGGCCGCGCCTACCTGCGGCAGCACCACCTGGACAGCGCAATGCCCGGCGTCACGCACCTCGTGTGGACCACCGGCGGCCTGTTCGTTCCTCCCGAGGAATACGCGCGCTTTGCCGAACGCGGCGCGGCGCTGGCGGCCACCCAGCCGGCCTGACCTCTTCCTTTCGATTGCATCGTTGCGGAGCTTCACCATGAACCGATCGTCCCTCCCCATCGCCCACGCCGTCGTTGCCGGCGTCCTGGCTGCCGGCGCCTCGCTGGCGTGCGCGCAAGGTTTTCCGACCAAGCCGATCCAGCTTGTCATCCCGTTCCCGCCCGGCGGCGCCACCGACGTCATCGGGCGCCTGGTGGGCAAGAAGCTTGGCGACAAGCTGGGCCAGCCGGTCGTGATCGACAACCGGCCCGGCGCCGGCACCATCGTCGGCGCCAGCTTCGTGGCCAAGGCCGCGCCGGACGGCTACACGCTGCTGGCCAGCTCGGGCACCACGTTCACGGTCAACCCGGCCATCCACGCCAAGCTGCCGTACGACCCGGTCAAGAGCTTCGAGCCGATCGGGTTTGCCGGCCGCACGGGCCTGATCCTGCTGGCCAACAAGGACCAGCCGGTCAGCAACCTCAAGCAGCTCGTGGCCGCCGCCAAGGCGCAGCCGGGCAAGTATTCGTACGGGTCGTTCGGTACCGGCACCACGGCACAGTTCGCGGGCGAGATGCTGTTCAACCTGGCCGGCGTGAAACTGCTGCACGTGCCGTACAAGGGCAGCGCCCCGGCCATGACCGACCTGATCGGCGGACAGATCCCGTTCTCGGTGGACACCGTGGCCGCCGCCATTCCGCAGGTGAAGTCGGGCAAGGTCAAGGCCATCGCGGTGACCACCGCCAAGCGGTCCACGCTGCTGCCCGATGTGCCGACCGCGGCCGAGGCCGGCTACCCGGGCATCGACGCCGACACGTGGCTGGCGCTGGTGGCGCCGCGCGGCCTGCCGGCCGACGTGAAGCAGAAGCTGGAAAAGGCGCTGGCCGAGGTCATGGCCGATCCCGACACGCGCAAGCAGCTCACGCAGGCCGGCTTCGAACCGGTGGAAGGCAACGGCGCGGCCGTGTCGGCGCTGATCAACAAGGAACTGCCGCTGATGCGCGCCACCGCGCAGCGCGCCAGCATTACTGCAGAATAATGGCCCAGCCATACCGGAGACAGTCGTGAACGACGCCCAGAAGACGCTGGTGGCGCGCCCCGCCACCGAATTGCGCCGCATGATCGGCAGCAAGGAAATCTCGCCGGTCGAGCTGCTCGACGCGTGCATCGCCCAGATCGAGCGGGTCAACCCGTTCCTGAACGCGGTGACGGCCACCTGCTTCGACCGGGCCCGCGACGAAGCCCGCGCCGCCGAGCGCGCCGTGCTGGACGGCCAGCCGCTGGGGCTGCTGCACGGGCTGCCGCTCGGCGTGAAGGACCTGGAGGCCACGGCCGGCCTGCTGACCACCTACGGGTCGCCGCTGTACCGCGACAACGTGCCCGCCGAGGACAACGTGCTGGTGGCGCGCCTGCGCGCGGCCGGCGCCATCGTGGCCGGCAAGACCAACATCCCGGAGATGGGCGCCGGCGCCAACTCGCGCAACGACGTCTGGGGCGCCACGGGCAACCCGTTCAACCCGAACCTCAATGCGGGCGGGTCGTCGGGCGGCTCGGCCGCGGCGCTGGCGGCCGACCTGCTGCCCGTGTGCACGGGGTCCGATACCGGCGGCTCGCTGCGCATCCCGGCCGCCAAGTGCGGCGTGGTGGGCTTCCGGCCGTCGCCGGGCGTGGTGCCCAGTTCGCGCAAGCTGCTGGGCTGGACGCCGATCTCGGTGGTCGGGCCGATGGGCCGCACCGTGGCCGACGCCTGCCTGCAGCTTGCCGCGTCGGCCGGCGTGTCGGCCGGCGATCCGCTGACCTACCCGCTGGACCCGCTGTCGTTCCTGACCCCGGCGGCGGTGGACCTGGGCAGCCTGCGCGTGGCCTACACCGAGGACTTTGGCTGCTGCGACGTGGACGACGGCATCCGCCGCACGTTCCGCGAGAAGATCGACGCCATGCGGCACCTGTTCCGCACCTGCGACGCCATCGACGTGGACCTGGGCGAGGCGCACCGCTGCTTCGACGTGCTGCGCGCGGAAAGCTTCGTGGCCGGCATGCGCGACGCCTACGAGCGCGACCCGTCGCAACTGGGGCCGAACACGCGCGCCAACTTCGAGATGGGCGCTCGGATGTCGCTGCTGGACAGCGCCTGGGCGCAGGCCGAGCAGACGCGCATCCTGCAGCGGTTCCAGCAGCTGTACCGCGACTACGACGTGATCCTGTCGCCGACCACGCCGGTGTCGCCGTTCCCGTGGACGTCGCTGTACGCGGAATCGATCAACGGCGTGCGGCAGGAGAACTACTACCGCTGGCTGTCGCTGACGTACGTGGTCACGCTGGCCACGCACCCGGCACTGTCCCTGCCATGCGGCCGCGACCGCCAGGGCATGCCGTTCGGCCTGCAGGTCGTGGGCGGCTTCCGCAAGGACCACGAGACGCTGGGCATCTCCCACGCGATGGAACAGGCCTTCGCGGCCATCCCGTCCCTGCGCCGCCCGCTGCCCGACCTCGACGCGCTGAAACCGGCCGAACCGGCGCTGACGTCGATCGTCACCGCCCCGCCGGTGCTGGACGCCAAAGTGAAGCAGGGCAGGGAGGCGTCGGCGGTGTAACGCCGGCGCGCGTCCATCCCGCTTGGTTGCTCCCCTCTCCCGCCTGCGGGAGAGGGGCTGGGGGAGAGGGCCAGCGGTTCAAATGGCGACCATCGCGTCTTGCATTGCCTGCCCTCACCCCCGACCCCTCTCCCGCGCGCGGGAGAGGGGAGCACACCACCGCCACACCTCCCTCCGCCTGCCCACCTCCCCACTCACCACTCACCACCCACCACCCACCACCCGCCACCCGCCACCCGCCACCCCCAATTCCATCCCACGGAATTACCCCGCTGCATTCCGCCTCCGCCCGGCCTAACCTCCTGTCATACCAGAACAGAGACAGGAGACCCCCTTGGCAACCTTTGCACTGCGCGCCGCGCGCCAACTGCTGGCGCTGGCGCTTCCGCTGGCCGTGATGGCCGGCGCACCGGCCCACGCCGCCTTCCCCGACAAGCCGATCCGCATCGTCGTGCCGTTCTCGCCCGGTGGCGGCACGGACCTGATTGCCCGTGCGATGGGCGTGGCGATGGCGCAGGACCTGGGCCAGCCCGTGGTGGTCGACAACAAGCCCGGTGGCGGCACGATCATCGGCACCGACAACGTTGCCAAGAGCGCGCCGGACGGCTACACGCTCGTGATGGCCACGTTCGCGCATGCGATCAATCCGAGCCTGCAGCCGAAGCTGCCCTACGACACCGACAAGGCGTTCACGCCGGTGATGCTGGTGGGCCGCTCGCCCAACGTGCTCGTGGTGCGCGCCGACAGCCCGTACAAGACCGTGCGCGACGTGATCGCGGCGGCCAAGGGCAAGCCCGGTGGCCTGTCGTTCGCGTCGCAGGGGCCGGGCACGTCGGCGCACCTGGCGGGCGAGCTGTTCAAGCGGCTGGCCGGCGTGGACCTGAACCACATCCCGTACAAGGGTGCCGGCCCGGCCATCACCGACCTGCTGGGCGGCCAGGTGGACCTGATGTTCGCCACGGCGTCGGCCGTCGCCAACCTGCTGGAAACCGGCAAGCTGCGCGCGCTGGGCGTGACCACGGCGCAGCGGTCGCCCAGCCCCGACCTGTCCAAGGTGCCGACCATCGCCGAAAGCGGCGTACCCGGCTACGTGGCCGAAAGCTGGTACGGCCTGTTCGCTCCGGCCGGCACCCCGGCGCCCGTGGTGGCGCGCCTGAACGCCGCCGCGCGCAAGGCCGTCACGGCCGACGCATTCCGCAAGCGGGCCGAAGCCGAAGGGCTGATCGTCACCCCCGGCACGCCTGACGAACTGGGCCGCTACGTCCGCGCCGAAGAGGCGCGCTGGGGCAAGGTCGTCAAGGACGCCCGCATCGGCGTCAACTGACCGCGCGCCGCACACCCCCGAATCCATCCGCAATGCATTGACCCGATCATGACCGCATACACCCTGATCCAGCTCGACCAGCGCGACGGCATCGCCGTGCTGACCCTGAACCGACCCGACAAGCGCAACGCCATCAGCGACGACATGCGCACCGAACTGATCGATGCGCTGGAGCGCGTGACGGCCGACCGTGCCGTGCGCGCGCTGGTGCTGACCGGCAGCGGCAAGGGCTTCTGCGCCGGTGGCGACGTGGCCGGCATGCAGCGCCGCATGGACGCGCCGCCGGGCGAAGTGGGTTTCAACGGCTGGTCGCGCCAGCAGCGCGTGCACCACTCCGTGGCGCTGCTGCATGACATGCCCAAGCCCGTCATCGCCGCCGTCAATGGCGGGGCCAACGGCCTGGGCGCCGACCTGGCGATGGCCTGCGATCTCGTGATCGCCGCGCCGGCGGCCAGCTTCACGTGGTCGTATATCCATCGCGGCCTGATCCCGGACGGCGGCGGCATGTACTTCCTGCCGCGCCGCGTCGGGCTGGCGCAGGCCAAGCAGTTGATCTTCGGCGGCCGCAAGGTGGAGGCGGCCGAGGCGCTGCAACTGGGCATCGCCGACCGGCTCAGCGCGTCGGGCGATTCGCTCGTCGACGAGGCCGTGGCCTGGGCGGCCGAGATGTCGCAGGGCTCGGCCACGGCGCTGGCGCTGGGCAAGTCGATCCTGAACCAGACCTTCGAGCTGACGGCCGACCAGGTTTTTGCGCAGGGCAGCCAGGCGCAGGGCATCTGCTACACCAGCAGCGCGCATCGCGAATCGGTGCTGGCGTTCCTGGCCAAGACCGCCAGCAAGGGTTGAACATGATGGCCGCACAGTCTTCCGCCGGCGCCATCGCCCGGCTCGTCAAACCGCGCAGCGTGGCCGTGATCGGCGCGTCGGCGGACCCCACCAAGATCGCCGGGCGCCCGGTGTCGTACCTGACGCGCCACGGCTTTGCCGGCGCGATCTACCCGGTTAATCCGAAGGTCGACACGATCGACGGCATCCGCTGCTATCCGGACATCGGCTCGCTGCCCGAGGTGCCCGACGTGGGCATCGTGCTGCTGGGCGCCGAGCGCGCGCACCAGGCCGTGCGCGAACTGGCCGCGCGCGGCACCGGCGCCGCCATCGTGCTGGCCAGCGGCTACACGGAGACCGGCGACGCCGGCGCGCGGCGCCAGGCCGAGCTGATCGAGGCCGCCGGCAGCATGCGCCTGCTGGGGCCGAACACGATCGGGCTGGTCAACCTGACCGACAACATCCCGCTGTCGGCCAGCGGCGCGCTGGCGATGGACCACTTTCCGGCCGGCAGCATCGGCGTGGTGTCGCAGAGCGGCGGCATCCTGGGCGCGCTGCTGTCGCGCGCGGCGGCGCGCGGCATCGGGCTGTCCAAGCTGGTGTCCACCAGCAACGAGGCCGACCTGGAGCTGGCCGACTTCATCGACTACCTGGCCGACGACCCAGCCACGCGCGTGATTGCGCTCTACGTGGAAAGCGTGCGCAACGTCGAGCGCTTTCGTGCGGCGGCGCTGAAGGCGGCGGCGGCCGGCAAGCCCGTGGTGGCGTTCAAGATCGGCCGCTCCGAGGCCGGCGCGCGCGCTGCGGTGTCGCACACGGGCGCCATGGCCGGCGCCGACCGCATGTACGACGCGCTGTTCCGGCAGGTCGGCGTGATCCGCGCGCAGACGTTCTCGGACCTGATCGACATCCCGGCCGCGCTGGCCACGGGCCGCGTGCTGCACGGCAACCGCATCGCGGTGCTGACGTCCACCGGCGGCGCCGGGACGCTGGTGTCCGACAGCCTGGGCGTGTCGGGCTTCGAGACCCCCGCGCCCGACCCGCAGACCGCCGCCCGCCTGCGCGCGCTGCAAACGGGCGACCACGCCGCGCTGGACCGCAATCCGATCGACGTGACGCTGGCCGGCCTGCAGCCCGACCTGCTGCGCGGCGCCATCCGCGCGCTGCTGGCCAGCCCCAGCTACGACGCGGTGACGATCATCGTCGGCTCATCCGGGCTGGCCATGCCGGACCTGATGGCCGACGCGATCAACGACTGCCTGCCCGAGAGCGACAAGCCGGTACTGGCCTACGTCAGCCCGCACGCGCCGCAGGTGGCGGCCGTGCTGAACCAGCGCGGCGTGCCGGCCTTCAGCGCGCCCGAAAGCTGCGCGGTGGCGTTTGCCGCGATGCTGGCGGCGGGCCAGCCGCCCCAGGCCGCCGCCGATGCCGAACCGGTGCCCGCCGCCGCCACGCCCGGCGACCTGCCGCAAGGCCCGCTCGACGAACACGCCGCCAAGCAACTGTTCGCGCGGTTCGGCGTGCCGGTCGTGCGCGAGACCGTGGTGGCGGACGAGGCCGGCGCAGAGGCCGCCGCGCGCACGCTGGGCGAGCGCGTGGTGCTGAAGATCCTGTCCGCGTCGATCACGCACAAGAGCGACGTCGGCGGCGTGGCGGTGAACGTGGCGCCGGACGCCATCGGCACGCGGCTGGCCGCCATGCGTGACGCCGTGCGGCAGCACACGGGCCATGCGCCCACGCGCTTCCTGGTGCAGGAAATGGTCGGCGGCGGCGTGGAGCTGATCCTTGGCACGCACCGCGATGCGCTCGGCACGGCCATCCTGCTGGGCATGGGCGGCGTGACGGCCGAACTGTTCCAGGACACCACGCTGCGGCTGCTGTCCGCGTCGGGCGCGCTGTCGCGGGCCGAGGCGCTGTCGATGGTGCGCGCGCTGAAGACGTGGCCGCTGCTTGACGGCTATCGCGGCCGCCCGAAGGCCGACGTGGACGCGCTGGTCGATGCTATCGTGGCGTTTTCGCGGATGGCGGCCGCATTGGGGCCGCGTCTGGTGGAGGCCGAGATCAACCCGATCTTCGTGCTGCCGGCGGGCCAGGGAGTGCGCGCGGCGGACGGCGTGGCGGTGATCGGCCCATGACAGCAAGCACAGGGGAGTGCCCACGATGACCGAACCCGCCGCCGCCACAGCGGTACCGATCGACACCGATGCCAGCCGCGACGCCGCGGCGTTCGTCGACCAACTGGCGCGGCAGGCGGACGTCCATGTGACCGATGCGCTGGGCTGCCGCATGGTCTGGCGCCGCTTTGGCGCCGGGCCGCACCTGCTGCTGGTGCACGGCGGCCACGGTAGCTGGCTGCACTGGGCGCACAACATCGCGGCGCTGGCGCGGCGGCATACGGTCTGGGTGCCGGACCTGCCCGGCTACGGCGCGTCCGGCGATCCCGGCGACGGCACGCTGCGCACGCTGGTGGACACCGTGGCGGCCGGCTTTGCGCAACTGCCCGTGGACGGGCCGGTCGACATCGCCGGGTTCTCGTTCGGCGGCCTGACCGCCGCGAATCTGGCCAGCGTGCTGCCGGCGGTGCGCCGCCTGGCGCTGCTGGGGCCGGGCGGCCACGGCGGCGTGCGCCGGCAGGCCATCGACTTGGTCGACTGGCGCCGCGCGCCGGACGCGGCGGCGCTGGCCGACGCGATGCGCCACAACATCGCCGCGTTCATGATTGCCGACGCGCGCCGCATCGACGCGCTGGCCGTGCTGGCCTACACCGAGTCCTGCCGCCACGCGCGCTTTCGCAGCAAGCAGATTTCCCGCGCGGGCGGGCTGGCCGAGGCGCTGGACCGTTTCGGCGGCCCGGTGCTGGTCATCTACGGCGAGCACGATGTCACGGCCGATCCGCCGGCCGTGCTGGCCGCGCTGGTCGACGGCCGTGCGGATCGGCAGGGCGCGATCGTCGCGGGCGCGGGCCACTGGGTCCAGTACGAGGCGCCCGATGCCGTGCATGCGCGGCTGGACGACTGGCTGGCGGGCGGCGGCATCGACCGTGGACGCCGGTGACGCCCGGCGCCGGGCGCGCGGCCGCCCGGCCAATGCGCAGTCCAGCCGATCGCTGGAGCGCGGCATCGAGATCCTGCGCGCGTTCCGGCCGGGATCGGAGGTGCTGGGCAACGGCGAACTGGCCGAGCGCACCGGGCTGGCGCGCTCGACGGTCAGCCGCCTGACGCAGAGCCTGGTCGACATGGGATTCCTGCAGTACGACGCGGCGCTGCGCGCCTACCGGCTGGGCGTGCCCGTGCTGAGCCTGGCGCATGCGATGCGCAGCGGGTCGACGGTGCTGCAACTGGCGGCGCCGCGCATGCGCGACCTGGCGCAGGCGGCATCGCTGAACGTGGGGCTGGCCATGGCCGACCGCGACGAGATGGTGTACCTGGAATCGATCCGGCATGGCCGCAAGGCGTCGCTGCGCAGCGTGGTGGCGGGGCAGCGGGTGCCGATGGCGCTCACGTCGCTGGGGCGCGCGTGGCTGGCGGTGGCGCCCGAGGCCGACTACGCGGCCCGCATGGCCGATTTCGCGGCGCGCTCGGCGCACTGGCCGGCGCTGCGGCGCGAGATCGACACGGCCGTGGCGCACGTGCGCCGCCACGGCTGGTGCGCGGCAAGCTGGCAGCCCGAGGTGGTGGCCATCGCCACGCCGCTGGCGCTGGAACACTATCCGGTGCACGTGCTGAACGTGAGCGTGTCCACGCGCGCGCCCATTGGCGATGTCACGCGCGAGCTGGCCCCCCGGCTGATGCGGCTGGCCGCCGAGATCGGCGACGCGGTGCAGGCGGCGCAGGCCGGGCCACCGTAATCGCCACTGCGGCCGGCGCCGGCGTCAGGTGATGCGCGTCTGCGTGACCGATACCACCTTGGCCCAGCGCGCAATCTCGCCCTGCAGGAATTGCGTGAACTGGGCCGCGTTGTTGCCAACCGGCTCCAGCCCTTCGCCAGTCAGCCGCTTGCGCGTGGCGGGCGACGCCACGGCCGCTGCGGCGGCGGCTTCCAGCTCCCTGACCGTCTCCGGCGCCATGCCGGCGGGCCCGAGCAGCCCGTACCAGGATCGATAGTCGAAATTCGGGATGGTCTCGGCAATTGGCGCCAGCTTCGGAAAGGCGGGCAGCCGGTTCGGGCTGCTGACGCCAAGCCCCTTGATCTTGCCGGCCTGCAGCAGCGGCTGCACCGTGGCGACGTTGCCCAGCAGCAGGTCGGCCTGGCTGCCGACCACATCGGCCACGGCCGGGCCGGCACCCTTGTACGGCACGCTGACGATGTCGACGCCGGCCTCGTGCTTGAGCATCTCGCCGGCCAGGTGGTTGGCGCTGCCCACGCCCGCCACGGCCAGGCTGATCTTGCCGGGCTTGGCCTTGGCCAGCGCAATCAGCTCGCGCAGGTTGTTGGCTTCCAGCCCGGGCCGCGCCACCAGGATGAGCGGAGAGCTGGCGATCAGCGAGATCGGCGTGAAGTCCTTGATCGGGTCGAACGGCTTCTTGTCGAACAGCGCCGGGTTGATCGCGTGGCTGGTGTAGCTGAGCAGCAGCGTGCCGCCGTCGGGCTCGGCCTTGGACACGGCCACCGCCGCGATGTTACCGGCCGCACCGCCGCGGTTCTCGACGATGAACGGATGCTTGAGCCGCTGCTCCAGATCGGCCGCCAGCGCGCGGGCGACGATGTCGGTGCCGCCGCCCGGCGTGGCACCCACCAGCAGCTTGGTCACCGAGGGCGCGGCGTGTACCAGTTCAGGGGGCAACACCAGCGCTGCCGAAAGCAGCGCCAGGAAGTCGCGTCGTTGCATGGGTTGTCTCCGTTTCTCTTTCGAATCCGGCGCCTCGTCTGGCGGGCGCCGTGCGGGGATGCGGCCGGGGGGCGCCGGCCGCAAGGCTTGGGGTCAGGCCGTGGCGGGCTCCGCCGGGTGTGTTGCCGCGGTGCCCGGCCAGGGCATCAGCGGCATGCCCATCGCCTGCGCCTGGCGCTGCTCGAAGGCGTCGAACGCGGCACTGCGCGCGCTGCCGCGCAGTCCGCCGCGCACTGCGCCGGCGCGGACATCGGTGAAATAGACCGCCCAGTCGTCGGGCAGCGGCTGCGACCCCGGCACCGCCAGCCACAGGCGCAGCAGGTGGCGCTTGCGGTCGAATGCCTCGTAGTCCTCGAAGTTGGTGCGCGAGTGGACGGTCACATAGTTGTTCAGCAACTGCATGTCGCCCTGCTCCAGCTGCATCGAGAAGCACAGCGCGGGGTCGGCCAGCAGCGTGTCGAGCAGGTCCAGCGCCTCGGACTGGGCGGGCGTCAGGCGCGGCACTTCGGGAAAGTCGCGCTGGGCAGCCACCACGTTCTTGCGGTTGATCCGGAACGCGAACGCCGTGGGGTGGCTGCCCAGGATCGGCAGCGGATAGTACGGCGGCTGCGACGGGTCCTGCGCGCCCTGGTAGCTGTAGTAGAACGGCTGCTGCAGCACCGGGATCAGGTCCGGGCGGCGCTGGGCCACGGCATCGCGCAGCGCGATGGAACTGACCACCTTGCTCTCGCCACCGGAGCGGGCCGCGCGGCGGCAGATCAGGCCGACGATGTCGCCCGAGTCGGTATGGAAATCGAGCCCGGCGTTGGTGTTGTAGCCACGGCCGTTGGTGGTCTTGTAGGCGGCGCCCACGTCGCGCACGTCGTTCATGAAGTCGCTGGTGCGGTTCTGGGTGCGGGCCACGCCCATGTGCAGCCCCATGCCCCAGTAGGCCAGGCGGGTGTCGTCCTCGGTCCAGCGGTCCACCGGAAAGCCCTTGACCAGGCACATGCCCCAGCGGCCCTGCGTCATCGCCACGGCCCGGTCCAGCGCCTGGCGCGCGCCGGCATCAAGCGGAAAGTCGTCGCGGGTCATCTCCAGCAGCGGCTTGCCCAGGGCGCGGGCGTGCGCCAGGGCGTGGTCGAAGCTGGCCACCTCGGCATCGGTCAGGCGCAGGATCCAGGAAGTGTCGCGCTGGGCATCGGCGGCGAGCCAGGCTTGGGGGCGTTGTGCGGGCATGGGAATCGTTGTCTCTGTCAGGTTGTGGGCGGGGGCTGTGCAGCCTTGCGCGACGTCGTGAAGCCAGTCTATGCTTGCCCGGCAACAAGAAAAAGTGACGTTGTTTGACGTCCTTCATAAGGATTGCTGATGAAGCTGGAGACCTTCGCCACGCTGGCGGCCGTGATCGAGGAAGGCTCGTTCGCGGCGGCGGCCGCGACGATGCACCTGACGCCGAGCGCGGTCAGCATGCAGATGAAGCAGCTGGAACAGTACCTCGGCCAGCCGCTGTTCGACCGCTCGGGGCTGCAGGTGCGGCCCAACGCGCTGGCCCGCGAGGTAGCCGCCGCGATGGAAGGCGGCCTGCGGCACCTGAACGCGCTGCGCCGCCGCGCCAGCGTGGCCGTGGAGGGCACGGTGCGGCTGGGGGTCATCGAGTCCATGCAGCCGGTGCTGCTGCCCGGCACGCTACGCTACCTGCGCGAGCGCTACCCGCGCCTGACCGTCAAGCCCGTGCGCGGCCGCAGCGCGGGGCTCATCGAAATGGTCAAGGCCGCCCAGCTGGACGCCGCCGTGGTGGCCCGCCCCGAAACGGGCCGGCTTGCGAGCCTGCGCTGGTATCCGGTGGCCACGCGCGAACTGCAACTGATCGCCCCACCCGGCAGCCGTGGCGAATCGGCCGCCGACCTGCTGGCCCGCTACGACTGGATCCGCTACGACAAGGCCACCGTCACCGGTGCCATGGCCGCCCGCCACGTGCACGGCCTGCTGCCCGACAAGCGCAGCGCGATGGAATTCGACAGCGTTACCGCCATCGTCGCGATGGTCAGCGCCGGGCTGGGGGTGTCGGTGGTGCAGTTGATGGACCCGACGGTGATCGACCGCTATCCGGTCCGCCGCATCCGCCTGGGCCCGGACGCGCCCGTGCTGCAGATGTCGCTGGTGCTGCGCAAGGCCGACGAAGACAACCGCCTGCTGCAGGCGCTGCGCGAAGCGGTGACGGCGGCGTTGGGGGTGGGGTAAGGCGTTGGGGAATCATGGTTTGCTTACCTCTCCGGGGTAGGGGAGAGGGCAGGCAGTGCAAGACGCGATGGTCGCCATTTGAACCGCTGGCCCTCACCCCCAGCCCCTCTCCCGCGGCGCGGGAGAGGGGAGCAGGTCATGGTGTGCGGCAAGCTATCGGCCCATCAATCGCATCCGGTTTGCTTCCCTCTCCCGCCTGCGGGAGACGGGTCGGGGGTGAGGGCAGGCAGTGCAAGACGCGATGGTCGCCATTTGAACCGCTGGCCCTCACCCCCGGCCCCTCTCCCGCGCCGCGGGAGAGGGGAGCAGGTCATCGGATTTGGCAAGCTACCGGCATATCAATCGCGGCTGGTTTGCTCCCCTCTCCCGCCTGCGGGAGAGGGGTCGGGGGAGAGGGCAGGCAGTGCAAGACGCGATGGTCGCCATCTGAACCGCTGGCCCTCTCCCCCAGCCCCTCTCCCGCGACGCGGGAGAGGGGAGCAGGTCATGGTGTGCGGCAAGCTACCGGCCCATCAATCGCTGCTGGTTTGCTTCCCTCTCCCGCCTGCGGGAGAGGGGTCGGTGGAGAGGGCAGGCAATGCAAGACGCGATGGTCGCCATTTGAACCGCTGGCCCTCACCCCCAGCCCCTCTCCCGCGTCGCGGGAGAGGGGAGCAGGTCATGGTGTGCGGCAGGCTATCGGCCCATCAATAGCTACTGGTTTGCTCCCCTCTCCCGCCTGCGGGAGAGGGGTCGGGGGTGAGGGCAGGCAGTGCAAGACGCGATGGTCGCCATTTGAACCGCTGGCACCCACCCTCAGCCGTCCTCCCGCCCCATCAGCACCCGCACGCTATCGGCACGTATTTCCGCCAGCGCCACCGCCTGGGGAAACGTTGGCTGGCACAGACGGGTCAGCACGTTGCCTGGGGGCATTTCCACGGCCAGGCGCATGGCGCAGGCGCGGGCCAGGAGCATGGTTTCGTGCCAGCGGACGGGCAGCGCCATGTTGCGGGCCAGGTCTTCGGCGATGCGGGACGGGTCGCGGAGTTCGCGGGCGGCGCTGGCGCTGAAGTAGCGTAGCGACGGGCGTGCAAGCGCGATGCCGTCGAAGGCCCGGCGCAAGGCCTGGGCCGGTTCGTCGAGTAGCGGGCAGTGCGACGGTACGGCAATCGCCACGCGTTGCGCGGTGCGGGCGCCGGCGTTCAGGGCCAGCGTGGCGACGCGGTCCATGGCGGCGTCCGATCCGGCGATGACGAGTTGACCTTCGGCGTTGTAGTTGGCGATATAGACCGGCATGTCGGGCGCGTGGACTTGCGCGACGCTGGCGGCCAGCGCGCGCTCGTCGAGCCCCAGGATCGCCGTCATGCCGTAGCCGCCGGGATAGGCGGTTTCCATCAGCCGGCCGCGCAGCGCCACGAGCCGTACGGCATCGGCGAACGGCAGCACGCCGGCCGTGACCGCCGCCGCGTAGGCGCCGATCGACAGCCCGGCCACGGCGTGCGCGGGCGGGCCGTCTGCCAGCAGCGCCCGGGCGCTCGCCACGCCCGCGACCAGCAGGCATAGCTGCACTGATACCGTCGAGGCCAGGTGCGCGGCGTCGTCGTGGGCCAGGATGTCGGCGCCCAGCGCGTCGCTGGCTTCGGCCAGCGTGCGGGCCACCGCCGGCGCGTCCGGCAGCGCGTGCAGCATGCCGGGACGCTGCGCGCCCTGGCCCGGAAACGTCAGCAGGGTTGGCATGGCGGCTGCCACGGGTCGTCGCAGAGCACCGGGCCGGTGTCGGTCTTCAGCAGCACGCGGCCCTGCGTGCGCAGCCGCTCGCGCAGCGCGAACGCGCCGTGTGGCGTGGCGATCTGGATATCGAGCCGCACGTCATCCCGCTCGACCAGCGCCTGCAGCGCGGCCAGCACGTCGGGCGCTGGCGGTTGCGGGCAATGGATCAGCAGGTCGATGTCGCTGCCGGCGTGCAGCACGTCGATGCCGGACGCCAGCGTGAAGCCGACCGCGCCGGTCACGCCCCAGTGGTGGGGCAGCGCGGCGAGCCGGCTGGCGATGGGGTCCAGCGCATGCAGCGCGGGGATGTCGTCGCGGCGCGGATGCAGGCGCCAGAAGCCTTCGCGTGCGATGTCGAACGGCGACACCACGGTGGCGCACTGGGCGGCATCGATCCACGTGGCATGGCGCTGCGCGCGCACGCGGCCGCGGATGCCCACCGGGATGCGGCCCGTGCCGTCGCGGTCGCGCCGCACCACGAGCGGGGCCTGCGCCAGCCAGTCCGCATCGGCCCAGTCCGGCACGTCCCCGGCCGCGATGAACGCGGCGGGGTCGCGCAGCCAGACCAGGTCGTGCGGCTGCGGGCGCATGTCAGCCGTGCCACTGGCTGGCAAGGGCCTCCCGCGCGCGGCGCGTGGCGCCACGGTTCTCGCCATGCAGGCGGCTGCGCAGGTCGCGGTGCGGATCGGCATCGATATCGTCCAGGGCTTCCTGCAGATGGCGGCGGACCGTGGCCAGGTCGTCGGCCGATGGCGTGGCGGCCGGCTGCACGGGAATCGTGCGCCAGAGCAGCCCCAGCGTGGCGTAGTTGTCGAGGTCATAGGCCATCGGCGGCACGGTGGCCGCGAATGCTTCCAGGTCCTCCACGCTGCGCAGCGTGATGCGCGCGGCGGCTTCCTTGCCCATCGCGTGCACCTGCACGGCGGGGTCGTGCAGCGCGAGGATGCGGTTGGCCTGGTAGCCGTGCGCCAGGAACGCGCCCGACATGGCCTTGCCGACCAGCAGCGCGATCACCGGATGCCCCTGCAGCCGGGCCGTCGCGTAGGCCGCGGCGGCGCTGGCCAGCGCCTGGTGGATGCCGAATGCTTCCTCGCGCCGACCGTAGGCCTGGCTGGGCGTGTCGACCACGGCGACGATGGCGCGCTTGACCGGCCGGTCGCGGTCCGCGTCCACCACGTCATGCACGGCGCGCGCCAGCGACCAGCCTTCCAGCAGCCCCACCTCGCCCTGGCGGGCGCGCGGGAATGGGCTGGCGGCGTCTGGCACCACGGCGATCAGGCGCGCGGCGCGGCCGGCGATCTCGGTATCGGCCACCTGCACCGACGGCGGATAGCCGGGCAGCCGGGGGGCGGCGCCGGCCAGCGCGGCCAGCCACGCCGCGCCACGGCTGGGCAGATGCGGTTCGCTCATTGTCGTTCTCCATAGAGCCGGCGCACGGTGGCCGGATCGGGCTGATGCACGGCGTCGGCCGCGGCGTAGGCGGCCATCCGTTGCAGGTAGCGGTCGTAGTCGTCGCTGCGCGCGGCCGGCGTGGCCGGGGCTGCAACCAGTTCGGCCACGGTGTCGCGGATGACGGCCGCGTCGTCGTCGACGTAGCGGTCGGCCAGCCCCGTGGCAAAGCGCTGCTCGCCGCCGGTAAGGCCCCAGATGAAGGGGCGGTCGCGCGAATCGTATTCGCCGATGCCGGCTTCCTGCTCGATCACGGCCGGGCCGTTCAGGCCCAGGCGCGCCTCGCGCGTCACCACCAGCGCGCTGCACAGGCCGGCCGCGATCGACATGCCGCCAAAGCAGCCCACCTGTCCGGCAATCACGCCGATCACGGGCTGGTAGCGGCGCAGGTCGACAATGCCGGCGTGGATCTCGGCAATCGCGGCCAGGCCCAGGTTGGCCTCCTGCAGCCGCACGCCGCCGGTCTCGAACAGGATGACCGCGCGCATCGGCACGCCGCGCCGGTTGTCCTCGGCGGCCAGCTCCAGCGCGCCGGCAATCTTGGCGCCGCCCACTTCGCCCAGGCTGCCGCCCTGGAACGCGCCCTCGATGGCCATGACCACCGTGGGCAGTCCGTCGACCGTGCCCTTGGCCACGATCACGCCATCGTCGCCCTGCGGCACCACGCCCTGGCGTTCCAGCCACGGCGAGGTCAGGCCGTCGAACGGGCCGGCCAGTTCGCGGAAGCTGCCGGGGTCCAGCAGCGCGCGGGCGCGTTCGCGGGCGCCCATCTCGACAAAGCTCTCGCGGGAAAGCAGCGTGGCGCGGGTCATGTCGGCTCCTTGCTGTCCAGGGCCTCGAACGCCTCGGCCAGCCGCATGCCCACCACGCCCGGTGTGGCGCCGAAGTCGTGGATGCGGATCTTCATCGCCGCGCGCGGCTCGGCGCTGAAGACGCGGGTGAGCTGGGCGTCCCAGACGCGCGCGTAGCCGTTGACCGACGTGGTGACGTCGATCAGCGTCTTGCCCGCGTCGCCGGGCTCGATGATGACCTCCAGGTCGCCGGACCCCACCACGCCCACCAGCACGCGGCGTGATGCCGGGTTGCCGGCGGCGTATTCGAAACGGAGCTGTTCCATCAGATGTCTCCAGATTGCACGGCCGGAAGCCGGTCAAGGAATAGGGTGGCGGCCAGCAGGTCGGCCGCGCCGCCGGGCGATGCGTGCCGCGCCTGCATCGTGGCTTCCAGGTCGTGCAGCCGGCGCCGGCCCACCAGCGTGCCGATGCCGCCGGCTTCCAGCACCGCCTCGGCGCCGGCCTGCACGTCGTCCAGCCCGGCCCGGCCCGCGCGGGCCAGCACGCAGGTGTCGTCGAGCCGCGCCATGATGGCCAGCAGCGCGTTGACCTGCGCCGTGGGCTCGGCGTCGCCGCGCGCGCGGGCATCGCGCAGCGCCGGCAGGCCGATACCCGTCACGTGCGGAAAGCCGGCCTCGGCCTGCTCGCGCGCGCCGCCCACGCCGTAGGCCGCGCAGGCCAGCTCGCCCTTGTTGCCGGTCTGGGCGGGGCGATGCCGGTCGGGCAGCCGCGCGATCACGGCGGCCATCTGCACCACGGCCTTGGCGTGCAGCCGCGCGCCATCGGTCTTGCCCAGCCAGCCGGCCGCGCCGGCCAGCAGGCCCAGCGCCCAGATGGCGCCGCGATGGGTGTTGACGCCGCCCGTGGCGTGCAGCATCGTCGCCTCGGCGTCGCGGCCCAGCGCGCCCAGCCGCTCGCGCAGCGTCACGTCGATACGGGGTGCCTGCCGGCCTGCGCGCGCCATCGCGGCAAAGCCGTCGCGCAGGCTGCGCGCGGAGGCCAGCATCAGCGGCAGCGTCATGTCGGCGTGGGCGCCGTTGCCGCGCGCATCCACCAGCCCCGGCTTGGGCGCCAGCGTGGCTTCGTCGACGAGTACCGCCACGGCAAGGTCGCCCAGCGCCTCGGCCATGCCGTGCGCCACGGGCGGGCGCGCTGCCAGGGTCGCCATCATCACCAGCTCCTGAAGCGTGCGGGCGGGTTGTAGAGGCCGCCCGACCATTCGACCAGGTCCGCCATGCTGCGCGCGGCCAGCAATGACCGCGTGGCCTGGGCGCGATGCACGCCAAGGTCCTCGGGCAGGGCAATCAGCCCGTCGCTGCGCATCTGGCGCGTGGTGGCCGGGTCATGCTTCATGCCGATCGGCGTCACGCCGGCCACGGCGGCAATCATGCGGCGGCGCTCTTCCAGCGAGCGCGCCTTGTACAGGTAGGCGATGCCTTCCTCGGTCAGCACGTGGGTGACGTCGTCGCCGTAGATCATGACCGGGGCCAGCGGCATGCCGCTGTCGCGCGCCACCTGCACGGCGTCCATCGATTCGACGAAGGTCGGCTTGCCGCCGGCCTGGAACGTTTCCACCATCTGCACCACGAGCTTGCGGCCGCGGGCCAGCGGGTCGTCGGTCTCGATCAGGTCCAGCCAAGCCGGCGTGGCATGGCGGCGGCCGCCGGGGTTGTGGCCCATGTTCGGCGCGCCCCCAAAGCCGGACAGGCGCCCGCGCGTGACCGTCGACGAATGGCCGTCGCCGTCGATCTGCAGCGTGGAGCCGATGAACAGGTCCACCGCGTACTGGCCGGCCAACTGGCAGAACGCGCGGTTGGAGCGCATGCTGCCGTCGGCGCCGGTGAAGAACACGTCGGGCCGCGCCGCCACGTAGTCCTCCATGCCCAGTTCGCTGCCAAAGCTGTGCACGCTTTCCACCCAGCCGGACTCGATGGCCGGGATCAGCGTGGGGTGCGGGTTCAGCGTCCAGTACTTGCAGATCTTGCCCTTCAGGCCAAGCTGCTCGCCGTAGGTGGGCAGGATCAGCTCGATGGCCGCCGTGTTGAAGCCGATGCCGTGGTTCAGCGACTGCACGTTGTGGCGCTCGTAGATGCCGCGGATCGCCATCATCGCCATCAGGATGTGCACGGGCTTGATGAGCCGGGGGTCGCGCGTGAACAGCGGCTCGCAGAAGAACGGCTTGTCGGACTGCACGACGTAGTCGATCCAGGACCCCGGAATGTCCACGCGCGGCAGGTCGGCCGGGTCGTCGACGATCTCGTTGACCTGCGCGATCACGATGCCGTCGCGGAACGCCGCGGCCTCCACCAGCGCCGGGGAATCCTCGGTGCTGGGGCCGGTGTACAGGTTGCCGTGGCGGTCGGCCTTGTAGCCGGCCGTCAGCACGATGTGCGGCGTCAGGTCCACGTACAGCCGCGAGTACAGCTCGATGTAGGTGTGGATGGCGCCCACTTCCAGCAGGCCGTCTTCCAGGAACTGCGAGATCCGCACGCTCTGGGCGCCGGCGTACGCGAAGTCGAGCTTGCGGGCGATGCCGCGTTCGAACAGGTCCAGGTGTTCCACCCGGCTCACGCTCGGGATGATCATGTGCAGGTCGTGCACGCGCGCCGGGTCGGTCTCGGCCAGCGCGCGGGACAGGAAGTCGGCCTGCTTCTGGTTGTTGCCCTCCAGCACCACGCGGTCGCCCGGGGCGGTGATCGTCTCCAGGAAGCGGACGATGTCTGCCGTGGGCACCACCTTGCCCGTGGCGATCTGTGCGCCCAGGGCCTGGCGGCGCCGCTTCTCGGTGCGGCGCGTGTCCCATTGTCGTTCCGGTATCGGGTTCAGCATGACATCTCCGGTGTGCTGCGGTCGTTACCGGAAAGATAGGCCAGGCCGGCCGGGCGGAACAATCAACGTCGGCGACGGATCATTACGGCCGGCGTAAATGTGATGGCGGCGGCGCTGGGCGCGGCGCTCGTCAGGCGGGCTTGCCGGCCGGCGTCAGCATGCGGCAGACGGCCGCCAGCGCCAGCAGGTTCGGGTCGCGCTCGCGGCGGCGCAGGAACGACAGGCCGATGGTCTGCTTCATGCCGTAGTCGGCCGTCAGCGGCACGAACGCCACGTTGCGCGCGAATACGTCGCGCACGCGGCCCGGCAGCAGGGAGTAGCCGATGCCGCCGCCCACGAGGTTCATCAGCGAGAAGATGTCGCCCACCTTCATCACCACGTTGGGCGTGAAATCGGCAATGCGGAACGCTTCGGCAAAGCCGCTCGACGTCACGAAGCCGTCGCCCAGCGACACGAACGGCTCGTCGCGGCACTGGCGCAGGTCGATGGCGTCCAGCCGGGCGTACGGGGAATCGGCCGGGGTGGCAAAGAAGATGTCGTCCTCGAACATCGGGATCGACTCGATCTCGGCGCTGGGCTCGGGCATGCCCATCAGCGTGGCGTCGATGGTGCCCTGGCGCAGCTTGTCCAGCAGGTCGGCGTTGGAGCCCAGCACCAGCTCGGTCTGCAGCTCCGGGCGGCGCATCTTGATGCCAATCACCACCTGCGGCACGGTGCGGATGGTCAGCGAGTAGAGCGAGCCGATCTTGAGCTGGTCGGCCGAATAGCCGGCCGCCTCGCGCGTGACGCGCACGCCGTCGGCCATGGTCTTGAGTACGTCGCGCGCCACGTCGGCCAGCACGTGGGCGGCCTCGGTGGGCAGCAGGTTGCGGCCCTCGTGGCGGAACAGCGCGCAGCGCAGCCCCTCTTCCAGCGAATGCAGCGCCCGGTGCACGCTGACCGTGCTGATCTCCAGCGTCTCGGCGGCCTTGGCCAGGTTGCCGGTCTCCATGAAGGCGAGCAGCGCTTCGAGTTTGCGGAAGGTGATGTCTTCGCTGATGCGTTCGGGCATGGGGGCGGCGGCCGGAGGGTGCGGGACAGGCCACGATGATCGCACACCGGCGCCGCGCGTGGCGGCCATTTGTGTCGCCGCATGTCACCGGCCCGGCGTGACATGCCGTGACATGGTTTGCAGGGCGACAACGCGGGGCGGGCCGCCTAGAGTTCAGCCCGTCGATTCCCGACCCGCCGCCCAGGCATGGCGCCTGCGTCGGCAACCCAACGGAGTGTCACCATGAAGAAGATGATCGCAGTCATGATCTTGTGTATTGTTTCGGCAGGCGCCAGCGCGCAGGGCCTGATGGGCGGCGGCGACCGCATGGCGCGGACCGAGCAGGTGCTGTCGCAGTTGCAGGCGCGCTTTGCCAGTGCCAACACCACGCACGACGGCCGGCTGACGCGGACGCAGGCCCAGGCCGGCATGCCGATGGTGGCGAAGCACTTCGACGAGATCGACACGCACCACGCCGGCTTTGTCACGCTGCCGCAGGTGGAGGCGTTCCTGGCGCAGCGCATGCGGCAGCGCTGAGGCCGCGCCGGCAAGAACAAGAACCGGAGACACGCCATGGAGCAGGGACACCGGATCATCGTGCTGGACGACGAGGCGGAGCTGCGCAACATGCTGCAGCGCTTTCTGACGGGCCACGGCTTTCAGGTGCGCGCCGTGGCCGACGGCAAGCAACTGAACCGCTACCTGCAGCGCGAGCCGTACGACCTGCTGGTGCTGGACCTGATGATGGAACCCGAGGACGGCCTGACGATCTGCCGCCGGCTGCGCGCCGAGGGCCAGACGCTGCCGATCCTGATGCTGACGGCCAAGGGCGAGCCGGCCGACCGCGTGGTCGGCCTGGACACTGGCGCCGACGACTACCTGGCCAAGCCGTTCCTGCCCGACGAACTGGTGGCGCGCATCCGCGCGCTGCTGCGGCGCCAGAAGATCGCGGCGGGCGATCCCACCGTCACCAGCCAGACGCTGAGCTTCGGCGAATTCCGCTTCGACGTGGGCAAGCAGACGCTCACGCGCGCTGGCGAGCCGGTGGCGGTGCATTCGGCCCAGATGCTGCTGCTGCACGCGCTGGGCTCGTCGCCCAACCGAGCGGTCAGCCGCGAGAACCTGCTGGCCCGCGCGCGCGGCCGCGACCACGACGCGCTGGACCGCAGCATCGACGTGCAGATCCTGCGGCTGCGCCAGATCGTGGAGGAAGACCCGTCCAGGCCGCGCTTCATCAAGACGGTCTGGGGCGTGGGCTACATGCTGGTGGCGGGCGTGGACGCGTGATGCGGCGCCTGCTGCCCCGCACGCTGCTGGCCCGCAGCATCGGGCTGCTGGTGATCCTGGTGGTCGTCACGCAGGCGTGTTCCCTGTTCGTGCTGCTGCATTACGTGCAGCGCCCGCGCGTGGAGCGCGCCGCCACGGTGTTCTCGCAGTACATCGCCATGATGGATCGGGCGCTGCACGACATGGCGCCCGCCGAGGGCCGCGCCGCGCTGGCCCGCATCGGCGGGCAGGCCGATCCGCCGCCCCACGACCCGCCCGGCGCCGACATGGCGCATCCGTTCCGTACCTGGCAGCGCGACGTCTTCATGCAGGCGCTGCGGCGCCACCTGGACCGCGATACCGACGTGCGCTGGCAGAGCGGCGGCGACGAGGAGAAGATCTGGATCCAGGTGCATGCTGCCGGCCATCCGGCCTGGATCGGCCTGCCGATGACGGCCGACGCGCAGGCCAGCGGCATCACGGCCGCCATTGCGCTGTCGGCGGCGCTGGCCACGCTGGCGGCGCTGACCGGCTACCTGCTGCAGCGCCACATCAACCGCCCGCTGCGCGACCTGGCGCAGGCGGCGCGCGAGATTCACGCTGGCGCGCTGCCCGCGCCGCTGCCTACCAGCGGGCCCACCGAGATTGCCGAGGTCAGCCGCGCCTTCAACGACATGACCGATGCGCTGCGCCAGGCCGAGACCACGCGCGCGCTGATGCTGGCGGGCGTCTCGCACGACATCCGCACGCCGCTCACCAAGCTGCGGCTGGCCATGGCGATGGCGCTGCCGCGTGGCACCGACGACGCCTTCGTGGGGTCCGTCGAGGGCTATCTCGATCACATCGACACGATCCTCCAGCAATTCATGGACTACGCCGGCAGTGGCGAGAAAGAGGTGCCGCAGCCGGGCGACCTGAACGCGCTGGTCAGCCAGCTTGCGGCCGATTTTGCCGGGCTCGGGCATGAGTTCGCGCTGGAGCTGGGGCCGCTGCGGCCCGTGGCGTACCGCCCCACGAGCATGCTGCGGATGCTGATGAACCTGATGCAGAACGCGGTGAAGTACGGCAAGACCGGCCTGCTGGTGCGCACGTGGCAGGACGACGCCCGCGCCCATGTAGCGATCTGCGACCGTGGCAGCGGCATCGGCGTGGCTGAGCTGGAGCGGCTGCGGGAGCCATTCAGCCGGGGCAGCAACACGCAGGGCGAAGGCGGCACCGGGCTCGGGCTGGCCATCGTCGACCGCATCGCGCGGATGCACGGCGGCGCGCTGACGTTCCACGCGCGCGAGGGCGGCGGGCTGGCCGTGGTGGTGTCGCTGCCGGCGTGACATGGATTGACATAGTTCCTGGCTGGCTTGTGGCGCGGCTTCGTCCAATACTGGGTCTGCCCGGCACCGATGTCCGGTGCCACCCGAACCGGCAACTACCCAGCAAGGAATCCATCATGACCCACGTGCTCCACACCCTTTCCCGCCGCGCCAGCCACCTCGCCGTAGCCGCCGTGGCCGCCACCACGCTGCTGATGGCCGGCGGCGCATCGGCCGCGACGATGATCGCCGAGGCATCGGTCCCGGCATCAATCGCCCCGGTGCGGCCGGACGTGGTCTACGTGCGCGGCTTCGACGCCGACGCGCGGCAGGTGAAGGTCGACGGCACGATGGTCCACCGGCTCAAGGCGATGGCCACGGGCGACAACGCCGGCAGCGAGTCCACGCAGGCCGCCGACACTGCGCGCAACGCCGCGGCCGACGAGATCGTCAAGCAACTCCAGGCGCGGGGCCTGCACGCGGTGCGCCTGGACGGCCCGGTGCCGGCCGACGCCAACGCGGTGATCGTCGAGGGCCGCTTCGACCAGATCGACGAAGGCATGCAGCGCCGCCGCACGCTGATCGGGCTGGGTGCTGGCCAGAGCGACGTGTCGGCGTCGGTGCAGGTGCTGTACCAGCCGGCCAACGCCGCCGCCGTGCCGCTGGCGCTGTTCGACACCCATGCCGACAGCGGCCACATGCCCGGCATCGCCGAAGTGGCGGGCGTGGGCGCCGCCGCCAGCCACGTGGCGCTATCGGCCGCGGCCGGCGTGGGCGTGCATGGCGCCACCGAAATCAAGCGCGACAGCGTGCAGGCCGAGGCGCGGCGCGTGGGCGATGCGGTGGCCACCCAGGTGCTGGCCGTGCTGGGCCAGGCGCCGGCCGCAGGTGCCGCGCGGCTCTGAAACCCGCGCCCCGGCAGGCAAAAGGGACGCCCCGGCGTCCCTTTCCTTTTCCTGATCGCTCAGATACATTGGCGTCTCGTGATCTGTCTGAAATGCCGTGAAACACTACACACGCGAAAATTTCCAGCTTACGCAAAGTGTTGGCTTTCACCTGAACCGGGCGCGCAACGGCCTGCTGATGGAGATGGATGCCGCGCTGCGCCCGCTGGACATCACCGCCCAGCAAATGGGCATCCTGCTGTCGCTGCTGCGCGGGGTGGCCAGCACCCCGCTGGAGGTCAGCCGGCTGCTCGGCATCGACACGGGCCTGATGACGCGGATGCTGGACAAGCTGGAAAACAAGGGCCTGCTCAAGCGCGAGCGCAGCGAGGACGACCGGCGCGTGATCCACCTGATCCTGTCGGCCAAGGGCAGGGCGGTGGCCGCCCAGGTGCCCGAGATCGCGCCCGAGGTGCTGAACCACCGGCTGCGCAATTTCTCCGTCGACGAATTCAACGAGTTCATGCGCCTGCTGCGCAAGTTCGCGGACGGCGAGTAGGCCGTCCGCACGCGGTCAGGCGGCCGGGGCGGGCTTGCGCACGGTGAAGTCGGCCGCGAACGCCACCGCCATCGCCACCGCGCCGCAGGCAAAGATCAGCGCGTGGTTCTCGTGGGTGTGCGAGAACAGCCAGGCGTAGCCATAGCCGCCCACGGCCTGGAACAGCGCGAACGACGCGGTGGCGCGGCTCCACGCGGCGCGTTGCGCCACGGGGTCGTGCGGCAGCAGTTCCTGCACGCGGCCGAGCACCATCGGCACGATGCCGGTGGTGCAGGCGCCCAGCACCAGCGTGGCCGTCCAGAGCGCCGCCGGCGCATGGCACAGCGCCAGCATCGCGGCGGCCAGCCCCTGCAGCGCCATCGCGATGCGGTAGCCGTTGCGATAGCCAAGGCGCGGGCCGATCCAGCCGGTCAGCAGCGGCCCCGCAATGGCGGCCACGCCGTACAGCACCCAGTAACGCGCGCCCACCGCCGCACCCTGCCCCAGCCCGCGCGCCACGAAGTCCACGAGCAATACCATCGCCGGCACCAGCCCGAGCGCGTTGGCCGCGTACTGCACGTAGATCACGCGCAGCGCGTGGCGCTGGCCGGACAGCGCGCCGTCCGCCGCATGGTGTCCGGCCGCGGTGGCGGCGGGCATGGCCGGCGGCGTATCGGCGGCGAACCAGCCCGTCCAGCTCAGCGCGGTGAGCACCAGCGCGACGGCGCCGAGCCCGAACCACGTGGCGCGCAGGCCGAGCGTGAGCAGCTCCGGCACCAGCGTGCCCGACGCGGCAATGCCGAGCCCCAGCCCCAGGAAGATCATCCCGCTGACCAGCCCGCGCCGGCCCGGGGCGATATGCGGCAGGATGGCCGTGGCCACCAGCACCATGATCGCGCCGCCCGACAGCCCCGACAGGAAGCGCCAGACGAAGAACCAGCCCACCGACACCGGGAACGCGCACGCAAAGAACGCGGCAGTGGCCGCGACCATCAGCCAGCGCAGCGCGTGGCGGTTCGACAGCCGCGCGGCCAGCGGCCGGCCCAGCAGCGCACCGGCCAGGTAGCCGGCAAAGTTGGCCGCGCCCAGCGCGACCGTATCGGCGGCGCTGAACCAGTGGGCCTGGATCAGCGACGGTATCAGCGGGGTATAGGCAAAGCGGGCCAGGCCGATGGCGACAAGGCTGGCGCACAGGCCCGCAAATGCGGCGTGCAGGGCGCGGGCGTCGAGCGTGCGGCCATCGGGCACGGGTGGATGGGAAGCGGTGGCGGGGGCATCGGCGGACATGGGGTTCCTTCGGCTGGGTCAGGACGAGTGCCCGCGCCACGTGGCGGGTGGCCGCGCGGGACGTGCACGTCGGGATAGGGGGAGTGGAGGCTAGCGGGCGGGCAGGCCCAGCGACGCCAGCGCGGGCCGCACCGCCGCCTCCAGCAGCGCGCGGTCCGGCATCACGCGCGACAGCACACGCATGCCCACCTGCAGCGACAGCAGCATCGCGGCCGCCTCGTCGGGGTCATGGCCGGGCGCGATGGTGCCGTCGGCCTGCGCGCCGCGCACGGCGCGGGCAAAGAAGTCGCGCAGCAGCGATAGCTCCTGCGCCACGGCGGCCTGGAGTTCGGGATCGTCGTTCGAGGCTTCCAGCGCCGTGTTGATCAGCATGCAGCCCCGGTTCGGCAGCTCGGTGGCGCCGCGCTCGACGCTTTCGGCAAAGAACCGCACCAGCGCCTGCGCCGGCGCGAAACCGGCCTCGATGCGCGCGATGCGCTCGCGCAGCGTGCGGTTCAGGTAGTCGTCCAGCGCCTGCAGGAAGAGCTGGCGCTTGTCGCCAAACGCGTTGTACAGGCTGGGCTGGGTCAGGCCCATCGCCTGCGTCAGCTCGCGCGTGGACGTGGCGTGGTAGCCCTTGGCCCAGAACGTGTGCTGGGCGGCCGACAGCGCGGCGTCGGCGTCGAATTGGCGGGGTCGTGCCATCGCATCCCTCGTTTTGTATCGATCAGTATGAAACCGTGGAAGCGATTATAGATCGATCGATACAAAACGCAAGGCGGAGGCAGTGACCCCGCCGGCGGCAGGGGCAAGGCAGGGTCAGCCGCCGATGGCCACCTGCCGCGCGGCCACGTTGCGCGCCAGCGCCGCGTCATGCGTGACCAGCATCAGCGCGCAACCGCGCTCGGCCGTGGCCTCGACCATCAGGTCGATCACCTCGCGCTGCGTGAGCGGGTCAAGCCGCGACGTGGGCTCGTCGGCAAACAGGAAGACCGGGTCGACCAGCAGCGCGCGCAGCAGCGCAAACCGTTGCAGCTCGCCGCCGGACATGGCCGCCGGCCGCCGCTCCAGCAGCGCCGGGCGCAGGTGCATGCGCGCCATCAGCGGTGCGATCCGGCTGGGCGGCATGCGGTGGCGCGCGCACAGGTCGTGCAGCGCGCGGCCCATCGTGCGCGCGGGCGCAAAGGCCGAGGCAGGGTCCTGGTACAGCTTCTGGAAGCGCTCGCGCGCTACCTGCGGCGCGCGGCGCACGGTGCCGGCATCGGCGGGCAGCAGGCCGAGCAGCACGTTGCCCAGCGTCGACTTGCCGCTGCCGCTCGGGCCCGTCACGGCCAGCCGCTCGCCGGCGCGCAGCGTCAGGTCGATCTGCCGGAACAGCGGCCGCCCGCCAAGCTGCTTGGCGAGGCCGCTGGCGTGCAGCACCGTGTCGCCCGTGGCGGGATGGGGCCGCGCCGGCCACGCGTCGGGCGCGGCGGCCAGCAGCGTGCCCGTGTACGGATGGCGCGGCGCGTGCAGCAGGTCTGCGGCGGGCCCCTGTTCGACGATCTGGCCGTCGCGCAGCACGGCCACGTCGCCGCCCAGCGCGCGGGCCACGGCAAGGTCGTGGGTGATGGCCAGCACGGCGCAGCCTTCGCGCAGCGCGGCCTGTAGCTGGGCGATGACCGCGTCGCGCCAGTGCGGATCGAGCCCCTTGGTCGGCTCGTCGACGATCAGCACCGGCGCGCGGCCGGCCCGCGTGATTGCCAGCGCCGCGCGCTGCGCCATGCCGCCGGACAGCGTGCCCGGCCAGGCGTCGCCGGCCTGCGGCATGCCCAGCGCGGCCAGATCGTGCGCGGATTGCTGCCACGCCGCGCGCCAGGACTGGCCGCCGACCAGCGCGTGCGTCTCCGCCAGTTGGCGGCCCAGCCGCATGGTCGGGTCCAGCGCCAGCGCGGGCTCCTGCGGCAGCAGCGCCAGCCGCCGGCCCCAGGCGGCACGGCGCGCGCGTACGTCCATCGCCGCGAAGTGCCGCTCGCCCAGCGTGATCCGGCCGTCCGCGCGCAGCCCGCGCGGCAGCGTGCCGAGGATGGCGTGGGCCAGCAGGCTCTTGCCCGCGCCGCTTTCGCCGATCAGCGTCAGCGCGCGGCCGGCCACGAGGTTGAACGAGAACGGCCCGATGCGCGGCCCGGTGGCGCTGCCGACGGTGAGCGCGTCCACGCGCAGCAGGATGTCGGACGCCGGCGTCATGGCACGTCTCCCTGCGCGTCGTCGCGCCCGCTCAGCAGCAACAGCGCCAGCGTGGCCAGCGTCAGCACGACGATCGGGCTGGCGATGATCCACGGCGCCTCGGCCGCGTAGGGCAGCAGTTCGGTCATCATCAGTCCCAGTTCGGCCTGCGGCGGCTGCGCGCCGAGCCCGACAAAGCCCATGGCGGCCAGCGCCAGCACCGCCGCGCTGGCGCCAAAGCACATCAGCGTGGCCAGCAGCGGCAGCAGCGCGGGCAGCACGTGGTGGCGCAGGATGTAGGCCGGGCCGAAGCCGAGCAGCCGCGCCGCTTCCACATGCGGGCTGGCCAGCACCACGCGCGCGGTGGCGCTGGTCAGCCGGAAGTACTCGACCCAGAGCACCAGCGACAGCCCCACGTAGAGCGGCCAGTACGCGCCCGGCGCAAACGCGCTGAGCAGCAGCACCAGCAGCAGGCCGGGCAGCGCCAGCACCGTGTCGGCCAGCCCGTTGGCGATGCGCAGCAGCCAGCCGCCGCGCCACGCGGCAGCCAGGCCCAGCAGCGTGCCCGGAATGGCCGCCGACAGCGCGCTGGCCAGCGCCAGCCCCAGCGACAGCCGCGTGGCACTGGCCAGCCGGGCCAGCATGCTGCGGCCCAGGTGATCGGTGCCCAGCGGCTCGCGCCACGCCGGCCCCTGCAGGATCGCGTACAGGTCCTGCTCGAACGGCGCGCGCGCCGCCAGCCATGGCGCGGCCACCGCGAACGCCAGCAGGCAGAGCAGCAGGGCAATGCCCAGACGGCGGCGCGTCACCATGACGCCCCCCGCGCAACGCGCACGCGCGGATCGATCCACGCGCAGGCCAGGTCGACCAGCGCATTCAGCGCGACGAACAACAGCCCCATGACGATGGCCGTGCCCTGGATCATCGGAATGTCCCGCCCGAAGATCGCGTGGACCAGCGCATGGCCGATGCCGGGCCACGCGAACAGCGTCTCGATGACCACCACGCCCTCCACCAGGTAGACCAGTTGCACGCCCAGGTAGGCCACCAGCGGAATCGCGGCGTTGCGCACGCCATGGCGGTACAGCGCCTGCGCGTCGCCCAGGCCCTTGGTGCGGGCAAACTGGAAGTAGGGCGCGGCCGTGACCGACGCCATCGCGTGGCGCGCCACGCGCATCGCCGTGGCCGACAGCCCCAGGCCCAGCGTCAGCGCCGGCAGCAGCAGCGTGCCGTGGGTGTCGTGGCCGCCGGCCGGCACGAGGTTCCATTCGATGGCCAGCACGCTGACCAGCACGATGCCCAGCACGAACGGCGGCAGCGCGCGCAGCAGCACCGACGCCACCAGCGTGGCGCGGTCCGCCAGCCCGCCCGCGCGCAGCCCGGCCGCAAAGCCCAGCGGCACGGCGATGGCGCACGACACGGCTAGCGCGGCCAGCGCCAGTTGCAGCGTATGGCCGAGCTGATGCGCGATCTCGTCGGCCACGCGCGCGCCGGTCACCACGGACACGCCCAGGTCGAACCGCATTAGCTGGCTCCACCATTGCAGCAGCGCGTGCGTCCACGGCTGGTCCAGCCCCAGCTCCGCGCGCACGGCCTCGGCGGCGGCCGTGGTCACCATGTCGTAGCCATAGCGGCCGGCGGCAATGCGGTAGGCGATATCGCCCGGCAGCAGCCGCATCATCAGGAAGCCCAGCGTGCCGACCAGCGCGGCCACGACCAGCGCCTGCATCGTCCGCTGCAGCACGATGCGGCCGACCAGCGATCCGGGCGCCGCCATGGCGCGCGGCTGGTCCGAGGGTTCGCCCGGCAGGGCCGCCACGCGATCGGTCATCGGTTCCACTCCATCTGTGTCAGGCGGTACGTGCGTTCGAACGGGTCGATCGACACGCCGCGCAATTGCGGGCTGGCCGCCAGGGTCTGGCGATACCAGACCACGGGAATCAGCGGCAGGTCGCGCTGCAGCGTGCCGGCGACGGTGCGGCGCAGCGCGGCCGCGTCGGCTTCGCTGGCGGCGGGCAGGGCGGCCAGTGCATCGGTCACGTCGGGTGCGCGCCAGTGCATCGGACCCCAGTCGCCGCCATCGCCGGCCCGGCCGCCGAGGTCCTGCGCCACGGTGCCGAAGGCGTCGGGCACCACGCCGTAGTTGCGTGACATCAGCGCCATCTCCAGCGAGCCGTCGCGGTGGCCCAGCGGAATCTCGCTGGAATTGCCGACCGCCACGCGCACGGCGATACCGACCTGGCGCAGTTGCTCCTGGATGGCCGTGGCGATGACCGGCAGTTCGGGGCGGTCCGGGAACGAGCGCAGCGTCAGGGCGAAGCGATCGTCGCCGCGCCGCAGCGTGCCGTCGGGCCCGGGGCGCCAGCCGGCGGCGGCAAGCAACGCGCGGGCGCGGGCCGGATCGGTCGGCAGCGGCGGCAGCGCCGGGTCGTGCCAGCCGGGCAGCGCGGGCGGGAACAACTGCGCCGCCGCCAGCGACCGGTCGCGCAGGATGGCCGTGGCGATGCCGGCACGGTCGAGCGCGAGCGACATCGCCTGCCGCACGCGCACGTCGGCCAGCAGCGGATGGGCGGCATTGAGCTTGAGCACGGTCGTGCGCGGCAGTGTCACCGCGCGCAGCCGCACGCTGGCGCGCTGCGCCAGCCGCACCACGCTGCCCGGATCGAGCCCGTAGGCCAGGTCGGCTTGGCCGCCCTCGGCCATCAGCGCGCGCATCTCGGCACGGCCGACGGACAGGTAGCTGGCCCGCGCGATGGCCGGACGCGCGCCCTGCCAGCCGTCGAACGCGGCCACGGCAAAGCGCTGCGGCGGCTCCAGTTCGACGATCCGGTACGGCCCGCTGCCGACGATCGTGCGCACCGTGCCGTCTGGCCCGAACGCGGACGGCGCCAGCACCTGCGTGCTGCTGTGCGACAGCAGCGCCGGCAGCGGCGCGAAGGGCCGGGTCAGGCGGATGCGGATGGTTTCGGCGGGCGTGTCTGCCGCCGCGATGGCGGCGATTGGTGCCACGCCCAGCACGCCGGCCGCGTGGCGGGCGCGTTCCAGCGCCGCCGCCACGTCGGCTGCACGCACCGGCGCGCCGTCATGGAAGCGTGCGCCGGGGCGCAGCGTGAACGTCCACAGCAACTGGTCGGCGCTGACCGTCCACTGCCGGGCGAGCCCCGGCGCGGGGCGTCCGGCCGCGTCGTAGTCGACCAGCGTCTCGGTGACCTGCATCCGCGAGAACAGGTAGCCGTTGCGCAGCGGGTCGAGGCTGGACAGCTCCCACGGGCCGATCACGCGCAGCGTGCGGTCGGGCGCTACCGTGGCGCGGGCCGGCGCTGTGGCCAGCCACGGCGCCAGCGCGGCGGCGCCCAGCAGGCGGCGCCGCCGGGGGGATCGGGGCGGCATCGGCATCAGTAGCTGAGCCGCAGGCCCAGCCGCACCGTGCGGCCTTCGCCGGGGGCGATCCAGACGTTGCTGTACGAGCTGGCGTAGTAGGTGCGGTCGAACAGGTTGTTGACGTTCAGCGTCACGCGCACGGCCTTGCTGTACTGCCAGTAGGCCAGCACGTCGGCCAGCGTGTAGGCGGGCAGCGAGAAGGTGTCCTGCGTGTCGCCGCTGCGCGCGCCCACGTAGCGCACGCCGGCGCCCACGCCGTAGCGCTGGCCCACGGGCGCGCGGTCCTCGTAGATCGCCATCAGGCTGCCGCTGGTGCGCGGCACGTTGGCCAGCGGCGTGCCGGCGGCCAGCCGGGCGTCCTGCGTGACTTCGGCATCGGTGAACGCAAAGCTGCCGGTCACGCGCCAGTGGTTGCCGATGCGGCCGGCCACGTCCAGTTCCACGCCCCGGCTGCGGGCCTCGCCGGCGGCGATCTGGAACGACGTGTTGGCCGGATCGGTGGTCAGCACGTTGCGCTTGCGGATGTCGAACAGGGCCAGCGTGGCCGTGGTGCGCTGGTCGGTGGAGACGTACTTGACGCCGGTTTCGGCCGCGCGGCCGTGCTCGGGCGAGAACGCGTCGCCGCTGGCGTCGCTGCCGGGGTTGGGCCGGAACGACTTGCTGGCGTTGGCGAACAGCGACACCGTGGGCGTGGCCAGGTAGGTCACGCCGATGCGGGGCGAGAACGCGGTCTGGTGCTGGCTGGCGGTGCTGGCGCGCAGGCGGTTGTCGAGAGACTGGTTGTAGATGTCAAAGCGCGCGCCGGCCAGCACGCGCCACCGGTCGCCCAGCCGAAGCTGGTCCTGCGCGTACAGGCCGACGTTGGTCTGGCGCTCGTAGGTGCTGGTGTTGGGCAGCAGCGACGGCGGCGTCTGGCCGTAGACCGGGTCGTAGATGTCGATGGCGTACGGCGCGGCCGCCGTGGGGTTGCGCCGCAGCATGACCTGGGTGTTGCTGAAGCGGTAGGTATCCACGCCCAGCAGCAGTTCGTGGCCCACCGGGCCGGTGTCGAAGCGGCCGGTCACGTCGGCCTGCAGCGACAGGTCGTCGGACTGGAAGTCGCGGTAGCGGCGCTGGCGCGTCAGCGTGCGGTTGTCGGGCAGCAGCGCGGTGGCCTCGGTGGAGTAGCCCTCCAGCGAACCGCCGCGGTAGGCCATGGCCACGCGGCCCTTCCACCGGTCGGAAAACTCGTGCTCGACCGAGAGCTGGTGGGACTGGCTGTCCAGCCGGATGTCGCCGTCGCCGGGCTCGCCCAGGAAGCGCGAGCGCGGCAGCGCGTCGAGCCGGCCCGCGACGGCCACGATGCCGCGGTCCAGCGGCACGGTGTAGCGCTGGAACTCGGCGGTGTACTGGATCACGGTGCGCGGGCCGAGCATCCACGTGAACGACGGCGCCAGCAGGAAGCGGCGGCTGTTGACGAAGTCGCGCGTGCTGCCATCGTGCTCGGCCACGGCGATCAGGCGGCCGGCCACGTCCTGGCCCAGCGCGCCGGTGACGTCGGCCGACGCGCGGTAGCGGTCGTGGTTGCCCACCTCGAAGCCATAGGTCTGCGCCGGCTTGAACTGCGGTGTCCTGGTGACGAGGTTGATGACGCCGCCGGGGTCCGCGCTGCCGTAGAGCGACGATGCCGGGCCCTTCAGCACCTCGATGCGCTCGATGGTGGCCGTGTCGCGCGGGGCGGTGTAGCCGCGGTTGGCGGCAAAGCCGTTGACGAGGTAGCCCGCGCCGGTGTTCTCGTTGCCGGTGAAGCCGCGGATGGCGAAGTTGTCCCACAGGCCGCCCAGGTTGTTCTGGCGCGACACGCCGCTCACGTAGTCGAACGTGTCGTCGAGCCGCGTGGCCGCGGCGTCATCGATCAGCGTGCGCGGCACCACCTGTACCGACTGCGGCACCTCGAGCAGCGGCGTGTCGGTGCGCGTGGCGCCGGTGGCGTAGGGCGTGGTGGCGGCACGGACCGATACCTCGGGCAGGGTTTGATCCTCGGCGGCGCCGGCAAATGGCGAGGTGGCGGCGGTGGCGGCGAAGAAGAAGGCGGGCGGGAGGCGGCGTCCGGACATGGGCAGGCGAGGGCGTCGTTATTGCAACAGTGTTGCATTATTAACGAGACGCCCGCGTCACGCCAGCTTTTTTTCTTCAGCAAGGCCGGCATCGCGCCGGCCTTTTTCTTTGCCTGTCACCACACAGAAAGATTAAGCAAATGTGACGTTGTGGGAATTGTCTTACGAATGTTTCAGCAGCGGACTTCTGCTTTGGAAAGGTCGCAAAACATAACCTGCAACTACAGCAGGGCCACAACGCAATCCAGTGCAAGTCACACGGAGATTGCCGGGCCTGATCAGTATCCACCTCGAGAAAAGGAGCACGACATGATTGCAAAGAAGTGGCTGAGTGCAGCAGTTTGTTCGCTGATGGTTGCCGCCCCGGTGGGCGTGGCGTACGCACAGGCCGGCTCCAAGGCCGACTATGACGCCGCCGTGAAGCAGGCCGACGCGGACTACAAGACCGCCAAGAGCCGTTGCGACGGCCAGTCGGGCAACGCCAAGGACGTCTGCAAGGCTGAAGCCAAGCGCGACCACGACGTGGCCAAGGCCAACGCCGAAGCCAAGCGCGACGGCACCGAGAAGGCCCACGCCAAGGCCCTGAAGACCAAGGCCGACCGTGACTACGACGTCGCCAAGGAAATGTGCGACGACAAGAAGGGCAACGACAAGGACGTGTGCGTGAAGGAAGCCAAGGCTACCCACGAACGTGCCCTGAGCAGCGCCAAGGTCGAGAAGGCTGCCGCCACCGGCACCAGCACCGACGTGGCCGAGGCCCGCGCCGACGCCCGCAAGGACACCGCCGACGCCGCCTACAAGGCTGACAAGGAAAAGTGCGATGCCATGTCCGGCGATGCCAAGGACAAGTGCCAGGCCAACGTGAAGGCCAAGTACAACAAGTAATCCGTCATCCACAGTCCATCGCAAGGCGCCAGTCGGACGGCTGGCGCTTTGCATGATCCGCAGTCCACTGACACGAAGGAGCCAGATATGAACTGGGACCAGATCGAAGGCAAATGGGACCAAGCCAAGGGCAAGGTCAAGGAAAAGTGGGGCAAGCTGACCGACGACGACATCGCGGTCATCAACGGCAAGCGTGACCAGCTCGCCGGCCGTATCCAGGAACGCTACGGCTACACGAAGGAACAGGTCGAGGACGAGATGAAGGCCTGGGAGCGCGACACGCGCTGGTAAGCCACCGGGCCCGCAAGGGCCGGCTGGATGTCGTGCGCGGACACGCATGGCATGCACCAAGGGCGGCGGAGCTTCGGCTCCGCCGCTTTCCGTTTGTCTCCGCCCATGTCAACGGCTTGTCAAATTTGTAACGGCGTCAACGCGGAATATTTCGGCGCGTTACGAATGATTACGAGCGGGCCTGCTTCCCCACGACAAGAAAAAACGGCAGGCCGCCGGCTGCACCCGGCTTCGGGTCGCGGCACGCAGGGTCTACACCACGCGACCAGGTTCCGCAGAAGGACCGGCGCGCCAGACAGGGGAGCAGTCAGTCGTGCATGGGCCAGTATCGTGTCTGCAAGGGCTTGCAAAAGCCCGGGCAGGGGGAATCTTTGACTTTTTTCCGAGCCAGTACGTCCGTTACCTGACGGCCGTGGCGTCGGTTTCCAGGTTTTGTTATCCGGTGGGCAGCCGCAAATGGCTGTCGCGCCGCATCAAGCTCGTCGCGCTGTCGGCGCTGCACGGGCGGATCGCGCGGCCGTGGCTGCGGGCGGCGGCGTCGTGCGCGCTGCTGCAGCGCGTGGTGACCGCGCGGCCGGTGCTGCTGGAACGGCCGTACCGGCCGCTCGGCGCCAACGGGCTGTGCTTTGCCGAGCGGGCGCGGCTGGTGCTCGATCACTACGCGGCCGTGCGCGACACGCTGCCCGTCTGCGTGTGCGACAGCGTCTACCTGTCCGGTGGCATGACACGGTCGTTTGCCGAGGGCGCCTACACGCTGCGGCTGGCCGATGCCGGACAGAACACGCGCGAGGGCGAGCTGGCGTTCTACTGGACCGATACGGCGACCGGCGCCTGCCTGTCGCAGCTCTCCTTCTATCTGCGGCGTGGCGCCGACGGCCCCGAGATCTACATCGGCGGCCTGCAGGGGCCGATGCATGACGCCAGCCTCGACTGGATCCGCGCGTCCACACGTGCCTGCGAAGGGCTGCGGCCCAAGGATGCGGTGATGCAGGCGCTGTTCGGGTTTGCCCGGCGCATTGGCGCGCGCCGCATCGTCGCGGTCTCGCGCGCCAACCACGTGGGACGGCACCGGCTGCACGCGCGGCAGATCCAGTGCGACTACGAAGGCTTCTGGGCCGAGTACCACGGCGCGGCGCTGCCCGATGGCAACATCGAGATGCCGGCGCAGCCGCCCGAGCGCGACATTGCCGAAATCGCCTCGAAGAAGCGGTCGGCGTGGCGGCGCAAGCAGGCGCTGGCGGCGTTGATCCGCGATACGGTGGCCGATGCGCTGCACCCGGCGTCCCACGCCGCCGGCAACGACGACGGCCTGCCGGCCATCGTCCCGGCCGCCTGATCCCTGGCGGCCTGCAGGGCGAAACGGCGCGGCGTAAACCCTAGTAGTCTAGCTACCTAGACTTTTACTAGAGTCCGGTATCGGCCCTCCCGCCACGCGTGCCGCGTGCGGCGGGGGGCTGCCTGCCGCCACCGATGCCGGACGCCAACGAACTCCTTTCCCGCAGCCGCGAACCCGTCTACCTGCAGCTCGCCACCATCTTTCGTCGACAGATCGAAAGCGGCGCGTGGCAGCCGGGCGAGCAGATTCCGTCGCTCGACGCGCTGTGCCGCCAGTACGGCGTGGCGCGCATGACGATGCACCACGCGCTGTCCCAGCTCGATGCCGAGGGCCTGGTGGACCGCGCGCGCGGCCGGGGCACCTTCGTCAAGGCCGCCGGCCGGGCGCGCCGCCCGATGGCGCTGCCGACGAGCTGGCACGAAGCCGTGGCCGTGGGCGGCCAGCTATCGACCGAAGCCATTGTCGAGTCGACGGCCGACGTCAGCCTGCCCGCCGACCTGGGCATGCTCTGCGACTGTCGCCGGGCCGACGCCTACCACTTCCTGCACCGCGCGCACCGCGTGGACGGGCGGCCGTTCGCCGTGGGCGAGGTCTACATTGCCGCCGATGTCTTTGCGCGCGAGCCCGAGGCGTTCCGGCAGGGCGCGTCGGTGCCGGTGCTCGACCGGTTTCCGGGCCTGACGGTCAGCGCGGCGCGCCAGCGGCTGACCATCGTGCCGGCCGGCGCCGAGGCCGCGCGCGCGCTGGCGCTGGCCGTGGGCGCGCCGGTGGCCGAGCTGCGCCGCTTCGCGTGCGTGGACGACGTCATCGTCTATTACGCACGCATCGAATTCCCCACCGAGTACGTCTGCTTGGACTTCGACCTGCTCGCCAACCCTTCCTGACACCGCCAACCCGTACGGATACCCAGATGGAGACTCAAGACAAGATGAACGGCGCGGAAAGCCTGGTGAAGACGCTGCTGGCCTGCGGCGTGGACACCTGCTTTGCCAACCCCGGCACCAGCGAGATGCACTTCGTGGCCGCGCTCGACCGCATTCCCGGCATGCGCTGCGTGCTGGGGCTGTTCGAAGGCGTGGTCACCGGCGCGGCCGATGGCTACGCGCGCATGGCCGACAAGCCGGCCGCCACGCTGCTGCACTGCGGCCCGGGGCTGGCCAACGGGCTGGCGAACCTGCACAACGCGCAGCGCGCGCAGACGCCGATCGTCAACATCGTCGGCGACCAGGCCACCTACCATCGCCCGCTCGATGCGCCGCTCACGGCCGATACCGAGGGCTGGGCCCGCCCGGTGTCGGTCTGGACGCGCACCGCGACGCACGCGGCGTCGGTCGGTGCCGATGCGGCCGCAGCCGTGCAGGCCGCGCGCGGCGCGCCGGGCGGCATCGCGAGCCTGATCCTGCCATCCGACGTGTGCTGGGACGACGGCGGCCAGGTGGCCGGGCCGCTGCCCGCGCTGCCGGTGCCGAAGGTGTCGCCCGATGCCGTGCAGAAGGCTGCGCGCGTGCTGCGCAGCGGCCAGCCGACGCTGATCGTGCTGGCCGGCGGCGCGCTGCGCGAAGCGGCGCTGGCCGATGCGCACCGCATCGCCGCCGCCACGGACGCGCGGCTGATCACGCCGATGTCGAACGCCCGCGTGACGCGCGGCCGGGGCCGGCTGGCCGTCGACCGCATTCCGTATTCGGGCGATGCGGCGCGCCAGAAGCTGGCTGGCATCCGCAACGTGATCCTGGTGGGTGCGCCGGCGCCGGTCACGTTCTTCGCGTATCCGGGCAAGTCGCCGCGCCCGTATCCCGAGGATGCGGTGATCCACGTGCTGGCCCGCGCCGAGGAAGACCTGGGCGAGGCGCTGGCGCGGCTGGCCGATGAAGTGGGCGCACGGGGCGCGGCGCTGCCCGCGTCCACGCCCCCGGCCACGGAAGTCGCGCGCGGCGCGATCACGTCGGAAGCGGTGGCGCAGTCGCTGACCGCGCTGCTGCCCGAGCAGGCCGTGGTGGTGGAGGAAAGCGTGAGCTTTGGCCGTGCGTTCTATCCGGGCACGGTGCACGCGGCGCCGCACGACTGGCTGCAGCTGACTGGCGGCGCCATCGGCGCGGGCCTGCCGCTGGCCACGGGCGCGGCCATCGCGTCGCCGGGCCGCCGCGTGGTGGCGCTGCAGGCCGACGGCTCGGGCATGTACACGCTGCAATCGCTGTGGACCATGGCGCGCGAGCGGCTGGACGTGACCGTGGTGCTGCTGGCCAACCGCAAGTACGCCATCCTGCTCGGCGAGCTGGCCGGCGTGGGCGCCAATCCCGGCAAGACGGCGATGGACATGCTGGACCTGGGCAACCCGGACCTGGACTGGGTGGCGATGGCCAACGGCATGGGCGTGGAGGCCGCGCGCGCCGATACGATGGACGCGTTCAACGACCTGTTTGCCAGCGCCAACCAGCGCAAGGGGCCGTTCCTGATCGAACTGGTGATCTGACCGCGCGCCGATCCACCTGATCCAGCGTCTTCCATTGTGGCAACCGTGGGTGCCCCCCAGCATGGGGGCACCCCAACGGCCACAACGGAGGTCATCATGAGGCAGGCATGGATTGGCTTGGCGGCGCTGGCGAGCCTGCCGGGCTTGCCCGGCTGCGTGCACACGCCACCGCCCACGCAGACGCTTACCGACGGCAGCAACAACATCGTCTGCAATTTCTCGCACCGGCTGCCCGACGACCCCATCGTCTATCCGGGCCAGCCGGGCATCTCGATGCAGCACGACTTCTTCGGCAACACCACGGCCAACGCGTACACCACGGCCAGCACGCTGCAGCGCGTGTCCGGCACGACCTGCGAGAACGCGGCCGATGCGTCGGGCTACTGGGCGCCGTCGCTGCGGCTGCCGGACGGCACGGTGGTGGCGCCGATGTACCAGAAGACCTACTACACGAACCAGGCCGTGCCTTCGAGCCGCCGGGTGACGGTGCGGCCGTTCCCGCTGGGGTTGCAGATGATGGTCGGCGACCATTCCGGCAGCGGGCCGAACCCGCGCGTCTCGTTCCTGTGCACGGGCCGGGGCTACACCAACACGATCCCGACCAACTGCAAGCCCGACCCGGAGACCGGCACGCAGTTCAACATCGGCATGAACTTCCCCACGTGCTGGGACGGCCGGACGCTGGCGCCGGTGATGGGCGGCCGCGACAACATGGCCTACCCGGACAACGACGGCAACTGCCCGGCCGGCTACCCGGTGCACCTGCCCGAGGTGAACATGAACATCGCGTACCGGCTGGGGCAGATCACGGACCTGACGAACGTGCAGCTTTCGCTCGATCCGGAGCTGGATGCGCAGGGCAACGTGGTGCGCCAGCGCTGGGGGTCGCTGTACACGGCCCATGGCGACTTCTTCATGGGATGGCGCGAGCAGGCGGCGCGGTTCATGGCCGAGTACTGCATGAACAAGGGCCGCGTGTGCAACCGGGAGGTGGCCTACGCCTATGACGAGGTGGCCGAGGACGCCACCGTGCGCAGCGGCGACGCCACCAACCGGGGCGGGGAGCCCGCGCTGTACGCCGAGCAGGCCAGCGGCACGACGCCCGAGTCGACCATCTACATCAAGGTGCGCATCCCGTCGGGCGCGGCGGCGCTGCCGCCGGATTTCGCGGCGCGCTACGTGCTGCTGGTGGACGGCGGCAACGTGACCGACACGTCGGCCGTCAACATCCACGCGTACAGCGTGTCCACGGCGTGGTCGGAGCAGACGATCTCGGGCACCAACGCGCCGGCGTGCAGCGGCACCAGCGCCGCGCTCTACCTCGACAACACGATGCAGTACCGGGGCTTCACGGTCACCCAGGCCGTCAACGAGGCGCTGGCCGCCGGGCGGGACACCGTGGCGTTCTGCATCCGCGGCGCGGGCGCGGGGCGGGTGTTCCAGTTCAGCAGCCGGGAGAGCGCTAACAAGCCCGTGCTGTACCTGATCGCCGTGAATCCGCTGCCAAGCTGAACGTCAGCGGTCGACCTCGGCCCAGGCCGACATGGCCTGGCCGCCGGCGTCGTCGCCGGTCCAGAGCACGACCTTGCCCGGTGTGGCGGGGTCGTCCATGCCGCCGACGGTCACCGTGTCCTGGTGGAACAGCGGCGCCACGCCCCGGAAGCCGAAGCGGCGCACGCGGGCATCGGGTCGAGCCTGCCGCAGCAGCTCCAGCGTCAGCATGGCCTGCAGCGGGCCATGGACGATCAGGCCCGGATAGCCTTCCACGTCGCGCACGTAGTCGAGGTCGTAGTGGATGCGGTGGCCGTTGAACGTCAGCGCCGAGAAGCGGAACAGCATCACCGGATCGGCCTGGAGCGTGCGGCCGAACTGCGCCGCGTGCGGCAGGCGGGGGCGCGGCGGCTGCGGCTGGCCGCGCTCGGGCATCGCGCGGTAGACGATGTCGTGGCGCTCGGTCAGCCGGGTCTCGCCGCCGACCGTGTACTGGTGGTCCACGCCGACGAACCACAATTCGCCAGTGCGGCCCGACTTGTGCTGGACATCGGCAATCGTCGACGTCTTGGTGACCGTCTCGCCGACCGACAGCCCCCGGTGGAACGTCAGCTCGCCGCCGGCCCACATGCGGCGCGGCAGCGGCACGGGCGGCAGGAAGCCGCCCAGCGCGGGGTGCCCGTCCGGGCCCAGCGTGTGCTGCGGCGCGCGCGGCAGGAAGTAGAGCCAGTGCCAGAGCGGCGGCAGCGGCTGCGCGGCGATGGCGGGGCCGTCGAGGTCGAAGGTGGCGGCCAGCGCGTGCACGGGTTCGGCGGCGAGCGTCTCGGTGCGCGTCTCCGAGCGGCCGATCCATTCGCGCAGGTGTTCGAGCGTAGGGGTGGTCATCGTGGCTCCAGGGGTCATTGGGCGGCGGGCAGCCAGTCGTTGACGTGCGCCTCGCCGTCCAGGCGCCAGACGCGCGCGATGATGGCGCGCATCTCGGCCTCGCTGGCGCCGTGGCGGAACGCGCCAAGCTGCACGGCCTTGGCTTCCAGTTCGGGCCGCGACAGCGTGTTGTCGGGGTCGCCCTTGGGCACGTCCACGCGCGCTTCGAGCGTGCGGCCGTCGGTGGTGCGCACGGTCACGCGGCCCATCCACTGGCGCGGATAGGCGGCGTTGATCTCGTCGTCGAGCGCCATCGACACCCGGTTGCAGAATGCGGCGATGCGCGGGTCCTGCAGCGCGTGCTGCTCGAACTCGCCCAGGCCGGCGTGCGCGTGCACGGCCACCAGGCCCAGCACGGTGCCCATCGAGAACTTGGCCTGGTGGATCGTGACCGGGTTGACCACGGGGCCGAGCACGTCGATGGCGCCCTGGTGCACGTGGGCCGTCACGGCGTCGATCTGGTCGGCCTGCAGCCCCTCGCGCAGCATCAGCGCCTTGAGCGCGTCGGCGGCGGGGTGGGTGTGGCGGCACGACGCGAAGAACTTGAACGACGTTTCGGCCGTGGCCCAGCGCGTGCCCAGCCCGTCGGTCAGCGCGGCGGGATTGGCGTCGCTGGACATGCCGGCGGCCATGCCCTGCGCGCCTTCGAGGATCTGCTTCGCCCCGGTAAAGCCGGCGCGCGCCAGCCAGGCCGATTGCAGGCCGTCGGCGGCGGCCTTGGCCGTGTGGAGCTGCTTGGAATCGGCGGCATCGCGCAGGAATTCCCACAGGCCGGCGGCCTGCGTGCCGGCGGAGCCGAGCGCCTGGTTGATGCCTTCGGCGTCCAGCCCGTAGAGCTTGGCCACCGCCGCGGCGGCGGCCAGCGTGCCGACGGTGCCCGTGGTGTGGAACACGCGGTAGTGCGAGCGGCCCATGAATTCGCCGATGCGGATGCCGGCCTCGTAGCCGGCGATCGACGCCAGCAGCACGTCGGCTCCGGTCTTGCCCTCGGCCTGGGCCGCGGCCACCACGGCCGGGAAGACCACGGCGGCCGGGTGCAGCACCGAGCCGTTGTGCACGTCGTCCTGCTCCACCACGTGCGACGACGCGCCGTTGATCAGCGCGGCGAAGTAGGGCGAGGTGCGGCGGCGGTCGACAAAGACTTCGGCGTCGCCGGTGGACGGGCCCATCGCGGCGGCGAATTCCTGGATGCGGCGGATGGCCGGGGCGTCCTTGCCGGCGATGGCGGACGCGATCCAGTCGAGAAACAGGTCCTGCGTGCGCGCCACCACGGGCGCGGGTACGTCTTCGAGCTTCAGGCGCGCCAGGAAGTCGCAGAGCTGGCGGGTCGGGTAGAGGTCGGTGGGCATGGGCAGTGGGGCGGAATCAGAACGAACGTGGCAGGTCGAGCACGTGCTCGGCCACGTAGGACAGGATCAGGTTCGTCGAGATCGGCGCCACCTGGTAGAGCCGGGTCTCGCGGAACTTGCGCTCGATGTCGTATTCGGCGGCAAAGCCGAAGCCGCCGTGCGTCTGCAGGCAGACGTTGGCCGCTTCCCACGAGGCATCGGCGGCCAGCAGCTTGGCCATGTTGGCTTCCTTGCCGCAGGGCTTGCCGGCGTCGAACAGCTGCGCTGCCTTGTAGCGCATCAGGCTGGCCGCTTCCACGTTGACGTAGGCGCGCGCGATCGGGAACTGCACGCCCTGGTTCTGGCCGATGGGGCGGTCGAAGACGATGCGCTCGCGGGCATAGCCGCTGGCGCGCTCGACGAACCAGTAGCCGTCGCCAATGCACTCGGCGGCAATCAGGATGCGCTCGGCGTTCAGGCCGTCGAGGATGTACTTGAGGCCGCGGCCTTCCTCGCCGATCAGGTTCTCGGCAGGGATTTCAAGGTTGTCGAAGAACAGCTCGTTGGTCTCGTGGTTGACCATGTTGCGGATCGGCTGCACGGTCAGGCCGTTGCCGATGGCCTCGCGCAGGTCCACGACGAACACGGACAGGCCCTCGGACTTCTTCTTCACCTGGTCCAGCGGCGTGGTGCGGGCCAGCAGCAGCATCAGGTCAGAGTGCTGCACGCGCGAGATCCACACCTTTTGGCCGTTGATCACGTACTTGTCGCCCTTGCGGACGGCGGTGGTCTTGAGCTTGGTGGTATCGGTGCCCGTGGTGGGCTCGGTGACGGCCATCGACTGCATGCGCAGTTCGCCCGAGGCGATGCCGGGCAGCCAGCGCTGCTTCTGGGCGTCGGAGCCGTGGCGCAGCAGGCATCCCATCACGTACATCTGGCCGTGGCAGGCGCCGGAGTTGCCGCCGTTGCGGTTGATTTCCTCCATGATCACGGACGCGGCCGTCAGCGGCAGGCCCGAGCCGCCATACGCCTCCGGGATCAGCGCGGACAGCCAGCCGGCCTGGGTCAGGGCCTGGACGAATTCCTCGGGAAAGCCGTTGTGTTCCTCGATCCGCTGCCAGTAGGCGGAGTCGAACTGCGCGCAGAGGTCGCGTACGGCCTCGCGGATTTCGGGGTAGAGCTGGTCGGGGTCCTGCGCTGCTTGCATGGCGATGTCCGGTCGATGTCGGGGAGTGGTGGCCATTATTCCCCGAGCCGCCCCGGCCGCCCTATTCGGATTTGCTGAAGCGCGGCTTTTGCGGGGCTTAGGGTTTGCCTGGGCCGGTCAGGGTTATCCCGTGGCTTTTCCGGCGCCGTGTCCAGCCTTCGGCAAATCGGAATTGTGTGCGGCGGCGTTTGCTTTCACGCTGGCACCTGGATGATTTCGCAGCCCGAACGAGAGACGCGCGACACGCGCGCAGACCGGAGACGACGCATGACCCGCATGATCCGCATGATCCCTTTCCCCACCCTGATCCCCCGGATGCCGGCCTGGCTGGCCTGGGCCGCCATGAGCGTGGCCGCCGTGGCGGTGACGCCCGGCACGGCGCTCGCGGCCGACCCGTACCCGTCGCGGCCCATCACGATGGTGGTGCCGTTCGCGGCGGGCGGCCCCACCGACGTGGTGGCGCGCTCGGTGGCCGCGGCGATGTCGAAGTCGCTGGGCCAGAGCGTGGTGGTCGAGAACCGGCTGGGCGCGGGCGGCACGGTGTCGGCCGCCTACGTGGCCAAGTCGGCGCCGGACGGCTACACGATCCTGATCCACCACAACGGCATGGCCACCGCGCCGGCGCTCTATTCCAAGTTGCCCTACAAGCCGCTGACCGATTTTTCGTTCGTGGGCCAGGTAGCCGACGTGCCGATGACGCTGCTGGGCCGCCACGACCTGCCGGCCAGCACGCTGCCCGAGCTGGTCAGCTACATCAAGCAGAACCAGACCAAGGTGAACCTGGCCAATGCGGGGCTGGGCGCGGTGTCGCAGCTGTGCGGCATGCTGTTCCAGAAGGCGATCGGCGTGGACCTGCAGACCATCCCTTACCAGGGCACGGCGCCGGCGCTGACCGCGCTGCTGGGCGGGCAGGTGGACATCCTGTGCGACCAGACCACGCAGACGCTGCCCCATATCAAGTCCGGCAAGGTCAAGCTGTACGGCGTAACCACGACCGAGCGGATTCCGGCGCTGCCGGACACGCCGACGCTGCGCGAGGGCGGGCTGAAGGGCTTCGAGGTCAAGGTCTGGCACGGCATCTACGCCCCCAAGGGCACGCCGCCGGCCGTCATCGACAAGCTCAACGGCGCCCTGCGCGCGGCGCTCAAGGACCCGGCCGTGGTGACCCGCATGACGGAACTGGGCGCGGTGATCGTGCCGGCCGACAAGCAGACCCCCGAAGGACTGCACACGTGGCTGGCATCGGAGATCGACAAGTGGTCGCCGATCATCAAGGCCGCGGGGGTGAAGGCGGATTGATGGGTTGAACCGGCCAGGGAGCAACGAGGCAGCGGCAGCCGGTTTCTACACCGGCTGCCTTGCCGCTTCCGCCAGGTACTGGATCAGGGTTTCCGCGAACTGCGGCAGCTCGCGGCCCGGGCGGCGCACCAGGCGCAGCTCGCGGCGGGCCCAGTCGTCTTCCAGCTTGATGAAGCGCAGCACCTTGCGGCTGGCGTAGCGGCGCGCGCAGCTGTTCGGCACGATGGCGATGCCCGCGCCCGCTTCCACCATCCGGCACACCGCGTCGAAGCTGCCCACCTGGATGCGCAGGCTGATGCGCTTACCCATGCCGCCGGCAATGCGGTCCAGAAACGACTGGATCGCCGATGACTGGTTCAGGCCCACGAAGCGGCAGGTATCGAGCAGATCGGCGAAATGCAGCGCCTTGAACGCCGGCAGCGCATGGTTGACGGGCGCGATGACGATCAGTTCGTCGCTGCACAGGTGCATGGCGTCCAGGTCGGCCGTGGCCACTTCTCCGGCCACGATGCCCAGGTCGGCGGCGCCGGCGCCCACCGCCGAGACGATGTCGGCCGACAGGTGTTCTTCCAGCTCGACATCGACATCGGGGTTCTCGGACAGGAAGCGCGACAGCCCGTGCGCCAGGAACGAGTTGGTGGCCGTGGTGTTGGCCAGCAGGCGGACGCGACCCTTGACGCCCTTGGCATAGGGCCGCAGGTCGGCGTGCAGGCATTCCAGCTGGCGGAACACCTCGCGGGCGTGGCGCAGCAGTTCGTCGCCAGCGGGCGTCAGGCGGACGCCCTTCACCTGGCGGATCAGCAACTGCGTCTGGAACGCTTCCTCCAGTTGCTTGATGCGGGAGCTGGCGGCGGGCAGGGACAGGAAGCTGCGTTCCGCGGCGCGGGTCAGGTTCTCGGTTTCCCCGACATTGAGGAAGAGGCGCAGGTCGGTCAGGTCGTAGTGCATGGGTTCAGCGGGCGTGAAGCCCGCTTTTGTCATTCGAGAATTCCACAAACGGCGCCGCCAATTTATCGTATCCGCCTCGGCAATAGAACGGGGGCCAGTCCGGACCCCGGTAATCCGGCAGCCAAGGAGGCAAAGATGAGTGGAATGATGGCAGGCAAGGTCGTGGTGGTGACGGGCGCAGGCGGCGGCATTGGCCGTGGCATCGCGCTGGGCATGGCCGCTGCCGGCGCGCGCGTGGTGGCGAACGACCTTGGCGTATCGATGAGCGGCGAGGGCGGCGACGCCGGCCCGGCGCAGCGCGTGGTCGAGGAGATCCGGGCCGCCGGCGGCGAGGCCGTGGCCAGCACCGACAGCGTGTCCACGTGGGCCGGCGCCAATGCCATCGTGCAGTGCGCGATGGACAATTTCGGCCGCATCGACGCCGTGGTCAACAATGCAGGCAACCTGCGCGACCGCATGTTCTTCAAGATGAACGAGGAAGAATGGCGGTCCGTGATCGACGTGCACCTGCACGGCACGTTCTTCGTCAGCCGGGCGGCGGCCAGCTATTTCAAGGACCAGGAGGGTGGGGCGTTCGTGCACATGACGTCGACCTCCGGGCTGATCGGCAACCTGGGGCAGGCCAACTACTCGGCGGCCAAGCTCGGCATTGCGGCGCTGTCCAAATCGATCGCGCTGGACATGCAGCGCTTCAACGTCCGGTCGAATTGCATTGCACCATTTGCCTGGAGCCGGATGACCAGCTCGATCCCCGCCGAGACGCCCGAGGAAAAGGCGCGCGTGGCCCGGCTGCAGAAGATGGAGGCGGGCAAGATCGCCCCGGTGGCGGTGTTCCTGGCCAGCGACGCGGCGCAGCAGGTGAACGGCCAGATCTTTGCCGTGCGCGCCAACGAGATCATGCTGATGAGCCAGCCGCGCCCGGTGCGCTCGGTCCATACCAGCGAAGGCTGGACGCCCGAGACCGTGGCCGAGATCGCCATGCCGGCCATGCAGGGCAGCTTCTTCAAGCTCGAACGCTCGCCCGATGTGATCAACTGGGATCCGATCTGATCCACCGGAGTCACCCCGGGGCGCCGCAGCCGCCGCATTCCACGTGCGGCACCGCACGCTGCGGCGCAGCAACGCCAGTGCGTGGCACGCAACCTGCTCATTCGGTCCTTATCCTGGCTTATTCGACTTTCGTGATGTCGGCCAGGCGTTTGGCGCCGGTCCCGCGCACCTCGACTGTGCGGCGTGGCGGGCCGGGACGCATGGCGGTGCATGCGCGCGCCCGGCGATGTGCGTGACGCGGGCTGGCACTCTCGCGCCGACAGTGCTGGTGCGACGCGCCGCGCGTGCGTCATTGGGTCGCATGCCGCGATGACGCCGGCGGCGACGTTGCCGGCCGGCAGACTTTCCATGTCGCGCACAGGGTCATGCGTGCATGATGGTGCGGCGGCGAACATGCCGCGAGGCTGGCTCGCCGCGCATGCGCGGCGCGCGCTTCGATATGCGAAAAGCGGGGGAAATCATGCGTTTGCACGATGCCGGCGGCGGCAGCGTTCATGCATCGCGCCGCGCTGACTGTAGGAGCGCAGCCGACAGTTGCTGTCAGATGTTTCCGGATTTGATGGGCCGTTACACAACACGCTGTGCATCATCCGCGCTTAAGGTGTAATGTGTGTCACAAGCATGGTCAATGGCCCGTCGCAGCGGGGTGATGACGCGAGGGTTCGGTGAACGGCGTGCATGTCATGAGCGTGCGTGTCGGCGACCGAACCGACCGGCAACAGAAGCGGTCAACTCCGGATTCACGTTCGCCGTTATTTGACTATGATGAAGTAAAGACTTCGCAACTTGGCAACTCCACCAGGCCGGGGTGGTGGACCAGCAAAGTTGCCGCGAAGATCTTAGGGGAGTAGAACTACCTTCGCCTCGGACGTGGGACTCTGACGGGAGTGAGGTATGGACATTTTTGGCCACTACGCCACGCGCTTCGAAGCTCGCAAGGAAGAGGAATACAGCATCCAGGAGTACCTGGAGATCTGCAAGAAGGATCCTACTGCCTACGCGACCGCTGCCGAACGCATGCTCGCCGCAATCGGACAGCCCGAACTGGTGGACACCCACCACGATCCGCGCCTGTCCCGACTGTTCTTCAACAAGGTGATCCGGGTCTACCCGGCGTTCCGCGACTTCTATGGCATGGAGGACACGATCGAGCAGATCGTCTCGTTCTTCAAGCACGCGGCGCAGGGCCTGGAAGAGCGCAAGCAGATCCTCTATCTGCTGGGGCCTCCCGGAGGCGGCAAGTCGTCGCTGGCCGAGAAGCTCAAGGCGCTGATGGAAGAGATTCCCATCTACGCACTGAAGGGCTCGCCCATCCATGAATCGCCGCTCGGCCTCTTCTCTCCGGAAGAGGACGGCAAGATCATGGAGGAAGACTATGGCATTCCCATCCGCTACCTGAATACCATCCCGTCGCCGTGGGCCGTCAAGCGGCTGCACGAGTTCAACGGGGACATCACCAAGTTCCGCGTGGTGAAGCTGCGGCCGTCGGTGCTGGCGCAGATCGCCATCTCCAAGACCGAGCCGGGCGACGAAAATAACCAGGACATCTCGTCGCTGGTGGGCAAGGTCGACATCCGCAAGCTGGAAGACTTTCCGCAGGACGATCCGGACGCGTACTCGTATTCGGGCGGGCTCTGCCTGGCCAACCGCGGCCTGCTGGAGTTCGTGGAAATGTTCAAGGCACCGATCAAGGTGCTGCACCCGCTGCTGACCGCCACGCAGGAAGGCAACTACAAGGGCACGGAAGGCTTTGGCGCGATTCCGTTCGATGGCGTCATCCTGGCCCACTCGAACGAGGCCGAATGGCAGACGTTCAAGGCGGACAAGAACAACGAGGCATTCCTGGACCGGATCTACATCGTCAAGGTGCCGTACTGCCTGCGCGTGTCCGACGAGGTGAAGATCTACGACAAGCTGCTGCGCAGCAGTTCGCTGTCCGCCGCGCCCAACGCCCCGAACACGCTGAAGATGATGGCGCAGTTCGCGGTGCTCACGCGGATCAAGGAGCCCGAGAACTCGAACATCTTCTCGAAGATGCGCGTCTACGACGGCGAAAGCCTCAAGGACGTGGACCCGAAGGCCAAGTCGTACCAGGAGTACCGCGACTACGCCGGCATCGACGAGGGCATGAACGGGTTGTCCACGCGCTTCGCGTTCAAGGTGCTGTCCAAGGTCTTCAACTTCGACAACACCGAGGTGGCCGCCAATCCGGTGCACCTGCTCTACGTGCTCGAACAGCAGATCGAGCGCGAGCAGTTTCCGCCGGAGCAGGAAGCCAAGCTGATGTCGTACATCAAGGAGTACCTGACCACGCCTTATGTGGAGTTCATCGGCAAGGAGATCCAGACGGCGTACCTGGAATCGTATTCCGAGTACGGGCAGAACATCTTCGACCGCTACGTGGTGTTTGCCGACCTGTGGATCCAGGACCAGGAGTACCGCGATCCGAACACCGGTGAAATCCTTGACCGCAACGCACTGAACGACGAGCTCGAAAAGGTGGAGAAGCCGGCGGGCATCTCGAACCCGAAGGACTTCCGCAACGAGATCGTCAACTTCGTGCTGCGGGCGCGTGCCAACAATGGAGGCAAGAACCCGGTCTGGACCAGCTACGAGAAGCTGCGGATGGTGATCGAGAAGCGCATGTTCTCCACCACGGAGGACCTGCTGCCGGTGATCTCGTTCAACGCGAAGTCGTCGCGGGAGGACCAGGACAAGCACGAGAACTTCGTCAACCGCATGGTTGAGAAAGGCTATACACCCAAGCAGGTTCGGCTTCTGGTGGAGTGGTATCTGCGCGTCAGGAAATCGTCGTAATTACACCGGACGCGGTCTTTTTCCACGGCGCTGACTTTTCTGGCGTCTTAACAGGCGGGCGAACGGCATATGGCTACGGTCATCGATCGGCGCGAGAACGGCGGCAATAAAAGCGCCGTCAATCAGCAACGCTTCATCAAGCGCTACCGCGAGCAGATCCGGCAAGCGGTGGCGAAGGCGGTGTCCGGCCGGAAGATCATGGACATCGAACAGAGCGGGCAGGTGTCCATTCCGGTCAAGGACATCTCCGAGCCGATTTTCCATCACGGCCAGGGCGGCAAGCGGGAGTGGATCCACCCGGGCAACAAGAAGTTCGTCAAGGGTGACAGCTTCGACCGCCAGCAGCAGGGCAGTGGTGGGACCGGGTCGCGTGCCAGCGACAGCGGCGAGGGCGAGGATGAGTTCGTCTTCACGCTGTCGCGCGAGGACTTCCTGAACTTCTTCTTCGAGGACATGGCGCTGCCGGACCTGGCCAAGCGCCACCTTGCCAAGATTGCCGAGGTGCGCAAGGTGCGCGCCGGCTACTCCATCGACGGCACGCCTTCGAACCTGTCGATCCTGCGCACGATGCGCAGCTCGCTGGGGCGGCGCATCGCGCTGTCGAGCCCCTACATGAAGCGCCTGCACGAACTGGAAGCCGAGTACGGCGAGGTGCTGGAGAAGGAGGGCCCGTACTCCGAACGCGCCGAGGCGCTGATGGAAAAGATGCGGCACCTGCGCGCGCAGGTGGACCGCGTGCCCTTCATCGAGAAACTGGACCTGCGCTACAACAACCGTGTGCTCAAGAAGCGGCCCCAGGCCCAGGCGGTGATGTTCTGCCTGATGGACGTGTCGGGGTCGATGGACGAAAGCCGCAAGGACCTGGCCAAGCGCTTCTTCATGCTGCTGTACCTGTTCCTGAAGCGGAACTACGAGCGCATCGACGTCATCTTCATCCGGCACCACACGGTGGCGAAGGAAGTGGACGAGGAAGATTTCTTCCATTCGCGGGAGTCCGGTGGTACCGTGGTTTCGAGCGCGCTGAAGCTGATGGTGGAAGTGATCCACGACCGCTATCCGCCGAGCCAGTGGAACATCTATTGCGCCCAGGCGTCGGACGGCGACAACTGGGCCGGCGATTCCGAACTGTGCGGCAGGCTGCTGCGCGAGTCGATCCTGCCGCTGGTGCAGTACTACGCGTATGTGGAAGTTGCATCGGAGGAACCGCAGAACCTGTGGGAGGAGTACCTGACGGTGAAGAGCCAGTTCGAGCACTTTGCGATGCAGCGCATCATCGGTGCCGACGAGATCTACCCCGTCCTGCACGACCTCTTCCAGAAGCGCGCGGCGTGACACGTCACTGGGGAAGTCCATGGCTTATCTATCGACGGGCTCGGAGTGGACCTTCGAGCTGATCCAGCGTTATGACCGGGAGATCGCCCGCATCGCCGGCGAATTCGGCCTGGATACCTATCCGAACCAGATCGAGATCATCACGGCGGAGCAGATGCTGGACGCCTACGCGTCGGCCGGGCTGCCGGTGGGCTACAACCACTGGTCGTACGGCAAGCACTTCCTGTCGTCGGAGCGCAGCTACCAGCGCGGCTACATGGGGCTGGCCTACGAGATCGTCATCAACTCCAACCCGTGCATCGCCTACCTGATGGAGGAAAACACGATGCCGATGCAGGCGCTGACGATTGCGCATGCCTGCTACGGCCACAACTCGTTCTTCAAGGGCAACTACCTGTTCCGCACGTGGACCAATGCGGACGCCATCATCGACTACCTGCTGTTCGCCAAGAACTACGTGGCCGAGTGCGAACAGCGCTACGGCGAGCAGGAAGTGGAACTGCTGCTGGATTCCTGCCACGCGCTGCAGAACTACGGCGTGGACCGCTACAAGCGGCCCAAGAAGCTGTCGATCACCGAGGAGCAGGCCCGCCAGGCCGAGCGCGAGAACTACCTGCAGATGCAGGTGAACGACCTCTGGCGCACCCTGCCCAAGCACCGCCCCCACGCGCTGCGCGAGGAGGAGGAAGCGGCGGAAATGGAGGCCAGCTTCCCGCCCGAGCCGCAGGAGAACCTGCTGTACTTCATCGAGAAGAACGCGCCCAAGCTGCAGCCGTGGCAGCGCGAGATCGTGCGGATCGTGCGCAAGATCGCGCAGTATTTCTATCCGCAGCGCCAGACCAAGGTCATGAACGAAGGCTGGGCCACGTTCTGGCACTACACGATCATCAACAAGCTCTACGAGGAAAAGCTGGTCAACGATGCATTCATGCTGGAGCTGCTGCAGGCCCACACCAACGTCATCTACCAGCCGCCGTACCACAGCCCGTACTACAGCGGGCTGAACCCGTACACGGTGGGTTTCCTGATGTTCCAGGACCTGCGCCGCATGTGCGAGGACCCCACCGAGGAAGACCGCCGCTGGGCGCCCGAGATTGCCGGCAGCGACTGGCGCGAGACGCTCGACTTTGCGATGCGCAACTTCAAGGACGAGAGCTTCCTGCTGCAGTTCCTGTCACCGCGCGTGATCCGCGAGCTGAAGCTGTTCTCGGTGCTGGACGACGACCGCGAGGGCAAGCTCCGCGTGACGGCGATCCACGACGACGAAGGCTACCGCGAGATCCGCCGCCTGCTGGCCACGCAGTACGACCTGTCGAACATGGAGCCGAACATCCAGGTGACCAACGTCGACATCGGCGGCGATCGCTCGCTGACGCTGCGGCACCTGCAGCAGGACCGCCGGCCGCTGGCACAGAACTTTGATGAAGTGGTGCGGCACGTGACCCGCCTGTGGGGCTTCACGGTGCGGCTGGAAGTGGTTTACGAAGATGGCCGGCGCGAACTCAAGTACGAGTGCAAGCCGGAACGCCGGCACCACCAGCATCGGAAGGCGGCGTAGGGGGAAGGTTTGCTCCCTTCTCCCATTTGTGGGAGAGGGGAGAAAGCATCGAAACGGTAACGGAACCCGTTACCGCCCCCGCTCCTGTCCCCGCGGCCTTGCCGTCGAGCATGCGCCCGCCCGTTCCAGATCCACGCCAGGCAGCAGATGCAGCAGCCGTACCAGTTCCGACTGGCGGTGCGTGCCGGTCTTGCGCAGCGTGTCGCGGATATGCACGCGCACGGTGTGCGGCGACAGGAATTCGCGTTCGGCGATCTCGTTGAGCGTTTCGCCGGCCGCCAGGCGGATCGCGATGATGCTTTCCTTGCGCGACAGCCCGAACAGCGACGTCAGCACGCCGGCGTCGAGCACCGAGCGCGACTCCGAGTTGCCGAGCAGCATCATCGCCATCGGCAATTGCCACGGTCCCTCCACGGGCTGGCGCGACACCAGCGGCATGACGATGATCGGCACCGGCTGGCCGCCCGAGGTGATGTGCATCCACGACCCCGCCGCGGCGCCGCCATGGCGGCCGCCGTGCACGGCGTTGTCCAGCAGCTTGCGCAGCGTGGCCTGCAGCGATTCGGGCTGGGCGCACAGTACGCCGTTGTCGAGCGCCAGGTTGGCGTCGGCCTGCACCAGCGCCTCGGCCCAGCTATTGGCGTAGCGCACGCGCATGTCGGCCTGCAGGGCCATGACGCCGAAGTCGAGCGTGTCCAGCCCGGCCAGGCCCAGGGACGCCAGGCCGCTCAGTTCGAAGTTGCGATGCTGCATGCGCGCCGCGCGCGCCCAGTGGGGCATGACCTGCGCCACGCGGCGGTTGCAGTCCAGGCCGTGGCAGTCGTCGCAGCCGGGCGTGGCGCTCATCCAGACGCAGACGTCATGGGTATCGAACAGCCGGATGCCATGGGCCAGCCCGTTGCAGTCGAACGGCATGGCGTCGGCGGGATGGGTGTCGACGAGCATCCCGGCGGTGGCGCGCGGGGCGATGGCGGCGTGCGAGGGCAGCGTGCGCATGCTTTCGGGCATGTTGCCGGCGCTGGTGTAGCAGCCGTGGCGCGTGACGCCCAGGCGGGCCTGCCCGGCGAGCTTGTCCCATATCAGGTAGCTCGGGCTGGCGGAACACGTGTAGTGGGAAAACAGGTCCAGGGCGGCCGGCATGGCGGCCACGTCCATGGCGGACTCATAGATGCGATCGACCAGACGATCGAAGACGTCGTCGGCAGACAAGTGTTCGCCCATTTCTTTTTTCCCCGGTGGCAAACGCCTTTTCCTCAAGGCCGCTGCGTCGGTGCGCGACCCTTCTTTTGTTGTGGTGACAGTGCCGTGCTCCCGTTGTCCGGGATCGCCTCCACGACGGCCGTCCGTGCAACGATGATCGCGCATGAACTGGCCGGGGGAATATCCCGCCAAGGGAGGGGGCATGTCCGGCATTGCGGCGCCACGCCTGCCTTTCCGGCCGTCCGGCGTGGCGGCGAGAGCCGCTGCGACAGATGGCCGAGATAGTAATGCCGTGACCCGCGTATTTCAAACGATTCGGCGCCCCGGGCCGGCGTCCGCATTGCGCAAATGCGACAACGGACGCCGTCGCGCGCATCGCCCGGCACATTGGCCGACCGTTATCGTGGTCTTCCCTGAGCCGAGGTGACGAGTTCGGCGCCCGCGCCAGCCGCCGCGCTCAGCCCCGCTTCGGCGGCGGCCTGAGCGGCCGCGCCATTGCCGCCATCGACCTGCACGGTCACGTACGGCGCCGCCATGCGGATGCCCTCGGCGTCGAAATTGCGCTTGAGCCGGGCGTTGAACGCGCGCGAGATCTCGGCCTGCGTCAGCGGCCGGGTCTTGAACTGGGCCAGCACGACCTGGCCGTTCGGATCGAAGCGGTCCAGCCCCAGGATGTCCAGCCCGGAGAGCAGGTTGCGCGAATAGCGGTGGTCGCGGGCCACCTCGGCGCCGGTCTCGCGGATGATCTCCAGCGCGCGGTCGAAGTCGCTCTGGTAGGCAATGGAGATGTTGAACACCGCGAACGCATAGTCGCGCGACAGGTTCTTCACCGCCTTGATCTGGCTGTACGGCAGCGTGTGCAGCGCGCCCTTGCCGTCGCGTAGCCGCACGGTGCGAATGGTCATGCCCTCCACCACGCCGGCGTGGTCGGGCAGTTCGATCGAGTCGCCGATCGCGATGGAATCCTCGATGACGATGAACAGCCCGGTGATCAGGTCCTGCACCAGGCTTTGCGCGCCAAAGCCGATGGCCAGGCCGACCACGCCGGCGCCGGCCAGCAGCGGCGTGACGTTGACGCCCAGGTTGGCCAGCACCGCGATCATCGCCACCACCAGCAGCGCCACGAACGACGCATTGCGCACCAGCGGCAGGATGGTCTTGGCCCGCATGCTCGGCTGCGCGGCGCGCGTGGACGACGGCGTCAGGGACTGCGTGATGGCCGTATCGATGACAAGCCACACCAGCCACGCCAGCAGCACCACGCCAATCACGCTCAGCACGGACTCGGTGATATGCCGGCCCAGCACGGTCGAATCGGCAAGCTGGATCAGCGACGTGCCCCAGATACGTGCATTGAATTCCAGGAACGCCAGCCAGATCACCACGCGCATCAGCGCCACGCCAAAGCGGGCAAAGCGCTGCAGGTAGGCCGAGCGGCGGCGGTCACGCAGCCGGGGCGCCCGCACCGTGGCCTTGGGCGAGCGGCCCGCCACCAGCGTCAGCAGGATGGCCGCCACGAACAGCGCCACGGTGACCACGGCGCGCCGCAGGAATTCGTCGGCCCGGCCGGTGGCCATGACCGTGCCGATGACGGACGCCGCCACCACGGCCAGCATCGGCAGGTACCACGCCTGCCCGGCCATGCGCAGCAGCTCCATCAGCGCCGGGTGTTCCTGCCGGAACGCGAACGGCCGGAACGCGATGAGCTGACCGATGGCCCGGCGGAACCGCACGGCAAACACGCCGATCAGCATGGCGGCCAGGATATTGGCAAAGGTGCTGATCAGCGCCGACAGGTTCACGCCCAGCGCCGCAATCACGCGCGTATCGTTATTGGCCTCGCCCAGCGCGGCCAGCGCGCCGGTGACGAACAGCAGCATCGGCGAATGGAGCAGCAGGTCGCGCACCGCGTGCTTGCGATGGCCGGACTGGAACAGCGCGAAGATGACCTGGCAGACCGCCGACATCAGCGCGCCGGCCAGGATGGCATAGGCCACCAGCACCGCGCCCATGCTCGCGGGCGTGCGGCCGAAGACCTTGTAGGCCAGCAGTATGGTCAGCGCGAAGGCCGCGATCCACGGCCCGATCCGCCGCAGGAAATAGATGCCGACGTCCACCCAGGACGGCACCACCGGCAGCGCCGTGGAGCGCTTGGGCCGGATGCGGCTGCGATGGAGCCGCCGCGACAGCTCGAACAGCAGCCAGCCCGTGAGCGCCCATCCCGCCAGCACGATGCCGAACTCGCGCCACGACTCCATCGCGGCGCGCGTCTGGCCAACCGTCACGGCCTCGCGCAGCTCCTCGCCGGCAAACCGCATGCGCCAGCGCCAGTACTGCCATGGCCCGCGATCCTTGTGCGGGCCATTGTCGATTTCCTGCAGCGCCTGGGCGACGGCGCCGATCAGCCCCGTGGCCGGCTCGCTGGCGGCCGCGGCTGGTGCCGACGCGTCCAGCCCCTGGCGCAGCGTCTGCAACTGCGCCACCAGCGCCTGGCGTTCGGCATCGTTCTGCAGCGTGCCGATGACCTGGTCCAGGGACTTGGCCAGCGCCGCGCTGGCCGGTGGCGCAGAGGCGGCGCCGTTGGCCGGGGCCTTGACGGCGTTGAGCAGGGGCGAGCCGGCGCCCCATGCCGTGCCGCTGAGCAGCAGCATCAGGCACAGGGCTTGGAACCAGGCCAGAACCAGTGGACGGGGGCGCGAGCAATGCATGAAGAAAGGGGCGCGGGCGGTGGATGTCGCCGTCAGATAGCCAGCATGCGCGTCACTGTAGCGCATTGGCCATGCCGGCTGCAGCAAGTCGGCTTGGGAGCGCTTTCGCGGCCCGGCAACGAAAATCAAAAAATTTGAATAACTCGTCCGCGAATGCGTCACTTACAGGCCGGGGCCGAAGCCTATAGTTCTGTTCATGGACAGCGCGCAACGCTGAAACCGGCCAGGCAGACAAGCAGCGACGCAGCCGGGACCATTCACAACAACTGAACAAATTTTTGATCGAATTCGGAGAGAAATCATGACCAAGACCACCGCCCTCAAGATTGCATCGACCCTGGTTCTGTCGCTGGCCGCGCTGGGCGCCGCCCAGGCCGAGACGGTTTCCGCGGACAAGTATGGCTACACGTTCCGCACGACGGCCTCGGCCGACACGTACGGTTACGGCTTCCGGACACACGATGCGTTCACGGACGGCGCCCGCACCGGCAAGCCCGACGCCTTCACGGACGGCGCCCGCACGGTAGCCGGCCTCGACAGGGCAGGCGTGTCGGCCGCCCCGGGCCGCACGGCCGATCCGTACCTGGACGGCGCCCGCAACGCCGATCCCTATACCGATGGCGCCCGCTTCGTGGCCGGCCGCGATCGCGTCGGGGTGTCGGCCGAACCGGCCCGCAGCTTCGACCCGTACCTCGACGGCGCCCGTGCATGATCGATGTCACCCGCATTCCGCAAGGCGTTACGTAACCCGTAACGCCTTTTTTGTTGGCAGAGCGCCTGCCGACCGGCCCATCCGGCACTGTTTTGCGCCCGACTGAAGTGGGGTAACGCGGCGCGGAACGTCCGCCTGGCGCGGGCTGGCGGCCGGCCGATTGAAACGGGGGTATGGCAACGCGCGGCGCGTGCCGATATTGGCATGTCGTTTGCAGACTATCCCGGCAAACGCGGCGCCACCGTTGCGCCAGACTTGCCGACCGGGAGACCACCATGTTCCAGAACCTTGCTGCCTCCGTCCATGATGTGATCGTCCGCGATGCCGCCATCGTCGCGGCCATCGACGCCGCCATGCTTGGCCGTCGCACCGACTATGCCGGCCTGCCGATGGCGTGGAAGATGTTCTGCGAGGCGTCGCACGTGGCGACGCTGAACGACGTGCTGCGCCACGCCTTCATCGAGCGCGTGGCCAACGAGCGCGGCGCCGACGTGGCGCTGCGGCTGAAGGCCAAGGCCGAGTCGATCCGCGCCGAAGCCATCGCGCGCCTGCGCTGAGGCGCTGGCCCGGCGGCATTGGGCTACCATGGCGGCTTTGCCGCCGGAGTCGCCATGCCGCCGATCGAGACGCTGCTGCCATTTCTGGGAATCGCCTTGTTGCTGAGCCTGGCGCCGGGGCCGGACAACATCTTCGTGCTGCTGCAATCGGCCATGCACGGCACGCGCGCCGGGCTGACCGTGGTGCTGGGCCTGTGCACCGGGTTGCTGGTGCATACGGCCGTGGTGGCGGTGGGGCTGGCCGCGCTGCTGGCGGCGTCGGCCGTGGCGTTCACGATCCTGAAGGTAGCCGGGGCGCTCTACCTGGTGTATCTCGCCTGGCAGGCGTTCCGGGCACCGGTCGGGCAGGTCGGCACGCCCGGGCACGCCGCCCGGCCGGTCCGCAACATGTATCTGCGCGGCGTGGTCATGAACCTGACCAATCCCAAGGTCGTGATCTTCTTCCTGGCTTTCCTGCCGCAGTTCGTCAACCCGCAACAGGGCCACGTGGCGGTCCAGCTCATGGTGCTGGGCTTCGTGTTCATCGTGGCCACGCTGCTCGTGTTCGGGTCGATCGCGTGGTTTTCGGGCGCGTTCGGCCGCGTGCTGATGCGCTCGGCGCGCGTGCAGCGGGCGGTCAACTGGTTCGCGGGCACGGTGTTCCTGGCGCTGGCCGGCCGGCTGGTGCTGTCCCAGCGCTAGCGCCGCCGTTCAGGCAAACGTGATGGCGCGGCGCCGCTCCGGGTGTTCCAGATGCGGCACATTGTTGAAGCTCAGCAGCCGCTGCGTGCCGCGTCCCACGATCAGTTCGCAGAAGCCGGTGTTGCGGAACTGCAGGTTCAGCTCGATGGCCGTCTGCGTGGGCGCGCCGAGCAGGTCGGCAATGGCCCGGCCAATCGCGCCGCCCGAACTCACCACCAGCAGGGCATCCTCGCGCGCGGCGCCCTCGGTGGCCGTGGCCAGCGCCGCCTGCATGCGGGCGCCGAACGCCGCCCAGGTCTCGGGCATGCCGGGCAGCCCGTCCTGTGTCCACGCCGCAAACGCGGCCCGGAACGTGCGCCAGTAGTCCTGGTAGTCGCCGTTCTGGTGGGCGCGATGGTCGGCGCCGTTCGTAAAGCTGCGGTAGAGCGATTCGCCGTCGTACTCGTTCAGGCCGGCGTGGGTTTCCACGGCCACGCCGCCGGCGCCCATCCCGGCCAGGATTTCGGTCGCCGTGTCCTGCTGGCGCACCAGCGACCCGGCCACCACGCGCCGGAACTGCAGCCCGCGGTCCCGGAAATACTCCCCGAGCCAGCGTGCCTGCTGGCGGCCGACGTCCGACAGGCAGTCGTAGTTCGCGGCGCCAAAGGAGGCTTGTCCGTGACGGACGAGGAAGAGCGTGGCCATGATCGGGTGGGGGCTTGGGGTAGGAATGCCGCGATTCTAGATCGGGCCATTCCGGCGGAGCCAGCAGGCCCCGCCGGAATTCATGACGGCCATGGTTTCGCTGCATGCCGAGCAGCGGCGCGCCAGGCCGGGCGGGGCGAAAGTCAGTCCAGCGTCACGCCGGTGTCGGCGGTCAGCTTCAGCACCACCGGCAGGTAGGCCTTGTACGCGCGCTCGGCCTCGGCCGGCGTGTTGCCCACCGGCTCGGCGCCCATCTCGTCGATTCTGGCCTGCATCTCCGGCGTGCGCACCAGCGCGGACACCTCGCGGCCCAGCCGTTCGATCACCGCGTCGGGCGTCTTGGCCGGCGCCAGCAGCGTGGTCGGGCCGACGATCTTGTACGCCGCGTCGCCATAGCCGGCTTCGGCAAACGTCGGCACGTCGGGCAGCGCCCTGGCGCGCGTGGTGCCGGCCACGGCCAGCGGACGCAGCTTGCCGGTGGCCAGGTGCTGGCGCAGCGTGGTGATCGACCCGATCGTCACGTTGACCTGCCCGGCCAGCAGGTCGCTGACCATCGGCCCCTCGCCACGGTAGGGCACGTGCAGGATGTCGACGCCGTAGGTCTTGTCCATGTATGCCTGGATCGTGTGCGGCTGGGTGCCGGGCCCCCACGACCCCATGCGCAGCTTGCCGGGTTCCTTCTTTGCGTAGGCCAGCAGTTCGTTGACCGTCTTGACCGGCACGCTGCTGTTGACGGCCAGCACCGTGCGCGCCAGGGCCACGTCCGAGATCGGCCGCAGGTCGGTGCGCGGGTCGTACGGCAGCTTCTTGTAGAGCGCCAGGTTGGCCGTGATCGGGCCCGGAATCGTCATCAGCAGCGTGTAGCCGTCCGGCGCCGACTTGGCGACGAAATCCGTGCCGATGATGCCGCCCGCGCCGCTCTTGTTTTCCACCACCACGGGCTGGCCCAGCCGCTTGGACAGCCCGTCGGCCACCTGGCGTGCCAGCGTGTCGGTCAGCCCGCCGGCCGGGTAGGGCACCACCAGCCGGACCGGCTTGGTCGGGTAGTCGCCCTGGGCCGATGCCGCGAAGGGCAGCAGCGACAGCGCCGCGCAGGCAACGCGTGTCGCCCACCGCCGGCGGGGCGGCGTGGATTGCTTCATGGTGTGTCTCCTCTTTGGAGCCCGGCCTGTCAGGCGTGCCGCTTTTGGCTGCGGCTGTGCGGGCGGTTGGTGGGTGTCGGGCGAGGGATGAAACGCTTCAGTTGTCGATGCCCAGGTAGCCGCTGACGATGCGCGCCATCTCCACGGGCAGGCGCTCGTCGTCCAGCCTCAGCGGGCCGGGGTTGTTCAGCACCGCGTTGACCAGCATGCCGAACACCATCTGCATGGCAAACCGCACGCGCAGCTCGGCCTCGTCGGCCGGGCCGGCCAGCCGGGGCACCAGCAGCGTCACCAGCCGCTCGATCAGCGCCTGGCCGTTCTGCTGGTGTGGCAGCCATTGCTCGGGATGGGTCGTGGCGTGCTTGAGCGACGCGCGGATGATGCCGCGGTTGTTGCGGCAGCCGTTGACCATGAAGCGCATGGTCTTCTCGATGATCTGCCGCGCCGGCGCCTCCTGCCAGCGGTGCTCGGCCATGTAGCGCGCCACCGACTCGTCGGATTCGGCCATCACGGACGCCCGCAGCGCGTCGAAGTACGCCATCTTGTCGCGGAAGCGGCCGTAGAACGCGCCCACCGACACCTGGCAGGCGGCCGCAATCTGCGCCACCGACACCGCCGTGAAATCGCGCTCGGCCAGCAACTGGCGGCCCGCGGACAGCAGCGCGTGCTCGGTCTCGCGGGCGCGGCGCTGGCGCGGCGGCTGGAGGATCGACGTCGTGTCGACTTGCGGAAAGCCGGTGGCCGCGGCGGGGGCGGCGTTGTCGGCACTTTGGGGCGAGGCTGCTTGCATGGTGCGTTTCCGTATTCGAATTCGGATTCGGTTTTGCACCTTACTTTTGGCCCTGGAATGCCGTCAAGTCAGGGTTTACGCGCCGGATTTCCAATATCTGGAAATTGATTCCACTTTTTGACACTATCGCCGACAGGCGCCCACACTGGAATCAGGAGACGACATGCCCATGAACACCCCGGTCGAACAATTCATTGCCGAACGCCGCCGCGAAGATCCTTCGTTCGGCGGGCTGCTGGCCAAGGGGTTTGCGCTGCTGCGCTGCTTTGTCGACGATCCGCGCCCGCTGGGCAACGGCGAGCTGTCGCAGCGGCTGCAACTGCCGCGCGCCACGGTGTCGCGCATCTGCCGCACGCTGTTCGAACTGGGTTACCTGGACTGGGACCCGAAGCTCGACAAGTACTTCGTCGGCGCGCAGGTGCTGGCGCTGGGCTATCCGTACCTGGCCGGGCTGCCGGTGCGGCACCTGGCGCGCCCGCTGATGCAGGCGCTGGCCAACGAGGTGGAAGGCGCCGTGTCGCTGGGCGTGGCCCACCGGCTGGACGTGACGTACCTGGAATCGTGCACGCACCTGGAAGGCACCTCGGCGCGGCCGGCGGTGGGCGCGGTGCGGTCCGTGATGACCACGGCGATGGGGCGGGCGTTCCTGTGCACGCTGTCCAAGCGCGAGTTCGAGCAACTGATGATGCAGGCGCGCACCGAACGGCCCGACGAGTTCGCCGTTTGCTACGACACCGTGTGCCACAACGTCGCCCATTACCCCAAGCGCGGCTTCACGCTGAACGAGGGCGACGCCGGCGAGGGCATCCACGGCGTGGGCGTCTATTCGCGCATCACCTACCTGAACCGGCCGCTGCTGTTCAACTGCGCCATCCCGGGCCTGCGGGTACGGCGCGGCATGATGGAAAAGCGCGTGGCGCCGCTGCTGCGCGAGATGGTGCGGTCGATCGAAAACATGGCTGGCGTGGGACGCTAGCCGCCGGCGCGGGCCCGGTACGCCCGCATGGACAGAACGCCGTGGCACGTACCCGGCGTCATCAACGGAGACACCATGCTGGATCTGCAGCCCCTGCTGTGCCCGCGTTCGATCGCCGTGGTCGGCGCGTCGACGCAACCCGACAAGGTGGGCGGCGTGCCCGTCCGCCTGCTGGCCGAACTGGGCTACGCCGGCCCGGTGTACCCCGTCAATCCCGGCGCCGCCACCGTACAGGGCCTGCGCGCCTACGCCTCGGTGGCCGACATCGGCGCGCCGGTGGATCTGGCCATCGTGGCCGTGCCGGCGCCCGCCGCGCCCGACGTGATGGCGCAACTGGGCCAGGCCGGCACGCGCGCCGCCGTGGTCTTCACCTCCGGGTTTGCCGAAGTCAGCGGCGGCGACGCGCTGCAGCACGCGCTGGCCAGCCAGGCCCGCGCACACGGCGTGCAGTTGCTCGGTCCCAACTGCCTGGGCGCGATGAACCTGCGCGAGCGGATGTTCGCCACGTTCTCGCCCATCCCGTTGAGCGGCCTGCCGCCGGTGGGCGACGTCGGGCTGGTCAGCCAGAGCGGCGCGTTTGGCGCCTACGCGTTCGCGCTGGCCCGCGAGGCCGGGCTGGGCCTGAGCCATTGGGTCACCACCGGCAACGAGGCCGGCCTGCAGGTGGCCGACGTGATCGAGTGGCTGGCCGACGACCCGCAGACGCGCGTGATCCTGGCCTATATGGAAGGGGCGCGCGACGGCCTGCGCCTGCGCCGCGCGCTGGCTGCCGCGCGCCGGGCCGGCAAGCCGGTGGTGATCGCCAAGGTGGGCACCACGGCGGCCGGCGCCAGTGCCGCGCAATCGCACACGGCCAGCCTGGCCGGCGAGGACGCGGTCTATCAGGCCGTGTTCGATGAATACGGCGTGCATCGCGCGCATACGCTGGAAGCCTTCTTCCGGCTCGGCTACACGCTGGCGCGCGGGCGCCGGCCGGCCGTGTGGCAGGCGCCGTCGGGCATGCCGGCCGACGCGGTGGCGCCGCTGGCCATCGTCACGGTCTCTGGCGGGGTCGGCATCATGATGGCCGACAGTGCCGAATCGCTCGGGCTGCCGCTGCCGCCGATGCCGGACGCCGCCGCGCAGGCGCTGCGCACCGCGATTCCATTTGCCAGCACCGCCAATCCCATCGACGTGACCGGGCAGGTGGTGGCCCAGCCGCAGGTGTTCGTCGATGCGCTGGGCAGCGTGGCGCGCTGCGGCCAGTACGGCGCCGTGGCCGCCTTTGTGGCCGGCGCCGCCAACGCGCCGCGTGTGTGGGGGCCGCTCCAGGATGCCGTCACCGCGCTGCACGCCGATCCGCAGGCCGCGCCGCTGCTGATCTCGGGCGTGATGGACGACCAGAAGCGCGCCTGGCTGGAAGCGCGCGGCTGCCTGGTGTTCCGCGAGCCGGCGTACACCGTGGAAGCCGTGGCCGCGCTGGCCAAGGCGGCCGCGCTGGAAGCCGCCGCGGGTGCGCCCGATGACGCCGACGGCTCGCCGCTGGCGCCCGTGCAGGTGCCGGCCGAAGCCAGCGCGCTGTCCGAAGCCGAAGCCATGGCGCTGCTGGCCGATGCCGGCGTGCCGGTGGTGCGCCACGGCGTGGCCGGCGATGCCGATGCGGCGGTGCGCGTTGCCGAATCGATCGGCTTCCCGGTGGCGGTCAAGCTCTGCTCGCGCCACATCCTGCACAAGAGCGACGTCGGCGGCGTGGTGCTGAACCTGCAGGACGCCGCCGCGGTGCGCGCCGCCTTTGCGCGCGTGCAGCAGGCGGCGGCCGAAGCGCGCGATGCGCAGGGCGGCCCGGTGCCGTTCGAAGGCGCCATCGTCGCGCGCATGGCGCGGGGCTGGGGCGAGATCATGGTGGGCGTGCGGCGCGACCCCGTATTCGGGCTGGTGGCGCTGGCCGGCATCGGCGGCACGGCCGTCGAGATCTTCCGGCAGATGGCGTTCGGCCTGGCGCCGCTGTCGCGCCCGCGCGCCCGGACGATGCTGGAACAAAGCCGCGCCGCCGCGCTCTGCACCGGGCACCGTGGCCATCCTGCGCTCGACCTCGATGCCGTGGCCGACGTGCTGGTGCATGTGTCGCGCGCCGCCGCCGCCATCGGCGACCGGCTCGACACGCTCGAAATCAACCCCTTCATCGTCGGCCCGGACGGCCTGGTGGCGGCCGACGCGGTGATCACGCTGCGCTGAACGGCCAGCCCGCCCAACACGGAGACAACCGATGCGATCGATCTTTCGCAGGATGCGCCACGCCATGGCGTTCTGGATGGCCGCCGGCATGGCCGGCGCGACGCTGATGCCGGCCGCCATCGCGGCGCCGGCCTGGCCCGACCGGCCGATCCGGCTTGTGGTGCCGTTTCCGCCCGGCGGCGGCACTGACGTGATCGGCCGCATGCTGGCCGCGCGGCTGTCCACGGTGCTCAAGGGCACCGTGGTGGTCGAGAACGTCGCCGGGGCGACCGGCACGATCGGCGCCGCGCAGGTGGCCCGCGCCGCGCCGGACGGCTACACGCTCGTACTCGGCATCTCGGCCACCCATGCCATCGCGCCGGCCATCTTCCCGAAGCTGCCGTACGACCCGCTGCGCGACTTCGTGCCCATCGGCCGCATTGCGTACGGCGGCAACGTGCTGGTTGCGAACCCGACGTTCCCGGCGCATGACCTGCGCGCGCTCGTCGCCATGGCCCGCCAGCCCGGCGCGGACCTGGCCTATGGCTCCTGGGGCCAGGGCTCGGGCGGCCATCTCGCGGGCGAGAGCATCAACGTGTCGGCCGGCATCCGCCTGCGCCATGTGCCGTACAAGGGCGTGGCGCCGATGCTCAATGACGTGATGGGCGGCACGGTGCCGCTGGCCATGTCGGACTTGGCCGGCACGCTGCCGCTGATTCGCGCCGGCAAGGTGCGGCCGCTGGCCGTGACCGGCTCCGAACGCTCGGCGGCGCTGCCCGAGGTGCCGACGCTGGCCGAATCGGGCATCGCGTTCAAGGTGGATAGCTGGTTCGCGCTGTTCGCCCCGGCGCGCACGCCGGCCGCCATCGTCGAGCGGCTGGAAGCGGCCACGCAGGAGGCGATGCAGGACGGCGCCATCCAGGCGCAGATCGCCACCATGGGCATGCGCTACGCGCCGATGTCCCGCGCGCGGTTCGCCGAGCAGATGCGCGACGACGCCCGCGCGTGGGCCGCCCTCGTCAAGTCCAGCGGCGCCGCGCTGGAATGAATCCACGACACCAACCCAGAGGCTATTCCATGAACCATCCCGCGACGCCCCCCCTGGCCGCATCGCTGCACACCAGCCCGCAGGAGGCGCTGGTCGCCGCCGCCGCCGTGCCGCTGGTGCTCTACGGCTATCCGCTGATCGAGACGCTGCGCACGTGCCGGCTGCAAACGTCGGTCGACGCGCCCACGTGCTACGGCCGCGCACCCATGAACACGCTGTCCGCCAGCGAGCGGCCATGGACGCACGAGGACCGCGACATCGTCACGCCGGCCAACGACCTGCTGTACTTCTGCGGCTGGCTGAACCTGGCCGATGGCCCGGTGACGCTGCGCGTGCCAGCGCTGCCGGACGCGGACCGCTACTACGTGGTGGAACTGCTGGACGCCCACACCAACAACTTCGCCAACCTGGGCCCCCGCAACGTGCCGGCGGCCGGCGCCGACGTGCGCATCGTCGGCCCGGGCCAGCAGGCCGACGGGCCGCACGTGGTGCAGGCGCCCACGTCGCTGGTCTGGGTGCTCGGCCGCGTGCTGGTGACGGGCGCCGAGGACCTGCCGCAGGCCCATGCCTTCGAGCAGGGCTTCGAAGTGGTGCAGTACCCCGGCACCGCGCAGCCCGCCAGCGTGGCGAGGTGGCAGGACACCGGCGACGCCGGCGTGGACTTCTTCCAGAACCTGTTCCGGGCGATGCGCGACTTTCCGCCCGCGCCGGCGGAGGCCGGCCTGTTCACGCTGCTGCGCAAGGTGGGGCTGCGGCTGGAGGACGAGGTGGAGATCGCCACGCTGCGGCCGGCCATCGTCAACGGCCTGCGCAGCGCCTACGCGCAGGGCATGGCGCTGATCGAGGCCCATACCCGCAGCCAGGGGCACAAGGCGTGGGGCTACAGCCTGCGCCTGGGCACCTATGGCGACGACTGGATGCTGCGCGCCTGCACGGCCATGAAGGGGCTGGGCGCGCTGCGGGCCGACGAGGCGGTCTACGCGATGGCCGATTTCGATGCCGGCGGCGAGCGCCTGCACGGCCGGCATCGCTACGTGCTGCGCTTTCCGGCCGGCATGCTGCCGCCGGCCGACGCCTTCTGGTCGGTGTCGCTGTACGGCGAGGACCGCTATTTCACGGCCAACGCGATCGGCCGCTACGCCATCGGCGATCGCACACCGGGCCTGCGCCGCGATCCGGACGGATCGCTCGCGATCGACATCGGCCACGCCCGGCCCGCCGACGACACCAACTGGCTGCCGGCGCCCGACGGCGTCTTCTACCTGATCTTGCGGCTCTACCACCCGACGCCGGGCTTCATCGCCGGCGAGTACCGCATCCCGGCCGTGCAGCGGATTGGCTGAAGACCCCTCTAACAATAATCAGGAGACACGAGACATGCCGCACCCCACCGACGACGTCCAGCAACTGGCACGCGACGCCGTGCTCTACACGCTGCCGCTATACGAGATGGCCCGCATGCGCGCGGCCACCTGCCCGCGCCGCGACCGCGCCGGCCGCTTTGCCGGCGACGGCCCCGAGAGCACGCTGCGCTGGATCAACCACCTGATCCACACGCGCGAATTGCTGGGGCCGCAGCATCGGCAGGTAGTCACGCCGAACAACGACACGCTGTACACGAACGCCTGGCTGGACTTGTCCCGCGAGCCGGTGGTGCTGGACGTGCCCGACTTCGCCGGCCGCTACTACGTGCTGGGCCTGCTGGACGCCTATACCAACCCGTTCGGCTACATCGGCAGCCGCACCACGGGCACCGGTGCGGGCCAGTTCCTGCTGCACGGTCCGGGCTGGCATGGCGAGGTGCCGGCCGGCATGCGCGCGGTGCCGTGCCCGACCGACGCAGTCTGGATGATTGGCCGGCTGCTGGTCGATGACGACGCCGACCTGGCGGCCGCCCACGCGCTGCAGGACGCCATCGCGCTGAAACGCCTGGACGGTGCGTTGACCACCGCCGCAAAGCGCGCCGCATCGCCCAGGTGCTCGCGCGGCTGCATGCCGACGTCGAAGGCAAACGCGGCCGGCGCCCGGCCGGCCCGTTCTACGTGGCGCTGCGCCTCTACGTGCCGCAGCCGGCGCACCTGGACCGCACCTACCGCTATCCGGCCATCGAGCCGGTCAAGGAGCCATCATGACGCCCTCGCAACAGACCCGCCGCCGCCTGCTGGGCGCGCTGGCACTGGCCGGCGTGGTGCCGCGCGCGTTCGGCGAGGCATGGCCCGCCAAGACGGTGCGGCTGGTGTCGCCATACGGGCCCGGCGGCTCGAACGACACGTCGGCCGCGTGCTGGCCGAAGCGCTGAGCCGCAAGTACGGCCAGCAACTGGTGGTCGAGAACAAGCCGGGCGCCGGGACGCGCGTGGCTAGCGAGTCGGTGGCCCATGCGCCAGCCGACGGCTACACGCTGCTGTGGGCCGCCGCGCCGTTCGCGATCAATACCGGGGCCGGGCTGAGCCAGCGGTTCGACATCCACAAGGATTTCGTGGCCGTCGGGCCGCGCGTGCTGGGCCCGATCTTCCTGATCGTCAACGCCGCGTCGCCGGTCAGGACCGTGGCGGACTTCGTCAAGATGGCAAAGCAGAAGCCGGGCGGCGTGACGTTTGCGTCGCCGGGCGTCGGGTCCGGCCCGCACCTGACGGCCGAACTGTTCGCCGCACAGGCGGGGTTCAAGGCGCTGAACGTCCATTATCGCGGCGATGCCACGGCGTACACCGAGCTGCTGGCCGGCCGCGTGGACGCGACGCTGACCGCCATCACCACCGCGCTGCCATTCATCCAGGCCGGCAAGCTGCGCGTGATTGCGGTGGCGGCCGACGTGCGCACGCCGGTGTATCCGGACGCGCCGACGTTTGCCGAGCAGGGCGTGGCGGAGGTGGTCGGCTACGGCTGGTTCGGGATCGTGGCCCCGGCGGGCACGCCGCCAGCCATCGTCCAGCAGATCAACCACGATGCCAGCCAGGCGCTGGGCGATCCGCAGGTCAGGCAGAAGCTGCTGGGACTGGGGCTGCAGCCGGCGCCGGGCAGCAGCGCGGACTTTGCCGGTTTCATCGACGCCGAGGTCAAGAAGTGGGGCGCGCTGGTCAAGGCGCGTGGGATCGTGCTGGAGTAGCGCGCGTCAGCCCTGGCCGGCGGGCTTGCGGGCCAGGGTTGCGCACTGACCGATCACGCGCTGGACGCAGCAGGCGGTGCCGCTCCATTCGCCCCGGCTGACGTTGCCGTCGGCGCCGGCTACCAGCTTGCGCTGGCACTGGGCCACGCGGGCCGGCGGCTCCAGCCCGGCGTCGCGCGGGCCGCTGCCGGGTGGGCGCGCCACCGGCATCTCTTCGGTCCAGACATAGGCCGTACCACCCGGCACGGTCTGCACGGCCTGGGGCGGCCCCCACTGGGCCTTGGCCTGCTCGACGGGCGCGCCTTTCCAGGAATCGACGATTCCCTGCATGGCGTTCGACTCGATGCTGGCGCAGGCCGCCGCCAGGGCAATGGTGCCGGCAGCGAGAAGAATGGCGCGGAATGAGGGCGGGCGGGGCGACGCGGGCATGGCGGCTCCATCGAGAGGGCGGGGCTCCCGTGGCAGCCTAGCTGACGCGGGCGGCGGATGGCAATGTGTGGATGTGCGCCGCCGCACCGATTTTTCAGCCGAACAGCGACGGCTGGCCGAGCGCGCGGGGCGGCTCCCGGCGGGCGGCCGGGCGGGGCAGGGCGGATCGGTCGGCACGCAGCGGGGCGGGCTCGGGGGCGGTCAGCGCAAATTCGCGCACGGCGGCCAGCGGCACGGCTGTGGCCTGCAGCCGTGCCAGATGCGGCGCCAGTATCTGATAGGTATCGATGTCGAAGCGGGCCGGGGCGGCGGTCAGTGCCTGGGCGTCGTCCAGCGTCGCGGCCGTGCCCAAGTAGCACCAGTCCTCGATGACGTGCCATGGCTGCCCGGGCTGCTCGCCTTCGCGCCACGCCACGGCGCCCGCGAACGGCCACGGCGTCAACGCCAGCGCGTGCATCGCGGCCGCCAGGCGCAGCCGGTGGTCGGCGCGCGATTCGTGGCCCGTGCACGCGCCCGCGCAGCGGTGAAGTTGCCGGGCGAAGCACGGATTGCCGCGCCGCGCGGTGGGTTCCATCATCAGCGTGACCTGGCAGAGCTGCTCGGTCTCGGCCAGCTCCCGCAGCCGGGCCTGGGCGCCGGTACGCGTGGCGAATACGCCATAGAGGGCGGCATGGCGGCTGAAATCGACGTGGCGGTCCGAGCGCAGCCGCGGCGCGGGCAGGCCATCGACCAGTTCCCAGGCGAACAGCTCGCCTGCGTGGCGTAGCTGCTGGTTGTGCAGCGGCCGCAGGGCCTTGACCAGATGGGCCTCCAGCAGCAAGGCGCCGATCTCGCCGCCGGTTTCGCGCCAGTCCACGCGGCGCACGGTGCGCGCGATCCGCATTTCCTTCGGATTGGCATGGTCGCCGGAAAAGTGGGCGCGGATGCGCTGGCGCAGATGGATGCTCTTGCCGACATAGAGCGGCGCGTCGTCGTCGCCATAGAACAGATAGACGCCGGGGCGGTCTGGCACGTCGTCGAGCGCCGTCTCGCTCAGGCCTGCCGGTAGGCTGGCGTGCTTGACCAGTGCCTTGACGGCCGATTCCACCAGATCGACCGAATAGAGACCGTGGATCTTCTGCCAGAACTGCCAGAGCAGCTCGGCATCGGCCAGCGCGCGGTGCCGGCCCTTGGGCACGAGGTTGAACCGGGCGATCAGGGCGTCGAGGCCGTGGCGCTCCACCGACGGGAACAGCGAGCGGGACAGGCGCAGCGTGCACAGGACGTCGGCCCGGAAGGTCACGCCGGCCCGGCGGAACTCGTTCTTCAGGAAGCCGTAGTCAAAGCGGGCGTTGTGGGCGACGAACAGGCGGCCCTGCAGGCGCTCGGCCAGCAACTCGGCAATCGACGCAAAGGTGGGCTGGCCGCGCACCATGTCGTCGGTGATGCCGGTCATCCCCTGGATAAAGGGCGGGATGCTGGCTTGGGGGTCGACCAGCGTGTCCCACTGGTGGATGCCGTCAGGGCCCACTTCCACCACGCCGATTTCGGTGATCCGGTCGCGCTGGGCGTCGGGGCCGGTGGTTTCCAGATCGACAAACACAATCGGGCGCGCGAGCGCGGCCGCCAGCGCGTGGGCGTCGAGGGCACCCGCGTCGCGGCTGGGCAGGCGTTCGGGGAGATAGGTAGCGGGTTCCGCGGGCGTCGTCATGCGGCGATTCTACGGGATCGGAAAATTCTTTTGCGAAACCCCTTGCGCAGGTCGCCGGGCTCCTCTAATATTCGCCCCCTCGCAACACGAACCGCGCTGCAAACGCAGCAGTGACAAGGGTTGCGGGGTTGATGGGGGTTGGAGTTGGCGGGGTTTGCCAGCGCCGGCCGGCAGAAAAAAGTTCTGCGA